>NZ_JAQIOY010000001.1:0-617500 GCF_028023555.1 Thalassococcus lentus
CCTGCCTCGCTTGAGCTCCGCAAAGGCTCCGCTCAGCAGGCCTTGACCGCAAACATATCAACAGAAAGAAACAGGAACGGATTCTACACCTGAACGGCCCGGATCAGGGGGCTGGGTCAAAACTAAAAGACACAGTCGCGAGGGTGCGGTCATGTAGACCGACCCCCACCCGACATTTTTGGGCGGGGGTGCTCTTTCTGGATTGTGGCGATGAGGGGTGAGAGGCGGCTATACTTGAGTGGTTAGTATTAGTGTGCCGATCCAGAACCGAAGCGTCTCCCTTTTTTTCGCCTGACGGGTTCTCGTTTGGAACCACTCGTGCCGGGTGGGTTCTCAAACGGAACCACAGAGGTTTGCGACGGTTCCGCAAGAGAACCGAGTTTTGTTTTTTCTTGGCCGCTGTACTCACGCCAATCGTGGGATGGTAGCTCTTTACCCTTTGCCCGCTGCATCGGCTTGGTGGTCAACCGCCATTCATGGGCGCGACGGCTGTACCAGTTCCCTTCCCGCTCAAGCGCCAAAAACCCTTTTTCAACCAATTCAGAGAACGCCCGTCCCACGGTCGCCTTGCCCATTCCTAGTAACTCACTCGCTTCTGCGTAGGACAGCAATAGAGAACCGTTGTTCCCTCCGTTGTACCGCGTGTGCAATTCGAGCCAGACTCGCGCGGCAGGACCGCTTAGAGACCGCCACGCGTCGCTCTTTAAGAAAGAGTATGGGAGGGGCACATACTGCCCCTCCGTTCTGCGTTTAGATTTACCCATTGTCGTTGTCACCGTAGAAAGGTTGGAAAACTTGTCGCATCACCTCTGCATGGTCGCCGCGCATCATTGACTTGAACGGAGGGACCGCGAGCGTCCGTCTTTTGCAGCCTACGAGCAACGAATAGTGTGCGATGTTTTCCTGGCCCCGATACTCAGTTGCGATGGACCAATGATACTGCTTCCTCAGTTTGTGGATGATGGCCCCTAAACGCCAGCCGTTCACCTTGCCAATCTCGTCTTGATGAGTGATCACGCGCCCTTGGGCAAGCGCTTTACAGGTCCAGAAAATCTGGGTTTGGTTGGAGCGCCAATGATCAACCATGGGTGATTTGCCCTTTGCAGATAAGGATAAGTTCGACAGAGTTTGACAATGGGCACCGGCAAAACCACTGGCAGTTCGCCCTCGAAGAGTGCGGGCATCGCGTGGCAGACACTAAACTTGCTAGGGTGGCAGTCTCTTTCACTCGTAGAGCGCCGACGCGTGATTGCGTGTTGGGGCTTTTCATTTCGCGCCCTCGCTGGGGTCGACACGCTGGGCGCTGAGGTAGACGTTTAGGTCGGAGCCGAGATATCCGATCCGCCGCCCGATGCGCATGAAAGCTGGCCCGCGATTGCGGTGCCGCCATTGAGCGAGTTTTTCCACGCTGCCGAGAACGCGAAGTTCGGGGTCTTCTGGGAAGTAGATGCGGTCATGATTGTAGATAGTCGCCATCTGCAAGTCCTTTTTTAAGATTAGTTGCGATGGCTTAAGCTTGCCCGCTTCAGGCTTTCAGGACAGACAGGCAAAATAGGCAAAACCCTAAGCCGTCTTTTTGCCCCAATTTTCTGCTGAACAAAGCAATCAGTAGCGAGTTTTGCCCAACCTTATTTCTTTTTTCCGAGCCCCCTCTTTATTGTGTCGACGTCAACTGTTTGTCCCATCGCGCGCTCCACTTGGGCTCGAGCTTCTTTCCAAGATAATCCTTTGGCATTGTGTCCACTTGGAAAACACTGATGATAAGCGTTTGCTGCATCCTCTTGCTTGCGTGGTCTGCCAACCTGATTTTTATGTGTTTCGTAGTCTGTGAAAATGTCTCGACCGCGATCCGCAAAGTAACTTCTTGCCCCATCCGCCACATTTTCGGGAATGCATATATAGCTACCATCCAATACGCGTAGTTCGTCAGCCAACTGACGGCTTCGTGTAGAATTGCCCAGTCTAGTGAACCCAGCGCCATAATTCTCTTCGCAGAATTCGAAGAGCCTCAAATCTAACTTGCCAGTTCTCGTCGCCACAAAGCGAGGAACTCGGAGGTACCCCCTTGAAGACGCGGCTTGGTTCGCAGCTGCCAACATCGCCTCAGAAATGGGTCCGTCTGAACTACAACCCAACATGTTGGTCCAACCTTCAACTTGATAGAAATCATCGGGAAAGCAGCCGATTTGAAAGTCCTCTATCAATTTTTCATCAAAAATGTCGGAATCCTTTCTTGCAAGCGACCCCGGATAGCCGAGGCCGCCAAGCCACAAGGTATCCAAAAAGATTTCACGGGAGTGAACCTGCACCAAATTTTGAAACGGTTTAAAGGCGTATAGGTCGGCTTGGATAAGCTCGGCCACTGCAAAGAACGCGTAGTCCATGGGACTGCCTAAAGAAATTTTCTTTTGAACATCGGCATCACTGGACGCGCACTCCAAAAGGAACTCTTTCATGAAAGGCCGAAGTTCAGCTTTTGCAACATCCATCACTGTGGTCAGAGGAATAAAGTTGGGAGGTGTCAGCAAACCTTTTCCTCTGGAATATCTGAAACCGCAAGCGTCCACCCTTCCATCAACTCCCGTCGCCGCTCCAGCATGTCAGACCGCGCATAGGCCCGCTCGACCTCAGACCCGACCTGATGCGCCAGTGCCGCCTCTGCGACCTCTCGCGGCGCGCCTGCCGCCTCTGAGGCCCAATCGCGGAAGGAACTCCTAAAGCCGTGTATGGTGAACCCCTCGCGCCCCATCCGGCGCAACAGCATGAGCATCGACATATTGGACAGAGGCTGGTGGCGCTTCTGGCCCTCAAATACAAATTCAGACGCCATCACGCGCAATGGCTTCAGTATCGCAAGCATTTCATCCGTCAGCGGTACGCGGTGTTCCGCGCCCGCTTTCATCCGCTCCGCCGGAAGGTTCCATACGCGGGTGTCAAAATCAAATTCTTCCCAGCGTGCCTCGAGCACTTCGGACGTTCGACAAGCGGTCAAGATGGTGAATTGCAGCGCTTTGGCCGCAGTGGCCGTGCGCCCCGCCAGTTCCGCATAGAAGGCTGGCACATCGCGCCACGGCATTGCGTCATGGTGTTTCACCTTGACCTTTACCTTGGGGAGAACGTCGCTATCGCGGATTGTAGCCACAGGGTTCTCGCCTGCTCGGAACCCCTTTGACTTGGCCACATCCAGCACCGCCTTGATGCGCTGTGCGAGGCGTTTGGCAGTTTCGTGTTTGCTGGTCCAAATAGGTGACAAGCACATCAGCACTTCGGGCTGGCCAATGCTATCGACAGGCATCCGTCCAATTTTGGGAAAGGCATAGTCGCGCAGAGTGTTGAGCCATTGCTGGCCGTGCTTGGCGTTTTTCCAGGTGGGCAAGCGGTCGATATGGACTTGCTGGCTGAGTTCTTCAAAGGTCGGCACTTCGCGCTTTGCATTGAAGCGAGGATTTAGGCCCGACTTGGCCATCCGGCGATATTCCAACGCGCGCTCGCGGGCTTGATTGAGTGTAACTACATCTGCACCGCCCAAGCCAAAGTCGGTGCGCAGCGGAGCGCCTTTTTTGTTGCGCTGGCCTTTAACGGTGACACGAACAATCCAGCGCCGCGCACCCGATGGATCGACCACCAAATAGAGGCCCGACCCGTCGCCATGCCGCCCCGGCCCAAGATTCTCCACCAGCTTCTTTGTTAGCTTGCCGCCCAGCGCCGCCATAAATACCACATTCAGTACCACACAGTGAAAGAGTATAGGTGCGATCCAACAAAACGCAAAGAAAACCAAGGCAGCGAATAAACCTTATGAAACCTAAGTCTTAGGTTATCTTTCGCGATCATGTAAAATCTGGGGAAATGTGGTGGTGGCGGACCGAGGAGGATTCGAACCCCCGACCCCCTGATTCGTAGTCAGGTACTCTATCCAGCTGAGCTATCGGTCCGTGAGGAGGGCATTTATCGTTCGCGGCTGAGCGATGCAAGAGGCAAATGCTGAAAATCAGTCCGTCGCGTTCATTGGCAACCGGATCGCAAAGACGGTCCCGGCGTCATCACTGCTTTCAAGCTCCAGAACACCGCCATGACCGCGCACCAGTTCCGAGACAATTGCTAGACCGAGGCCGGTTCCACCCTTTCGGACACCGCCCTGAAACGGCTGGAACAGATGTTCCCGCGCTTTGGGTGGCAAACCCGGCCCAGTGTCTGAAACCCGGATCTCCCACGCGTCGTCGGCGCTGAGGGCAGACACACTAATCTCTCCTGGTTTGCCTGTGGCGATGATGGCCTGCCGGGCGTTGCGAACAAGATTGGCAATGGCGCGATACAACTGCTCCGGATCCCCGCGAAGCATCAGACCGGCAGGGACATCTTCACTAAGGCTGATGTCTGCATTTCCGATAGCAAGCCGCTCGGCCTCGAACACTTCGTTGACCATTTCAGCAAAGTTGAACCGGGTCAGAACTGGGGCTGGCTCTTCCGCCTTACCGAAAGCCAACGTGCTTTCGCAGAGCGAGACGGCGCGCGTGATGGAATTGACCAGTTTGGGGGCCATACGCTTTACGGTCGGATCCTCAGACATTTCTATCCGGTCCGTAAAGAGCTGCGCCGAGGTCAGGATATTGCGAAGGTCGTGACTGACCCGAGCGACAGCGCCACCCAGCTGGGCCAGACGTTCCTTTTGGCGCAGCGCTTGCGTCAACTGTGTCTGAAGAGACTGCAGCGCGTCCTCGGCCTCGCGCAGTTCACGCACAGAGGCCGAAGGTTGGATAATTCGGTTGGCATCCTCGGGGGCCAAGGCATAGCCCTGCATATGGCCCACCACGCCCTTGATGGGCTTAACCAGAAAATTGCGAACGGCGAGGAACAGCAGAACAGCGGTGAAGATCGAAATGACAGCCGACAAAACGAGAATACGCAAACCATAGTCCAGCATGGCTGCGCGCAGTTCCTTGGTGTCCATCGTAACTTCCACCAGATCGCCGGCTTCCTGAAACGGGTTTCCAATGACCCGGATCATTTCCGCTTCGGGTTTTGACAAACGGACCATGGCATCACCAATCAGCACCCATGCCTGAGCGTCCCGCAGATCATAGGTGCTGGTGATTTCGCCCGGCATCGGTGACGACAAGACCAGCTGCCTGATCTCGTCGCGCCGCAAAACAACGTTGAAAACCCCTGCGTTTTCCAAAAGCTCGGACTCAAGCTCAGGGCTAAGCATGTCGTCAGCCAACAGTGCCAAAGACGCAATCTGCGCTCTTTCCAACCGATTCAGCAGATAGTCCTCTCTGAACCGCGCAATCGACGGCACAAAGATCAGCACTTCTGCCAGCATCACGAAAATCGTCGTGAGTATCAGGAAACGGCCGGAAAGAGAGTTATGCATTCTGCGTCCTGGTTACGGCAGCCAGCGCTGAACAAAGCGGACCACTTTTTTCACTGTCTCGTTTTCGAACAGTCTGGGCGAAAAATAGGCGCCTGCAACACGTTTGTTAAGCTCTCCGATCGTAGGGTACGGGGAAACCATGTTGGAGACATGCGACATCTTCAGGCCGTTGGCGATCACCAAGGACCACAGATTGATCAATTCGCCGGCCTGATGCCCGGCTATGGACACGCCAACCGGTTTACCTTTGACCACCATGACCTTGATCAGGCCCTTGGTCTTTCGTTCGGCAATAGCCCGGTCGTTATGGCTGTAGTGGAACCGGTGCACCTCAAGTTTGATGCCATGCTCCTTCTTGGCCTGCGCCTCGGTCAGGCCGACTTGTGCCAGTTCTGGCTGCGTATAGGTCGCCCAGGGAATGTGATCGGTTTTGGCCTTAGCGGGCAGTCCAAACAGGGCCGAACGAATGACGATGCCTGCGTGATATCCTGCAACATGGGTGAATTGCAGACCGCCTGCGGCATCACCGATGGCGTAGACGCGTTTGTTGGTGGTCTTCAAACTGTCATCCACCTGAATGCCAGTCCGGGTCGTTTTTATACCCGCTTTGTCGAGGTCGAGCGTATCGGTATTGGCCTTGCGACCGACGGCGACCAGAACATGGCTGCCTTTGAACACGCGCCCGTCCTGTGTTTCGACCTCAATCGCACCATCTGTGCCGCGCACTTCTTTGGCCAACGCGTCTTCGGCGATCTCGATCCCTTCACCGCGTAGCGACCCGAGAACCACTTCGGCCATTTCGGGATCGTCCTTGCCCAGCGCTTTTGCGCCTTCAATCACCGTCACCTGACTACCCAGACGCCTATGGGCCTGCGCCATTTCCATTCCGATCGGCCCCCCGCCAATCACAAGCAGATGGTCGGGACGTTCCCGCAATTCCCACAATGATTCGTTGGTCAGATATGGCACCTGATCCAACCCCGGAATTGGCGGCACGAAGGGTGACGATCCTGTTGCGATTACGATGCGCCGTGCACTGATACGATAATTGCCTGCTTCAACTTCAGTTTCAGACACGAAGCGGCCGAATTCACGAATAACCCTGACACCAAAGCCTTCGAACCGTTCCTGGCTGTCGACCGGGGCGATTGTGTCGATCACGTCGCCGACATGGTCCTTTGCCGCAGCATAATCCACCTGAGGGACAACATCGCCAACGCCATAGGGCGCAGCATGGGACATCGTATAGGCCGTCTTTCCGGACGCGATCAGCGCCTTGGAAGGAACACAGCCATAGTTCAGGCAGTCTCCGCCCATTTTGTGGCCTTCCAGCATGACCACATCCGCACCCATTTGGCTTGCGCCTGCTGCGACGGACAAGCCGCCAGACCCTGCGCCGATGATCAGAAGATCGGTTTTGATCGTTTCCATGGCTCAGATTTCCTTTTTGCCGCGAATGGCTTTGATGACGATTGGAAGGGCAGCCAGAGCGGCAAGACCGAGGATCGGGCCAATGACATGGGGCGCCCAGAGCAATGACAGGTCAGGCGTCTCGCCACGGTCAAACACTTCACCAAGACCTACACCGATCGAAGTAAAGACGATCCCACCCGGAATGATGCCCAAGGCCGTTGTCCAAACGAAATTGCGCAGCTTTACCCCCACCAAAGCCGGCACGAGGTTTGCAACAAAGAACGGCACAACTGGAACCAGCCTCAGCAGAAAGAGCATGCTGATTTCGTTTTCGCGAAGCCCCTCTTTCAGGCTGCGCAGACGTCCTTCGGACGCGTCCATCTTGGCCGCAAGCGTTTTGCCCAAACCAGCACGTGCAGCGAGGAAAATGGCCACAGCCCCCAATGTAGCCGCGATGACGTTAAAAGCCGTCCCGGCCCACAGACCGAACAGAAAACCACCTGTGACCGAGGCAACCGCAGCGCCGGGCAGTGAAAAGGCGACGATCAGGAAATAGACCGCAACGAATGCAGCAACCATCAGCACGTAGTGATTGTCGCGATAGTTCAGCAGCCATTCGCGATTCTGACTCAGCGTGTCAAAAGTCAGATAATCTCGCAGTGTGAAAAAGCCGATCACAGCCACCGTCAGGATGGCAATCAGCGGAAGGTGCCTTTTCAGGCCGGGATCAGGTGCATCAGTCATTTGGGTCATGGGCTCTGGGGCTTTCGGTTGCGTTGTACTAGACCAGAACATGAGTGCGCCGCCCATGCTGCAACAGTCAGATCACGGCCGCTTGATCGCCGGTGTGTTCTGACGTGAAAAAAGTGGGCTCTGATGTCAGGACTGAAACATTTGCACCCCCAATCAAGCCGAGAAATGTTGCAATTCTTGCTGCCTTCCCGTTTGACATGCGTTCCAGCCCCCCCTATAGCACGGGCTTCGAACACCACTGGCTGCGCGAATCCGAATTTCGGGCGGCCAATGTCATGGAGTAGCCGCGATGAAACGCACATTTCAGCCATCGAACCTGGTTCGCAAGCGTCGCCACGGATTCCGTGCGCGCATGGCCACCAAGGCAGGCCGCAAGATTCTGAACGCGCGCCGCGCTCGTGGCCGCAAGAGCCTGAGCGCCTGATCTTGGCCGCTTCGCCAAAGGCGGAGCGTGATGACACGACCTTAAAGGCCGCCCCGGTTGATTCCGCGGCGGCCCTTTTACCTTTGGTCGTTTTGCAGAACCGATCGGATTTCCTGCGTGCTGCCCGGGCCAAACGGGTGCCATGCGGTGCTTTTCTGCTTCAGGCTCGCAAACGGGATGAAACGGAACCCGGCGGTCTGCGCGTCGGGTTCACCTGCTCCAAGAAGGTCGGAAATGCGGTAATCCGCAATCGGGCCAAACGCCGACTGCGAGAAATCGCCCGCGCAGAACTGCCCCGGGCCGGGTTGCCGGGCTGGGACTATGTTCTGGTGGGGCGCGCGGACCGAACAATCAGCGAAGACTTTGCCAAAATGCGTGCCGATCTGAACCGCGCTCTCAAGAAAATCCATGGGGCGCAGACATGACCCTCTTTGCGCAGGTGATGGCTCTGCCAGTTCGGTTCTACCGGCTCGTGTTTAGCCCATGGGTGGGCCACGGCTGCAGATATCAGCCGACCTGCTCCGCCTACGCGATGGAAGCGTTGGAGAAGCACGGTGGGTTCAAAGGAACATGGCTTGCGGCGCGGCGCGTGTTCCGGTGTCACCCTTGGGGTGGTTCGGGTGTCGATAACGTACCTGATTGATCCAATGCCCCGCATCGCTTAGGGACAGCCCATGCTTGATGACGCAGATGACATACACCCGCTCTTTTTCGGCGCTCCCAAAACGACCGAGTTCAAGAAGCTTCGCAAACGGATCGTGCAGAATGCACGCGAGGCGATCGAACAATACGGCATGGTGGAACCCGGTGCGCGCTGGCTTGTTTGCCTGTCCGGCGGCAAGGACAGCTACACATTGCTTGCAGTCCTGCACGAGTTGAAATGGCGCGGTCTTCTTCCCGTTGACCTGCTTGCCTGCAATCTGGATCAGGGCCAGCCGGGCTTTCCGGCCACCGTATTGCCCGAGTTTCTCGACAAAATGGGGGTTCCCAGCCGGATCGAGTATCAGGACACCTATTCAATCGTTATGGACAAAGTCCCTGAGGGCCGGACCTTCTGTGCACTTTGTTCGCGATTGAGACGCGGAAACCTGTACCGTATCGCACGCGAGGAAGGCTGCTCGGCAGTTGTACTGGGTCACCATCGCGACGACATTCTCGAAACATTCTTCATGAACCTCTTCCACGGGGGCCGTCTGGCAACGATGCCACCAAAGCTGGTGAACGAAGAGGGCGACCTGTTTGTGTATCGGCCTCTGGCCCATGTTGCGGAAATCGATTGTGAAAAGTTCGCGCAGGCGATGAATTACCCGATTATCCCCTGTGATCTATGTGGATCCCAGGACGGTCTTCAGCGACAGCAGGTCAAACAAATTCTAGACACTTGGGAAAAGAACAGCCCTGGACGCCGTCAGGTGATGTTCCGGTCACTGATGAATATCAGGCCCTCGCATATGCTGGACCCAAAGCTATTCGATTTTGCAGGATTGACCCGGCAAATAGACGCTGAACAAGACTAGAACATTCTACATATCCATTAAGAGCCCTGTTACTTCTTTCTCCTAGGCTCCTCGTCAGAACTGATGAGGGTTACACAGATGAAGCCGACATTCCTGGGCGAATTCGGTACGGTACGCAGACTGTTCCGCAAAACATTTCTGGGACCGCAGGCATTGGCATTCCTGCCTGCAATGGCGCTGGCGGCGTTCTGGCTGGGCGGCGAACCGATGTTGATCGCCGTCGCATTGGGGTTACCACTCTTGTATTTGTTCGCCGGAGGAGGGCCCACTGACCGTTCGTCGATCTCAACGCGGTTGCCGCAACCTGACGTGGTCAACAAGAAAACCGCCTGCGATATGGCCCAATCCGTTCTGGATGATGCGCGGGACAGCAACCTTTCAGCGGGCTGTATCCTGATCGAAGTTCAGGGGCTGGATGATGTTTCACAACGCGGAGGAGAGACCGCCGCTGAAACAATGCGTGATCTGACTCTGACCCGGTTGAGAAACATGCTGCGGCGGGACGATCGGGCCATGAGGATTGGCGAAAATCGGTTTCTTGTCTTGCTTGGATCCTCTTTGCGACTGGACCTAGAAGCGATGTTGCAGATGTGCGCCCGATTGCAATCAGGCATTGAAGAACCGGCATCGGTGGAAAACACGATGCAATATGTATCGGCCTGCATCGGGTTCTGCAGCAGCACGCGATTGCCCAGCAACGCTACAGGGCAGGACATCTACGAAGCCGCTGCCGTAGCGTTGACCGAAGCTGCGGCAAACGGGCCATCGGCCTTGCGCGCGTGGTCCGACAAAATGAATGCAGCACACAAGGCGCAGAAGTCGCTCTTGGGTGAAGTGGAAAAGGCCCTGATGAACGGGCAGATACAGCCATGGTTCCAGCCACAGCTTTGCACGTCGACCGGTGCCATCAGCGGCGCTGAAGCGCTTGCAAGATGGATTCACCCTGAACGCGGCATTGTGGCCCCGGCGCAGTTCTTGCGCTGCCTCGAGCAGTCGGGCCAGATGAACCGGCTAAGCGAGGTTATTCTTCAACACAGCCTGACCGCGCTGAGAAGCTGGGACAAAGCCGGCATCGACGTTCCCAGGATCAGTGTGAACTTTTCAGATGTTGAACTGCGGGATCCAAACCTTGTTGAACGGATCAAGTGGGAATTGGACCGCTTTGGTCTGACGCCGCAACGATTGGTGATCGAAGTGTTGGAGACCGTGATCGCAAGTTCGCCCGACGGGATCGTCGCGCGCAATATCACCGCTCTTTCCAAACTCGGGTGTCAAATTGATCTGGACGATTTCGGAACTGGTCACGCATCGATCAACGCCCTGCGCCGATTTCAGGTTCATCGTCTGAAAATTGATCGCAGCTTTGTCACGCGGATCGATCGCGACGAAGACCAACGCCGTATGCTGGCAGCGGTGCTGGGATTGGCGGACCGGCTGGGTCTGCAAACACTGGCTGAAGGCGTCGAAAGCGTAGGGGAACATGCCTTGCTGTCGCAACTCGGGTGCGATCATGTGCAGGGCTACGGCATTGCGCGTCCAATGCCATCGGACAACGTGATCGACTGGGCCAGCGCTCACGAAGACAAAATCAAACAAGCCCGAAAACTGGGTCGCGACGCAAGCTGACGCACCAAAGCGTTGCAGCCCGTATCGCAAAGGATCTCCCCGCGGGCGGCACCAACGGGCAAACAGCTGCTCCACAAACCCGCACATAGGCCCGAATTGCCCGAATCCGCTTGACCTTTGGTCCTCAGGACGTTTGAACCCTGCGGAGTCTTCCAAAGGAAAAAGCGACGCCCCCATGGACGATCAGAACAAGAACCTGCTTCTCGCAACGGCATTGTCATTTGCTGTCATTCTGGTGTGGTTCCTCTTGTTTCCACCTCCGGAACCCGAGGCCATTGATCCCAACGCAGAAGTCCCGGTTGCGGTCGATGCCGCAACAGGCGAGGCTGTCGCGACCGGACCCGCTGCTGCACCGGGCGCCGCCACAGGCACCGCCGCTGAAGCCGCCGAAGAGATCGCTGATGCTCCGCGCGTCGACATCAACACGGACCGTCTGGAAGGGTCGATCTCTCTCATCGGTGGCCGGATCGACGATTTGCGTCTCAAGGACTATCGCGTTTCCGTGGACCAGGATTCAGACATTGTTCAAATCCTCGATCCTGTCGGCAGCCAGACGCCCTACTACGCACTTTACGGCTGGGCGCCGGGTGCCGGTCTGACGCTGGATGATGTTCCGGGTGCGAATACGCTTTGGACCGCTGATGCCGCTGCAACGCTGGGTGTCGGAAGCCCGGTCGTTCTGACATGGGAAAGCCCCGCAGGCCTGACCTTTACCCGCACGGTCGAAATTGACGAAGATTATCTCTTTTCGGTAACCCAAGGCGTCGAGAACACCGCTGGCGGCACTGTGTCGCTTGCGCCATATGGTGTGATCGCCCGTCATGGCGAACCGGCCGATCTGAAGAACTTTTTCATCCTGCACGAAGGCGTCGTGGCCATGGCCGACGGCACGCTGGCCGAAATTGACTACGATGACATGCCTGATTTCTCGGTTGTCCCATCCGAAGGCGCGCGCGCCGAGGTGACGCAGGTTGCCGAAAATGGCTGGATCGGCTTTACGGATCACTACTGGATGACCACCCTGATCCCTGCTCCGGGCAGTGCCTTCAAGCAGGTCGCAAAATATGATGACCGTCGGGGCATTTTTCAGACAGAGGCTGTCTTGCCGACGGTGCAGCTGGCGCAGGGCGAAACGCAGCAGGTCACCACGCAGCTGTTCGCGGGCGCCAAGGAATGGGAAACCATCCGTGCCATCGAAAAAGGCGGCGTTGACCGGTTCCTCGACAGCATCGACTGGGGTTGGTTCTTCTTCCTGACAAAGCCGATCTTTGCCGTGCTGCACTATCTCAATGCATGGATTGGAAACATGGGCTGGGCGATCATTGGCCTGACCCTTCTGATCAAGGCCATCCTCCTGCCGCTTGCGTTCAAATCCTATGTCTCCATGGCCAAGATGAAAGAACTTCAGCCGGAAATGGAGAAAATCAAAGAGCGCGCTGGCGACGACCGCCAGAAGTTGCAGCAGGAAATGATGGCGCTGTACAAAAAGGAAAAGGTCAATCCGGCCTCCGGCTGTTTGCCCATTCTTTTGCAGATCCCGATCTTCTTCTCGCTCTACAAGGTGATTTTCGTCACGTTGGAGTTGCGTCACGCACCGTGGCTTGGCCCGTTTCAGGACCTCAGTGCGCCAGACCCGACCTCGATCTTCAACTTCTACGGTCTGCTGCCTTGGGCATCGCCCGAACCAGGCAGCCTGATGGCGCTGATCTTTATCGGTATTCTGCCGCTGTTTCTGGGTGTTTCGATGTGGCTTCAGCAAAAGCTGAACCCGGCCCCAACCGATCCAACACAGCAGATGATCTTTGCCTGGATGCCTTGGGTCTTCATGTTCATGCTGGGCGGCTTTGCCAGTGGTCTTGTGGTTTACTGGATTGCGAACAACGTCATTACGTTCTCGCAGCAATATCTGATTATGCGCAGCCAGGGCTACACCCCGGACATTCTGGGGAACATCAGATCCAGCTTTAAAAAGTCTGTTCAGGATGGGGCTCCGGCAAACAAGGACTCCAAGCCAAAAGGCAAGAAATGACCGTAACTGTCACCTCTCTCTGGCGGCATCCAATTAAAGCAGTCGGACGAGAGAGCGTGGACAACGTCAAACTGATCGCCGGGCAGACAATGCCCGGTGATCGTATTTGGGCGGTCGCGCATGAAGCATCCAAAGCAAACGATCTCGAATGGAGCCGCTGTGTCGGTTTCGTGCGGGCAGCATCTTCGCCGCTACTGATGGCTGTCGAGGCCCGCACGGAAGGTGATCTTTTGCACCTGACGCACCCCAACCGCCCTTCCATTTCCGTGAACCCTGATCGGGACGAAGCAGCGCTGATCGAATGGCTGAGCCCCCTGATTGCAGAAGGGCGCGCCGCGCCAAAGCGGATCGTGCGCGCGCCGCGCGGCCGCGGGATGACAGACACCTCAGATCCGTCTTTGACACTTGGCAGCACCAAATCACATCGCATCGTCGAGGCGCGGGCGGGCCGCTCTTTGTCCATGCATAGATGGCGTTGCAACATCTGGGTTGATGGCCTCGCCCCTTGGGAAGAGTTCGATCTGGTTGGCCAACGCTTCAGGCTGGGCACCGCCGAGCTGGAAGCCTACAAACGTATAGACCGTTGCGAAGCGACCGCAGCGAACCCTGAAACCGGACGCCGCGATGCGGATCTGCTGTCCATTCTGGAACACTATGGGCACACTGACTTTACAGTCGGGTTGCGCGTGGTCACAGACGGCACGATCGCATTGGGCGACACATTGGTGATGGCATGACACAGCTATCTTTTCCTCTATCCGAAGACGCGGACGAGGCGACAACAGAGCAGGCCCGCAAGCTTTTTGTGGGTGAGGTCGATTTTCTCAAGGGCGTGGTCGCTATGGATGGCCTGCCGGATGCGGACCGCGTTGAAGTCTGCTTTGCCGGGCGTTCAAACGTGGGCAAATCAAGTTTGATCAACGCGCTGACAGGCCGCAAGGGACTTGCTCGGGCCTCGAACACGCCGGGGCGGACACAGGAAATCAACTTTTTCACATTGGGCCAAAGCCATTATCTCGTGGACTTGCCCGGCTATGGTTTTGCCAATGCTCCTGTTTCGGTTGTCGAAAAGTGGCAGGCGCTTCTCAAACGCTATCTGGCTGGTCGCGTATCGCTTCGGCGGGCCTTTGTCCTGATCGATGCGCGGCACGGGATCAAGTCGGTAGATGAAGAGATCATGAAACTGCTGGACACCTCGGCCGTAACCTTTCAGGCGGTTCTGACGAAAGCCGACAAGGTCAAAGCGAAAGATATGGACAAAGTTCTCGCGCAGGTCCGCGAGAAATTGTCGAAACATCCGGCAGCCTTCCCTGAACTGGTCCTCACCAGCAGTGAAAAAGGGGATGGCATCGCCACGTTGCGGTCAATTATTGCCGGGCTGGACTAGACCCCGTGCGACCGCCATTGTGACGCAACGCGCCGCCCCGAGGATCCGATGAGACAGCAAGACATGAACAAGAACTGGTTAGAGACCGCCCGGACACTTTCCGAAGCCCTGCCCTTCATGCAGCGTTATTCCGGCGCTGTGGTTGTCGTGAAGTTTGGCGGTAACGCAATGGGTGACGATGCGGCCATGGCCGAATTCGCACGTGATATCGTGCTGATGCGCCAGGTCGGGGTTAACCCTGTGGTGGTGCATGGCGGCGGCCCAATGATCAACGATCTGCTTGGCCGCCTGAACATCAAGAGCGAATTTGTGCGCGGCAAACGTGTCACCGACCAAGCCACCGTCGAGGTGGTGGAAATGGTGCTGACCGGTCTGGTGAACAAGCGCATCGTTCAAGCGATCATGGATCAGGGCGGACGAGCTGTTGGTTTGTCCGGAAAAGACGATGCTCTTTTGGTCTGCGAGCCAGATGATCCGGAATTGGGCTTTGTGGGCAAGCCAGCGCAGATCAACACGCAAGTTCTGCATGATTTGTTCGGTGCTGGTATTATCCCTGTTGTCGCTCCTGTCGGTACAGGGCGCGGCGCAAACGAAACCTACAACGTCAACGGCGACACCGCTGCAGGCGCAATCGCTGGTGCGCTTCGGGCTGATCGCCTGCTGCTGTTGACCGACGTTTCGGGCGTCAAGAACGCCGAGGGTGAAGTTGTGACCGAACTGACCCCCGAGGAAGTGGTGCGCATGACGCAAGACGGCGTTATCGCTGGCGGCATGATCCCCAAGACGGAAACCGCGCTGAAGGCGATCTACGAAGGCGTTCGGGGCGTGGTCATCATTGACGGACGGGTGCCCAACGCCTGCTTGCTGGAACTCTTTACCGCTCATGGCTCAGGATCGCTGATCCGGGCAACCAATCTTCCACCCCGCGAAGAATGACGCTGGATGAACTGACCCGCGATGCGGCTGCACAGGCGCTGGTGATCCACGGCGGGTTTGCCCCCACGCCGGCTGATGCCGCGCCAGAAGGGGCTGCCTGTGTTCTCATGATTGGCCCAGATGAACCCGCATTCTGGGAGGTTTTCAAAGGGTCTGGTGAATACACGGATGGGGAGCCTCATCCGCTGGATCGCTGGTCCAAACGGGTTATTGGCGCACTTGCCAACCACTGGGGCGGGGACGCCGTCTTCCCCTATGACGGGCCGCCCTATGCACCATTCATTCGTTGGGCCGAGGCCACCAGCCGGGCGCATCCTTCGCCGACAGGCTTGCTGGTTCACGACACGGCTGGCCTGTTCATCAGCTTCCGTGGCGCAGTTGTATTACCTTACCCGGTGGCCTTGCCTCAGAGCCCACCCAAACCCTGTCTGAGCTGCGAGACCAAGCCCTGCGAAACCGCCTGTCCTGTGGGCGCTCTCGCACCCGGACAGCCCTATGATGTCCCCAAGTGCCAAGCGTATATGCGCAGCCCGCAGGGGCAGGACTGCAAGAATGGCTGTCTTGTCCGGCGCGCATGTCCCGTGTCGCAGCAATTCGGCCGAAGGGCAGAACAGTCCGCTTTCCATATGTCCGCCTTTCTGGGAGAGTGACGACCATGAAACGGCTCGTTCTCATGCGTCATGCGAAATCGGATTGGGCTTTTGACCGGTCTGACCGGGATCGTCCCCTGAACAAGCGAGGGCGCAGAAGTGTGCCAGCGGTAGCCGAGTGGCTGGCTACCCGTAATCACCATCCTCAAGAGGCGCTGGTTTCTTCGGCCGAACGAACCCGCGAAACCTGGTCAC
The DNA here is from genome assembly GCF_028023555.1 of Thalassococcus lentus. Lineage (NCBI taxonomy): Bacteria > Pseudomonadati > Pseudomonadota > Alphaproteobacteria > Rhodobacterales > Roseobacteraceae > Thalassococcus > Thalassococcus lentus. The sequence continues at coordinate 16,305 of NZ_JAQIOY010000001.1, forward strand.
TGCTGGGCAGTGATGCCACGGTCCGATTTCTCGACGATCTGTATCTGGCAGAACCCGAGGTTATGCTAGACGCCTTGTTTGAGGCGACGGCCGATACGGTCTTGATGATCGGGCACAATCCCGGAATCGCCGAGCTGGCCCACAGTCTTGTCAACCAGACGCCAGATCACCCCCGGTTTTCCGACTATCCAACCTGCGCAACACTGGTTGTGGAATTTGACGTTGCCGCTTGGTCAGACATTCGACCGGGAACAGGCCGGGTTCTTGATTTTATCGTCCCCCGCGAATTGACCTGAACATTCAGCTTTGTCTTGCCAAACTTGAGGCGTTGCCGCCAAACTGATCGCGTTAAAAGCGAGTTTGTTGATTGGAGGGACACTCTTTGAGGATGATTTCAACCTTGGGCGCCATCGCCCTTTTGGCATTTGCAAGCCCGGCCATGGCCGGGGAAGGCAAATTTTCACGCGCCGACGGTTTCCAACTGCATATCAAATGCACAGGCAGTGGGTGCCGCGTTCGCGGCAAAGAACCCAATGGCAAATGGGGACTGGTCGAAAAGGGCCCCGGCGGCAGCAATAACTACAAAAAGCTGGTAGCCAAATACAACGGCATGGGCTTCGAATAGAACAAGAAAAAGCGGCGCCAAATTCGGCGCCGCTTTCCATTTCGTTGTTTAATATTGGGATCAGTGCCCGAGAATCTGGCTCAGGAACAACTTGGTCCGCTCGTTTTGCGGGTTGTTGAAGAACTCTTCAGGTTCGTTCTGTTCCACGATCTGGCCCGCATCCATAAAGATCACGCGGTTGGCCACCTGACGGGCAAAACCCATTTCGTGCGTAACGCACAGCATGGTCATGCCTTCTTCGGCCAGTTCCACCATCGTATCCAGAACTTCCTTGATCATCTCGGGATCAAGCGCCGAAGTCGGTTCGTCGAACAGCATGATGCGCGGACGCATGCAAAGCGAACGGGCAATCGCCACACGCTGCTGCTGACCACCGGACAGCTGACCGGGGTACTTGTTCGCCTGATCCGGGATCTTGACCTTTTCCAGGAAATGCATCGCGATTTCCTCGGCCTCTTTCTTGGGCGTCTTACGAACCCAGATTGGGGCGAGGGTACAGTTCTCAAGGATCGTCAGATGCGGAAAGAGGTTGAAGTGCTGAAAGCACATGCCGACCTCAGACCGGATCTTGTCGATGTTCTTGATGTCCGAGGACAGCACAGTGCCGTCCACGGTGATTTTACCCTTTTGGTGTTCTTCCAGTGCGTTGATGCAGCGGATCAGCGTTGATTTGCCCGACCCGGATGGGCCCGCAATAACGATCCGTTCACCTCGGTAAACCGTCAGATCGATGTCCCGCAGCACGTGAAAGGTTCCGTACCATTTGTTCATGTTCTCAATCTGGATGGCAACTTCATCCGAGACTGTCATTTGAGCGGCTTCAGACATGAATTAGCCCTCCCTTATCGATGATCGGTGGCAAGCTGACGCTCGAGCCACTGTGAGTATTGAGAAATGCCGTAGCAGACGACGAAGAACAGAAGGACGGCAAAGCCCCACAGTTCCCAGTAAACGCCGTTCCATTCGGTCGAAGCGAGGATCGGTCCGCGGATCATACCCACGAGATCAAACATCGAGATAACCGAAACCAGAGTGGTGTCCTTGAACAGGCCCACTGCCACGTTCACGATTCCTGGGATCGAAATCTTGAGCGCTTGCGGCATGATGATCAGGCGCGTTGCCTGCGCATAGTCCAGGCCCAGACTGTCTGCTGCCTCGTACTGGCCGCGCGGCAAAGCCGCCAGACCACCGCGGATCACCTCGGCAATATAGGCTGAGCTGAACATCGTGATCATGATGATCACCCGCAGCACAAGGTCAAAGTTGGTGCCCGGTGGCAGGAAGTAAGCCAGAACCACGTTAGCCACGAACAGCAGCGTGATCAGCGGCACACCGCGGATGAACTCGATGAAGACAACGCAGATCCATTTGATAATCGGCATCGACGACTGACGGCCAAGCGCCAGCAAGATACCGATCGGCAGGGACAGCGACACACAGACCGTACCTAGGATGATGTTCAGGACAAAACCGCCCAGATCCCGGCTTGGGATTTCTTGCAGCGCAATGAACCCGGACATCGCTTCGGTCAGGTAGCCTCCGATGAACCACGTCACCGCAGCGCCGACCACAAAGGCCAGCATGCCCATGGCAAAGCTCTGATGTTCAAACTTCTTGAAGGCAAGGTAGCCCACAACAAAGCCAAGCAGAGCCACGATGGGTGTCAGGATCGTGCCGCCCCAGATCAGCCAGAAAGCGATAAAGGGATACAGGCCGGTAAAGATCAGCATCTTGCGTGGGAAAACCTTGGCAAAGAGCACAGGCGCAACTGCAACAAGCAATAGCACCATCGCCAGAAGCAAACGCCAATATTGATCTTCGGGGTACTTGAAGCCAAAGAGCAACTGGTTCCAGCGTTCGGTCAGAACCGAGAAGCACGCACCCGTTGAACCCTGCAGGACTTCACGGCATTCGGCCAGGGACGATGTCGTCCAGACACCGTTCATGAACCAAGGCCATGCACCAGACACGATCTTGTAGATGAAGTAGATTGCGATCAGCGTCATGATCGAATTGATCGGCCCCGAGAACAGGTTCTCGCGCAGCCATTTGACGATACCGCGCTGGGTTGCCGGAGGCGCTTGCTCAGGCAACATTGTCTCGCGAACGAAAGCGACGGATTGCTGTTTATCAGACATATCAGCGCTCCTTCAGCTTAACGGCGTTGTTGTAGACGTTCATGATCGCCGAGATCGACAAGCTGATCGTCAGATAGAACAGCATCAGAAGCAAAACGCATTCAATCGCACGGCCTGTCTGGTTCAGCGTGATGCCGCCCAGCGTACCTGTCAGATCCATGTAACCCACGGCAATCGCCAACGAGCTGTTTTTGGTCAGGTTCAGATACTGCGAGATCAGCGGCGGGATGATCACCCGTAGCGCCTGAGGCAGAACCACAAGGTTCATGATCCGGCCCGGGCGAAGACCTAGCGAAGCGGCCGCTTCGGTCTGGCCTTTCGACACGGCGAGAATACCGGCACGCACGTTTTCTGCGATGAAGGCCGCTGTGTAGATCGCCAAGGCAAAGGTCAGAGCAATCAGAGAGTTCCGGGCGAAAATGCCCCCCTTGAAGTTAAAGCCCTTGAGTTCAGGGTACTCCAGCGTGATCGGCTGACCCATGACAAAGAATGCCAGAATCACCGGAACAAAGAATATACCAACCGAAGGCCAGAGCGTCGGGATCATCTGACCACGATCAAACAGCGCCTTCTTTGCGTAGCTCCGCAAATAGAAGATACCGGCAATCGACGCGAGGAAGACTGCTACCACGATGCCAGAACCCGGCCCCATGACCGGCTTGGGAAAATAGAACCCACGTCCGGTAAAGGCAAAAGAGCCCAGCAGCATCGAAGCTTCAGCGTCTTCTCCGCGGAAATCTCTTGGCTGAGGAAGGATCGCAATGAACACGGCCATAATGATCAGGATCCAGATCAAAACCGGCACGTTGCGGAAGATTTCGACGTAGACGGCCATGATCTTGCGGATCAGCCAGTTGTTGGACAGTCGCAGGACACCAACCGCCACACCGATCACAGTGGCCAGGAAACATCCGACAACTGCAACAAGCAATGTGTTCAGAACGCCGACGACCGCAGCACGCCAATGTGACGATTGGCTGTTGTATTCGATCAGACGTTGGTTGATGTCATAGCCCGCAGGCTCTCCGAGAAATTCGTAGCTGATATTCAAACCGGCGGCGGCCAGGTTGCTTATCAGGTTCGCACCCAGAAAGGCGATCAAGGCCACAAGGGCGATCAGCGCTATGAATTGGAAGGTGTAGGAACGGTACCGCGTGTCGTTAATCAGCTGGGAAAGCCGAAACGACTCCGACGGTGGGTCGGTCATGGTCGACATGTGATTATCCCTGATGGGTTCACCGCTTCTGGAGATGACGGGTTATCCCGTTCTTACAGCAGGCGAACCATTTTATTGGCTAAGCAGGCAATAGAAGCGAAAGGGCGCGGTAATCCGCGCCCTTTCTGATGTATTTAGCGGAACGGCGGGCTGTAGAGCAGGCCGCCATCGGTCCACTGTGCGTTCAGACCACGCGACAGACCGATTGGTGTGTTTTCGCCGATGTTCGTTTCGAACAGTTCGCCGTAGTTACCACCAGCCATGATCGCCATCTTGGCCCAGTCAGCATTCAGACCCAGCATTTCGCCGAGGTTGCCTTCTGTGCCCAGCAGACGGTTGATCTCTGGGTTGTTGGTGCCAGCTGCGAGCTCTGCGATGTTGGCCGAAGTCACACCCAGCTCTTCTGCTGCGATCAGAGCGTTCAGAGTCCAGCGAACGACGTCGCCCCACTCGTTGTCGCCGTGGCGAACAAGCGGACCAAGAGGCTCTTTCGAGATGATTTCAGGCAGAACAACGTGGTCGCCTGGGTTCTCGAATGCAGCACGTGTCGCGGCAAGACCGGACGCGTCTGTGGTGTACACGTCGCAAGCACCTTCGAGGTACAGCGGCTGTGCTTCAGCATTTGTTTCGATCGGAACCGGCTCGTAGCTGATGTTGTTCGCGCGGAAGAAGTCCGCCAGGTTCAGCTCGGTTGTTGTGCCGGTCTGGATGCAGACGGTCGCGCCGTCCAGTTCCTTGGCCGAAGAAACGCCCAGTTCCTTAGGAACCATGAAGCCCTGACCATCGTAGTAGTTGATGCCTACGAATTCGAACTTCAGATCAACGTCACGGCTAAAGGTCCATGTGGTGTTACGTGCCAGCATGTCGATTTCGCCCGACGCCAGCGCTGTGAAGCGTGTCTTGCCGGTTGTAGGTACGAATTCAACAGCGGACGGATCACCCAGAACCGCAGCGGCTACGGCACGGCATACACCCACGTCGAAGCCGTCCCATTCGCCATTGGCGTCCGGTGCAGCGAAACCAACCAGACCGGTTGTAACGCCACAGTTCAGCTTACCACGGGCTTTCACGTCGTCCATTGTCGCAGCCGATGCAGCGCCTGCTGCCAGGCCGGCAATGGTCATCGCGCCCAGAAGTACGGTTTTTTTCATAAGTTACCTCTTCCTGTTATTCCGCATTTGTGCGGTTTGGTTGCCCCTTTTGGGGCAGATAGTACCAAAGCAGGGGCTCCCCCCCGATCTCAGTGCTGTAAGTTTGGGCGGATTCTTGCGGAAACGTCAAGCGAAGAACCCGTTGTATCTTTGCGATTTGCGCTGATTACCCCTAGGTCAAGCGCGCCAAGTGCCGAGAAATTAAGCCGCCATTCCAAAGAACTTCGACGCGTGTTCAAAAGCAGCTTGTTTGATGTTGGCCATTTGTTCGGCTTCATCGTCCTTGCCCCACTGCTCCGCCTGCCAAATTTCGTCGAGTCGCGACAGCTTCCAAGCTTCTTGGGCAGGCAGTTTTCCCTCAGAAGTAGCAAATCCGAGAATCAATGAGCCAGGCAAAGATACCAGATCGTGAAACGCCGCGAGCTGGAACGCGCTAAGCGAATGCACGCGGGCCCGCAGTTCGGCCAAGGCGGACGCATCCTGCGGCTCGTGCATGATTCCCTGACGCGACTCCAACCTTGCGCCCAATTCTTGTGCAGCCCAGTCCAGCACCGGATCCCATTTGCGGGCTTGCCGCTCAACAAGCTCCGCCGGGCCATCAGCACGGTAACACAGCAAATCGCTGTCACCGTAGTCCGCCAGCATATCGGCCACCTCGGAAAACTGGATGCGGACCTTGTCGAGCGCCGAATTGGAGGTGCGTGTGAAAGGCATCGTATTGGGATCGACCTTGTCTTCTTGTGCATCCCATTCCGCAGCAATCGCATTGGCAAGAGTCTGCGTTGGAAGCACCAAAAGGGTTTTGGCAGGTGTTCGCACAGACCGGCCATCCAACGTCACGGTATATCCACCTTCAGTTTGTGCAACTTCGGTCGACTTCCAAAAACGTTTTGGTGCCCATTCGCTCATCTGGTCAGCTCCAACATATCCAGCAGGGTTTTTTCGAGGGATTCGGCGCTTGATACGATGTGTGATGCGCCCTGTAGTCTTTCAATCGGGTGGTATCCCCAGTCGACGGCGATTGCCCGCACTTTGGCAGATGCCGCCATTTCCAGATCAAAACTGGTGTCGCCAATCATGACTGCATCAACCGCGTCGACCCCGGCCTCAGCAAGGGCCGTCAGCACCATTGAGGGGTGAGGCTTTGAAGGATGATCATCAGCGACTTGCGTCGTGACAAAGCATCCCCGCAGTCCAAGGCTATCGATCAGGGCGTTCAGTCCGCGCCGGGATTTACCGGTCGCGACGCCCATTAAAAGGTCATCCTGTTTGGAAAGACGATCCAGCAAGGCCCCCATGCCGGGATATAGCGGTGCACTTTTGGAACCGCTTGCCATTCTCAAATCCGCGTAGCGGGTTTTGTAGGCCTCAACCATGGCGTCCAGATCAGATGGTGCAGCATCCGGAGCAAGCCGCGCCATGGCTTGGGGCAAGGACAGGCCCACGATACCCAATATATCTCGGCGCTGGGGCAAGGCGCGCCCCGCGAGCGCAAAGGCGGCGTCCATCGAGGCCAGAATGTCAGCCTGACTATCAACCAACGTCCCATCGACATCGAAGATCGCCAGCTTCAACGCAGTCATCGCAGCGCCTCAAAGGGATCATCGGAGGCATAACTTTCTTCCCAGCCCAAAGTATCCCAACTGCTGGCCATATGCTCAGGCAGAGGCGCCGTCACTGTGATGATCTGCTTGGTCATGGGGTGCTGGAACTCCATCTGGCGCGCATGCAGATGGAGCTTTTTCGAAATAACACCGCCCAGCTGGGCGCCCCAGCCATCCCCAAGATTTTCCTGGCCTGAGCCACCGTATTTTCCGTCACCAATAATTGGATGCCCGATTTCAGCCATATGAGCGCGCAGCTGGTGGGTCCGACCCGTGATCGGCTCCATGGCAACCCAAGCCGCGCGGTTCGCCACACGATAGAGCGTGGCGTACTGCGTCAGCGCACGCTTGGCACCCGGTGTGTTTTCGACCTCTCGTGGGTGGATGCAGTGCATTTTTTCGCCTTCACCACCCCGGCCATGTCCATCGGCCTTGACCAGACCAAAGCGGATTTCGCCCAGATAAGGGGTCGGCACACCTGCAACCAATGCCCAGTAAATCTTGCGCGTTTGTTTGTGCTGAATTGCAGCGGTTAGCCCCTTGGCTGCCTCGCGGCTTCGAGCCAGCAACAAAACTCCAGAGGTATCCTTGTCCAACCGGTGCACCAATCGCGGCTTATCGGGAAGATCCCCCTGAAAAACCACGGACAGACCGTCCACGTGTTTTTCCTGTTTGCTACCACCCTGCGTCGGCAAACCCGGTGGCTTGTTGATCGCGATGATGTGGTCGTCCTGCCAGATTACGCTGTCGCGCATCATGCGTTCATCCGATGCCGAAACCTTGATCCCTGGCTTGGGCTTTGGCGCCTCACCGGTTGGAATTGGTGGGATGCGGACGGTTTGACCTACTTCAAGCCGCGTCGAAGCCTTTACCCGGCCACCGTCCACTCTCAACTCACCCTTGCGGCACATCTTTTCAATGCGCCCGTGGGTCAATTGCGGGAACAGGCGTTTCAGCCAGCGATCCAATCGCTGATCCCCGTCACCGGGGCCAATCGTGATTGTCTGTACTCGGCTCATGCGGAAAGTGTCCTTGCGATCAAAAGGCCAGCCCCAAGAGCGGCGAGCGACAATGTGACAGAAGCCACGACATAAAGGGTCGCAGCGCCAACTTCGCCGCGTTCATAGAGGGTGACGGCATCCAGCGAAAACGCCGAAAAGGTCGTAAAGCCGCCAAGAAAGCCAGTCATCAGCAACGGCGCAAACCGGTTTGCCGAAAAATGGGCCAGCGCGACGATCAACACGCCCATCGCAAAAGACCCCACGATATTCACCGCCAGTGTACCCCATGGGAATCCCTTTCCCATCAGGCGCACAGCCCAAAGACCCACGCCATAGCGGCAGACTGCGCCGATTGCGCCGCCCAAAGCGACCTGGATCAAAGTGTGTGTCATGGGGCGGGGCTTCGCGCAGGGGCGGCGCGATGTCAAGCCAAGGGGCCTTTTCCAAGGGCCGACTCACGCTATCATGCAAAGAGAAGCGGAGGATATCATGATCGACCGACGTAGCTTTTTGGGAAGTGCCGCGGCTTGCATCGCGATTCCCAATGCCGGGCACAGCGCCTCCAACCTGCTGCGTGCCGCCCCCGGCACGCAACAAATTGCACCAGATCGCTTTGACCCGACCGACCTTTGGGTCTTCGATGGCGCGATGCCGGGCCGCAGCCTGCGGGCCCGTCAGGGCGATCGTTTGTCGATCACCGTCGAAAACGCCCTGCCAGATCCGACATCGGTGCACTGGCATGGTCTTCGGATCGACAATGCAATGGATGGCGTTCCAGGCCTGACGCAAGAGGCAATCGCTCCGGGCGACCGGTTCGACTATGACTTTGCCCTGCCGGATGCCGGCACCTATTGGTACCACAGCCATGCTCAAAGCGTTCAGCAGGTTGAACGGGGCCTGTACGGCCCGCTGATTGTCGAGGAAGCCGAGGGCGCTCCGGACATCGATCAGGATCTGACACTGATGCTGGATGATATCCGCCTGACCGAAACCGCGCAGGTGTCGGATGACTTTGGCAATTTCCATGACAACAGCCATGCGGGTCGGTTTGGAAATGTCTGGCTGGTCAACGGACAGATGGAACCCAAGTACGCCGTACAACGTGGCCAGCGACTGCGGCTCCGGTTGATTTCGGCGGCCAATGCACGCGTGTTTCAACTTGGTCTCAGCGGAATGTCTGGCCACCTCGTCGCGTTGGACGGCATGCCGTTGTCCGAGCCAGCACTCATACAAGACACCTTTTCGCTGGCTCCGGCACAGCGCGCTGACCTTATCGTGGATGTGACCACAGACGAGGCTGAAGCCTTCCTGATCAGCTTTGAACGGGATGGCGGATATGCCATGGCCAGCTTTCCGGTTTCAGGCGCGAAACAGGCTTTGCGGCCGCCCCCCGCCGCGTTGCCCGCCAACCCAGACTTTCCCATCGATCTTAAATCAGCGCGCACGGCCACACTGCTGATGGAAGGTGGCGCGATGGGCGGCATGCGTTCAGCACGGCTCAATGGCACCCAGTTGGATATTCGTGATCTCGCCCAACGCGGGAAGTTCTGGGCCTTCAACGGCACCGTCGGTGACATGAAAGCCTACGGACGAGACACGCCGCTGATCGACGTCGCCCAAGGCGAAAGCGTTCGGATCGGTTTGGCGAACGACACGGCCTTTGCGCATGCCATGCACCTTCACGGGATGCATTTCTCAGAGGTACTGGCAGATGGCAGCCTCGGGCCATTGCGCGACACGCTCCTGATGCAGCGTGGCGAAACCCGCGAAATCGCGTTCAACGCCCACAACCCGGGCGACTGGCTTTTTCATTGTCATATACTCGGCCATCATGCATCCGGCATGGGCACTTGGCTACGGGTTACCTAGGGCCGCGGTCGCGGCGCAAACGTGCGAAATAGTCCACGCGTTTGCGCAATTCTCGCTCAAAGCCACGTTCGACCGGATCATAGAATTCTGTGCGGTCCATATCGTCGGGAAAATAGTCCTGTCCGGAAAAGCCATCCGGCGCATCGTGGTCATAAGCATAACCATCACCGTAGCCCTGATCTTTCATCAGAGACGTTGGCGCATTGAGGATATGCTTTGGCGGCATCAGGCTGCCGGTGTTTTTGGCCGCGCTTCTGGCACCCTTGTAGGCCACGTAGACCGCGTTCGATTTCGGAGCGAGCGCGACGTAGACTAAGGCCTGCGCAAGGGCCAGTTCGCCCTCGGGACTGCCGAGCCGTTCGTAGGTCTGCCAGCTTTGCAGGCACACATTTTGCGCCTGAGGATCTGCAAGGCCGATGTCCTCGACTGCCATACGTGTAATCCGTCGCGCAAGAAAGCGTGGATCTTCGCCAGCATCCAGCATACGTGCGAACCAATACAGCGCTGCATCCGGATCAGACCCACGCACCGATTTGTGCAGGGCGGAAATCAGATTGTAGTGGCCATCACCCGATTTGTCGTACTGAGCGGCGCGCTTCATCAGGCGCGCGCTCAGCGCATCACGCCCCAGCTTGCCGTCCACTCTCCAGGCCATAACCTGCTCAATCAGGTTCAGCAGGGCACGGCCATCGCCATCGGCCATTTCCAGCAGCGCTTCACGCGCTTCGCCATCGAGCGGCAATGCTCGGTCCAATTCTTTTTCGGCGCGCTGCGCCAGCCGTTCCAGATCGGCCAAGGCCAACCGTTCGAGCACAAGTACCTGCGCCCGCGACAGCACAGCGGCATTCAGTTCAAAGCTGGGATTTTCAGTTGTCGCCCCAACAAGCAGGATCGTGCCGTCTTCCATATGTGGCAGGAACCCATCCTGCTGCGCTTTGTTGAAACGGTGAATTTCGTCGACAAACAGCAACGTGCCCTGACCGTTGGCATGCCGGTGTTTGGCCGCATCAAACACTTTGCGCAGGTCCGGAACCCCAGTGAAAATTGCGCTAACCTGCACAAAATGCCGATCTGTCGCATCCGCAAGTAAACGGGCTATGGTCGTCTTGCCTACACCCGGCGGCCCCCAGAACACAATCGAGCCCAGAGAACCGCTTTCCAACATAACACCAAGCGGCGCATCGGGGCCCAGCACCTGCTCCTGCCCGATAACCTCGGACAGAGTTTGCGGCCTGAGTCGATCAGCAAGCGGCCTTGGCCCCTCGGTTTTGGGCGTTGCCCCGGTATCAAAGAGATCAGCCACCGCTACACCCTGAACCGCAGCGCAATCCGGCGATTGCCGCGCTGTGCCTCAATCTGAATGCGGGGCGCGGCCCGCTTTAAAATACGGTCCACGTCGCTCGGGGCCCGCGGCGCCAGCCCGTTGATAGCCCGAATGATATCACCAGACTGCAACCCGGCCCTCACCCCATAAGGCCCTGGGTCGATGACAACGATCCCAGTCGCGCCGAAGGGCAGCCCGAACTCATCCGCCACTGCCGGGTTCAACCGGGCGACGGTCAATCCGGGCAAAACGGCCCGCTCATCCGAGGTCACCGGATCAGAGGGCGGATCGGCTGGAGGGCGCATCATGGTTACATCTGCACTCCGGGTGCGACCCCCGCGCGTAAACGTGATTTCAGCTGCCTCTCCGATACCCCGCACCGACATGCGAAACAGCATCTCGGCGGGCGTATTCACCGGTTGTCCGTCTACAGTCGAAACTACATCTCCGGCTTCCAGCCCGGCAGTTGCAAATGGGCTGGCGGGATGCATCTGAACCACGACAACCCCGCCTGGCAATCCCAGCCCAAGGCTTTCCGACAAATCTGCGTCAACCGGTTGTCCGGTCATACCGGCCCAAGGGCGTTGAAATCGCGACTGGCCCGCCCGGGCCTGAGACACGAATTCCCGAACCAATGACGACGGGATTGCGAAGCCGATTCCATTGGAGCCGCCCGACCGGGTCAGGATCGATGTGTTCACGCCAATCAGCCGCCCAGCGACATCGATCAGCGCACCACCGGAATTGCCCGGGTTGATAGGAGCATCAGTCTGGATGAAATATCCGCGGGCACTACCCGTGGCCGTTCCTGTACGGGCCAGGCCAGACACGATGCCGCTTGAAACCGTTTGACCGACGCCAAAGGGATTGCCGATCGCCAAAACCAGTTCCCCGACTTCCACGGTGTCGCTGTCACGCAAATCCATGTGCGGCATGTCCGTGGCATCCAGCAACTGAAGGATCGCAAGGTCTACCTCCTCATCCGAAAGCAGGACCCGCGCTTCAAACTCGCGGCGGTCATTCAAAACAACCCGGATATCGGTGGCCTGACCAACCACATGGTAGTTGGAAACAGCGATCCCGTCGGCCGAAAGTATAACCCCGGAGCCAAGCGAGTTCTGAACCCTCGGACGGTTGTTGAGATCGCGAAACAGCCCTCCAAAAAACGGATCATCGGCAAAGGGGCTGCGGGATTGCTGGACGACACGCCGAGCATAGATGTTCACAACTGCAGGCGCCGCCTGTTTGACCAACGGCGCAAAAGACAGTGATATCTCAGCCTGGTTTTGCGGAACCCTTGTCTCGGCATAGACCGGGCTCGCCAGCAAAAACAGAATGCTTAGAATTCGGATCATGGCCGCCTCCATCCCGCAGGATATGTCCACCGTCGGCAGGCAATGCAAGCGGCACATGAGGCTTCTTCTTTTTAAAAATACGCAAACACCCGGTGCCACCAGGCGAACAACATCCAAAGAAAAAGGCCCTGCCGTTGTCGGCAGGGCCCATCCATCGCTTGAAAAAGCGGTGTTTATTCTTCTTCTGCAGCCGCCAAACGGGCCTTGTCTGCCGCGCCTTTGGCGTCAACATCACGGTCAACCAGTTCGATGATGGCCATGGGCGCCATGTCGCCGTAGCGGAAGCCAGCCTTCAGAACACGGGTGTAACCACCGCTACGCTCTTTGTAGCGCGGACCGAGGATTTCGAACAGTTTTGCAACGTCCTTGTCCTGCTTCAGCTGAGCTGCGGCCTGACGGCGGGCATGCAGATCACCGCGCTTGCCGAGTGTGATCAGCTTGTCCATGACGCGCTTGAGTTCCTTGGCTTTGGGCAGAGTCGTCTTGATCTGCTCATGCTCGATCAGCGAGCCAGCCATGTTGGAAAAAAGCGCCTTACGGTGCTCATGGGTACGGTTGAGGCGGCGATAGCCTTTTGCGTGACGCATTGTCTTACTCCTAATGTGCCCTCTACGGGCGATTTTGCTTTGTCTGGCCAGCGATGCGTGTCACCGGCTCTCCTTGGGGCTCTTGCCCGGGTTGTCACCCGCTGCCCCGGTGGTGACCGGAGCGGGACGGGAGGGCGGGTGGGGCCCGCTTCGGTCAGTGCCGGGGCAGCGGGCCCTCCCAATCTCAATTTGTCAGGATCAGAAGCTGTCTTCGAGCTTCTTGGCCAGATCTTCGATGTTGTCCGGTGGCCAGTCCTCGACGTCCATGCCAAGGTGCAGCCCCATGCCGGACAGAACTTCCTTGATCTCGTTCAGCGACTTGCGGCCGAAGTTCGGCGTGCGAAGCATCTCTGCTTCTGTCTTCTGGATGAGATCGCCGATGTAGACGATGTTGTCGTTCTTGAGGCAGTTCGCCGAACGTACAGACAGCTCCAGTTCGTCCACTTTCTTGAGCAGAAGCGGGTTGAACTCCAGACCATCGTCGTCGTCCTGACGACCGGCCTGCTCGGGCTCGTCGAAGTTCACGAAGATCGACAACTGGTCCTGCAGAATACGCGCCGCAAAAGCGATCGCATCATCCGGCGTGACCGAACCGTCTGTTTCAATCTTCATGGTCAGCTTGTCGTAGTCCAGAACCTGACCTTCACGGGTCGGCTGAACGTCGTAAGCCACCTTTTTGACAGGCGAGTAGATCGCGTCGATCGGAATAAGACCGATAGGAGCGTCTTCCGGCTTGTTTTTGTCAGCCGAAACGTAGCCCTTACCGGTGTTGACGGTCAGCTCCATGTAAACTTCGGCACCTTCGTCGAGGTGGCAAATCACATGCTCGCGGTTCAGGACTTCGATGCCTGCAGACTCAGAAATGTCACCGGCCGTAACAACGCCCGGACCTTTTGCATTGATCGAAACCCGCTTTGGGCCTTCGACTTCCATGCGCAGGCTGACGCCTTTGAGGTTCAGGATGATGTCGGTGACATCTTCACGAACGCCCGCAACAGAAGAAAATTCGTGCAGAACGTTGTCGATCTGTACCGAGGTGATGGCCGCGCCCTGAAGCGACGACAGCAGAACACGGCGCAGCGCGTTGCCCATGGTCAGACCAAAGCCACGCTCAAGCGGTTCGGCAACCACGGTTGCCTTGCGCGCGGGATCGTTGCCCGGTTTCACGTCAAGCTGTGTTGGCTTGATCAGTTCAGCCCAGTTCTTGTGGATCATATGTCCCTCCATACCTGCCGGCCCCTCATGTCCAAAAAGGGCAGACGCCCGAGGTTTCTAAATGACGTATTCGGGGCCAGGCACAAAAGGCCCGGCCCCGAAGGGTAGTTCCTGCCGGATTAAACCCGGCGGCGTTTTGGCGGACGGCAGCCGTTGTGCGCGATCGGTGTCACGTCGCGGATCGACGTGATGTTGAACCCGACAGCAGCCAAGGCGCGCAGCGCGCTTTCGCGGCCCGAACCAGGGCCCTGCACTTCGACTTCCAGCGTCTTTACACCGTGCTCTTGTGCTTTCTTGCCTGCGTCTTCTGCGGCCAGCTGGGCAGCGTAAGGTGTCGATTTACGCGACCCTTTAAAGCCCATGGTGCCAGCGGAGGACCAGGAGATTGCGTTGCCCTGAACGTCAGAGATCAGGATCTTCGTGTTGTTGAAGGTCGAGTTCACATGCGCAACGCCAGCTGCGATGTTCTTGGAGACCTTTTTCTTGCCACTACGGCGAGTATCACGTGCCATATCTGTGCGCTCCCCTTACTTCTTCTTGCCGGCGATGGGCTTTGCGGGGCCCTTGCGCGTACGTGCGTTTGTGTGTGTACGCTGACCGCGTACAGGGAGGTTGCGGCGGTGACGCAGGCCACGGTAGGAACCGAGGTCCATCAGGCGCTTTACGTTCATCTGAACTTCGCGGCGCAGGTCGCCTTCGACGGTGTAGTTCGCGTCGATGTGCTCACGCACGGACAGAACTTCTGCATCGCTGAGTTCGTTCACGCGGCGGGTCGCGTCGATGCCTACGGCTTCGCAGATCGCCTTGGCCGAAGAATGGCCAATGCCTGTGATATATGTGAGTGCGATCGGCACTCGCTTGTGGGTCGGGATGTTTACGCCGGCAATACGTGCCACGTTGTCTTCCTTTTCGTTGCGGGTCCGTAGTACCAGACCCTTTTTTCACAACATTGGCCCGAGGCTTAAACGCTCACGGGCCCAGCTGATCAGGTGATCGGCGCGACAGTGTCGACTCAGATCGCGCCATGCGAGTCTCTAATAGAGATGCGGGTAAGTAGGAGTGATGCGCGCGCGCGTCAACCCCTTGTCAAGGGATTTGTGCCCACGCGCGCAGCGTCAGATTGGTTTAGCCGAGAATGGCCGCGATGTCGGCTTTAACGGCCTCAATCTCACCCAGACCGTCAACCGACTTCAAATCGCCCTTGGCGTGGTAGTAGCCGATCAGGGGCGACGTCTGTTTGTAGTAAGCCATCAGGCGGACCTTGAGGCTTTCTTCGTTGTCGTCAGCACGCGCCGTGCCGCCAGCGGCGACAGCCTCAGCTGCGCGGCCAAGAATGCGTTCAACCAGCACTTCGTCGTTGACCTGAAGTTCGATCACATGATCGAGGCCCTGACCAAATTCCGCCAGCAATTCACCCAGCGCATCGGCCTGAGCCAACGTGCGGGGGAAGCCGTCAAAGATGAAACCGCCGTGATCGCCGCCGGCTTCAAGCTTTTCCCGGATCAGGCCAATGACGATTTCGTCCGTAACCAGATCGCCGCGATCCATGACATCGGCCACAATGTTGCCCATTTCGGTTCCCGAGGTGCGAGCTTCACGAAGCATGTCACCGGTCGAAAGCTGAACCATGTTACGCGACTCAACAAGCATTCCGGCTTGTGTGCCTTTGCCCGCTCCGGGCGGTCCAAGAAGAATAATGTTCATCGACGAGCGGGTCCCTTTTTCTTGCGTCCCTTACCTTTACCGCGCAGCTGCGATTTTTGGATGAGACCTTCGTATTGGTGCGCCAAGAGATGGCTTTGCACTTGCTGGATCGTGTCCATGGTCACGCTGACAACGATCAGAACCGAAGTGCCACCGAAGTAGAACGGGATCGCGAGTTCGTTGCGCAGGATTTCCGGCAAAAGACAGACGGCCGCCAGATAGCCCGAGCCCATTACCAGGATGCGGTTGACCACATATTCCAGATACTCGGCTGTGTTCTTGCCTGGGCGAATACCGGGGACAAAGCCATTCTGGTTCTTGAGGTTCTCAGCGACATCGTCCGGCTTAAAGCTGACGTTGAAGGTGTAGAAGTACGCGAAGAAAATGATCATCGCGGCAAAGAACAACAGGTACAGTGGCTGACCCGGGCCGAAGTAGGCCAGAATAGTCGACATCACAGGACCTGCGTCAGACCCCGAGAACGTGCTGATCGTCACCGGAAGCAACAAAAGCGAGCTGGCAAAGATGGCCGGGATAACGCCGGCAGGGTTCACTTTGACAGGCAGGTGGCTGCTCTGTGCTTCGGTCATCTTCATACCGACCTGACGGCGCGGGTATTGAATGGTAATTTTTCGCAAGGCCCTTTCCATAAAGACCACGAAGGCGATCACCGCCACTACCATTATCATGACGCCCACGATCACCGCAGGGCTGATGGCCCCGGTCCGGCCAGATTCAAAGAACTGCGCCAGCGCGGCGGGCAATTCGGCAATAATGCCGACAAAGATGATCAGTGAGATACCGTTGCCGATGCCGCGTGCGGTGATCTGCTCACCCAGCCACATCAGGAACATGGTACCGCCCACCAGCGTGATCACGCAGGACGCACGGAAATACCAACCGGGATCAGTGACCAGATCGCCCGCTTCAAGCGAGGCAGCAAGCCCGTAAGCTTGGAAGGTGGCCAGCAGCACAGTGCCGTAGCGTGTGTACTGGTTGATCTTCTTGCGGCCCTGTTCGCCCTCTTTCTTGAGCTGTTCCAGCGCAGGCACCATCGAGGTGAGCAGCTGAACAATGATCGAGGCCGAAATATAGGGCATGATACCCAAGGCAAAGATGCCCATCCGCGACAGCGCGCCACCGGTGAACATCGACACCATGCCCGCAATGCCTTGCCCTGCTTGATCGACAAAGTCACGCAGTGCTGCTCCATCAATGCCGGGAACGGGCAGGAATGTCCCGATCCGGTATACAATGAGCAACCCGAGCGTGAACAAGATGCGGTTGCGCAGGTCGGTTGCTTTGCCAAGCGCCGCCCAGCTTGTGTTGGCGGCCATTTGCTCTGCTGCGGATACCATGCGGATCTCTCTGTTTATGATAAACGCCGCCAGAGCGTTTTCCAGCTCAGGCGGCGTTTTGGGAAAACTGGTAGATGATGTAAGCGGCCCGGTGGCCGCTCACAACCCGTTATTCTGCCGCGCTCGCAACTGTGAGCGACCCGCCAGCCTTTTCAACGGCTTCCACGGCCGCCTTGGAGGCACCGGTTACGTTGATTGTGGCTTTTGCGGTGATCTCGCCCTTGGCAAGAACGCGGACGCCATCCAGCTTGCGGCGAACAGCACCGGATTCGACCAGTGTATCTTCGTTCACATTGGCTGCGTCCAGCTTGCCGGCATCAATGAACTTCTGAATGATGTTCAGGTTGATAACGGCATAAGATTTGCGGTTTGGCTTGTTGAAGCCGCGCTTTGGCAGACGCTGGTAGAGTGGCATCTGGCCGCCTTCGTAGCCATTGATGGCTACACCCGAACGGGACTTCTGACCTTTGATACCACGGCCACCCATTTTACCCATGCCCGAACCCGGGCCACGGCCAATGCGCTTTTTACGTTTTGTTGCGCCAGGATTGTCGCGCAGTTCATGCAGTTTCATATCGCTTCTCCTTGCCGGATGTGCCCCCCGAAGCGAATGGGACAACCACGGCTTTTCTTGCTTATGTGAATCGGGCCTACAGGCCACCGGGCGCGTATAAAAGAAACCCCTACCCTTTGGCAAGCGTGAAGCGTTGGCCCAAAAGATGCGCCCGACAGTCAGGAATTCCTCCATCGCCAGAAAGCACCACAGGCGGCAAGGTGTTGTTGGGACATTTCAACGCCCGACACGACAATTTTCGATCTGACGTTTCATATATCTATTCTCACGGCTGGTGCTCATGTCATCCGACGGCATTTATCAATTCTTGGGTGTGTTTTCTGCTGTTTTGGCGGTTTGTGCATTCCTTCCATACATTCGCGACATGCTTTTGGGACGCACCAAACCCCTGCGCTCCGCTTGGTTGATCTGGTCCGTTCTGGCCAGCCTGTCCGCAGCGTCCAACCTCGCCGAAGGTGCAGGTGACTCGGCTTGGTTCGTTTGTGTGCAGGCCGGGGCAACTTTGCTGGTTTTCGTCCTGTCCTTCCGCTTCGGAACTGGCAGTTTTGTCCGATCCTACGATGGTGCGGTGCTCGCGCTGGCGCTCGTTGGTCTTGGCCTTTGGTGGCTGACCCATACCGCAATCTATGCTTTGGCGATTTCGATCGCAGTCAGCGCGCTTGGCGGCTGGGTCACGATCTCAAAAGCCTACAAGGCGCCTGAGACGGAGACCGCAAGTTGTTGGATCCTGTCCGTCATTGCGTCAGCCATGGCCATTGTTTCGGTCGGCAGCCTCGATCCCGTGCTGCTGGCCTATCCGGCGTATCTGCTGGTGCTTTATCTGGGCATTTTGACCGCGATTTTCCTGGGCCGGCAACGCGGTGCAGCCCCGGTATCCGTCTTGCAGCGGAACCGCGCATCCACCGTGGTCCAATTGCGTGTGGAGCCACCCTTGACCCGCAAAAGAGCGGCATAATCGATTTTTCGGAAACGCTATGCCACGCGCACCGGCAGGCTGGCAAACCCCCGGAACCGCGCAAGCGGGACATGCTGGCGCGGACCATTGGATTGCATTTTGGGGAACCTTTGAACCAAACGGCCCAGAGCGATCCGCCCTTCGACCCGCGCCAGTGAAGCTCCAAGACACACGTGGATCCCAGTTATAAAAGCGATATGCCGGTTCGGTTTGCGCGTAATATCAACACGATCCGGGTCATGAAATTGTGCGGGATCCCGGTTCGCACCGGCAATAGACGTATGAATGTAGGTTCCTTTGGGAATCACTTCACCCGATAGCTTAATGTCCTCACCTGCAAGCCGGTTGCCAATTTGCAGTGGGCTTTCAACACGCAGGAACTCCTCAACCGCTGTTCCGATATGACTGGGCTCGCGCAACAAAAGCTGGTGCTGATCCGGGTTATCCAGCAGGATTCCCACCGAGTTTCCCACCAGACTGGTTGTGGTTTCATGGCCTGCATTCAGCAAAAAGATGCAGTTTTGGATCAACTCTTCCTGTGTGAGGCGGTGCCCGGCGTGCTCTCCAAAGATCAGAGAATCGAGCACCTCACCCTGCGCCGCGTCATCAGGATTCGATCTGCGGTGGTTGATCAGGTCATTCAAAATTTCGCTGAATTCTTCAACCGCCCGGTTCCCCTCGGCCAATCGCTGTTGTGACACATTGGGATCGAGCGCCCCCAGTATCGCCAGCGAATATCCACGCAGTCTGGCACGGAACTGTTCGGGGATACCCAACATGAAACTGATGATCTCGGTCGGCAGCACCTTGGCGAAGTCGTCGATCAGGTCCAGTTCTCTCATATCTTCGACACGGTCGAGCAATCCATCGACGATACCGCCAATCAGGGGCTCAAACTCTGCCAGCTTGCGCGGTGTAAAGGCGCCTGAAATCAATTTTCGCACAGTTGTATGATAGGGAGGATCGTTGAAAACCAGCGACGTTGTGTGATGCCTGTGCAGCGGACAGGCACCGAATTTCTCGCCAAAAGCCTCGGTTTTGTCGGAAAGCATATCGCGAGATTGGTACACGCGCATGCAGTCATCATACCGCGTAAGATAGATCGAACCGTCGGGGTTTTTGTGGATCGGGCTTTCTGATCGGAGTTGATGCAAAAAGGGGTGCGGGTCGGCAATGAAATCCGAACCGATTGCATTGAGGTCAAACTCCGAAACATCGAGCGGCATGGATGGGTCCTCCGGGTTTGTACCGTGACCGAGCATCGCCAAGGCGACAAGCCCCTATCCCTGCCGCCCCAGACAACGGTTGACTTGGAAGGCCGCACGCTTCATATGCCACCCAAGGTCCAGCCCGCCGCGTGAGCGGGCACCGCGCACACAACGATAGCAATCAAAAAGCGCCCGACCTGACTTTGATCAAACACGGTTCCCAATTCACGCGGGGGGCAAGCACCAACGCGGCGGCAGGGGCATTCGGCTCTTATCGTCAGATTTGGGGCAACCCAGCGGTGATGCGTGCAGCAATGCGCCCGGACCGAAGATTGGCGTCCGCACTCAGCGGTTCGTCCAAAAAGGAAATAACTTTGACTTTCGAAACCCTCGGGCTCCCAGCCCGAATTCTCAAGAACCTTGCCGAAATGGGCATTTCTGATCCGTCCCCCATTCAGGCCAAGGCAATCCCCCTGGCAATGGAAGGCCGCGATGTTATGGGCCTCGCCCAGACCGGGACAGGCAAGACGGCAGCCTTTGGCCTGCCCATCGTATCCAAGCTGTTGCGTCTCGAAGGACGCCCGGACCCGAAATCGGTTCGCGGCCTCGTCCTTGCTCCGACGCGGGAATTGGCCGGACAAATCCGCGACAACCTACGGGCCTATGCCGAAGGCACTTCGCTACGGATCAACCTTGTTGTGGGCGGTGCAGGCATTAACGGACAGATCAACCGCCTGCAACGCGGGACCGACGTTCTGGTGGCCACTCCCGGCCGCTTGATCGACCTTCTGGATCGTCGTGCAGTCCGTTTGGACAAAGCGAAGTTCCTCGTTCTCGACGAAGCTGACCAGATGCTCGATCTGGGCTTTATCCATGCGCTGCGCCGCATTGCGCCCCTGTTGCCCAAAGAACGTCAGACTATGCTGTTCTCGGCCACCATGCCAAAGCAAATGGCCGAGCTTTCCGAAGCTTACCTGACCGATGCTGTGCGTGTCGAAACCGCGCCTCCAGGCAAACCGGCCGACAAGATCGAGCAATTCCTTCACTTTGTAGTTCAATCGGAAAAGGCGGGCCTTCTAAAGGAACATTTGGCCGAACATCGGAGCGATCAGGCCTTGGTCTTTTCCCGCACCAAACACGGCGCAGAAAAGCTGATGAAAGGCTTGGTTGCGGCCGGTTTCGAAGCGGCTTCCATTCACGGCAACAAAAGCCAGGGCCAGCGTGATCGCGCAATCAAGGCGTTCCGTGCCGGAGAACTGATGGTTCTGGTTGCTACGGATGTTGCGGCACGCGGCATCGACATTCCAGAAGTTCGGTATGTGTACAACTTCGATCTGCCCAATGTGCCGGACAACTATGTTCACAGAATTGGACGGACGGCCCGTGCCGGTCGGGACGGAACCGCGATCGCGTATTGTGCACCGGACGAAATGGGCGAATTGAAAGCTATCCAAAAAGTCATGAAGCGGGACATTCCGGTGGCAAGCGGACGTCCTTGGGATCCGGTGGACGCACCCAAAAAGGGTCGGCCCGGCGGCGGTCGTCGTCGCGGTGGACCGGGTGGCGGTGGTGGACAGGCCAAAAAGCAGGGCGGCGCGCCAAAGAGCGGCCAACGCCGCCGCAATCGTAGGTCAAAAGCTGCATAAATCGGCGATATCTATGGGGCAGAAATCGTTTCTGCCCCATAGGCTCAAAGGCGCCGTGGTCTTAGGACAAAAAAACACCCCCCGGATACGATCCGGGGGGTGTTTCTAATTCCGGTGAAAGGCGGCTTAGCCGCGCTCTTCTACGATCTCGACCAGATGCGGGATCTTGCGGATCATACCTCGAACCGAAGGGGTATCCTCGAGTTCGCGGGTCTTGTGCATCTTGTTCAGACCCAGACCGATCAGCGTTTCACGCTGCTTGGCGGGGCGACGGATCGGCGAGCCGATTTGCTTTACAACAATGGTCTTTGTCATGGGTCTCAGGCCTCCTCAGCGACTTGAGTGGATTCTGACGGCGCGTCTTCGCGCTTGGGCAGAATGTCGGCCACTTTCTTACCACGACGCTGCGCTACCGAGCGCGGCGATTGTTCCTTGCTCAGGCCGTTCAGCGTGGCGCGGATCATGTTGTATGGGTTCTGCGAACCGATCGACTTGGCAACAACGTCCTGTACGCCCAGCATTTCGAAAACGGCACGCATCGGACCACCGGCGATAATACCAGTACCGGTCGGCGCGGTGCGCATGACCACTTTACCAGCGCCGTGACGGCCCTCGATATCGTGATGCAGCGTACGGCCTTCGCGCAGCGGAACGCGGATCATCTGGCGCTTGGCTTGCTCGGTCGCCTTACGGATGGCCTCAGGAACCTCCTTGGCCTTACCCTTGCCAAAGCCTACGCGGCCTTTCTGGTCGCCAACAACGACAAGCGCGGCAAAGCCAAAACGCTTACCGCCTTTAACGGTCTTGGACACTCGGTTGATCGCGACGAGACGATCTGCGAATTCCGGTGCTTCATCGCGCTCACGGCGACCGCCCCGGCGGTTTTCACGTTCTGCCATTTGGCATCCCTTTATCTTGGTGGCGCAAGTCGCGCCGTATCACACTCGATCCTTGGTGGGGACATGCCCCCCGGATCATCGAGGAGGCCGCAAAAGCAGCCTCCTGCAAGTCTTAGATTTTCAGACCGCCTTCGCGGGCAGCGTCGGCCAGAGCCTTGACGCGGCCGTGGAACAAGAAACCGCCACGGTCAAAGTAGGCTTCGGTCACGCCAGCGGCTTTCGCACGCTCAGCAATCGCTGTGCCGACCTTTGTGGCCGCTTCGACGTTGTTCTTGCCCACAACACCCAGTGTCGGCTCAAGCGACGAAGCGGAAGCCAGTGTCTTGCCGGCCACGTCGTCGATGAGCTGAACAGAGATGTTCTTGTTCGAGCGGTGAACCGAAAGGCGAACGCGACCTGCGTTGACCTTGCGGAGTTTGTTCCGGACGCGCAGGCGGCGCTTCTGGAACAGATCTCGTTTGCTGTTTGCCATTTCCTGCGATCCTTACTTCTTCTTGCCTTCCTTCTGGAAGATGTACTCGCCCTTGTAGCGAATACCCTTCCCCTTGTAGGGCTCGGGGCGGCGCCAATCGCGGATATTCGCCGCGACTTCACCAACCACCTGCTTGTCCTGCCCCTCGATGATAATCTCGGTCGGCTTTGGGCAAGCAATCTTGATACCCTCAGGAATGGCGAAATCCACATCGTGGGAGTAACCAAGGTTCAGCTTGAGCGTGTTGCCCTGGACTTGGGCACGATAACCCACACCCTGGATTTCCAGCTCTTTCTTGAACACTTCGGTCACACCGTGGACCAGATTGGCCACCATAGTGCGGGACATACCCCACTGCTGACGGGCGCGCTTGGATTTGCCGCGCGGCATTACAGTGACGGTGTTGTCTTCGATCGTGATGGTCACGTCGTCAGTTGCGGTAAAGCTCTGGGTGCCCTTAGGCCCCTTCACCTCGATGGTCTGGCCCGAAAGGGACGCAGAGACACCCGAGGGCAGCTCGACCGGTTTTTTGCCAATACGAGACATGAAGCCCTCCTTAGAAGATGGTGCAGAGCACTTCGCCGCCGACGTTGGCTGCGCGTGCGTTTGCATCCGACATCACACCCTTGGGTGTGCTGACAATCGACACACCCAGACCCTGACGGACCGTTGGGATGTCTTTCACGCTCATGTATACGCGACGGCCAGGCTTGGAGACCCGCTTGAGTTCGCGGATGACAGGCGTGCCATCATAATACTTGAGGCTGATTTCCAGCGTCGGGTGACCCGCCGCATCAGTGCCTTTTTCGTAACCGCGGATGTAGCCTTCGTCCGCCAGCACATCCAGAACCCATGCACGCAGCTTTGACGCTGGTGTGGACACAACGGATTTGCCGCGCATTTGGCTATTGCGGATGCGGGTGAGCATATCGCCGATAGGATCGTTCATATCATACCCTCCCTTACCAGCTCGACTTTACCATACCGGGCAGCTGGCCGGTCGAACCGAGTTCGCGCAGTGCGATACGGCTGACTTTGAGCTTACGGTAGTAGGCGTGCGGCCGGCCTGTCAGCTGGCAACGGTTGTGCAGACGGGTTGGCGAGCTGTTGCGAGGCAGCTTCGCCAGCTTCAGGCGCGCTTTGAAGCGCTCTTCCATCGGCTTGCTTTCGTCATTCGCGATCTCTTTGAGCTCAGCACGCTTGGCGGCAAATTTCTCCACCAGGCGCTGACGCTTCTTTTCGCGTTCGATCATTGCTTTTTTGGCCATGATGCGGGTCCTCTTACGCGTTGAACGGCATGTTGAAATGCTTCAACAGCGCTTTTGCCTGCGCATCGGCGGAGTGATCGCCGTATTGCTGCGCAGTGGTGGTGATGATGATGTCCATGCCCCAGACTTCGTCGACTTTATCAAAGTCGATTTCAGGGAAGACGATGTGCTCTTTCAGGCCCATGGCGAAGTTGCCACGACCATCAAAGCTCGGCTTCACTCCGCGGAAGTCACGGATACGAGGCATTGCGATGGTGATCAGACGATCGAGGAATTCGTACATCCGGTCGCCACGCAGCGTCACCTTGGCACCCAATGGCATGTCTTCGCGTACGCGGAAACCAGCGATGGATTTCTTGGCCTTGGTGCCGACGGCCTGCTGGCCAGCGATCTTGGTCAGATCTTCAACGGCAGATTTGGCTTTTTTGCTGTCACGGACAGCTTCTGCACCACAGCCGATGTTCAGAACGATCTTTTCAAGTGCAGGGATCTGCATGTCGTTCTTGTAGCCGAACTCTTCTTTCATTGCTGCCTTGATGGTGTCAGCAAAAGAAGACTTCAGACGCGGGGTGTAGTTTGCGGTATCAAGCATCGATCACGTCCCCCGTGGTCTTGGCAAAGCGGACTTTCTTGTCGCCTTCCATACGGAAACCAACGCGGGTCGGCTTGCCGTTCTTGTCGACGATCGCCAGGTTCGACAGATCGATTGGCATCGACTTGGGCAGACGTCCGCCCTGGCTTGTCTGGCTTTGACGTGTGTGGCGGATCGCCATGTTCAGGCCATCTACAACTGCCTTACCAGCAGCTGGCATAACGCGGGTGATCTCGCCGGTCTTGCCCTTGTCCTTACCGGCCAGGACGACAACCTTGTCACCTTTTTTCAGTTTAGCAGCCATCTTACAGCACCTCCGGCGCGAGCGAGATGATCTTCATGAAGTTCTTGGCGCGCAGTTCGCGAACAACCGGCCCGAAGATACGGGTACCGACCGGCTCACCTGCGTTGTTCAGGATCACGGCGGCGTTGCGGTCAAAGCGGATTGCTGTGCCGTCTTCACGGCGAACTTCCTTGGCGGTGCGTACGACGACGGCCTTACGGACGTCACCTTTCTTTACGCGGCCGCGCGGAATGGCCTCTTTCACGGATACGACGATGATATCGCCTACCGATGCGTAGCGGCGATGCGAGCCACCGAGGACCTTGATGCACTGCACCCGGCGTGCGCCGGAGTTGTCAGCAACATCCAGATTGGTCTGCATCTGGATCATATGGTTTCTCCCGACTTCCGGGGCCGCCTGATTAGGACATTGACCCCGGGGTTTCGTTCAAACCGAAAGGTTAGTGCTTATTCAGCAATAACCTCCCAGCGTTTGGTTTTCGATTTCGGCGCGCATTCGATGATTCGAACCATATCGCCGACAGCGAACTTTTCCGCCTCATCATGAGCACGGTATTTCTTGGTGCGCTTCACCGTCTTTTGCATGACGGGGTGCTTGAAGCGGCGCTCGACCAGAACAGTCACGGTCTGAGCGTTGGCAGTGGAGGTCACGGTGCCGGACAGGATTCTCTTGGGCATGTCTTACGCCTCCGATGCCGCGGACGCGGCCTTTTGGTTCAGCACGGTCTTGACCCGCGCCACATCGCGACGCACCTGACGGATGCGTGCAGAGTTCTCAAGCTGGCCACCGGCCTGCTGAAAGCGGAGGTTAAAGGCCTCTTTTTTCAGCTGAACAAGCTCATCGCGGAGCTGGTCCGGTGTCTTGTCATTCAGTTCCTTGGCGTTCATGTCGCCCTTTCCTTTTTATCAACATCACCGGAAGGCCCCTGCATTGATGAGGGTCACCCTGATTCCCGGTGGAGGTGGATGAACGCGCCGTATAGGGGTCATGGGTATTGTTGGCAAGGGGTTTCTGGGGCATCGCCATGCAGCGCTAGGCAAGCGATGTGACACCGATTGTTTCGACTGCGGGAACGCTCTGTCCCCGCGAACCGTTTGGACGGCGCAAACGGCCCGTGATATTCTCTCTATGGTTGATTGTCCCCATGTTGAGGTTGTTATGGAGTTTCTTGTTTTACTTAGTTTCCTCGGGTTCGCGTTTGCCGCAACAGGTTCTCATGATGTGGATGCCAACCCCAGCGACGATGCCGATACGGACGGTGACGACGTGCCAGCGCCGGACACCCCAGAACCGTCAGACGATCCACTCTCATTGACTGTATCCGGCAGCGGCACGTTTCTTGGCAGCGAAGGGGATGACACCGTAGCGCTTGGCGATCCGGTTGATCTGGATTTTGACGGTCCGGTTTCGATCGAAACCGCAGACGGTAACGACCTGATCGATTTCTTCTCGGCAGATGACTACGGTGATCGTGATGCACTCGAGGCGTCTCGTATCGTTGGCCTCAATATTGATGCCGGCACCGGCGACGATACCGTCGACGTGGTCGGCGAGGCCGTAGTCATTGATGGCGGGGCCGGGAACGACAGCATTTCCCTCTATGGCATCGATGCAGTAGTTTCCGGTGGAGATGGCAATGATGTCATTTCCGTAGAATCCGACGCCGGCGAACCCATCGTCGTCAATGGCGGGTTGGGCGATGACACGATTACCGGCGCCATCAATGTTGCGCTGAACGGTGGCGAAGGAAACGACGTTATTTCCGCAATCGGAGGCGCTTTTGCCGGCGAAGGCTATGCTGCGGTGCCTGATGGTGGCCCCGGCGATGATACAATCCGTTTCGACGTCCTCACCGATTTAAGCGGGCGAGGGTCAACTCAGGTCGCCCTCGGCGGCACTGGCGCCGATGTTTTCGAACTGACAGTCGATGAAGGTGATCCGGACACAGTCCTCGATTTCTCGGCTGCACAGGCACTGGGGCGTCTGGATGATGAGGGCAATCCAGTCTTTGGAACGGGCGACTACAGTTTCTCTGACCCGGCAGAAGTGTCTTTCGATACTCTGGTCATTCGAGATTTCGAACCGGGCGTCGACAGCATTGTACTGGAGGCGGACCCACTTTCAGATGACTACACCTTGTCCTCCGTCACGGTAAGCGAAGTGACTGCCGCCGACGGAAGCACGAATACAGAAGTCGCGATCCGGTATGAGAACCCTGGACTGTATGATCGCATCGTCATTGTGATCCTGCAGGGCGCGACAGGCGTCACCGCAGAGGACATTGAACTGGCAGGTGTGAATGCCTCGGTCGACGTTGCAGTAGCCTGACAGCTACGCCCTTGCGAATGACACTTTCAGGACAGGCGGCACGGACACAGCGCGCCGCCTATTCCCATTTGTAGTTGAAGCTGACGCTGATCCGTTCGTCCTCTTCCGCCATGTTCATGGGAACCTCATGACGCAGCCACGATTCCCAAAGCAGAACATCCCCAACTTCGGGTTTGACGTAAACGAAACTGCGCAGTTCTTCTCGGCAGTCCTTGATCCGTGTCGGCGCCGCCATCATCATGGGTAGGCGCGGGTCTTCCAGTTTCAGCGCAGCAGCCCCTTCCGGCATCGCCACATAGGTTGTTCCACTGATCACCGAATGCGGGTGAATGTGGCTGGAATGCGTGCCGCCGGGAGGCAGGATGTTGATCCAGATGTCTTCAAGCACCAGTGCCCGGTCCGCCAGATCAAATTCCAAATCTTTGGCAAAGGCGGCAACGTGTTTGTCCAGTGCCTTCTGGATGTCGCCAAAGATCGGGAACCGCCACGGCAAGTCGGTCAACGAAGCATAAGACGTGTAGCCGGGATAGCCTTCGGTTTCGCACCATTCCTGCCCCGCCTCGTCATCCTCGGCGATGGAAAAGCACGAGGCTTCAAGCTCATCAGGGTCGATCGAGCCAAACTCATTCAGGCTGGCATGATAAAGGCGGGTCGCAAAGAGAGATTTGATCTGGGACATGCCGGTTCTTTAGCGCCTCTGGCACAAAAGAACGAGTGCGATGTCGCGAATTTGAGGCGCAAACGCGGGCAATCATCCGGAGGCAAATCGCCCAGGTCCAGCCAATGTCCATATGCCCAAAGAAAAACCCCCGCCGGTTCAGGCGGGGGTTTCCAATTTTCAACGGTACCGGCTCGCATCGTCCTTACAAGTAAAGACGACTGCCGCCCGCTCGGCGGCAGAGCAACCGGTTACCAGTCTTCGCGAACCACGACGCGTGTCTTGACCGGCAGCTTCATCGCGGCGAGACGCAGCGCTTCGCGCGCGATCTCGTCGTTGACGCCATCGATTTCGAACATCACGCGACCAGGCTTGACCTTGCAGGTCCAGCGATCGACGGAACCCTTACCTTTACCCATACGAACTTCGATGGGCTTGGCGGTGACAGGCGTGTCCGGGAAAATGCGAATCCAGACCCGGCCCTGACGCTTCATGTGACGCGTCATGGCACGACGGGCTGCTTCGATCTGACGTGCTGTCACACGCTCAGGCTGAAGCGCCTTGAGGCCGTAGGAGCCAAAGTTCAGATCAGAGCCGCCTTTGGCGAGGCCCTTGATCCGACCTTTGTGCATTTTGCGGAATTTTGTACGCTTTGGTTGAAGCATCTATCCGTCCCCTTTACCGACGACCGCCAGCACCGCGTGGGGCTGGGCCGTCCTGGAGTTCCTGTGCCTTGCGGTCACGCGCGGAAGGATCGTGCTCCATGATCTCACCTTTGAAGATCCAGACCTTGATCCCGATGATGCCATAGGCGGTTTCCGCCTCGACATTTGCGTAGTCAATGTCAGCACGCAGCGTGTGCAGAGGCACACGGCCTTCGCGGTACCATTCGGTCCGGGCGATCTCGGCACCACCAAGGCGGCCCGCGACGTTAACCCGGATGCCCAAGGCACCCATACGCATTGCGTTCTGCACGGCACGCTTCATGGCGCGACGGAAAGAAACCCGGCGCTCCAGCTGCTGCGAAATGCTTTCGCCAACCAGACGAGCGTCCAGTTCAGGCTTGCGCACTTCGATGATGTTGAGGTGCAGCTCGCTGTCGGTCATAGCCGCCAGCTTCTTGCGCAGCACTTCGATATCAGCGCCTTTTTTGCCGATAATCACGCCCGGACGCGCAGTGTGGATTGTCACACGGCACTTCTTGTGGGGGCGTTCAATGATCACGCGGGCAACGCCAGCCTGCTTGCACTCTTCGTGGATGAAATCGCGGATGGCGATGTCTTCCAGCAGCAGATCACCGTAGTCCTTGGTGTCGGCGTACCAGCGGCTGTCCCAGGTGCGGTTGACCTGAAGGCGCATTCCGATCGGATTGGTTTTGTTACCCATTAGGCTTGCTCCTCGATCTGGCGCACCTTGATGGTGAGTTCCGAGAACGGCTTGTTGATGCGACCAAAGCGGCCACGTGCACGCGGACGACCGCGCTTCATCACCAGGTTCTTACCGACATAGGCCTCGGCGACGACCAGTTCGTCGACGTCCAGACCGTGGTTGTTCTCGGCGTTTGCGATAGCAGACTGAAGGCATTTCTTCACGTCCACAGCGATCCGCTTTTTGGAGAAGGTCAGATCGGTCAGAGCCTTGTCTACCTTCTTACCACGGATCAACTGAGCCACGAGGTTCAGCTTCTGAGGCGACGTGCGCAGCATACGCAGCTTGGCCATCGCTTCATTGTCCGCCACGCGGCGGGGATTTTTATCCTTGCCCATGGCTTATTTCCTCTTGGCTTTTTTGTCAGCCGCGTGACCGTAGTAGGTCCGCGTCGGCGAGTATTCACCGAATTTCTGGCCAATCATGTCCTCGGTCACGTTGACCGGGATATGCTTCTGACCGTTATAGACAGCGAACGTCAGACCCACGAACTGGGGCAGGATCGTTGACCGGCGCGACCAGATCTTGATGACTTCGTTCTTGCCCGACTCGCGTGCCTTCTCCGCCTTTTTCAGGACGTAGGCATCAACGAAAGGGCCTTTCCATACAGAGCGTGCCATATGTTAACGCCCCTTCTTCTTGGCGTGACGCGAGCGGATGATCAGCTTTTGCGACGCTTTGTTTTTGTTGCGTGTGCGCTTGCCCTTGGTCGGCTTACCCCATGGGGTAACCGGGTGACGACCACCCGAAGTCCGGCCTTCACCACCACCGTGCGGGTGATCGATCGGGTTCATGACAACACCACGGACCGACGGACGCTTGCCCATGTGGCGGACACGACCGGCTTTACCGAGGTTCTGGTTCGAGTTGTCAGGGTTGGACACGGCACCAACGGTGGCCATGCATTCCTGACGAACCAAACGCAGCTCGCCCGAGCTGAGGCGGATCTGAGCGTAACCACCGTCACGGCCAACAAACTGGGCGTATGTGCCCGCGGCGCGTGCGATCTGGCCACCCTTACCGGGCTTCAGTTCGATGTTGTGAACGATTGTACCGATTGGCATGCCGCTGAAGGGCATTGCGTTACCGGGCTTGATGTCGGCCTTGGCCGAGGCGATGATCTTGTCGCCAACACCCAAACGCTGCGGGGCCAGAACGTAGGCCTGCTCGCCGTCATCGTACTGGATCAGTGCGATGAATGCGGTACGGTTGGGGTCATATTCGATGCGGGCAACGGTGCCTGCAACGTCGAATTTGTTCCGTTTGAAATCAACGATCCGGTAGAGGCGTTTCGCCCCGCCACCGCGGCGGCGTGCCGTGATACGTCCGGTGTTGTTCCGGCCGCCCGATTTCGTCAGACCCTCAGTGAGGGCTTTGACGGGACGTCCTTTGTACAGCTCCGAACGGTCGATCAGCACCAGCCCGCGCTGGCCCGGCGTCGTAGGTTTGTACGACTTGAGTGCCATGCTTTCTGTCTTCCGTTAGCTTCGCAGCCCTTTCGGGCCACTATGTCATGGGCCTTTCGACCCGAAGTATAGGCCCCCGTAGGTGCCCGGTTCTTGGCGTTCTTACGAACAAAGGCAAAGCCCCGGACGAATCCGGGGCCACTGCCGATGGCGTCTGATAGGGGATGGTATGGTTGGGGTCAAGTGGGCCAAGCACGAAAGGCGGCTTCGGGGGACTTTGCTACTGCGAGTGCATGCCCCGACAGACGCCCTAAGACGCGAGAGCCCGGTGTAGCTCGGGCAATGCCCGTAAGGCACCTGATCTCATTTTGGACTGAAAGCGATCGCTCACCACCACCAACAGACACGCCAAAGGTTCGTTCTCGACGGTCCACCCCCGCGGCTTACGTCCGCGCTCGATGCGTGAAACTTCGGCTTAGATCGCACAAGTCTTGCAAAACGGGGTCGCAGGCAGCGCCGCCAACCTTTCGGTTGAAATGCTGTTCCCACACTGTACGCATTCGCCATAGGTGCCCTCGGCAATGCGCGCCAAAGCTCCGTCGATCTGGCGTAGTTCGGCGGCGTCGTGGGCACCCAGTGATTCCAGCACTTCATCGCCCTGCCGCTCGGAGGCGCGGTCTTCCCAATCCTTGGGTGGTTCATCGTCGAGTTGGTCTTCGATCTGCCTGATTTCTCCGACCAATTCGGCGCGCCGCGTTTTCAAAATCTGTTCTTGTTGGCTCCAATCCGTCATTTCGCGCTCCTCTTCGCTGTTTGTTGAACACGATAGGCTGCGGGGACAGATGCCGTCTTTGATCTAGGCCAAAAGAAAAACCCCGGCCACGAGGCCGAGGTTTCATGTCATTTGAGAAACGTGGCGAACCCGCCCGTTAGGCCCTCAGGGCACGAGCCTGCGCAAAAGACATCAATTGCCGGGATTTTTCGTCCCACAGGTGAAGCCGCGCATTCGCAAGGCTTTGACGAATGGTCATGCGGTTGCCCATGGCCAGTTCCTGATGATCGCGCAGGACCTCAGGCAGCCGGTAAAAGGGAATGCGGCTGTAAAGATGGTGTACGTGGTGAATGCCGATATTCGCACTGATCCAATTCAGCACTGGCGGCAGCACGTAGTGAGAACTGCCATGCAGTGCAGCCTCATGCATGTCCCAGCCGTTTTCGGATTCCCAATAGGTGTCCTCGAACTGATGCTGAACGTAGAACAACCATACGCCGGCGGTCGCCGCCAAAAGCGTAGAGGGTACAAAGATCAGGACAATCGGGGCCCAGCCACCAAAAAAGTAGATCACACCAAGCGCCGCCAGAATTGCCAAGTTGGTCAACATGGCGCTGCTCCAGAACTTGGCTTTGTCGGTTAGCCCCAAAGGCAGCCTGTTCTGGAAAAAGAACAGGTACAGCGGGCCTAGACCAAACAGCACCAAGGGGTTTCGGTACAACCGATATTTGAGCTTTTGCAGCTTGGACAACGCGTTGTATTCGGCGACAGTCTTGGTGTGAATATCGCCAATCCCGCGACGACCAAGGTTGCCAGAGGCGCTGTGATGCATGGAATGGGTGCGTCGCCACACATCATAGGGGGTCATGGTCAAGACCCCCAGGCCGCGTCCGACCCAATCGCTGAGATCGCGTTGCTTGAGAAATGCGCCATGTCCCAGATCATGCTGAATGGCAAACAGCCGCAGCAAAAAGGCCGCATTTGCCAGCGAAATCGCAACGGTCAGCCACGCACTGACGGACAAGGCCGCCCATGCCAGAGCCCAAAGACCAACAAAGGGCACCAGCGTGATGGCCAGCTCAAAGATGCTACGCGACGTGCTCGGGTCGCGATACTTCGCCAGTACTTTGATCCAATCCCTTGCGGGGCGATCTTTAGGCTCTTTTGTCGGTGCATGGGAGTGGTCAAACATGCCTGCTCATTCCTTTAGGATGCACCAGTCATATAGGTCAGTCTCAGTTACGCAATCGTTGCCTGCCAGAAAAGCTACGAAAGGTCCGGTCAGGGTGTCGCACTTCTTTTGGACCGACCTGCGAAACGAAAAGGCCCCCGGCTATTGCCGAGGGCCTTCCCTAAGTCTTTTCGTACCGATCAGAGACCAGTCGAGACGTCGATTGTGTTGCCTTCTTCAAGCATCACATAGGCTTTCTTCACGTCTTTCCGCTTGCCCATCTGGCCGCGGAAACGCTTGGTCTTGCCTTTGGTGATCGTCGTGTTGACCGCTTTCACCTTCACACCAAACAGAGCCTCAACGGCCTCTTTGATCTGTGGTTTGTTCGCATCGATCGACACTTCGAAGACAACCGCGCCGTTCTCGGACGCCATGGTGGCCTTTTCAGTGATGACCGGCTTGCGGATCACATCGTAATGTTCTGCCTTAGCGCTCATTTCAGACGAGCCTCCAGTGCTTCGACACCAGCCTTCGTGAGCACCAGCGTGTCACGCTTGAGGATGTCATAGACGTTAGCGCCCATGCTGGGCAGCACATCCAGACCATCAATGTTGCGGGCGGCCTGGGCAAAGCCCTCGTTGACCTGCGCATCGATGATCAGGGCGCGCTTCCAGCCCAGACCTGCAACCTGCTTGGCCAGAGAGGATGTCTTGCCATCGCTCTCGGCGTTGTCGATCACGATCAGCGCGCCTGCTTTGGCCTTGGCCGACAGAGCGTGCTTCAGACCCAGTGCGCGGACCTTCTTGGGCAGATCATGCGCATGGCTGCGCGGTGTCGGGCCCTTGTAGATACCACCCTTGCGGAAGATAGGCGCCTTGCGGGAACCGTGACGTGCGCCGCCGGTGCCTTTCTGGCGATAGATCTTTTTGGTCGAGTAGCTGACTTCCGAGCGGGTCTTGACCTTGTGCGTACCGGCCTGCGCTTTGTTACGCTGCCAGCGGACCACACGGTGCAGGATGTCGGCGCGCGGCTCGAGATCAAAGATCTCGTCCGTCAGTTCGACAGATCCAGCTTTACCGCCGTCCAGTTTGATCACGTCAAGTTTCATGCCTCGCCTCCTTCTTCAGCGGGGGCCTCTTCAGCCGCGGCTTGTGCAGATTTCAGCGCAGCAGGCAGAACGACATTCTCGGGCGTCGGCTTCTTGACCGCGTCCTTGATTGTCACCCAACCACCCTTGGAGCCAGGAACGGCGCCTTTGATCATGATCAGACCACGATCGCTGTCGGTCTTGACGACCTGCAGGTTCTGCGTGGTGACACGAACGGCACCCATGTGGCCGGCCATCTTCTTACCTTTGAAGACTTTGCCGGGATCCTGACACTGACCAGTCGAACCATGCGAACGGTGCGAAATCGAAACACCGTGCGTGGCACGCAGGCCGCCGAAGTTGTGCCGCTTCATGGCACCGGCGAAACCTTTACCGATCGTGGTGCCGGACACATCAACGTACTGACCTTCAAAGTAATGGTCAGCGATGATTTCCTCGCCCACTTCAATCAGGTTCTCAGGGCTAACGCGGAATTCAGCGATCTTACGCTTTGGTTCCACCTTGGCAGCCGCAAAGTGACCGCGCATAGCCTTGGATGTGTTCTTCGCCTTGGCGGCGCCTGCACCGAGCTGAACGGCGCTGTAGCCATCCTTGTCTGCGGTACGCTGAGCCACGACCTGCAGCTGATCCAGCTGAAGAACAGTGACGGGGATCTGCTTGCCGTCTTCCATGAAGAGACGGGTCATGCCGATCTTTTTTGCAATAACTCCAGAGCGCATTGTCTGTAGCCCCCCTTACACCTTGATCTCGACGTCAACGCCAGCGGCGAGGTCGAGCTTCATCAGGGCGTCCACGGTCTGCGGGGTCGGATCCACGATATCAAGCATACGCTTGTGCGTGCGGATCTCGAACTGATCACGGGACTTCTTGTTCACGTGGGGACCACGCAGAACGGTGAATTTTTCGATCTTGTTCGGCAGCGGGATCGGGCCACGCACCTGCGCGCCGGTCCGCTTTGCGGTGTTCACGATCTCTTGCGTCGACGCGTCCAGGACGCGGTAGTCGAACGCCTTGAGCCGGATCCGGATGTTCTGGCTTTGCATGTTTCTAGCCTATCTTGGCGTTTGGATTGAGAGGAGGAAGCCGGACCATCCGGCCCCCTCTTCGAACCCGTATTTCCAGAGGCGCGAAAGCGCGCCTCTTTTTTAGGTTTGTCGGCCTTGGCAGGGCAGGGTTGGATCAACCCGCTGACTGCCTCGGCAACGGCGTATAAATTTACGCGACGATTTTGGCGACGACGCCGGAACCGACGGTGCGGCCACCTTCGCGGATCGCGAAGCGCAGGCCTTCTTCCATCGCGATCGGGGCGATCAGCTCGACGTTGAACTTCAGGTTGTCACCAGGCATCACCATCTCGGTGCCCGAAGGAAGCTCAACCGTGCCGGTCACGTCCGTCGTACGGAAGTAGAACTGTGGACGGTAGTTCGCAAAGAACGGCGTGTGACGGCCGCCTTCTTCCTTGGTCAGGATGTAGACCTCGGCTTCGAACTTCGTGTGCGGGTTCACCGAACCTGGCTTACACAGAACCTGGCCACGCTCAACGCCTTCACGGTCAACACCACGCAGCAGCGCGCCGATGTTGTCGCCCGCTTCACCGCGGTCCAGCAGCTTGCGGAACATTTCAACGCCGGTGCAGGTCGTCTTCGAGGTGTCGCGGATGCCCACGATCTCGATTTCGTCACCCACGTTGATCACGCCACGCTCAACACGGCCGGTCACAACGGTACCACGACCCGAGATCGAGAAAACGTCTTCGATCGGCATCAGGAACGGCTGGTCAATCGCGCGCTCAGGCTGCGGGATGTACTCATCCACGGCCGCCATCAGTTCCTTGATCTTGTTCTCGCCGATGTTCTCGTCACGGCCTTCCATCGCCGCAAGCGCAGAGCCCGCGATGATCGGAATATCGTCGCCCGGGAAATCGTACTCGGACAGAAGTTCACGAACTTCCATCTCAACCAGCTCCAGAAGCTCTTCGTCGTCAACCTGATCAACCTTGTTCAGGAAAACAACCATCGCCGGAATACCAACCTGACGGCCAAGCAGGATGTGCTCACGCGTCTGTGGCATCGGGCCGTCGGCCGCGTTCACAACCAGGATCGCGCCGTCCATCTGCGCAGCACCGGTGATCATGTTCTTCACGTAGTCGGCGTGGCCGGGGCAGTCGACGTGGGCGTAGTGACGCGCGTCCGTCTCGTACTCAACGTGCGCGGTCGAGATCGTGATGCCACGAGCCTTCTCTTCCGGCGCGCCGTCAATCTGATCGTACGCCTGGAAGTCTCCAAAGTACTTCGTGATCGCCGCCGTCAGCGTCGTCTTGCCGTGGTCAACGTGACCAATCGTGCCGATGTTGCAATGCGGTTTACCGCGCTCAAACTTTTCCTTTGCCATGGTATTGGCTCCCTATTTTTCGTGTGGGCGGTGGACCTGCGGCCCACCCTACGGTGGTGGGTAGGGCGGGGTTCACCCCGCCATCCCGTTATGCGTATTTCGCCTGGATCTCGTCCGAGATGTTCTGCGGTACTGGATCGTAGTGATCGAACTGCATCGTAAACTGCGCGCGGCCCGAGGACATGGAACGCAGTGTGTTGATGTAGCCAAACATGTTGGCCAGAGGCACCATGGCGTTGATCGCAACGGCGTTGCCGCGCGGCTCCTGCCCGGTCACCTGACCACGACGCGAAGTCAAATCGCCGATGATACCACCAGTGTAATCCTCAGGTGTGATCACTTCGACTTTCATGATCGGCTCAAGCAACTTGGCACCCGCCTTGCGCATACCTTCGCGCATACCCATGCGGGATGCGATTTCGAAGGCCAGAACCGAGGAGTCCACGTCGTGGAACTTACCGTCGATCAGTGCAACCTTGAAGTCGATGACCGGGAAGCCCGCCAGAGGACCGGAGTCCATAACCGACTTGATGCCCTTTTCGACGCCAGGGATGTATTCCTTTGGAACCGCACCACCAACAATGCGAGACTCGAAGGAGTAGCCTTCGCCCGGCTCTGTCGGTGTGATGATGAGCTTGACCTCAGCAAACTGACCCGAACCACCCGACTGCTTCTTGTGGGTGTAGGTGTGCTCGACTTCGTGACCGATGGTCTCGCGGTAAGCAACCTGAGGCGCACCAATGTTCGCTTCAACCTTGAATTCACGCTTGAGGCGGTCAACCAGGATGTCCAGGTGAAGTTCGCCCATGCCCTTCATGATCGTCTGACCAGACTCGAGGTCGGTTTCGACGCGGAAGGATGGGTCTTCGGCGGCCAGACGGGCCAGACCCTGAGACATCTTTTCCTGGTCGCCCTTGGTTTTGGGCTCAACAGCAATCTCGATAACCGGATCCGGGAATGTCATGGTTTCCAGAACCACTGGTTCCTTGGCATCACATAGGGTGTCGCCTGTTGTGGTGTCTTTCAGACCGGCCAGCGCGATGATGTCGCCAGCAAACGCTTCTTCGATCTCTTCACGGTTGTTGGAGTGCATCATCATCATACGACCGATGCGCTCTTTCTTACCTTTGGTCGAGTTCAGGATGCTGTCACCCTTGTTCATCGTACCAGAGTAGATGCGTGTGA
Source organism: Thalassococcus lentus (assembly GCF_028023555.1). Taxonomy (NCBI): domain Bacteria; kingdom Pseudomonadati; phylum Pseudomonadota; class Alphaproteobacteria; order Rhodobacterales; family Roseobacteraceae; genus Thalassococcus; species Thalassococcus lentus. Next base: position 53,818 of record NZ_JAQIOY010000001.1, read on the forward strand.
AGGTCAGAGAGCCAACGAAGGGGTCGTTCATGATTTTGAACGCCAGGCCAGAGAAGGCCATGTCATCGTCAGCGCGACGAGCAATGTTACGCTCTTCCGTTTCATCGCCTGGGGCGAAACCCATGTAGTCGACAACGTCCAGCGGGCTGGGCAGGTAGTCGATCACAGCGTTGAGCAGCGGCTGAACACCTTTGTTCTTGAACGCGGAACCACCAAGAACAGGAACGAACGACATGTTCAGAGTACCCATGCGCAGCAGTTTGCGCAGGGTTGGAACATCGGGCTCGTTGCCTTCGAGGTAGGCTTCCATCGCGTCGTCGTCTTGCTCGACGGCGGCTTCGATCATCTTCTCGCGCCATTCGGCGGCCATGTCCTGCAGGCTTTCGCGGATCGGACCTTTGACCCAGGACGCGCCCAGATCTTCACCCTGCCACAGCCACTCTTCCATGGTCACGAGATCAACCAGGCCTTCCAGTTCGCTTTCCGCGCCGATTGGAACACCAACCGGGATTGCGCGTGCGCCTGTACGATCTTCGATCATCTCAACACAGTTGAAGAAGTCTGCGCCGATCTTGTCCATCTTGTTGACGAACACCATGCGCGGAACCTTGTAGCGGTCCGCCTGACGCCAGACTGTTTCAGTCTGAGGCTCAACACCTGCGTTTGCGTCCAGAACACAAACCGCACCATCGAGAACAGCCAACGAACGCTCAACTTCGATTGTGAAGTCAACGTGTCCGGGGGTGTCGATGATGTTCAGGCGGTGCTTTGGGCTGTCTGCCTGCTGACCGTCTTCGGTGCGTTCCCAGAATGTGGTTGTCGCAGCCGAAGTGATCGTGATGCCACGCTCCTGCTCCTGCTCCATCCAGTCCATGGTGGCCGCACCATCGTGCACCTCACCGATGTTGTGGGACTTGCCGGTGTAAAACAGGATACGCTCCGAGCAGGTGGTCTTACCTGCATCGATGTGCGCCATGATACCGAAGTTGCGGTATAGTTCGAGCGGATATTCGCGAGCCATTTGCTTTGCCTCTCTGCGTCAGACGAAACTGACGGGTTACCAGCGATAGTGGCTGAACGCTTTGTTGGCGTCGGCCATCTTGTGGGTGTCTTCGCGCTTTTTGACAGCGGAACCACGGGACTGAACGGCATCCAGCAATTCGCCGGCGAGACGCTCTTCCATGGTGTTTTCGTTGCGCGAACGCGATGCTGTGATCAGCCAGCGGATCGCCAGCGCCTCACGGCGCTCGGGGCGCACTTCGACGGGAACCTGATACGTGGCACCACCAACGCGGCGTGAGCGAACCTCAACCGACGGTTTGATGTTGTCCAGCGCTTCGTGGAACAGTTCCACGGGCGCGCGCTTTACCTTGGCTTCAACGCGATCCAGCGCGCTGTAGACGATGCGTTCTGCGACCGACTTTTTGCCGTCGATCATCAGGTTGTTCATGAACTTGGTCAGAACCCGATCGCCATATTTGGCGTCGGGCAGGACTTCGCGCTTCTCTGCGGCGTGACGACGAGACATCTGATCTTCCTCTTACTTCGGACGCTTCGCGCCATACTTCGAACGGCGCTGCTTCCGGTCTTTGACGCCCTGTGTATCGAGAACACCACGAAGGATGTGGTAACGAACACCAGGAAGGTCTTTGACACGGCCGCCACGGATCAGGACAACAGAGTGTTCCTGAAGGTTGTGGCTCTCACCGGGGATGTAGCTGATTACCTCGTAACCATTGGTCAGACGGACCTTTGCCACCTTCCGCATAGCCGAGTTCGGCTTCTTGGGGGTGGTGGTGTACACGCGGGTGCAAACACCGCGCTTCTGAGGGCACTGCTCAAGGTGCTGAGACTTCGAGCGCTTGACTTTTGGCTGCCGCGGCTTGCGGATCAGCTGTTGGATCGTGGGCATTCCGGTTTCTTCCCCGTACTTCTCACATATGTGGTGCACGAGGACCCCCCGTGCCTTGGTTTGTCTTAAGCGCCCTGCGCGTCCGCAGGTCGCCGGTTCTTTGCGCGCCGGATAAACGACGCAAAACACCGCTACCGCCACCAAGAATGGGGCGACGCGGTGGGTGTCCAGAGGATCGGAGCGCAGGGCCCGGATCTTGACCGCTTCAGTACTGATAATAGCCCCGGGCACAACGGCACCCCGGGCTGATTAGCGGCGCGTATAGGGGGAGTCGGAAGGCATGTCAACAGCCCTGCCCGCTTGCTCCATCGCGCTGGCAATGCAATGCATGGTGGAAAGCCATGCCACCGAAGGGCAACCCATGCAAGTGATCGGTTTATGTCGTTTTTCTTATCCAGCCGAAGGCGGTTTTCAGGTCGAACACCAAAGCATCGAGGACCGCAGGGCTTATCTATATGATCCGGTCCGTATGGACGAACGATTTGCGACGTTTCAGGCCATTACATTGCCGGCTTTGAAAGCCCAGACAGATCAGGAATTCACCTTCGCCATCCTCATTGACGAGGCGCTGCCCGATCCGTTGGCTGCACGCTTGTTCGACATGATCGCTGACATGCCACAGGCAAAGGTTATCGCCATGCCACCGGGGCCACATCGCAAGACCTGCCAGTCCGTGCTGAATGGATGTCGGAACGATGTGAAAGAGCCCTGCCTTCAGTTCCGTCTGGATGACGACGATGCGGTTGCCGTGGATTTCGTGGAACGGTTGAAACGCGACAGCGAAACCGTGGCTGGGCTTCACGATCAGCATCGCAGCTTTGCGATAGACTATAATCGTGGGTTCATCGTTCAGCCATCATCCCGGGGAATTCAGGCCAAGCCCTGCGTGTTGCCGTTCTACCCAATGGGTTTGGGCATGGCGGTTCGTGGCGGGAACCAGCAAAGCATCATGAACTTTGCCCACGGAAAACTGCCTCAGTTCATGCCAACCGTGACCTTTACCGATACGCCTATGTATTTACGTGGTCACAACGACTTTAACGACTCGCGCCAAAAGGCCCATGTGGCTGCGCAGGAATTGCCGGACGCGGACCCAGAAACGCTCGCTATTCTGAAGGATCGGTTCGCCGTGACTCCGGCCGGGATCAAGGCCGCTTTCGGCGTTTGACCTGTGCCTCGCGCCACAGCGTAAATAGCCCCATCCCGACGATCAGGGTCGCTCCAACCAGCGTCAGAGAACTGGGCCAGTCCCCAAAGACGAACCATCCCAGGATCAGCGCCCAGACCAGCCCTGTGTACCGGAATGGTGCCACAAAACTGACATCGCCAACCCGCATGACCATTACACTGAACGTATAACCTCCGACGATGAACAACGAAGTGGCGGCCAGCAACCACGTTGCTTGCGTATCAACGGCGATCCAGTCCTGACCGACTGACCAAATCGCGGCGAATATGAGCACGCAAACCGATGCCCACGCCGTGACGGTCAGCGACGGAACCTGCGCAGACATGCGCCGCGTGGCGAGATCGCGGACAGTGACGCCCGCGACGGCAATCAACGCGTAAACTGACCACGCATCAAAGCCATCTGTCCCTGGCCGCACGATCAACAGCATTCCGCAAAAGCCAACGGCGATAGCGATCCAACGTCGCCATCCCACGGCCTCTGCGAAAAAGAGCGCGCCGCCCAGCGTGACGGTCAAAGGCAACATTTGCAGCAAGGCCGCAACATTCGCGATCGGCATATGAATGAGCGCCGTTAGGAAAAAGTAGGCAGAGGCAACCTCGGCAGCGCTGCGCAGGACAACCAGCCCCAGATCCTTTCGAGGCAACCGCAATCGCAACTGCCCAATGGAGGCCGCCAGCACGACAATGAATAGTGTCGCGACACTGCCCCGGATCACAAGGATCTGTGACAAAGGCATACCAAGCGCACCGAGCGCTTTGACGGCAGTGTCGCCAAAGGTGAAGCTGGCCATAGAAGCCATCATCAGCATCGCGCCACGTGTGTTGTCCGAGAATTGCATGAGTCGGCTTTAGAGCATGGCAATGGCCCGCGGCAACAAGCGATTTCCATGATCCCGATGTGATCTTTCTGCCCGATCGCACAGCCCAGAGCCTTCGGCGTTGAACATCGGCAATGGCCAACGAAAAACGCCCCGACCTGAGGTCGGGGCGTTTTGAATTTAATCCGGGTCGCGCAGTTTATTCGCGGCTTTCCGGTGTGTCGACGATCAGCGTGTCGAATTCATCGCCACCGACGACGTCCTCGGCGGGCATTTCCGGTGCAGCCAAGGCTGCCGCGGCTTCTGCCTCTTCGCGGCGCGCGTCGATCACGACGTTGTCGCGATCCTGAGCGATCTTGCGAACCTTCTGGGTCGCGCCACCTGTACCGGCTGGGATCAGACGACCCACGATGACGTTTTCCTTCAGGCCGACCAGCTTGTCCTTCTTGCCCTGAACCGATGCTTCGGTCAGCACACGCGTCGTTTCCTGGAACGATGCGGCAGAGATGAACGAACGAGTCTGCAACGACGCCTTGGTGATACCCAACAGGATCGGTTCGCCCTGAGCCGGGCGTCCACCCTTCGAGATCGCCTTTTCGTTGGCAGCATCGAACTCGGCCTTGTCAACATGTTCGCCCTTGAGAAGGGTTGTATCGCCGCTGTCCTGGATTTCCCACTTTTGCAGCATCTGGCGTACGATCACTTCGACATGCTTGTCGTTGATCTTCACGCCCTGCAGTCGGTACACGTCCTGAACTTCGTCGATCATGTAGTTGGCCAGAGCCTCGATCCCCATGATGGCGAGGATGTCATGCGGCGCCGGGTTGCCGTCCATGATGTAGTCACCCTTCTGGACAAAATCGCCTTCCTGAACAGGAATGTGCTTGCCCTTGGGGATCATGTACTCCTTGGTGTCGGCGCCTTCTTCTACAGGCTCAATCGCGATACGGCGCTTGTTCTTGTAGTCTTTGCCAAAGCGAACATAGCCGTCGATTTCCGCGATGATGGCGTTGTCCTTGGGGCGACGAGCCTCAAAGAGTTCGGCCACACGCGGCAGACCACCGGTGATGTCCTTGGTCTTGGCACCCTCACGCGGAATACGCGCAACCACGTCACCAGCCTTAACATCCTGACCGTCTTCACAGGACAGGATGGCATCCACGGACATTGGGTAAGTAATCGGGTTGCCCGCCGCGTTGCGTACAGGCTCGCCGTCCTTGTCCATCAGGATGATTTCAGGCTTGAGCTCATTGCCCTTGGGTGCTGCACGCCAGTCGATCACGATCTTCTGGGTCATGCCTGTCGCGTCATCGGTTTCGTCACGCACGGCAACACCGGCGGTCAGATCGACGTGACGGGCCACACCATCTGCTTCCGCGATGATTGGAAGCGTATAGGGATCCCACTCGAACAGCTTGTCGCCACGGGCGATGGTATCACCGTCCTTGACCCAAAGCTTGGAACCGTAGCCCAGCTTGTGGCTGGCACGTTCACCACCCTGCTCATCCACGATCAGCAGCTTCATGTTACGGCCCATGACAAGCGTGTCACCCGCAGCATTTTCGAGCGTCGATGTGTTTTCGAAGACAATCTTGCCTTCCTGGCTGGCTTCGAGGAACGACTGCTGGCCACCCTGAGCAACGCCACCAATGTGGAACGTCCGCATTGTCAGCTGCGTGCCAGGTTCACCGATCGACTGAGCAGCGATGATGCCGACAGCTTCGCCGGTGTTCACCATGGTGCCGCGCGCGAGGTCACGGCCATAGCACATGGCGCAAACGCCTTCTTCGGCTTCACAGGTCAGTGGCGAACGAATGCGCGCTGTTTGAACGGCCGCTTCGTCGATGTTGTCCGACGTACGTTCGTCAATCAGTTCGCCTTCCTTGACGATGATCTCACCAGTGGCCGGGTTCAGGATGTCTTCGGCTGCGACACGGCCCAGCACACGTTCGGCCAGCGATGCCACCACTTCACCATCGTTGACCGCCGCTTCTGCGGTGATCGCGGTTTCGGTTCCACAATCGTGCATACGGATGATGCAGTCCTGCGCAACGTCAACCAGACGACGGGTCAGGTAACCCGAGTTCGCGGTTTTCAGAGCCGTATCCGAAAGACCCTTACGGGCGCCGTGGGTAGAGTTGAAGTACTCGAGAACGGTCAGGCCTTCTTTAAAGTTCGAGATGATCGGCGTTTCGATGATGTCGCCATTCGGCTTCGCCATCAGACCGCGCATCCCGCCCAGCTGTTTCATCTGAGTAACCGAGCCACGCGCACCGGAGTGTGCCATCATGTAAACCGAGTTTGGTTCGGCTTCTGCGCCGCTTTCTTCGGTTTTGGCAGCCGAGATGGTGCCCATCATGGCGTCGGTGACCTTGTCGTTACACTTTGACCAGGCATCCACAACTTTATTGTACTTTTCGCCCTGAGTGATCAGGCCGTCCATGTACTGCTGTTCAAAGTCTTTTACCTGCTCACGTGTTTCATCAACGATGCCCCACTTGTTGTCAGGAATGACCATGTCGTCCTTGCCGAACGAGATGCCGGCGCGGAACGCTTCTTTGAAGCCCATGGACATGATCTGGTCACAGAAGATGACCGACTCTTTCTGACCACAGTAGCGGTAGACGGTGTCGATGACTTTCTGAACGTCCTTCTTACGCAGGAGCGTGTTGACCAGATCGAAGGGTGCCTTGGCGTTCAGCGGCAGCAGAGACCCAAGCCGTACACGGCCAGGTGTCGTCTCGTAACGCTTCACGACCTCGTTGCCTTCGCCATCGATCTGCGGAACGCGACACTGGACCTTGGCGTGCAGATGCACTTCGCCAGCGTTGAGGGCGTGTTCAACCTCTTCGACCGACCCAAAGACAAGGCCTTCACCCTTCATGCCTTCACGCATGATGGTGGTATAGTAGAGGCCAAGGATCATATCCTGCGATGGAACGATGATCGGCGCGCCGTTGGCGGGCGACAGAACGTTGTTCGTGGACATCATCAGAACACGTGCTTCCAACTGGGCCTCAAGGCTCAGAGGAACGTGTACCGCCATTTGGTCGCCGTCGAAGTCAGCGTTAAAGGCCGAACAGACCAGCGGGTGAAGCTGGATGGCTTTGCCTTCAATCAGCGTGGGTTCGAAGGCCTGAATGCCCAGACGGTGCAGCGTTGGCGCGCGGTTCAGCAGGACCGGGTGCTCGCGGATAACCTCGTCCAGAATATCCCAAACCTCGGGACGTTCTTTTTCGACCAGCTTCTTGGCTTGCTTCACGGTGCTGGACAGGCCCTTGGCCTCCAACCGCGAGTAGATGAACGGCTTGAACAGTTCGAGCGCCATCTTCTTGGGCAGGCCACACTGGTGCAGCTTGAGTTCAGGGCCAGTCACGATGACCGAACGACCCGAGAAGTCGACGCGCTTACCCAAAAGGTTCTGACGGAAGCGACCCTGCTTGCCCTTCAGCATGTCAGACAGCGACTTCAGCGGACGCTTGTTCGCGCCGGTGATCACACGGCCACGGCGACCGTTGTCAAACAGTGCATCAACGGCTTCCTGCAGCATCCGCTTTTCGTTGCGGACGATAATGTCAGGCGCGCGCAGCTCGATTAGGCGCTTGAGACGGTTGTTCCGGTTGATAACGCGGCGGTACAGATCGTTCAGATCCGAGGTCGCGAAACGGCCGCCATCCAGTGGAACCAGCGGACGCAGTTCTGGTGGAATGACCGGCACAACAGTCAGGATCATCCACTCAGGGCGGTTGCCGGACTCCAAGAAGCTTTCAACCACCTTGAGGCGCTTGATGATCTTCTTGGGCTTCAATTCGCCGGTGGCTTCCTTAAGATCCGCGCGCAGGTTTTCTGCCTCGGATTCCAGATCGATCGCTGCGAGCATTTCACGGATCGCTTCGGCGCCGATATTGGCGGTGAAGGCGTCCATGCCGTATGCGTCCTGCGCGTCGAGGAATTCCTCTTCGCTCAGCATCTGGCCATAGGTCAGATCGGTCAGGCCCGGTTCGATAACCACGTAGTTTTCGAAATACAGAACGCGTTCCAAATCGCGCAATGTCATGTCCAGCATCAGACCGATGCGCGATGGCAGCGACTTGAGGAACCAGATGTGCGCGCAGGGTGCGGCCAGCTCGATGTGGCCCATGCGCTCGCGGCGGACCTTTTGCAGCGTGACTTCCACACCACATTTTTCGCAGACAACGCCGCGGTACTTCATGCGCTTGTATTTGCCACACAGGCATTCGTAGTCCTTGATCGGGCCAAAGATACGCGCGCAGAACAGACCGTCACGCTCAGGCTTGAACGTCCGGTAGTTGATGGTTTCTGGCTTTTTGATCTCACCGAACGACCACGACAGGATACGCTCTGGCGAGGCGAGGCTCACCTTGATCTCGTCAAAGACCTTCGGCGGCGTCAGCGGGTTGAACGGGTTGTTTGTCAGTTCCTGGTTCATCTTGTGTCCTCAAAGGTTAGAGGGTGCGGGGGAGAATACGGCCGAGTTCTGCGGACAACGTCTTGGACATTGTCCGCGTCTTCTTGAGGCGCTTATTCTTCCTCCTCCGCATCCAGGAGTTCCATGTTCAGGCCCAGGCCGCGGACCTCTTTGACGAGTACGTTGAACGATTCCGGCACGCCGGCTTCGAAGTTGTCCTCGCCCTTGACGATCGATTCATAGACCTTGGTCCGGCCTGCCACATCGTCCGACTTCACCGTCAGCATTTCCTGCAGGGTGTAGGCGGCGCCATAAGCTTCCAGAGCCCAGACTTCCATCTCACCGAAACGCTGACCACCGAACTGCGCCTTACCACCCAGCGGCTGCTGCGTAACAAGCGAGTAAGGCCCGGTCGAACGGGCGTGGATCTTGTCGTCCACAAGGTGGTGCAGCTTCAGCAGGTATTTAACGCCCACTGTGACCTTCCGGGCGAACTGTTCACCGGTACGGCCATCAAACAGGACAGACTGACCCGATGTATCGAACCCGGCACGCACCAGCGCGTCGTTCACGTCTGCTTCCTTGGCGCCGTCAAAGACCGGCGTCGCAATCGGAACACCGTGGGTCACGTTGCCCGCCGCTTCGATCACCTGGCCTTCGTCCATGTCTTTGATGCCTTCTTCGTAGACATCTTCGCCATAGGCGATGCGCAGCGCTTCACGAACAGGAGTCAGATCACCGGAGCGGCGATAGTCCTGAAGTGCCTCGTCAATCTGCACACCCATGCCGCGTGCGGCCCAACCCATGTGGGTTTCGAGGATCTGACCAACGTTCATACGCGAAGGCACGCCCAGTGGGTTCAGACAGAAGTCGACCGGGGTACCATCCTCGAGGAACGGCATGTCCTCCATCGGGACAACCTTGGAGATAACACCCTTGTTGCCGTGACGGCCGGCCATCTTGTCGCCGGGCTGCAGCTTGCGCTTCACAGCCACGAAAACCTTGACCATCTTCATCACACCCGGAGGCAGATCGTCACCGCGCCGTACTTTTTCGACCTTGTCTTCGAAACGGGCGTCAAGCGCACGCTTCTGAGCTTCGTACTGGTCGTGCAGGGCTTCAACGATCTTGGCGTCGTCTTCGTCTTCCAGCGCAAGCTGCCACCACTGACCGCGTGTCAGGCTGTCCAGCAGGTCTTGCGTGATTTCAGAGTTCGACTTGACGCCTTTGGGGCCTTTGACAGCCACTTTGCCAAGAACCATGGACTGAAGACGCGCATAGATGTTGCGGTCGAGAATCGCCAGTTCGTCATCGCGGTCACGCGCGAGCTGTTCGATCTCTTCACGCTCGATCTGCAGGGCGCGTTCGTCTTTTTCAACGCCGTGGCGGTTGAAAACGCGCACTTCTACGACGGTACCGTAGTCACCCGGCTTCACACGCAGCGATGTATCGCGCACGTCCGACGCCTTTTCACCAAAGATGGCACGCAGAAGCTTTTCTTCCGGCGTCATCGGGCTTTCGCCTTTTGGTGTGATCTTGCCCACGAGAATATCGCCCGGCTCCACATCGGCACCGATGTAAACGATGCCCGCTTCGTCGAGGTTGCGCAGTGCTTCCTCACCGACGTTTGGAATGTCGCGGGTGATCTCTTCTGGCCCAAGCTTGGTGTCACGGGCAGCGACTTCGAATTCCTCGATGTGGATCGACGTAAACACGTCATCACGCGCGATGCGCTCAGAGATCAGGATCGAGTCTTCGTAGTTGTAGCCGTTCCACGGCATGAACGCGACGATCACGTTCTTGCCCAGCGCCAGTTCGCCCAGATCCGTCGACGGACCATCCGCGATGACTTCGCCCTTCTTGACCCGGTCACCCACCTTCACCAGAGGGTTCTGGTTGATACAGGTGTTCTGGTTCGAACGCTGGAATTTGCGCATGCGGTAGATATCAACGCCCGCATCGCCCAGTTCCAGATCTTCGGTGGCCCGGATCACGATACGCTGCGCATCGACCTGGTCGATAATACCAGCACGCTTGGCCATGACGGCCGCGCCTGAGTCGCGTGCAACGATTTCCTCGATGCCGGTGCCGACCAGCGGCGCTTCGGAGCGCAGCGTTGGAACCGCCTGACGTTGCATGTTCGAGCCCATCAGAGCGCGGTTGGCGTCGTCATTTTCGAGGAACGGGATCAGCGAGGCCGCAACGGATACGAGCTGCTTTGGCGAGACGTCGATCAGGTCAACGGACTCCGATGGCGCCAGCGTGTATTCGCCCGCCTGACGGGTGTTCACGAATTCATTGGTGAACTTGCCGTTTTCATCGATAGACGCGTTTGCCTGCGCCACGGTGTGACGCTGTTCTTCGGTCGCGGACATGTAGCTGACATCGTCAGATACAACACCGTTCTCGACCCGGCGGTATGGCGTTTCGATAAAGCCATATTTGTTCACGCGGGCAAAGGTGGCCAGCGAGTTGATCAGGCCGATGTTCGGGCCTTCCGGCGTTTCAATCGGACACATACGGCCGTAGTGCGTGGCATGAACGTCGCGCACCTCAAAGCCTGCACGTTCGCGTGTCAGACCACCTGGCCCAAGCGCCGAGAGACGACGCTTGTGCGTCACTTCGGAGAGCGGGTTGGTTTGGTCCATGAACTGCGACAGCTGCGAAGAGCCGAAGAATTCACGCACAGCAGCCGCAGCTGGCTTGGCGTTAATCAGATCCTGCGGCATCACAGTGTCGATTTCGACAGAGGACATACGCTCTTTGATCGCGCGCTCCATACGGAGAAGGCCAACGCGGTACTGGTTTTCCATCAGTTCGCCAACGGAACGGACACGGCGGTTGCCGAGGTGGTCGATGTCGTCGATGTCACCCTTGCCGTCACGCAGCTCTACCAGTGCCTTAATGCACTTAACGATGTCTTCCCGGTCCAGCGTACGCTGAACGTCACCCTTGTCGAGTGCCAGACGCATGTTCATCTTCACACGGCCAACAGCCGACAGATCGTAACGCTCTGAATCGAAGAACAGCGTGTCGAACAGGGCCGAAGCCGCTTCGACGGTGGGTGGCTCGCCCGGACGCATGACGCGATAGATGTCCATGAGCGCGGTATCGCGGTTCATGTTCTTGTCCTGCGCCATGGTGTTGCGCATGTACGGGCCGACTGTGACGTTGTCGATGTCCAGCACCGGAATCTCGGTGATGCCCGCGTCGATCAGCTCTTTCAGAGTGCCGCCTGTGACTTCGCCATCCTTGTCGACTGTCCATGTGAGTTCATCACCGGCCTCGACGTAGATCGCGCCGGTTTCTTCGTTGATGATGTCCTTGGACACAAACTTGCCGACGATCTGCTCGAACGGAAGCAGCAGTTCAGTAACCTTGCCTTCGTCAATCAGCTTCTTGACTGCGCGCGGAGTAACCTTCTTGCCAGCTTCGGCGATCACTTCGCCGGTGCCCGCGTCAACCAGATCATAGGCCGGGCGTGTGCCACGCACGCGCTCAGGGAAGAACTTGGTTGCCCAACCCTCACCCTTACGGTTCGTGTAGGTCACGGTGTCGTAGTAAGCATCCATGATGCTTTCCTGATCCAGACCCAGCGCATAGAGCAGTGTTGTTACAGGCAGCTTGCGGCGACGGTCGATCCGGGCAAAGACGATATCCTTTGCGTCGAATTCAAAGTCGAGCCACGAACCGCGGTACGGGATAATCCGGCATGCAAAAAGCAGCTTGCCCGAAGAGTGGGTTTTGCCTTTGTCATGGTCAAAGAACACGCCCGGAGAACGGTGCATCTGGGAAACGATGACCCGCTCGGTGCCGTTGACGATGAATGTGCCGTTCGGCGTCATCAGGGGCATGTCGCCCATGAAAACGTCCTGTTCCTTGATGTCCTTAACGGACTTCGCGCCGGTGTCCTCGTCGATATCGAAAACGATCAAACGCAGTGTGACCTTCAGCGGTGCGCTGTAGGTCATGTCACGCTGCATACATTCTTCGACATCGTACTTCGGCTTTTCCAGATCGTAGCCGACGAATTCCAGAACCGCTGTCTCATTGAAGTCCTTGATCGGGAAGACCGACTGGAACACACCTTTGATCCCCTCGCCGTCAAGCGGCTGAGGTTGATCACCGGATTTGAGGAACAGCTCGTAGCTGGATTTCTGAACCTCGATGAGGTTCGGCATTTCAAGAACTTCGCGGATTTTGCCGTAGTAGCGACGAAGACGTTTTTGTCCGAGGAAGCTTTGCGCCATGAGGGGAGCACCCTTTCGATTTTCTCTGCCCGAACCCACCAGCTGCCGGGGCACAGCGGGGATTCACGTCAGTGACGGCTTGAGACAAATCCATTCTCGGGTCGCGTCCCACCGCGTCCCTCTCGATTTTGCCTAACCTGCCTTGGAAAGCCTCTCTCGCAGAGGGGCTTACCAAGACACGAATGCGGCTTTGCCATCATTTCGTCTGTATAGATGATGAGGTGTTCTTCTAATTTGCTTTGGTTTGGGCCCACCTCTCTGCTCAAAACGCGAAAACAGCGGCTTCGAATCGCTCGAACCCGCAGGAAACTTCCAAATATTGCGTGAACAGCCCGAGCGCAAGACCCCCCGTAGGAGTTTTGCGTTTCTCAAACCAACCGCCTGAGCATGCCAAAAACTGTTCGGATGGTCAAGTTGACCCGGGTCAGGATCCTTAACCTAAGGAAAATCCACTGCGATGGCGACCGCCGTAATCGATTTGACGGCGCAGGTATTCCGGCCCAAACGAAAACAGGCGCCCCATGTGGGACGCCTGCCGTAATCCGTCGAAAGACGAGAATTACTTGAGCTCGATTTCCGCGCCTGCTTCTTCGAGCTTTTTCTTGATCTCTTCGGCTTCGGCTTTGTCGACGCCTTCTTTGACAGCTTTGCCGCCAGCTTCGACCAGTTCCTTGGCTTCTTTCAGACCCAGGCCCGTGATGCCACGGACTTCTTTGATCACGTTGATCTTCTTGTCGCCAGCGGACTTCAGGATCACGTCGAATTCGGTCTGCTCTTCACCGCCTGCGGCGCCACCGGCGTCGCCTGCAGGACCAGCCATCATCACAGCGCCACCAGCGGCGGGCTCGATGCCGTATTCGTCCTTGAGGATTGTTTTCAGTTCTTGTGCTTCCAGCAGCGTCAGACCGACGATTTGCTCAGCAAGTGCTTTCAGATCAGCCATTTTAGACTCTTTCCGTTATATAGATGTGTTCCAACGTTCGGGCGATTACCCTACGCAGATCTCATGGTGCGCTTTACGCCGCTTTTTCCTCGATCGTAGAGAGGATGGAAGCGATGTTCGAAGCAGGTGCGCCAATTGCGCCAGCGATGTTCGAAGCAGGTGCGCCGATGCAGCCAACGATGGAAGCAATAAGCTCCTCGCGGGAAGGCATCTTGGACACGGCTTCAACGCCAGCACGGTCAAGAGCCGTTCCGCCCATGTTACCACCAAGGATTTCGAACTTTTTGTTCTCCTTGGCGTAATCCTCGACCACCTTGGCAGCTGCCACGGGATCTTCGGAATAGGTCAGAACGGTCATACCCTCGAGCAGACCCTCAATGCTTTCGCACTGGGAATCCTTGAGGGCAATTTTGGCGAGCCTGTTCTTGGCGACGCGTACGGACGCTTCGGCAGCGCGTGCGCGCCCCCGCAGGTCCTGCATCTCAGCGACCGTGAGGCCTTCGTAGCGGGATACCACCACAACGCCAGAGCTTTCAAAGATCTGGCCGAGTTCCTCGACCACTTTCTCTTTCTGGGCTCTATCCACAGTTTCACTCCAGTTATTGGAGGGCGGACCCTCCGGCTCAGTTCGGCAGGGGATACCTGCCACAAAGTCCGAAGAAGGGTCGACGCATCCTGTGGGCCGGTCATGAACCGGTCCTAGGTAAGATGTCTCTTCCCGTCTCAGGCAGGACTTATGCACTCGGATGAGGGCACCCACCGTCTCGGACGAAATATGCCGCGGCTGCGAATCACGCAGTCACGACACCGGCACCGCATACAGGGTTCGCAGGGATGTGCCAAGTGTGGAGTGTATCAGACAGTTCGGGCTGACGCGCAGCTGCTGGGTCATTGAAGATCGGTTGTGAGCCCAAAGTGTCGGATGCCGCTGTATGAACCGATGTCTGCTTTTGCCATAGCAGAGCTTCACGGTCACTGCTGACGGTATCTGACGACTTCTGGGATTGCGAAATCCAGCAGAACGCGAACGGTTGTCTGCCACGCATTCGGGTCGTTGTAGTTCCCTGCAAAGGTCGCGACAACAAATTCTGCATTCGGCTGCACAGTGAGCCGCTGACCTCCGTTGCCCACCGCAATCAGGATAGGATCACCACCAGGGCCTTTGGTCAGATACCACAGAAACCCGTAGCCAAACCCTTCCTGGATGGTTGCCGCCGGGCGAAATGACGATTCCAGCCAGGACGGAGGAACAATTTCCTGACCATTGTAGGAGCCGTTTTGTGCAATCATCACACCGATCTTTGCGAGATCACGCGTTGTCAATCTCAATCCAGATGCTGCGGAAGGGACATCATCGGCGCCTCGCACCCACTCGTGGATCTCAATTCCGAGGGGATCAAAAAGGCGAGTTTCAGCAAACGCGTCAATCTCTTGCCCAGTGCCATTGGCAATCAACTTCGCGATCAATGCGACAGCTCCGCCGTTGTAAGTCCATGTCGTTCCCGGTTCGGTCACCATCGGACGGCTCAAAACAAAGCGATAACGGTCTTCGGAAAGCTCCATGGCGATTTCGCTGTTGCGGGGGTCGGTGTAGGGCAGGCTTTCATCCCACTCCGTGCCCATCTGCATGGTGAGCGCATCTTCCACTGTAATTTCTTCTCGTCTCGTTCCGTCGCGCAAATCTGCGTACTCAGGGAACAGATCCAGCAATGGAGTGTCGAGCGGTGGCACTGCACCCTCCGACAAGGCGATGCCGTAGAGCAGACCGACGACTGACTTCGTCACTGAGCGTAGATCATGCAGTGTATTTGGGCCATGGTCGATTGATCCAATCGGTGTTCCCCATCGCTCATCTTCGCCTCGGAAGTAGGCTTCGGCAATCCTTTCGCCATCCAACATAACGACGGTGCTATGAAGACCCACAATCTCATTTGCTTCCACCGCAGCGCCAAGTCGCTCTTCCATGCTTTGAGCCCAACCAACATCGGGGAAAAGGCTTAACACCAGTGCAAGAGCAGCAGAGGCCAGAGGTCTTTGGTTATGCGCCATGGTGTCGCCTCTTCGGTTTTACGATTTCGGAAGTCTAGCCCACCAGTTTCCTGCGGAAAAGCAGTCTTTGGCTTTGGGAAGTCGTGCGGCAGCTTTGTCCGCATACCGGCCATATACACAAATGCGAAAGGGCGAGCCTTTGGCCCGCCCTTTGAATCAGCTATGTCCGGTACGATCAGTTGCCGGTTGCGTTGGCAACATCCAGTGTCACGCCTGGGCCCATTGTCGAGCTGAGCGAGATCTTCTTCATGTATGTGCCCTTTGCGCCTGCAGGCTTGGCTGCGGAAACCGCAGCAACAAAGGCGCGAACGTTTTCGACAAGCTGTGCTTCGTCGAACGAGGCTTTGCCGACACCCGCGTGCACAACACCGCCCTTTTCAGCGCGGAACTGGACCTGACCGCCCTTGGCGTCTTTGACAGCCTGAGCAACGTCCATTGTCACCGTGCCAACCTTGGGGTTCGGCATCAGGTTACGTGGGCCCAGCACTTTACCAAGACGACCAACGATTGGCATCATGTCCGGTGTCGCAATGCAGCGATCGAATTCGATGGTGCCACCCTGAACGATTTCCATCAGGTCTTCTGCGCCAACGATGTCTGCACCGGCTTCCTTGGCTTCGTCAGCCTTTGGACCGCGGGCAAATACTGCGACGCGCATGGTTTTACCGGTGCCGTTTGGCAGGCCGATGACACCACGAACCATCTGGTCTGCGTGACGAGTGTCAACGCCGAGGTTCATCGCGATTTCGACAGTTTCATCGAACTTGGTTTTGGCGTTTGCCTTGACCAGGGACACGGCCTCTTCGACGGTGACTTCTTCCTTGCCAGCCATCGCTTCGCGGGCAGCGCGGGTGCGTTTTCCGAGTTTTGCCATCTTACTTTACCTCGATGCCCATGGATTTCGCCGAACCAACGATGATCTTCATGGCCTGATCGACGTCATTCGCCGACAGGTCTTTCATCTTGGCTTCTGCAATTTCGCGAACCTGCTTGACGGTTACGGATGCAACGGTCTCTCGGCCTGGGTTCTCGGCGCCGCGTGGGCGGTTACGCTTGCCAACCGGCTTCAGACCAGCAGCCTTCTTGAGGTAGTAAGACGCAGGCGGCGTCTTGATATCCATCGCGAAGGATTTGTCCTGGTAGTAGGTGATCACGGTTGGGCACGGCGCACCAGGCTCCATGTCCTGCGTCTTGGCGTTGAACGCCTTGCAGAATTCCATGATGTTGATACCGCGCTGACCCAGCGCCGGGCCTACGGGCGGCGAGGGGTTGGCTTTACCTGCAGGGATCTGCAGCTTCATCGTGCCGGCAAGCTTCTTGGCCATCGGCTATCTCCTTTACAACACCCTCGCGCACGCGTGGCTCGGGCAGGTTATGTTGCGTGGTCCGGTCCGGATATCGCGATACCCTCGCCTCCCACGTTTGTCGGCCATCTGGCGACAAGCCCGCGCAATACGCCGAAGCGCTCAATCTTGCAAGAGATTCTTCAGCACCCTTTGCGTCAGAAGGATTTCCAACGAATAATGACCCAAAGAGGAGCCGAACAGATGTCTTACGTGCCAAATGACATTGTAACTTCGATCGACGAAGTCCGAGACGTACTGCCGGGCATTCAAGCACCACAAACGGCCAAGGTCATCGATCACGTGGATGCGCTGATTGAGGCATGGATCGCGCGCTCACCCTATATGGTGATGTCGACTGTGGATTCATCGGGCCGCTTGGACACCTCACCCAAAGGCGACCCGGCAGGATTTGTCAAAGTGCTGGACCAACACACACTGGTGATCCCGGACAGACCCGGAAACCACCGCTTTGACAGCTTTCAGAACATCCTGGAAACCGGCCGCGTTGGGCTGATGTTTCTGGTCCCGAACCGCACCGAAGTCGTTCGCGTCACCGGGCGGGCTGTCCTGACGCGGGACATGAAACTACGAGAGATGATGGCCATCAAATCCCGGGTGCCGGATTTCGCGATTGTCGTGAGTGTCGAAGAGGCCTGCTATCACTGTGGCAAGGCCGCCATTCGGTCAGGCCTCTGGGCTCCGGATCGGGCAGCACCAACAGACGGTCTGCCGACCTATGCACAGGCTCTGGAGGCTCATGCCAACCTGGGAATACCGATTGAGGATATTCAAGAGCGGTTGACCCATAACGATGCCAACCGCCTTTATGATGAGTGAGCCCGTTCGGGATCAGCCTTCTTTGGTTACCTGAGTGAACTCAAGTTCAACCGGCGTTTCACGACCAAAGATCGACACAGAAACACGCAAACGCTGATTTTCGTCGTCCACGCCTTCGACCATGCCGTCGAAGCCTTCGAATGGGCCGTCGTTGACTTTGACCTTTTCGCCCACGTCGAAACGAATTTCGAGACGAGGTGCTTCTTCGCCTTCCTGAACGCGTCCGAGGATTGCTTCGACCTCTGCATCGCGCATCGGCATCGGACGACCCTGCGGGCCCAGGAACCCTGTGACGCGGTTGATCGAGTTCACAAGGTGATAGCCCTGATCGGACATTTCCATGTGCACCAGAACATAACCGGGCATGAAGCGCCGTTCCGTCGTGACCTTCTTGCCGCGACGCACCTCGATCACCTCTTCGGTGGGAACCAGAACTTCGTCGATCTGATCCTCAAGGCCCTGCTCTTCGACAGACTGCCGGATCTGTTCTGCGATCTTCTTCTCGAAGTTCGACAGCACGCTCACCGAATACCACCGCTTTGCCATTTGGCCTGACCCCTGTCTTCTCTCCGGCTGTCGCCGGGTCCGCCCATCCCCGTGCCCAATGCCTCGGGGAAACAAAAAAGCGGCGTGCAACTCGAATCATTGCACGCCCCTACGAATATGCCGTTTGACTAACCGCGCACGGGCGCGAATTCAAGGCCCGGTTGGAAAACCGTCGGCGCTTCAGCCAAAGATCGAAAGAACGCCCTGCAGTCCAGAGCGGATCAGAACATCCACCAGCGCAAAGAAAACCGCAGTCAAGGCTGCCATGATAAAGACCATGACGGTTGTCAGCATCACCTCGCGGCGGGTTGGCCAAACAACCTTGGACACCTCTGAGCGAACTTGCTGAATAAATTGAAGCGGATTTGTGCGGGCCATGCCTGTGTGTTCCGTCCTTTGCGTGTTGACGCTGCACTTACGCGCACGCGCGCGCAATTACAAGAGATACAGGAACACGCACCTCAAAGGCATGATACGCCGCCGCAACAGGTCTGACAGCAGAATCGCCTTGGCTTTCCGCGGGCTGTTTACCCGAAAACTGCGGTTCAAACTCTGATTGAAACCCTGATCGGTCCGTTCAATCGCCGCTCAAAAATATGTCACTCAAAAAATTTGCTGATCTTAACCGGCTTTGCATCCGGTTTGCTCACAGGCTTTGGCGCGGACCGGATGTGCCCGACTACTCCGATTGGCCAAGATTTGTTGGGTCGCACTTTTAATGTGCAAATTTGCACAGGCTCCGTGTCCCCCCTGCTCACAATCAAGAGCACGAGTTCGCGAGCAATTTGCGAACACTTCGTGATTTTTCAATTCGGTCAGCGATGCCTAGTTCGATTGGTGTCGGACACGGCGCCGACGCAAACACGAAACGCCAGATCGCAAAAACGCACAGTCTGGCACGAACACACACATGAAGGAGACTTAAAATGAAACGCACTATCGCAACTGCCCTCGTCGCTGTCGCCGCTCTGACTGGCGCTGCAAACGCAATGACTTCGGACGCCCGTCTGGCACAGATCCAGGCCTACGCACCAAACGCGGACGTTCAGAGCCTGACCAACGCGGAAATCGGAACGCTGCTGTCCGTCATCCACTCCGGCGACACCGAAAGCGAAAAGCGCGGCTTCGTGCAGGCATTCGTCAACTAATTCCAACCACCACTCACAAATTCCCAAATTCACAGGAGACTTAAAATGAAACGCACTATCGCAACTGCCCTCGTCGCTGTCGCCGCTCTGACTGGCGCTGCCAACGCAATGACTTCAGACGCCCGTCTGGCACAGATCCAGGCCTACGCACCGAACGCGGACGTTCAGAGCCTGACCAACGCGGAAATCGGAACGCTGCTGTCCGTCATTCACTCCGGCGACTCCGAAAGCGAAAAGCGCGGCTTCGTGCAGGCATTCGTCAACTAATGTCGCCCGCCAACCACCGGACGCCTTTTCTCCCATAGGCGTCCGGCAAATAAAAAGGGGCTGCGGAAAATCCGCGGCCCTTTTTGACGGATCATCCGTCAAAACGTTTTTCGGGAAATGGCAGGGGCAGCAGGGTTCGAACCCGCGACCTACGGTTTTGGAGACCGTCGCTCTACCAGCTGAGCTATACCCCTAAAGTCCGAGCCGTGGGGTACGCCATGCCAAGACCGAAATCAAGGCCCGTTCTGCGCCTTTGTTTCACGAAATTCAAAGCAAGCCTGCTCAGGCCGCGTTCAGATCCGCTTGGGTCACCGCCTGCGCGACGATTCCCTTGTCGAATAGCCTGGCCACTTCGCGATCATCACAGCCTGCAACTTCGGTCAGCACTTCTTCGGTGTGCGCCCCCAGGATCGGCGCGGCCACCGGCTTTTCCCTGGAATGGCTGCCAAAATTGAAAACGGATCCGGCAACCGGATATTGACCGATCCCAGGCTGGTTCATCATTTCAAACATTGGGTTGTCCGGCCCCAAATCTGCGTCTTCCGACAAGGCTTCGGGTAGCGTTCTGAAAGGTGCCCAAGTCAGCCCCTTTTCGTCGAAAAGGGCGGCGATAACGGGCTTGGGTCGCGCGGCGAACCAAGGCGCCAGAATGGCTGTTATTTCGTGCCGCAGCCGCCAACGTGTGCCTTCGTCCCGCAAGCTACATCCATGCTCAGCCTCCAGCGTCTGCATCTGGGTGTCTGTTTCGGTTGCTTTGACGATTCCGCCCCACTGGCGTTCAGTCAGGCCAATCACCATGATCCGGGCGCCATCAGCGCAGACAAAATCCTGACCATAGGCACCATACAGTGCATTGCCCGCCTTGGGTCGAGAACGCCCAGACATCTTGGCCTCGGCAAGCATTCCCAGATGTCCAATGGTTGCTGCTGCAGCATCCTTGAGCGAAAATTCGACCTCTTGTCCCTGCCCCGTGCGCAGCCTGTGCCGCTCAGCCGCCAAAAGCGCCGAGACCACCATATTGCCCGCCGCAATATCCCACGCCGGCAGAGCGTGCGCCACCGGGCCACTGCCTTCGGGGCCGGTCATGTGCGGGATCCCGAGCGAAGGGTTGACCGTGTAATCCACCTGCGGCCGCCCCTTTCGATCACCTGTCAATGTCACCATCACCAGATCATCGCGATGCTGCGACAGGGTTTCGTGATCCATCCATCCGCGAACACGCAGGTTCGTGATGAACAGGCCCGCGTCATCTCCCGGTGCGGTGACAATGCGCGTCACCAGTTCACGACCTTCGGGGCTTTTCATGTCCACAGCGATAGACTTTTTGCCTTTGTTCAAGCCATCCCAAAACAGGCTTTGTCCACCCGGTGCCACAGGCCAGCGTTTGGCATCCAAGCCTCCGCCAATCCGATCGAAACGGATCACTTCCGCCCCCATCTGCGCCAGGGTCATTCCCGCCAAAGGCACCGCCACAAAGGCAGACCCCTCGACCACGCGCATGCCGCTCAGAACGCCGGTCATACTGTTTCCTCCCATATGGCGGTGGCTTGCATACCCTGATGGCCATTCTGGCCGGTAAAGAGCGACAGGCCGCATTCTTCTTCGACAGCAACGATATCAACCGGCCCGGTGAAGACAGGATGCACGCCGCGATAGTGGAAATCTGTCGGAACACGGCCGCGATGGGCCACAGCGGCCTGCATCAGCTTGGTCGCTTGCAACGGTCCATGGACAACGAGGTCGGGGTAGTGCTCAACGGATCGCGTGTAATCGAGATCATAGTGAATGCGATGCGCATTGAACGTCAGGGCTGAGTAGCGGAACAGACAGGTCTGCGACGCCTCAAATCCAGACGTCAGAACTGGGTTCGTTGGCAGTGACCGGCTCTTGGGTGGAGAATAGGCATCCGGCATGGGCAGATAGACGATGTCCTGCTGTTCCCGGATCGCCAAGCCGCGATCTCCGGAAATCAGATGCTCAACCGTCACGAACACCATGGTTCCGGCGCCGCCTTCTTTCTGCTGGATGTCCCGGATCATCGATTGGCGTGTCAGTGTCTCGCCAATATGGACCGGACAGTGAAATTGAATCGAGCCGCCAGCCCACATGCGGCGCGCAGATGGCATGGGTGGCAGAAATCCACCGGGCTGAGGATGCCCGTCTTCACCCAACTGTTCCATGCTCGCCATCGGAGGAAAGCCTGCCCAATGCCAAAGTGGAGGCAATGGATCGCCGTGTTCGGGCGCTGGGTCTTCTGCCGATCCCAGAGTTGCATGCATCATCTGCGCCTGACGGCGGTCAAGCCCACCGCACTCTTGGGCGTTGCGCCCTGTCCAAGCGATCAAATTTATCTGATCCATTTTCATGCTCCTCCCGCAGCGTTGCACCTAGAACTGCCGGAGAATCCGAAAAAATCAAATGTTTTTAAATGCTTATGTGAATACAGCGGTATACCGTTTCAGTATGCCGCAGAATGCGATTTCGTTTAGTCATTGAAGTTTTTTGCAGAATCTCATGCTGCGATTGCAACGCTGCGCTGCGGCAGATCCCCAAGAAATTTTGTCGCAGTCCGGCTAGGCGCGCGTTTGATCCGCAGAACCTGAAATCCGAGAGTTATCTTTTGTCCGGTACAGGCGGGCCAAACCAGCCCAACCGGCAACAAAAAAGGGCCGCCCCAATCGGAGCGGCCCAATTCTTTGACGTGCGTATAAATTTACGCGACGATTTTGGCGACGACGCCGGAACCGACGGTGCGGCCACCTTCGCGGATCGCGAAGCGCAGGCCTTCTTCCATCGCGATCGGGGCGATCAGCTCGACGTTGAACTTCAGGTTGTCACCAGGCATCACCATCTCGGTGCCCGAAGGAAGCTCAACCGTGCCGGTCACGTCCGTCGTACGGAAGTAGAACTGTGGACGGTAGTTCGCAAAGAACGGCGTGTGACGGCCGCCTTCTTCCTTGGTCAGGATGTAGACCTCGGCTTCGAACTTCGTGTGCGGGTTCACCGAACCTGGCTTACACAGAACCTGGCCACGCTCAACGCCTTCACGGTCAACACCACGCAGCAGCGCGCCGATGTTGTCGCCCGCTTCACCGCGGTCCAGCAGCTTGCGGAACATTTCAACGCCGGTGCAGGTCGTCTTCGAGGTGTCGCGGATGCCCACGATCTCGATTTCGTCACCCACGTTGATCACGCCACGCTCAACACGGCCGGTCACAACGGTACCACGACCCGAGATCGAGAAAACGTCTTCGATCGGCATCAGGAACGGCTGGTCAATCGCGCGCTCAGGCTGCGGGATGTACTCATCCACGGCCGCCATCAGTTCCTTGATCTTGTTCTCGCCGATGTTCTCGTCACGGCCTTCCATCGCCGCAAGCGCAGAGCCCGCGATGATCGGAATATCGTCGCCCGGGAAATCGTACTCGGACAGAAGTTCACGAACTTCCATCTCAACCAGCTCCAGAAGCTCTTCGTCGTCAACCTGATCAACCTTGTTCAGGAAAACAACCATCGCCGGAATACCAACCTGACGGCCAAGCAGGATGTGCTCACGCGTCTGTGGCATCGGGCCGTCGGCCGCGTTCACAACCAGGATCGCGCCGTCCATCTGCGCAGCACCGGTGATCATGTTCTTCACGTAGTCGGCGTGGCCGGGGCAGTCGACGTGGGCGTAGTGACGCGCGTCCGTCTCGTACTCAACGTGCGCGGTCGAGATCGTGATGCCACGAGCCTTCTCTTCCGGCGCGCCGTCAATCTGATCGTACGCCTGGAAGTCTCCAAAGTACTTCGTGATCGCCGCCGTCAGCGTCGTCTTGCCGTGGTCAACGTGACCAATCGTGCCGATGTTGCAATGCGGTTTACCGCGCTCAAACTTTTCCTTTGCCATCTTGTCAGACGCCTCATCATTTAGGGGCCACACCCGACCCGGGTTTGCATCGCGGGCGATCTAGTCTGGATGGCCCATAAAATCAAGCCCGTTCATCGCCAAGAAGCGCTATCGCGCCATCTTTGGCCCTATGATCTCGATACGATTGGTCCAGATGTAGCCGTCAAAGTGTTCGGGGACCTGATCCAGTGTTTCGATGTCGTCGATTCCGGAAGAGAAGCCGGAACCATCGTAAGGCCCCCACAGGATCACCTCAGTCCCGGCTCGCTTCATCCGATTGGTGAAACGATGCGGCCAGCCCCAAAGCAGCGGCGCGTAATCCAGCGGCACCGCCACCAGACCGTTTCGACACGCCTGTGGCACATAACTTGTCCATCCCAGGGCAAGGTATCGAAACAGGCAGGATTTCAAACCGGAACGATCAAACCCGCGCAGCCCCGAAAGGCCATCGAGCGCCGCGCGCGTCGGCGGACCACCTCCGTAAACGCCATAGACCCTCTCGCGGCGCTGCGGATCCTGCAGGAGCGTCACCAGTTCGACGCCTTCCTTGCGGCGGTTTCCTTTGAAATTGACCAGAAATTGCCCGCCTTCAGACTGTTCGATCGCCTGCTTCAGGCTCGGCATCATCGCAACGCCTTTCCCGCGCAGCGGGAATGTTACACCGTCGGTCGAATAGCCATACCCCAGATCAAGCCCACGGATATCAGAATAGGCCTGTTTGTGGGTCACTCCTGCCCCGTTCGTCTGACAATCCAGCGTCCAGTCATGAAACAGGGCAAAGACGCCGTCAGTCGTCAGATGAACGTCAACCTCGACCACATCGGCCCCGTAAGCGAAGGCCGCATTGATAGAAGGGAGCGTGTTTGCAATGAAGTCATGCTTCAACGGGTGGATCGGGTTCGCGCTGCAGGTCTCCGCATCACGGGTCGTTCCGGCATAGATCTGGTGGACTCCGCGATGCGCAATCAGGCGCGGTTCGCGATCTATTGGGACCGAAACAAACAGCGACGTGTTGCCTAGCCACAGCGCTCCGGTGATCAATACCGCCGCAACACCCAACCTTCGGGCCCAGTGTTTTAGCATGATCCGTTAGCTTGCGCTGTCTTCGGCCGGTTCGATCAGTTCTGCGTCATCAACCTGCTCGGCAACAGCGTCTTCTACGACCTCGGCTGCATCAGCGGCGGCACCGAACCACTGATTTTCCTGCTGCTGTTCACGCAGCCACAATTCCAGTTGTTTGGCGGCATCTTCGGCCAAAATCCGAATTTGATCTTCGCGCGTGTTGGCCAATCGGGATTCAAAGACCTTGATCACGCTGATGACTTCGGTTTCCTCGTTCAGCTTTTCGCCAGTGGCGTCTTCCCAAACGGTCACGCGCATCGCAACGGCGGACTTGCCCGGAACCACGGGGGGCGGCAAGGAATAGGCTTCGACGCTGATCCCGAAGTGGTAAAAAGCAGTTCCCTCAAACCGGCGGAACCGGGCCTCGACCGCTTCATCAACCGCACTGATCCACTCTTCTGGGGTCGCGTCCCGAGACACGAGCAGTTTTTCAAGATTCGGAGCGACAACCTCTGAATGGCCAAGCTTGAAATTGCCCAGAGGGTCCGGCGCCTGTGCCAGCTCTTCGGAATAGTCCGAACAAGCCGTTACCAGCAAAAACGCACCCAAAGCAAAAATCCGGCGGAACATGGCAGTATTCCCTTAATGTTACTTGTTTCAGCCATTACCCCAGCGCGGCCTCGGGCGCAATCAGCGCACATCTTGGACGCAAGCCACATACCGCCTATCTTTGTTGCAAGCCAAAGGAGCTTGCCATGAACGACCAATCCCCGATTGACGAACAGCCCGGTCTACCCGTCAGTGTTCCGCTGGTCACACAGCCTATGGGATTGTGGGGTAGCCTGCAGGCGTCACGGCGCAATGTTCTGTCGATCATTCCGCAGGTCGCCACCCGTCAGCCGATCATCTCAGGCAAAACCGGGAAACGGTGGCACATGGTGATGGATCCCGACGCGATCCGCCGTATGCTTCTGGAAAACTTGGACAATTATCCCAAATCGGTCGTGACCAAGAACCTGCTGCGCCCCGCCATTGGCGAATCCTTGTTCATTGCCGAAGGCGCGCATTGGCGGTGGCAGCGGCGGGCTGCAGCGCCCGTTTTCTCGCATCGAAACGTGATGAACCTTGCCCCGATCATGTCAGCCGCTGCAGAGCGGTCGGTCGAACGGATTGCCGATGCCGGCCCGCGCGCCGTGGACTTTTTGCAAGAGATGGTCAGTGTGACATTTGACGTTATTTCCGACGTGACCTTTTCCGGCGACGAAGGTTTTGAACGCAATTCCGTACATGGCGCAATCGATGCTTATATTGCTGAGGCAGGTAAGATTTCGCTGTTCGACATTCTTGGGTTTCCCGATTGGGTCCCCAGACCGGGCCGGGCGTTTTCTGCGGGCGGCGTCAAGGCAATGAAGCAAATGGCAGACGGCGCAATCGAAGCGCACGCGCAACGCGGACAAGAGGGTGTTCCCGACCTGCTCGACTTGCTGTTGGCCGGGGAAGACCCGGAAACCAAACGCAGCATGAACGTTGCAGAGCTACGGGACAATTTGCTGACTTTCATTGTCGCCGGTCATGAGACGACTGCGCTGACGTTGGCTTGGTCGCTTTACCTTCTGGCCTTTGATCAGGACGTTCAGGATCAGGCGCGCAGCGAAGTTCAGTCCGTTCTGAAGGG
This sequence comes from Thalassococcus lentus, assembly GCF_028023555.1. Classification (NCBI taxonomy): domain Bacteria; kingdom Pseudomonadati; phylum Pseudomonadota; class Alphaproteobacteria; order Rhodobacterales; family Roseobacteraceae; genus Thalassococcus; species Thalassococcus lentus. Next base: position 80,180 of record NZ_JAQIOY010000001.1, read on the forward strand.
CCGGACTGCTACGGGCGAAGACGTTGCAAATCTGCCCTTCATACGCAGCATCATCGACGAAGCACTTCGGCTCTATCCACCAGCCGGAATGGTTTCTCGGACGGCTCAGGCGAAGGACACGCTGTGCGGTCGAGAGATTCGCCCCGGAGACACCGTGATCATCCCCATCTACGCCCTGCACAGGCATCACGATCTTTGGGAAGGCCCCGATGCATTTCGACCGTCTCGCTGGACTGGCTTCAAACCAGACAGATATGCCTATCTGCCGTTTGGGGACGGGCCGCGCATCTGTATCGGTGCCAGTTTTGCGATTCAGGAAGCCGTCATCATACTCGCGACGCTGTTGGCAAACCATCGTTTCAAACCAATCAAAGGCCGCGATCCCGACCCCGTGATGATCCTGACCCTACGTCCGGATGGCGGCGTCTGGCTCGAAACTGAACCGGTTTGATCCTGAGCGCCCAAATGCAAAAAGGCCGGACACCCCAAGGGTCCGGCCCAGCATGATTTGATACTGGATCAAGTCCGATTGGCGCCGGGAACCCAGAGAACGTCTGCCTTGCCTTCGTCATTCGCGATACGCGCGGCCACGAAAAACCAATCAGACAGCCGGTTCAGATATTTCACGGCAGCACCGTTCACCTCTTCGACCGTCGCAAGTTCCACAGTCAAACGCTCGGCGCGGCGCGCAACCGTGCGGCAGTGGTGCAGATGCGCTGACAAAGGCGAGCCACCCGGCAGGATAAAACTGCGCAGCGGTTCCAGTTTTGCATTCATGGCGTCGATCTCAGACTCGAGCCGTGCAACCTGGCTGTCGTGCATCCGTAGCGGTTCCCATTCACGGTCACTGTCTTTGTCCATCTCTGGCAGACATAGGTCCGCGCCAAGATCGAAAAGGTCGTTCTGAATACGCGAAAGAGCATCATCCAGATCGCCGTCAGCTGACAAACGCGCCATACCGACGATCGAATTCAGCTCGTCCGAAGTGCCGTATGCTTCGACGCGGGTGGTGAACTTGGCAACGCGTGCGCCGTTGCCCAGCGCCGTTTCGCCGTGGTCCCCGGTTTTCGTGTAAATCTTGCTGAGAACAACCATTTTACGAACCCCCTCGCAGCCAAACAAAAAGCAGGATCAGCACAACAGCGACGAACTGCGCAATGATGCGCCAACGCATCGCCCTGTTTGCGTATTTGCGATTGAAATCGCCTCCCTTGGCAAAGGAACCTATGCCAAAAAGCAGAACACCCACGACACCAAGCATGACGACGGCAATGACAATGAATAGCGGATCTTGAAGCATGGAACCTCCGTTGCGTTGCCTGACACATAGAGGCGCGCGGCAGAAAAGCGAACCCTAAGAGCCCTGAAAATAGTCGCAGGTGTTAAAGGCGGTCGTATACGGCCCTTTACGCCCGGCGCAGCAGCCAGTCGAGCGCGCGCGTGGACAATAACCTGCGGGCAATGCCCATAAGATACGTCGGCTTCGTAATATAGTAGCGGGCCTTGGGTCGCGGACTTTCCAAAGCGTGGATGACCTTCTTGGTCACAGCCGAGGCTGGCAACTCGAACGGGTCAGGGCCACGGTCTTCATACAGCCTGCCCAGCAAGTTTGCCTCGTATTGGCTTGCTCTGGCCGAAGATTTCCAATCAATCCAGCGCTCAAAGTGCGGGATTGAGTTCTGCCGGATCAGCGATGTCACCGGCCCAGTGTTCAGAGTCACGATATGAATAGGAGTGTCGTGCATTTCGACACGGAGTGTGTCGGTCAACCCTTCCACAGCGAATTTGGACGCATTGTAAGCGCCGCGCCAAGGCAATGTGACCAAGCCCAGAACAGAACTGTGATTGATGATCCGACCGTGGCCTTGAGCCCGCATGATGGGAATGACCCGCCGTGTCAGATCATGCCAGCCAAAGACATTCGCCTCGAAATTTGCCCGCAGCGCGTCGGTTGGCAGATCTTCAACAGCAGCTGGCGTTGCAAAGGCGCCGTTGTTGAACAGCGCATTCAGACGTCCACCAGTCGCGGCCATAACTTCGGCCAATCCCGACTCGATCGTGTCTGGTGACTGGTAGTCGATCAATGGGCTCTCAAACCCCTCGTCTTGCATGCGCGCGCAGTCTTCGGGCTTGCGGCAGGATGCAAAAACGCGCCAGCCGCGGGCCTTTAGTCCACGCACAACATCAAGGCCTATTCCAGAAGAGCACCCTGTCACCAAGATTGTTTTGTCGCTCATGTTTGCTCACTCCCCTGCCTATGATCTGAGATATCCGATTGATCCGAACAGGCAACAAAAAGCCCGCCAAACAGGCGGGCATTTTGCATGAATGAGGGAAATCGCTGATTAATTGCTGGACGCGAGGAAATCGGCGGACATCCAACCGATGTCGCTGCCTTCCAGTGCCCGCAGTTTCACCCAGCCGTCACCGGCGTCCGCAAGGATTTCAACTTCGTCGCCACGCTTGAGCTTGGTTACAACGCCGAAGGTCGTGCTCGGACCTTCCCGCAGATTGACCCGCGAACCCGTTACAGTGCGATAATCCACCGGCTCAACGTCCAACGCCACGGCCACAGGCTCGGGTGCGGCGTCCGTCCGAATGTTCGTGGTGACCAAAGCTGCAACTTTCTGCGGCTCAATTGGCTGAACCGGTGCCGTGTCTGAAATCAGTTCAGGCTGAACCTTTGCCGCAGCGACATCTGTCAGGCTCGCACCTGCGTCAGAACGCGTCACAACGATTTCGTCTTCGGTTGCGTCAGGCAGTGTTGTCTGCTCAACCTTGGCGAGCATTGCCACACTGTGTTCACCCGGCACGAATTCGGAGCCGCCGGACATTTCGTACCAAGCCCATCCCATAAAGCCGAATGTCAGAAGAATGACCCGCGTCATACCATACCCCAGATACCAGTTAAATGCAGCGCACCGCCTACAGCCTTCATAGCGGTATCGTCGTTTTAACCGATTCCCATTCGGCTTCTAAGGGAAAACTCGGGATTTTTTCCCTCAAGCGTGCTTGCCGGTGCGCAAGCGCAACGGTATCACAGCATATATGGATGAAGACGCAATTGACCCCAAGATGAACCCCCGGGACGTGGCCGAACCGCTGCGCCGCGCCATTGGCGAGCGCTATTTGACCTATGCGCTGTCCACAATCATGCACCGCGCGCTGCCCGATGCGCGCGACGGGTTAAAGCCGGTTCATCGCCGGATTCTTTACGCGATGCGCCGGTTGCGCCTGTCACCGACTGGCGGTTTTCTGAAGTCAGCCAAAATCAGTGGCGACACCATGGGCGACTTCCATCCGCATGGGGATGCCGCGATCTATGATGCGATGGCCCGGCTCGCTCAGGACTTCACCATTCGATATCCGCTGGTCGACGGGCAGGGTAACTTTGGCAACATCGACGGGGATAATCCTGCCGCCAGCCGATACACCGAAGCGCGCATGTCCATCATGGCCGAGGCGCTTTTGGATGGGCTCGATGAAAACGCCGTCGATTTTCGCGACAACTACGATGGCCGCTTGCAGGAACCCAGCGTTCTTCCGGCCTCTTACCCGAACCTTCTTGCCAACGGCGCATCCGGTATCGCCGTTGGCATGGCCACCAACATTCCCCCGCACAATATCGGCGAATTGATCGACGCCTGCCTGCATCTGATCAAAGCGCCCGAAGCCCGCGACGATACTCTGTTGCAATATGTGCCGGGCCCTGACTTTCCGACGGGCGGTGTGATCGTCGAGCCGACAGACAATATCGCACAGGCATACCGAACCGGGCGCGGTTCGATCCGGCTGCGCGCCAAATGGGAAGTCGAAGACCTTGGCCGCGGTCAGTGGCAGGCGGTGGTCACCGAGATCCCCTATCAGGTGCAAAAGAGCAAACTGGTCGAACGCATTGCGGAACTTATCCAGACCAAAAAGGTTCCGATTCTCGCGGATGTTCGGGATGAATCCGCTGATGATATCCGCATGATCCTTGAGCCAAAGTCCAAGAACGTGGACCCGGACGTGCTTATGAACATGCTGTTCCGCAACTCTGATCTGGAAGTGCGGTTTTCGCTGAACATGAACGTTCTGATCGATGGCGTCACACCAAAGGTTTGCTCACTCAAAGACGTGCTTCGGGCCTTCCTTGATTTCCGGCGGGATGTGCTGCTGCGCCGGTCACGGCACCGTATGGCCAAGATCGATGATCGCCTCGAAAAGCTCGAAGGTTTTATCATCGCCTTCCTTAATCTGGATCGCGTCATCGACATCATTCGCTATGATGACGACCCACGTGCAGCATTGATGTTCGAAGATTGGTCACGGCCGCATCAGGCCACCATCCAGCGCGCCACGTCCGAGTCGGACTACGTGTCGCCTCTGATTGGTGTCGATATCAAAGCTCTGGAGCTTGCAGAAGACGAAGACGCCCTGGCACGCGGTATTGTCGATGACAGCGACGGGGGCGGTTCAGTGCCGCGCCGTTTTGTCGGGCGCTCAGAAGGACTGTCAGACGTTCAGGCCGAGGCCATCCTGAACATGCGTTTGCGCAGTCTGCGCCGTCTGGAAGAGCTTGAACTGATCTCAGAGCGCGACGCGCTGATGGAAGAGCGCGCTGGTCTGGAAGATTTGCTGGAATCCGGCGATCTGCAGTGGAAACGAATTGCCGATGAATTGCGCGACGTGCGCAAGAAGTTCGGCAAGGACTACGACGGCGGCGCACGCCGAACCGTCTTTGCGGAAGCCGCCGAAGCCGAGGACGTGCCGATCGAGGCTATGATCGAGCGTGAACCAATCACCGTGGTTTGCTCTCAGATGGGCTGGATCCGTGCGATGACCGGCCATATCGACCTCAATCGCGAGCTAAAGTTCAAGGACGGCGACGGCCCACGCTTCATTTTCCACGCCGAAACCACCGATCGCCTTCTGGCCTTCGGAAGCAATGGCCGGTTCTTTACTGTCTCAGCCGCCAATCTGCCCGGCGGACGCGGAATGGGTGAGCCGTTGCGGTTGATTGTCGATTTGCCGAATGAAGCCGAGATCGTTGATCTGTTCATTCACAAACCCGGCCGCAAACTCCTGCTCGCATCGTCCGCAGGGGATGGCTTTGTCGTTGCCGAAGATGATGTGGTCGCACAGACACGCGCTGGTAAACAGGCGCTGAACGTCAAGGAACCGGTGCGCGCCAGTGTTTGCACACCCGTCGAAGGAGACCACGTTGCCGTTGTCGGTGAGAACCGCAAGGTGCTGATCTTCCCACTCGATGAGCTTCCGGAAATGGGCCGTGGCAAGGGTGTTCGATTGCAGAAGTACAAGGATGGCGGGCTTTCGGATGCGCGCACATTTGTGCTTGCCGAAGGCCTGAGCTGGCAGGACCCAGCGGGCCGAACCCGTACAGAGACTGCGCTCGAAGAGTGGACCGCGAAAAGGGCGAGTGCTGGCCGGATGGCACCGCGTGGCTTTCCACGGGACAACCGCTTTACCTGATCTGTACCGGATCGATACCTAACTGAAAATCGCGCCGGATGGGACGGTGGGCGGGGCGCCGTTTGCGCAGCAAACCAGCGCCGGCCTCTGTCAGCGCTCTGTGAACTTCAACTCGATCCGCCGGTTCTGTGCCCGCGCCTCGGCGGTATTGGCCGGGTTAATCGGCTGGTACTGCCCAAACCCGTTTGCAGCCAACCGTTGCGGCGGAATCCCGAGGAAATTCACCATGTAGCGCACGACTGACAGGGACCGCGCCTGACTCAGCTGCCAGTTATCCTCGAAATCGCCACCGGTGCGCACAGGAATGTTGTCGGTATGGCCATCCACCCGGATCACCCAATCAATTTCGGGGGGGATCTCGTCGGCCACGGACCGCAGGGTGCTCGCAATTTTGGAAATCTCGCGTTGCCCTTCGGCGGACAAATCGGCCGAGCCCAGTTCAAACAAGACCTCAGAGGAAAATACGAAGCGGTCGCCGACGATTCTCACACCTTCGGTATTCCCTAAAACTTCACGCATCCGGCCGAAAAATTCGGAGCGGTATTGCTCCAGGTCACGTGCCTTTTCTTCCAGCCTTTTGCGTTCGGCTTCCTCCAGAATGCGGCGTCTGCGCTCTTCCGAGGCCAGCTGCGCCAAGGCCTGGTTCAACTCTGAACCCAAATTCTGCAACTGCACCTGACTTTCTTCATCCCGCGCTTTTGCTTCGCCCAGCAGCGCTTGCAACTCTCCGATCTGCCTGCTCAGAGCCGCGACCTGCTGATTCAGCAGCTCAGCCTGCTTTTCGGCAGCCGTGGCCCGTTCATCGCTCTGCGCCAACTCGGCACGCGCCTGCGCCAGCAGCGTCGCCCGCTCTTCGGCGTCGGTTAGACGTTCCTCAGCACGCGCTTCTGCCTGCTTTTGCGCCGCCAAGGCCGATGCCAGTCGCGCGCGGGTCTCTTCCACAGAGGTTTCCAGATCGTATTGCGCGGCCAAAGCCGCGGCCAAACGTTCTTCGAGCGATCTGGCATCATCGACGCGCTCGGTTGCCCGTGCCTCAGCCTCAGCGAGTTGCTGGCGCAGTTCGGCTATGATCGTATCCCGGCGGCCTTCTCGCTCTGATGCCGCCTCCAGCTGCAACGACAATCGATCGCGTTCGGCCACCAAGGCATCACGCTGCCCTTCGCCTTCTTCGTTTGCGCTTCGGGAGGCAGCCAGATCGGACACCAATGCCTCGTTTCGGGACCGCAGTGCATCCAGTTCTGTTTGCAGTGCTTCGGCCTGCGTGACGCGCGCCAAAGCGGCGGCCAACTGGGCGGACAAATCCGAAATGCGCGATTGCGCCGCATCCGTGCCGCTGCGGGCTTGCGCAAGATCACGGGCGCCCTGATCAAGGGCGGCGGCCTGTTCTTCCAATTTGGCTTCTGCGTCGCGTCTGGCGGTTTGTTCCGCGGCCAGCTCTTCGCGTAGCGCTGACAGCCTGTCGTCTGTTTCGGCCCCAGCAGCCCGCGCATCCGCAAGCGTAGCCTCCAGGCGGGCAATTTGCTGGGCCTGCGTGTCTATCCGGGCCTGAAGGCCACTGGCTTCCTGTTCACCTGCAACCAGCGCCGCAGCCAGACGCGCGTTCAGATCGGCCTCGGCATCACGCGCCGCCGCCAGCAGTGTAAGCGTCTCTTCCGCGCGCGCCCGTTCTTCTTCCAAGGCGAGAGTCATCGCGGTGAGCTCAGCACTGGCCTCTTCCAAACGCTTGCGCAGCGCAGCCGCCGCTTCTGCCTCTACGAGTTTCTGCGCCTCTTCGTCTGAAAGCTCCCGTTGCAGGCCATCCACCTCGGCAGTCAGTGCGCCGATTTTGTCTGTTGCCTCTGCGTTACGGGCCCGCAGATCCGCAATCAACGCTTCCAGTGCTTCGCGCCGCTGGGCGGCCAGCCGGGCAGCTTCTACCTGAGCATCCATTTCTTCGCGGGCGCTGAGCAGGGCAAGGTTCAGCGCATCGCGCTCAGAGATCACCGCGTCACGGGCTGCTTCCAGTTCAGCCTGCGTTGCGGTCAAAGCAGCAATTTCTTCGCGCGCTTCATCCCGCTCGGCAGTAAGGGCGTCACGCGTCGATTCCAATTCGCTGCGTATCGCGGTCAACGCGGCGACATCATCGCGGGCTGCATTGCGTTCCGCCAGCAAACTTGCCACCTGCTCTTCAAACGATGCAATGCGCGTCGAAGCCGCCTCAAGCTCTGCGGCCTGCCGGTCACGGATTCCAGACAGGGTTTCAATGATCCGCGATTGTTCGGACAGTTGATCGTCGCGATTGGCCAGTGTCGATTCCAGCTCACCCAGCTGATTGGTCAGTGCCGTGTTTGCACGTTCCTGCACGCCCAGAGCATCAGCCAAGGCCGCAATTTCGGCGGCCAGTGTATTCAACTCGCTTTCCTGGCCGGAAATCTGTTCCCGCAGGACAAACTGCACCACCATAAAGATCGACAGCACAAAGGTCAGGACCAGCAAGAGCCCGGTCATGGCATCGACGAAACCCGGCCAAATCGACGCTTGGAAACGCGCCCCGGTGCGGCGGGACAGAGCCATGCCTAGCGACCTTGGGCCGCGCGCGCGGCTTTGACGATCTGTTCCAGACTACGCCCGACCGAGGCCAGATCTGTACGCAGCTCTGCCATGCTTTCTTGCCGGCCAGCCGCCAGTTCTTCGAGAATGCGAAGCATCTGAACGTCGATCGAACGCAGACGCATGCGGCTTTCGGCATCGAGACCTTCGGCGCTTTCTTTTTCGCGAATGGCTTCTGCGAGACGTTCTTGTCCATCTGCGATGCGTTGCAGCGCCGAGGCGGAAGGTGAGTTGGCCTCGATACGCTCGGCCAACCGTTCCACACTGTCAGCCAACTGACCAAGACGGCTGTCGACCTCTGACCGGCTTTGTTCGGCGTCGGCAAAGATATACTGCAACCGCTCCATCTGTTCGGCCATACGATCCAGCACGATGCCGGCAGCGCCCAGATCCGGCCCGCTTTCGCCGTCACCATGAGCGAACCCAAGGCGGGTGATGGAGCTTAGCCATTCTTCGAGTTCACGATAGAAGCGGTTCTGGCCGTGGCCAGCAAAGAGCTCAAGCAGGCCTACGATCAGCGAACAGGCCAGCCCCAGAAGGGACGAGGCAAAAGCCACCCCCATTCCACCCAGCTGCGAATCCAGACCGGTCATCAAGCGCCCAAAGACATCTGCGCCGCTTTCGCCTTCGGCAGGGGCCAGACCACGGATGGTATCCACCAACGCAGGCACGGTCGTCGCGAGGCCATAGAAGGTACCAAGAAGACCAAGGAAGATGAGGAGCGAGACGATATAGCGTGTGATCTCGCGGACTTCGTCAATCCGGGTTGCAACGGAATCAAGAATCGACCGGGTGGACGTCGCCGTGATCTGCATCCGTTTGTCCCGACGACGGCGCAGCAGGGCCGCCAGTGGAGCAAGAAGTTGCGGCGGAACGGCACGAACGCCCTGATCACCAGCGCTGGTGAAACGTTCGATCCAACGTACCGAATAGATCAGCTGAGCGACCTGATAAAAGCACGCCAACACACCCACGACAAAAACGAACAGGATAAAGCCGTTTAGGTATGGATTGGACTGGAAGACCGGCAGCACCCGAGGCAGGGCGAGAAATGCACCGCCCAGTGACAACACGAGCACGATAACCATCGCGACGACTTGTCGGACGGGTTGCGAAAAATGCGGCTCAGCCTCGAAGTCGGTCTGGTCCATAGGGCGCCTGACGCGGGTTGTTTTCTTTGGCCGGAGACTAGTGGCTAAGAAAGTCTAAGCCAAGTGTTAAGCGCAAAGAGAGCGAACACGCGCCGCCAGCCAATGCAACTCGGCATCAGGAATGCCCAACTCGTCCAAATGCGCGGCGGTATTGTAGAGGTATTCGGTGTTTGGACCACGTCCGCCAACGGCTCTGGCAATGATTTGTGCCTGCTCTTCGAGTGGCAAGCCACCGCAATACTGCACATGGTCCGGATCAATCACGTATGCGACCGCTTCGATCACGCGCCCGTCCTTCAGCTCCAGCGCTACTGTTTTCTCAAGATACGCTGAGGAGACAAGTTCACGTTCGCGCAAATAATCCAAAACCTGCTGTTCAAAGCCGGGACGGGCACGTAGCGCCAACCCATCGCATACGGCCTGCGTGGCTTCATCCAGCGCCAGAACCAGCCCCGGATCATCCGAGGTGCCGCGATGATGGATGGATCGCATGCAAAAGCTGCGCGAATACCCCGCCAGACGTGCGTGCTGCTGTTCGGCAACATCAAATCCGGGGTTCCACAAAAGCGAGCCATACCCGAATACCCAAAGTGTCATCTGACTGGTCCTTGCTGATCGGCCCCTCTAAAACATGTAGACCGGACAGAGAAAAGAGGCCGCATCGTGAAACGCCTGACATTTGCTATTGTCGCCGCCGCCCTGATCTGGGCCGGTTGGTGGTTCTTTGCGTCTCAACGTCTGACAACCCAAACCGAAAATTGGTTTGAGGACCGGCAAGCCGAAGGATGGCAGGCCCAATATGGCGATCTGACGTTGGGCGGCTTTCCAAATCGTCTGGACATGACCTTTACCGACTTGAACCTCGCCGACCCGGACAGCGGGCTTGCCTGGCAGGCACCGTTTTTTCAGGTCTTCCAGATCGTCTATAACAATGGTCATCAGATTTTCGCATGGCCTGACGCGCAACAGATTTCGACACCGACCGGCCAATACGACATCTCATCCGAGGGGCTTCGCGCCAGTTTGGTGCGCGACGGCGCGTTGATACAGCGCGCTAATCTAGAAGCGCCTGTCCTGAACGTGAAAGGACCATCGCGGACGATTGCATTGGCTGGCCTGACCGCCGGTTTGTCCGAAGTTCCCGAAGCCTCGAACACCTATCGGATTGCGCTGAATGCCAATGCGGTGGCCGGCCCATCATCTGCTTATGTTCCAACACCGGATCAGATTGACGGCCTGAAATTGCAGGCCGAAGTGTCATTCGACAAGGCGCTGGCAACTTCGGCGTTGGAAACAACCCGTCCACAGCCAACCCGGATCGATCTGCGTCTGGCTGAATATTCGATCGAGGGGTTGGAGCTGAAACTGGCGGGGGTTCTCGATATTGACCCGCGCGGCCAAGCGACCGGTGAGTTAACCGTCCGTGCGGTAAACTGGCGTGAGATGCTCGCCCTTGCAGGTCAATCGCAAAGCTTGCCTGAAGGACTGATTTCGACACTCGAACAGGCCTTTGGTTTGCTGTCCCAGTTGGCTGGAAACGGCCGGACGATCGACATCACCGTTCGCTTTGAAAGAGGCCAGATGTCCGTGGGCTTGATCCCACTTGGCCCGGCCCCTTCATTCCGAATTCCCTGAGGGTCTTGTCAGCCTACCTCAAAATCCGATGTCTTCACGACCCAGTACAACCCGCACGGCGCCTGCCATCTCAAAACCGCCACCCGCCGCATCAAACGGCTGAAGCGCTGCAAAATCCAACCCGGTCAATTCTGCAATGACATGAACCGGCACGCGGTGTGTTCGGTAGTCGCCAAAGGCTTCATCAACCGTCGGAATCAGGTTTTTCTGGGTATGCAGATAGGCCACTGACCGTAGCCCCGATGGACCATCGGCAACCGCGACCTTCCAATAATCAGCGGGCACCTGAACCAATCCGCGATAGAGCGGATCATCCGCCCGGAACACAGGCCCGGTAAAGATCGAAAGCCGCGCATCATTGTCTTCGGCCCATTCAAGAAGATAGTCCTCAAGTTCCAGCCAAATCCCTTGATTCAACCTCGCGTGCTGCGGCGCGCAAACGGTGTAGTGATAGGTGTCCGACATGGCAAAGGCTGCTTCAGCCTCGGTGCCCCACATCGGTGCGAGACGGCGCACGAGATGCCCACGATCATAGTCATTGTGCTTGTAGGCCGCATTGTCGACCTGCGCCGTCAGCGGGATACGCGGTTCTGTCCGCCAACTATCCGAACGATCAAGCCGCCTCAAACTGGCGCCATCGGTGTTGCACGCCGTAAGCATGGCCAATTTTCGGGTCTCATGCATAACCACTGAAAAGTGCATGTAGGGCAGATCTGGCCGTCCATCCACTTGCCGCACGTTCGCCAACCCCTGTGGTAACGGCAGCGGTACTCTGCTGGACAGGAAATCAGGATTGTAGCCATCAATGCCATTCCACCGGTTGCTTTCGAAGGCTGGCCCCTGCGCACCCCCTGCTGCGCCACCAGCCAAAACGTCTGTTGCATCCAATGCCGGAATAAACCGTGTTTCACCCGGACGCAGAGGCGCAGGGTCTGGCTGAACTGGCGCTGTGGTGTCCTGCGGGTCCGCTTCCAAAAGGCGCAGGATCTTGGCCGCCTGTGAATCGCCGGCCGCTGCAGCTGCGCGCAATCTGGCAAAAATCTGACTGATGCGAATGCCTCGGTTGGCAATCCAACGTCCTTCGATTGTCGGATGCGGAACAGAGCGGTGATGCAAGGCGACCGGCAGCCATTGGTCATTCAACACAGGCGCGCCAGAACTGCCCGGCTCTGTGTCGGTGCTGTAGTAGATAAAGGCATCTTTCACACCGACAATCGTGCTGTCGCGCAGGGCGATGCTCTTTCGGTCTCCACGTGGGTGTTGGATGATCGAAACAGGCTCGCCCTTGACGGCTTTGCCGCTTTCTTCGATCAGCGCGAACTGGCCATAGTCATCCAATGATGCGCCATGTTCGTTGTCCATCCGGACCGAAACAAAGGTGAAATCCAGCGCGTTGCGATCAGAAGTAAAAAACACGTCATCCGTGATTTGAAAGCTCTGCGTGGGCATGGGTTGGTATTGGTCGTCATCCTGATAGTCGAAAATCGCTTTTGCCCGGCGGGCCGCGTCACGGCTGGGCAGAACATGGTTGTTCGTCAGCATCAGACCCGGAGCGACAAGAAACCCGGATCCGGATCCAACCGGTATTTCACCGCGCATGAACAATTGCACCTTGGCCACCGCCCGCGCCTTGGACGCGCCGCGACTGAGGTAGTTGACGGGGAACAAATTGGATTCGCCCAAAATGCGTTCAAAAGCCCGGCTGTCATCGTCGGGAACCATATGTCGGCGTGCACGGCGGCGGCGTTCCAGATCGGGCTCATGGCGCGCGCTGAGCACTGAAAGATATTCATCAACAAGCCGCACATCGGATTCGGTGAGATGATGCCCGCGGTCCTCGCCAAAACTGTGATCGCCCTGACAGCAGGGGCAATGCGCACCTTGGCCGGGCGTATCCTCGGGCCCAATAATCGCCTCTTCAACGAGGGCATGCATGTCTTGCTCCATCGCTTCCAAGGCAAGATCAAGCGGAGTGACAGGCTCAACGTCTTTTGCGCCTGACAGTTCGAAATCCATCGGCGGCACCACGATGCCGGGGCTGACCCCCTCTGCGCTGTGCATCTGCGCCAGAAACAAATCAGCCACCCGCGCATATCCGGCATTTCGAGGATGTAGCTCATCGTACCACGAATTGATCGAGGTGCCGACCTGTCCCCGGCAATCGACATGGTGCGCGCGTCCGGGAAAACGGGTCGCAATGACATCCAGCCGCTGGTTCAACCGATCGATCAGATGGCCAACGATTTCGCGTTGCAGGTTTTTGGGAATGCCAAGATCGGTCATAGGTTTGCCCAGCCATTTCCCGTCGCTGCGCGGCACAGGCCGGTCATACCCATGGAAGAAGACTTGCAGGCCGGGCGATAGCGACAGCGCGTCGCTGATGATGGCGTCATAGCCTTGTTCGATCCGGCTGAGAGTTTGATCGACAGCACCGGGTTTGATGAGATCGGCCATCTCCATCCCCGGCTGATATACATTCAGCAGCTTGGAAAGGTCGCCCCCACCCAGAACATCGTTGCCTGATGCCGAGAATAGGAAAAACTCTGCGCCTTGGTCGGATATCGCCTGTCGATACTCTGCCCCGGCCCGCATGTTTTCCAGCGTATCACCGGCAGCGCCAAGTGAGAGCACGGCATAAGAATCCATCAGATTGTCGATAACGTCGTCCAACAACCACGGGTATTGAAACCAGCTGTCCCCTTCACTGACCACAACCGGGCCGCTGTACCCGTCGCGTATCTTCCGCCGGAAAACCGCCAGCCGGTAGCTACGCGCCCAGGCATTTGCGAGGTTCATGGCAAACGTCATGCCTTCTTCGGCATCATCCAGTGCCATGCCCTGCAATCTCAGGTCTGGCTGGAACGGCATGGACGGCGCACCGCCGTCAATGATGTGCGCGCCCAGCGCTTCAAGTTTTTCCAGATCGTCTTCGGCAGCCTGCAATTCAGCCAGAAACACCTCGGGTGTCATCGGAATCTCCTCATTGAAAATGTCTTGAGCCAGTCAGAACCGGCGCCCAGAAAAATTGAGCGTGACAACCATAGCACGATTTTCGATTCTCAAAAACATCTGAGCCGGTGGGTTGCACATAGGGCCTTGGCGACTCACAGTGCTGACAGGAGGCCCTGCCACATGACCAGCCGATTGGACCAGAGGATTGAAGATCAGCGCGATGCGTTGGTTGCGTTGACGCAGGACTTGATCCGCATCCCGACGCTAAACCCACCCGGACGGCACTATCGGGACATCTGCGAATACCTCGACACTCGCCTGACAGCGCACGGTTTCGACTGCAAACTGGTTCGGGCTAAAGGGGCACCGGGAGACAGCGACACCTATCCGCGTTGGAATATCGTGGCCCGGCGAGAAGGCCCAAAGCAGGGAGAATGCGTTCACTTCAATTCCCACCATGATGTTGTGGAAGTTGGCAAAGGCTGGACCAAAGATCCATTCGGCGGAACGGTTGAGGAAGACCGCGTGTACGGGCGCGGCGCATGCGACATGAAAGGCGGCCTCGCCGCGTCTATCATCGCTGCCGAAGCCTTTATCCAAGAGCATCCAGACTTTGCCGGCGCCGTTGAAATCAGCGCAACTGCGGATGAAGAATCGGGCGGCTACGGCGGTGTCGCCTATCTGGCCGAACAGGGCTGGTTTGCCCCGAGCCGCGTTCAGCACGTGATTATCCCAGAACCTCTTAACAAGGATCGTATCTGCCTCGGGCATCGTGGCGGCTGGTGGGCCGAGATCGAAACCAAGGGCGAAATTGCCCATGGATCAATGCCGTTTCTAGGCGATTGCGCTGTGCGCCATATGGGCGCGGTGCTTGAGGCTTTCGAAGCGCAGTTGTTCCCTGCGATGCAAGCGCGCCATACAGACATGCCGGTCGTTCCTGATGGTGCACGGCAATCCACGATGAACATCAACTCGATCCACGGGGGGCAACCCGAACAGGCAGATGACTACACCGGATTGCCTGCGCATTGTGTGCCGGACAGCTGCCGGATCGTCATCGACCGGCGGTTCCTGATCGAGGAAACACTGGACGGGGTTCGCGAAGAAGTCATCGCACTTTTGGACGATCTCAAGGCAAGACGCCCGAACTTTGACTACGAGATCCGGGAATTGAACCACGTGGTCCCGTCGATGACTGATCGCGATGCACCGATTGTCACGACGGTCGCACAGGCCATCCGTGACGTTCTTGGGCAAGATCCATCTTATGTGGCTTCTCCTGGCAGTTATGACCAGAAACACATCGACAGGATCGGCACGTTGAAGAACTGCATCGCCTATGGCCCCGGCGTTCTGGAGCTGGCGCACAAACCGGACGAGTGGGTTGGCATTCGCGACATGCTGGATTCGGCCCAGGTGATGGGACGCAGTCTTGAGGCGCTGCTCTTGAAATAGAGTCAGATGTTCAACTGCATCGATACTTTTGTCCGATCCATCGAAACGAAGGTCCGGAACTTTCGAATGTTCTCATTCGGGAAAAACAATCGCTGGGTCAGGCTTTCGTATTCGGACATGTCACCAACGACAACGATCAGCACAAAATCAGCTTCACCGGTTACATAGTAGCATTGTTGGATTTCAGGAGCGTCCTGGAAGCTTCTTTTGATCTTGTCGATTTTGCCCGCCGTCTCAGCCTGTAGTTCAACCTCAACAACAATGGTCAGCGGAAGACCCACAGACTTGGGATTAATCTGAACCGTCTGAGCCGCGATGACCCCATCTTTTTCCATCTTGCGGATTCGTCTTTGAACCGACGCTGTTGACAGGTTGACCTGTTCACCAAGCTTTCGGTGCGGTGTTGCGCAGTCCTGCTGCAACAGCCGAAGAATCGCCAAATCGAACTCATCTAACGTTACAGGTAAATTTCTTTGGTTCATTACTCCAGTCCGCGCAAATTTCTCATTCCAATACAACAATTAGAGCTCCGACTTCATCTGAGCGAGTTAATTTTTCGCAAAACTCAGATGGAGACGATAAGATGTTTGATTGCTTTCAAAATGCTCAGCCTGAACTGCATATTGCACGGCCTGAATTTGGCCCAGCCGTTCGAGATGTTCTTTCCAAAGCTCGATTTGCCCGGGCATCTGCTGAAATCCGAAGCTGGAGCGGCTATCGCCCAACCCCATTGATCGAACTTGCCGGGATCGCAAGCGCACTGAATGTGAGCTCTGTTCATTACAAACACGAAGCGGCCCGATTTGGTCTGGGGAGCTTCAAAGCCCTAGGGGGCGCCTACGCCGTTCTACGCGTCTTGCAGGATCGATTGACTACGCAGTTGGGACACAAGGTGTCTTTCAAAGACATTCACACCGGGAAGTACAGCGATCGCATCTCACTCATGACTGTCGTGTCGGCGACTGATGGAAACCACGGTCGTTCTGTCGCATGGGGAGCACGCCGATTTGGGGCTCAGTGTCGGATCTACATTCACGCAGAGGTCAGCGCATCGCGCGAGGAGGCAATCCGCGCTCTGGGCGCCAAGGTCATCCGGGTCAATGGCGACTACGATGCCGCGGTCGCCCAGTGCCGATGGGAGGCTGAACGATACGGCTGGTTTATCGTATCTGACACGTCTTGGCAGGGCTATTCTGAGATCCCAAAAGACGTGATGGCCGGCTACGGCGTTATGGCGCGGGAAATCACATCCGAGCTGACAGAACCAGCAACGCACGTGTTTTTACAGGGCGGTGTCGGCGGATTGGCTGCTGCGGTCGCTTCGACATTCTACCAGCACTGGGGAAGCACAGCGCCTCTCAACGTGGTAGTCGAGCCAGAATTGGCCTCCTGCCTGATGGCCAGTGCAAAAAACAAATCCCCCACGGCTGTCCGGATACAACGCGAAACGCTTATGGCAGGCCTCTCTTGCGGTGAGCCGTCAGAACTCGCTTGGGACATTCTGGAGCAATCCGTTTCTGCCTATATGACAATTCCAGACGACCTTGTTGCTCCGGCAATCAAGCTTCTTGCGAGTGGGCAAAGCGGCGATACCAGACTGAAGGTCGGAGAAAGCGCCGTTGCCGGATTGATCGGATTGTTTTGCGGCGCTTTAAATCCCAAGCTTCGTGACCGGCTTAAACTCACGCCTGAATCCCGCATCATCATAATCGGTTCAGAAGGCGTCACAGACCCTGAGATGTTCCATAAAATGGTGACTGACGATTTGCCGATGGACGGCGCTGAACCCGCCTAAGCGCGGCCGCCTTCGGACGACAGCACCAATGAGGAAACGCCCAGTGTCTCAAGCGCCGCCTCCCATTTCCGATTGTCGGGCAGACCGAAAATCTGCTCGGCATTCAAATCACAAACCAGCCAGCCATTGGCGGCGATTTCATCTTCCAACTGCCTCGGCCCCCAGCCCGCGTAGCCCAGCATCATGAGCCACTGTGATGGCCCTTCGCCGCGTGCCAACTCTTCCAGAATGTCCAGGGTTCCCGTCATGTGGACGCCGGGCACCACTTCGAGGGCGCCGCCCGTATCGAGATAATCCGAGGAATGGAGGACAAACCCGCGACCCATCTCGACCGGCCCGCCAAAATAGACCACTCGGTTTTCGAGATGTGTACCAGCATCAATATCGAGCTGACCCAGCAGAGATTTCATCGCGACATCGCGATTGGGCTTGTTGATGATCAGGCCCATTGCCCCCTCTTCCGAGTGATCGCACAGAAAAACGACTGAGTGTGCAAAGCGGGGGTCGCCCATTCCTGGCATCGCGATCAGCGTTCGCCCCGTCAAATCGGATATTTCGAAATTCCGGACGCCCGTCATGGAACTTTGAGGGTTTTTTGAACCATACATTAAGCATGGCGACCAGTTTCGCCCGATGCAAGCACGATCAGCAAAAGTGTCAATCCAATGCGCTTTGTACACATTCAATCGCTTCAACGTGACTTTTAATTCATGCGAAAAACGGCCATTTGACAGATATGAAACGGATTCTTGCCCTTTTGGTCCTTCTTGTCTTGCCCGCTGTTTCGGCGGCGCAGTCCTTTGACGACGTCATCGAAGCCGAACTTCGTCCCGGCTGGCGGCTGGCCAACGGCGACCATATGGCTGCGCTGCATCTCAAGCTTGCTCCGGGTTGGAAAACCTATTGGCGCGCTCCGGGTGACGCGGGCATTCCACCCCATTTTGACTGGCGTGGATCACGCGGAATGCGAACGGTTGCGGTCCACTGGCCCACACCGCATGTTTTTTGGCAATCGGGCATGCGCTCTATCGGATACGACACCGAGATCGTACTTCCACTTCAGATCGCTGCGAAGGGCGCCGGACAGGACATCAAGCTGAAAGGCGTAATCGATATCGGCATCTGTAAAGATGTTTGTCTGCCCCATCGTGTGCGCGTTGATGCCATTCTGCCGGCCTCGGCAAAGAAACCGGACGGCAAAATTGCCGCGGCTTTGGCAGATGCTCCTTTGAGCGCCGCAGAAGCAGGTGTGCGCGCGGTCCATTGCCGGATCGAGCCGAACTCAAAGGGCGTGACGCTGCGCACCGAAGTCACGATGCCCCGCGCGAACAAAGCTGAAACTGTGATTGAGGCCGCGGATCCCAAGGTCTGGGTGGCAGAGCCCAAAAGCCATTGGAAACAGGGACGGCTGATTTCTGAAACACAATTGCGCCATGTCGACGGTGGCAGTTTTGCACTGAACCGGTCTGGCCTGCGCATCACGATCCTCAAAGGTCGTTGGGCTGTCGATATTCAGGGCTGCACGGGCTAGCCCGTCTAAGTTGGATTGGCCCTGCGGTGAGCAATTGCCATCGCAACACCCGCTGCGGCATAGGTTGCGACAGAGATCACAGCACTGCCCGCCAAAAACAGTTGCAGTGCTCTTATCATCGGGGCGCCTGCGGGTTGGCCAAACATCCCTGACAGGGCTGGTAGCATTTCGCCCGAATACGCCACCCAACCCATCGTTGCGCCCAGCCATCCAACCATGGCCAGAGCGGCCCCGACCATGGTTGCCCGCAGTTGCATATTCCGGAAACGGAGCGACCTTTTGAACGCGGCCGTGAGTTTTGCGATGTCGTGTTGAACAGCAACCAGAGCCGGAACAACCAGCAGCACCAGCAACATCCCAAAGGCCAGACCGTATACTAGGGTAATCACTGTCGGTTTCAGAAACTGCGCGTCGGCAGAGCGTTCATAGAGAAGCGGCGCCAGGCCCAGAACCGTGGTGGCGGTTGTCAAAAAAACAGGCCGCAGTCGATCAGCCGCGCCATCAATGATGGATGGGATCAGGCCTCTGTCCTTGGCGTATTGATCGATCTGCGTAACAAGCACGATGGAATCGTTGATGATGATACCCGTCATCCCCAGCAGGCCAACAACGGTGAACATGCTGAGCGGAACATCCCAATAGGCATGGCCATAGATCGTTCCGACGAGTCCGAACGGGATGATTGCCATTACAACAACAGGTCTTGTCCAACTCGCGAACACCCATGCCAACACAAGGTAAATTCCCAAGAGTACGAGGATCAGGCCCGTCTGGGCATCGGCAAGAAAGCTGTCTTCCTGCTCGCTCAAGCCGGACAGTCTGTATTCGACCTGACGGTTCGAAGCGATGCCGGGCAGGATTTCCTGCTCGAGGGCCTGCATGATTTCGGTGGCCCGGGCTGGATCGTCTTCTGAGATGTCGCCGGTAACCGAAATTAGGCGAATGCCGTTTTCGCGTCTGACCGTAGAAAACCCGGTCCGTCGCTCCACGCTGACAATGTCAGCCAGCTGAACATAAGCCCCGGTCGGTGTGCGCATTCGCGTCCGTTCCAGGAAATCAGCCGTCAGCTCGCCGCTGGGCAATTCAACGCGGATGCTGGCACTGCGAGGACCATCCGGGTACGTCGCCGCCTCGATCCCGCCTAGTCGGTTCCGCAGCACGCGGCCCAATCCGTCGATATCAAAGCCCAACGCCTGTCCCTGTGCTGTCAATTCAAGGATCAGCTCTTCCTTGTCGTAAGAAAGATTATCCTCAACCGCGGACACCTCGGGGAATTGCAGCAGCGCCGTTTGCAGATCCGTTGATGCGCCTTTGAGTGTTTCAGCCGTCGCGCCATAGAATTGAACATCCAGCGCATCGCCCCCAGGGCCGGATCGCCAGCCCCTGAAACTAATGGTTTCGACCAATGGATGACGCTGCACCTTGTCCTGAAGTTCCCCGACAAACGCAAAGCTGGAATAGGGGCGCAGGTCGGCTTCGATCAACTCGATGCTGATACCACCCAATTGGTCAGCGTCCTTGGTGTCTGTTCCTGCCAAACCCCGCCCGGCATTGCCCCCAATTTCAGAGATCACATAGTCGAGCGGATTGAGGCCATGGCGTTCTTCGTATTCCTTGCCCAGCGCCTCAGCGCTTTGCTGCAGGAGTTTCATCTGCGCAAGCGTGTCTTCGCGTGTCGCGCCAGGTGCCATTGCAAAGTTGCCGGTGACCGAAGACCGTTCAGGCGCGTTGAAGAAACGCCACTGCACGTCGCCTCGGATGAACACAGCCGCCTGAGATGCCAGTGCAACAACAGCCAGCGCTAGCACGACATACCGGCCGGCAATGACACCTGCCATCAAAGGCCTGAACAGGTTTTCCCGAACGTAGACAAACCCGCGGTTCACAATCCGCGAAGGCAGATCATACCAATGTTCCTTGGCTGACGCCTTCAACGCATGAGCCATATGGTTTGGCAAAATCAAAAAGCATTCGACCAGAGAGGCCAGCAGCACGACGATCACGGTAAACGGGATGTCCCGGATCAGATCACCAAACCGCCCGCCAATCGCCACAAGCCCAAAGAAGGCGATAACAGTGGTCAAGGTGGCCGAGAAAACCGGCAGGGCCATGCGCATGGCAGCGCCTTCGCCAGCCGCGTAGGGATCAAGCCCCTTGCGATACAGATGATCGGCGTGTTCTCCGACAACGATCGCATCATCAACCACGATGCCCAGCGTGATAATGAGCGCGAACAGTGAGATCATGTTGATCGTCAGTCCTGCCGCAAACATCAAAGCAATCGCAGCCAGCATGGCCGTCGGAATGCCAGCGGCGACCCAAAACGCCGTTCGGGCATTCAGGAACAGGAACAACAGCGTCACCACGAGGGCGAGACCGGTCAAACCGTTGTCCATCAGAATATTCAAACGGCCAGTGATCGCCTCGGCGCGGGTTCGGATCAGATCAATCGAAACGCCAGATGGCAGCGATGCTGAAAACTCGGCGGCTACATCCTCGACCGTTTCCTGAATGCCGATTGCGTCGCCCCGGTCAGATCGATCAACCCGGATCGAAATCGCCGGATCATCGCCCACAAAATAGCTGCGGTTGCGATCAATGCCTTCGACATAAATCCGCGCGACATCCCCGACCGTCAGTTTGGAACGATCGGCGTTCGAACGCAGCACGATCCCTTCGATATCGTCGGCTCCGCGTTTTTCGACACCGGTCCGCACGCGCGCACCGGACGTGCCAACATCACCAGCGGGGTCAGCGGTGACCTCGGCCTCGATCGCTGCGGCGATTTCAGCCATCGTGACATCAAAGGCGATCAAATTTTGTGACGGCACTTCGATG
Organism: Thalassococcus lentus; assembly: GCF_028023555.1. Taxonomy (NCBI): domain Bacteria; kingdom Pseudomonadati; phylum Pseudomonadota; class Alphaproteobacteria; order Rhodobacterales; family Roseobacteraceae; genus Thalassococcus; species Thalassococcus lentus. The sequence continues at coordinate 101,598 of NZ_JAQIOY010000001.1, forward strand.
ATCGTTTGTGGCGCTGCTAGCCCACGGATCGTTGTCCGTGTGACACCTTCTGAAAACAGCCGCGTGGTCAGTTCGTCTGCAAACCTGCCCAGCTGATCGACACCGACCGGCCCTGTAATGACAAGATCCGTGACCCGGTCCCGCCAGAAGCCGCGCCGCACCGAAGGCTCTTCGGCGTCTTCCGGCAAGCCTGTGACTGTGTCGACAGCTGTTTGTACATCGGTCGCGGCACGGGCCATATCCCAGTTCGGTTCAAACTCCAGCTCAATGCTGGCCCGGCCTTCTCGGGAACTGGCAAGCGAGGATTCAACGCCTTCAACCCCAAGCAACGCAGGTTCCAGCACCTGAACAATTGCCGCGTCCACATCCTCGGCACCGGCCCCGTCCCACTGAACGGAAACCGTGATTTCATCAATGATGACATCCGGGAAAAACTGCGCGCGCATATTCGGCGCAGCCAAAAGGCCCGCAGCCAGCAGAATGACCAAAAGCAGATTTGCCAATGTCGGATGACGGGCAAAATAACTGAGAATGCCGCCAGCGCCTTTGGAAACCTCGCGCATGGCTTAGCCCCCCATCCGGGATTCGATACGTTCCACCATCTGCGCCGGCACCTTGTCTTGTGCCAGCTGTGACAGAATCCGACTCTTCGCTTCTGCGGGCATTCGGGTGTTCGCTTCGACAAACGCGACCAGCTTGGCACGCCGTTCGTCTGAAAGCTCGAGCATTTCCGGTTGTTCCGGCACGTTGGCCGCATCGCCGCGCAACGGTTTTACCCGGATACCGGCGCCTAGCAGCGGTGTCCGTTCGGCGACAACTTCGCGGCCTTGCAGATCACGCGCACGGATCAGAACATCGTTGCCTTGCCGACGCATTAGCTGAACTTCAGCAACCTGCAGCTTTTCGTCCTCGCCCACGACCAGCACCTCGTTCGCCGCATTGACGGCCGTGGCCGGCAACCGTGCAACAAAACGCAAGGGCGCTTCTTCGATGGTGACGGTCACAAAATCCCCCGGCTTGAACCCACGGGGGGCATCCAGATTGGCAAATAAAAGACGTCCCGTTTGTCCTTCTCCCACTGCCGCGCCTTCGCGGCTCAGGCTGCCTTGCGTGCTGATATTCGTTCCGAAAACATCCAGCGTGACCTGAACCGCAGCGTTGCGCAGGCGGCCTTCTTCATCCAGCAAACGCGCATACTGTTGGGTCGAAACTCGAAAGGCGACCTCGAGGGTATCAGGGTCAACAATCCGGGCCAGTTGTTCATTCCCGGTCACCAGCCGGCCCGCCACAACCGTTACATCCGACAGCGTGCCCGCGAATTCAGCCCGGACTTCTGTTTCATCGAGCCTGCGTTGCGCTTCGTCGCGCGCGATCTCTGCCCGCTTCAAACGAGTTGCGGCCTGATCGATCCGGGCCTCTGCACTGGCCACGGCCTGCCGACGGGTCAGAACAGATTGACGCGCGGATGACAGGGCAAGTTCGGCCGACTCCACCGCTGCCGTTGTTCCGACGTTCCGGGCCAGCAAATCACGCTGACGTTGCAGCGCCTGTTCGCGCAGGGTGACCTGCTCTTGTGCCGCCAGCAACTCATCCTGCGCCAGTACAATCGCCCGGTCCGCCTCGCGTTGTTCGGCCTGCGCGTCCAGCAGATCACTTTGTGCCCGATCCAGCGCTGCCTGCGCATCGGCAGGATCAATACGCGCAAGCAATTGGCCAGCATCGACTTGTCCGCCTTCCACAAAGGCCGGATCGAGATCGATCAAAGCCCCCGAAGCGGCAGCACGCAATTCCAGCGTTCGCTGACTTTGTACTTCGCCAAAAGCGGACATTTGCGGTGTGATGCTTTCGAAAACGACGGGCACAACGTTGACGGCAAAGACACGTTCACGGGCGCGTGGCACCCGGGGTTCCTGCGCCATACGCGTCTCGACCGCCTTAAAGACCATGTCACCCGCATAAACGAGCAAGCCCAAGGTAACGGCCACCAGGAACAGTCCCGACAGGCTTTTGCGTAAGAACCGCATGGTATTTGTCTCCTGAACCGAGAAAACCCCGGCCCCGTTAAATGTAGTCGCATAGCCCGCAATGCCAAGCGCAGCGGCCCCGCACTGACGTTATACGGCTGACCGCGCTATTTCCGTCGCTTGTGCTCGTCCAATCTCGGGAAAATCTCGACAAAGTTACAAGGCCGATGCCGGTAGTCGAGTTGCCAGCGCAAAATTTCGTCCCAAGCATCTTTGCAGGCGCCGGGGCTTCCGGGCAGGGCAAACAGATACGTTCCCCCGGCCACACCGCCCGTTGCGCGGCTTTGGACGGCACTGGTGCCGATCTTTTGAAACGAGACCATGGTAAAAACCGTACCAAATGCTTCTATTTCCTTTTCATAGACGTCGCGATGCGCCTCGACGGTGACATCACGGCCAGTCAGCCCCGTTCCACCAGTCGAAAGCACCACATCAATCGAAGGGTCAGCCACCCAGCTCCGCAGTTGATCTGCGATCAGGTCACGCTCATCGCTAACAATTTCACGCGCCGCCAGAGTATGTCCTGCATCCTCGAGGCGTGCGACCAGCGTGTCGCCTGAACGATCTTCTCCCAATTGCCGAGTGTCCGAAACGGTCAACACAGCGATGCGGACCGGGATGAATTCCTTGGTTTCGTCGATACGGCTCATGACGATGCCTCCAGTTTGAACCAATTGGGATTGGGGCCAAGGTTGACCACTTGGGTCTTGCCGATGGCCCCGCTCTGCCCCCAGCTGTCGTGAATATGCCCGCAAATCGCAAGACTTGGCTGTAGCCGTTCAATCGCGTCGCGGATTGCAGTCGATCCAACCGACACACCGTTTGACGTGACATCTGCAATTCCTTTGGGCGGGGAATGCGTCATCAGGATGTCCACCCGATCGCAGCGGTCCAGTGCCGCCTTTGCCTGTGCTTCATCCAAATCAAAAGACCAGTCGCCAAACGGTGTCTCAGGAATACCGCCACCCAGACCGAAGATTCGCAGACCGTTGATCGTAGCCCCCTGACCATGCAGCACGGTTGTGCCGTCCAAGGCCGATGACTGCAGCTCAGCATCGCTTTCGGCATTGCCGGGAACGACGATCATGGGCGCAGCAATCCCATCCAGCATCGCCATGGCTTCGTTCAAGCCTTGTCGCATGTTGCAAAAATCACCGGCACCCAGAACGAGATCAGCCTCGGCACTGGCAGCCACCAGTTCCGCCGCCCGGCTGCGGGACAAATGCAGGTCTGAAAAGGCGAGGATCTTCAACCCCGGCCCTCCAACCGCGCCTTGAGCGCCAAAAGGTCCGCCCAGGTTTCGCGCTTCGCAGAAGGTGTGCGCAGCAGATAAGCCGGATGTAACATCGGCAAAGCCGGCAATCCGCCTGCCTCGGCTGGTGCCTCGTGCCAGTTCCCGCGCAATCGTGTGATCCCGCGCTTGCCCAGCAATGCCTGCGCCGCATGATTCCCGACAACCAACAAAATCTTGGGTTTGGCCAATGCGATGTGACGATAGACAAAAGGCTGCATCATTGCGATTTCGTCTGGTCGCGGATCACGGTTCTGCGGCGGGCGCCAAGGCAGAACGTTGGTGATGTAGACGTTTTCCTTGCGATCCAGATCAATGGCGCCGAGCATCTTATCCAGCAACTGCCCGGCCCGACCGACAAACGGCTTGCCCGCACGATCTTCGTCTCGTCCGGGCGCTTCGCCAATGATCATGACCGGTGCACCAGCAGTGCCATCGGAAAAAACAAGGTTCCGCGCGCCTTTCTTAAGCTCACAGTGATCATAAGCGCCCAACGCGGCGCGCAATGCATCCAGCGTGTCTGCAGCTGCGGCTGCCTTGGTGGCGATGGCGACGGTATCTGGCTTTTCTTCAACAGGCGGAGGCATGACCTGCGTTTTGGCTGTGGCCGGGACGGCTTCGGCCGCTGCCGTTTTTGCAGCAGTTTCCAAGGCGAAACGATCCACCGGCGTGTCCGAGATCGCCTCGTCCACTCCCAGATCCACCTGCCATTCAAGCAGGGCGCGTGCACTATGCCAATCCAGCTCCGATTCCATGCGGCCACCCTATAGGCTGCGACGACACATTAAAACGCATGCTCTTTGGTCAAAGCGAATTTGAATATCCGAATTGATCGGGCTTTTTCTGCCAAAGCCTTTGCGCCGCGTCTCATCGCCTTTGAAAAGTCAAATTTGACTGCGCAAGAGACTGCTCAGTAGCAGCAGTCCGGGCCTTGCCCCGCACGTCAAGGCTACTTATGAAGACTGCAGCCAATCGCGAGGCCTTTGTATGAGATTTGACCACCGCCATCTTCTGGGCATTGAACCCCTGCGCCCCGATGAGATCACGACAATTCTGGATCTGGCGGATCAATACGTCTCTTTCAATCGTCGCCGGGACAAGCACGCCAAAGCGCTGGCAGGGCTGACCCAGATCAATATGTTTTTCGAAAATTCGACCCGGACACAGGCCAGCTTCGAGCTGGCAGGCAAACGTCTGGGCGCAGATGTCATGAACATGGCAATGCAAGCCAGTTCGATCAAAAAGGGTGAAACCCTGATCGATACGGCGATGACATTGAACGCGATGCACCCGGATCTCTTGGTTGTGCGCCATCCGCATTCCGGCGCGGTGGACCAACTGGCGCAAAAGGTAAACTGCGCCGTGCTAAATGCAGGCGACGGTCGCCACGAACATCCGACACAAGCGTTGCTGGATGCTCTGACCATACGTCGGGCCAAGGGGCGGTTGCATAGGCTCAACATCGCGATATGCGGTGATATTGCGCACAGCCGGGTTGCGCGATCCAACCTGTTGCTTCTGCACAAAATGGAAAACCGTATTCGTCTGGTTGGCCCTTCCACCCTTATGCCCTCTGGCATCGATGCCTTTGGTGTCGAAGTCTACGAAGACATGGCCGAGGGCCTGAAGGATGTGGACGTGGTCATGATGCTGCGCCTTCAGCGGGAACGTATGGACGGCGGTTTCATCCCGTCAGAGCGGGAATATTACCATCGCTACGGGCTCGACGCCGAAAAGCTGAGCCATGCCAAACCTGACGCAATCGTCATGCACCCGGGCCCCATGAACAGAGGGGTCGAAATCGATGGAACGCTTGCGGACGACATCAACCGCAGCGTCATTCAGGATCAGGTTGAAATGGGCGTTGCCGTTCGAATGGCCGTCATGGACCTGCTTGCGCGAAATCTTCGCGCCCGACCCACTGAGGTGATGGCATGACAACGATGAAGATCAACGGATCCGAGACGGGCGTTCTGCGGCTCTTTCATCTCGACCTGCCGCGCGAAGCGATTGACCGGTTTGTAACGCAAGCCGGCACCGGCGAATGGCCGTTGAAATATGGCCTCGGTGCCAAGATCCTGAGGCCATCGTTTGTGGACGTCGTTGATCTGCGCGATCTCGGAGACATGAGCCTGTCCGAGTACATGACCGAAGCCCATGGCGCCGCGGGGGCCGATTTCAAAGGCGCGCGCATGCAGATCGATGCGTTGCGCGGCCACGTCCTGATCCTGCCAAGCCAAACATTCAACAACACCTCGCAAGAACTGAACATCGCGCCACCACTGCGCTGGATCGGAACCTTTTCAGAGACCAAAGCAAAAGGACGCGGTGCCAAAATCCAAAGTGCCGCTGCAAAAGGTCAGACCGGGGGCTCTGCAAGCGCGGGCAGAGGCGCAGGCAGTTCCATGTTTCTGCGGATATTCCTGATTGGCCTCGTTGTGCTGGCCCTTTTGATTGCAGCTCTAATCCTGAGATGAGTTCCCCGGCCTCTGTCATGCAAACCGACTGGGATGGTCTGCTGGATCAGGGTGAGCGGGTTTTGTGGCAAGGGCGGCCCGAAGCGGGCCTGACACTGGCACCGATCCAACCCATGCAGATGATGATGGGTTTGGTATTCGTCGTCTTTTCGCTGTTCTGGATGTCGATGGCTGGGTGGATTGCCTCGGGCATGCCCGGCCCAGTTTCGTTCTTTCCGATGTTCGGCCTGATTTTCCTTGCCATTGGCCTTTATAATGCTGGCGGCTACGCCTTTTGGAAGGCCTATCTGCGCGGTCGCACAGTCTACAGCCTGACCACACAGCGTGCATTTGTAGCGTCTGACATTCCCTTTCTAGGCCGCAGCCTGAAGTCCTATGACATCGAAGCAAACAGCCCCCTCGAATATATTGAGGGCAACCCCGGCTCGGTGTTTTTCGCGAACAAGCGGATCCATACGCAAAATGGGTCTTACAGAAAGCGCGTTGGCTTTGAGCGCATCATGCAGGCACGGGCCGTTTACCGCATGTTGCGCGACATCCAACGGGGCACTATTGCAGAGGACAACGCATGACTATGCGAAATGGCTCCGGGCTTGATAACGTTGTCACAAGGATCTGAAACATGACAAAGACCCTGATCACACGTGCGCAACTGATCGACCCAGAGGCTGGCACCATTCAGGACGGCGCTGTTCTGATGGCAGAGGGTGTCATCCAGACGGTGTTTGAGGATCCCTCGCCCAACGTGCCCGGCGCAGAGATCGTCGATGCAGGCGAAGCCTACCTTGCGCCCGGGATCGTCGATATCGGCGTAAAGGTCGGAGAGCCCGGCGAACGTCACAAGGAAAGCTTCAAGACGGCCGGTCTCGCTGCTGCTTCGGGCGGTGTTACGACGATCGTGACGCGGCCTGACACGACGCCAGCCACAGATACCCCCGAAGCGATGGAATTCATTCGGCGGCGCGCCAATCAGGCAGCGCCGGTCAATGTCTTGCCGATGGCCGCCCTGACCAAAGGCCGCGAAGGGCGCGAAATGACCGAAATCGGTTTTATGCTGGATGCAGGTGCCATCGCCTTTACCGATTGCGACAGCGTGGTGACCGACACCAAGGTTCTGGCCCGCGCCATGGGCTATGCCCGCAGTCTGGGCGCGCTGGTGATGGGACATCCACAGGAGCCGATCCTGTCGAAGGGCGCTTCTGCTACATCGGGAAAATTCGCGACACTGCGCGGTCTTCCTGCGGTATCCGCCATGGCTGAACGTATGGGGCTGGACCGGGACCTTGCCTTGGTCGAAATGACTGGCGCACGCTATCATGCCGACCAGATCACCACTGCACAGGCCGTTGCCGTCTTGGCGCGCGCCAAAGGCGAAGGGCTGGATGTGAGTGCTGGTACCTCCATGCATCATCTGACCCTGAACGAGATGGACGTCGCCGACTACAGGACGTTTTTCAAAGTGAAACCCCCGCTGCGTTCCGAAGAGGACAGACAAGCGGTCGTTGAAGCCGTCAGAAGCGGTGTGATCGATGTGATCGGCAGCTTCCACACGCCACAGGACGAAGAAAGCAAACGCCTGCCATTCGAAGAGGCCGCCTCTGGCGCTGTCGGGCTGGAAACCATGTTGCCAGTCCTGCTGCGCCTCTATCACTCCGGTGAACTGGAGCTGCCCGTATTGTTCAAGGCACTGTCGCTGAATCCGGCCAAACGTCTAGGGCTTGCTTGCGGTCGGATGTCTGCTGGCGCACCGGCTGATCTGGTGCTTTTCGATGCAGACAAGCCATTTGTTCTGGATCGTTTTGCTCTTCAGTCAAAATCCAAGAACACCCCCTTTGACGGTGCCCGCCTGCAAGGTAAGGTTCTTCAAACCTTTGTCGCCGGAAAAGGCGTCCACCCGAGCAGCTAGGCCGCACCCATGCCAGAAATCGTCAATACTCTGCCAATTCTCGCCCTGTGGGGTGTGATTGGATATGTGCTGGGCTCCATCCCCGGCGGAATAGTCATGGCGCGTGTCATGGGGCTGGGTGATCTGCGGCAGATCGGCTCCGGCAATATTGGCGCAACCAATGTTCTGCGCACAGGCAGCAAAACGGCCGCCGCCGCGACCTTGCTGTTTGATGCTGGCAAAGGGATCATTGCTGTCCTGCTGGCCCGCTATGCCGCTGGCGAAGATGCTGCCCAGCTTGCGGGTCTCATGGCCTTTCTGGGCCATTGCTTTCCCATTTGGCTAAAGTTCAAAGGCGGCAAGGGTGTTGCGACATTCCTTGGCGTCTTGCTGGCGCTTTCTTTTTGGGTTGGCGCATTGGTTTGCTTCTCTTGGCTGATCGCGGCCGCCATCCTGCGTATTTCTTCTGCAGGCGCTCTGGCCGCCGCCGCCACGTCGACGGTATGGGCACTAATGCTTGGCCGATCAGATATGGTGGTGCTGACGCTGGTTCTGACCGGTTTGGTGTTTTGGACCCATCGCGCCAATATCGAACGTCTGCGCGCGGGAACCGAACCGAAGATTGGCCAGAAAACCTAGCGTTTCGCGCGGTCTATGTTGGTCCTAATTGCATCAGCCACGTCCTTTGGATGGGTCATGACCAGCATGTGAGCCGCTCCGGACACCACAGTTTCCTCGGCCGTTGTCAGGCGTTCTGTCAGACCTTTGTGGACTTCTGCGATCATCGGAACGGTTTCTGAACCGCGCAACAACGCAACGGGCATCTTCAGAGTTTTCAACCCAGCGCCCTGCAGCAACCCGGCGCTGTCCTGCCAAAGGCTGGGCTCTGTCCCCACCACAAATGGCATGTTGTCGGCCATCGCTTGTTGGGCTTCGGCCGGGAACTGGGCCCACGGCACACCGCCTCCCCAGAGGCGGTTGAAAACACGCGCCGCCTCTAACGCGCCACCTGTTTCGAAAACCGCGAAAAACTCTTCTTCCGCTGCGCGATGTGCGTCCCGTATCGGCCCCGAGGGTGCCGCCGCAAAGAAGACAGGTTCAACCAATGTCAGCGAGGCGACAGCATCCGGCACCTCAAGCGACAGCCGAAGCGCTAGCGTGGCGCCAAAACTGTGCCCGACCAAGTGCATGCCCTCGCGCAGGAAGGGCCTGACTGCTTCTGTGGCCACGTCATGCGGATCTCCATTGGGCCAACCCGGGCTACGACCGTGGCCCGGTAGGTCCGGCGCACAGACGGTTAGCTGGTCAGACAAATGACCTGCTACCGCCTTCCACATGCCGGACCGACCCAGCCCACAATGCAGAAAAAGGGCCGCTTCCGGCCCGTTTCCAAATTCCCGCGAAAACAACTCCATCAAGGGCTACAGCTGGCCAGCCAGATGCAGATCGAGATAGTCCAGCCGATCCTGACCCCAGAACCGCTGGCCGTCGTCAGTGATATAGAATGGAGCACCGAAGACGCCGCGTTCCACGGCCTCTTCAAGATTTGCGGCATAGGTTTCGGCACCGGCCAGCAAGCCGCTGTCCGCCAGAGATGGATCAAAACCTGCATCGCTCAAAGCGCCCTTGATGACAGCATCGTCAGCAATGTCTTTTTCTCCTGCCCAACATGCGCTTAGCAAGTTTTGGCACAGTGCGCCCAGATCACCGCCGCCAGCATTCTGGGCTGCAATCACGGCATAAGACGATGGCGCCATGTTTGTTGGCCAATGCGCGGGCTTCAGGTTGAACGGCATTTCAAGTCGTTTCGCCTGCCGAACCAGTTCTTGTGCCCGGTATTCCTGACGACTTGGATGACGGTCCTTGGGCGGCGTGCCACCAGTCCGGCCGAACAGAGCAATGATGTCCAACGGTTTGTAGGTAATCGTCGCACCATGTTTTTCCGCGATTTTCTCAAGTCGATCTCCTGCCAGATAGGCGTAAGGAGAAAGCGTTGCAAAGAAGTAGTCGATATGGGGCATTCCGGCGCGCTCCTGTTTGCTGTGTTGGCGGCAACGTAGGCCCATGTTAAGCGGTCCGCAATGTCACGAATCCGTCATATACCGGAGCTGCCCCATGCCTAATGTCGTTGAGCCTAAACTGATCGCCGGCAATTCCAATCAACCTTTGGCCAAGGCCATTGCCCGGCGCATGTCGCTCTACCGTGGCATGTCTGTCGGTCTTGTGGACGCTCGGGTCGAGCGGTTCAACGATCAGGAAATCTTTGTCGAAGTGTTCGAGAATGTCCGTGGCGAGGATATGTTCATCCTTCAAAGCACATCCAATCCGGCGAACGACAACCTGATGGAGCTGTTGATTATGGCCGACGCGCTCCGCCGGTCTTCGGCGTCGCGTATCACAGCAGTGATCCCGTATTTCGGATACGCCCGTCAGGATCGCCGGACCAAGGCCCGGACCCCGATCACCGCCAAGCTCGTGGCGAACATGATCGCCGAAGCCGGGATTGAGCGGGTGCTGACCATGGATCTTCACGCCGCACAGATCCAGGGCTTCTTTGATATGCCCGTCGACAACCTGTACGCCAGCCCGATCTTTGCACTGGATATCCTCAAGCAGTTCGAGGGTTCGCTCAGTGATGTGATGGTGGTTTCGCCTGACGTTGGCGGGGTCGCGCGCGCACGCGAATTGGCCAAACGGATCGGAGCGCCGCTGTCCATCGTCGACAAACGACGCGAAAAGCCCGGCGAGATTGCAGAAATGACCGTGATCGGTGACGTGACTGGCAAGAAATGTATCATCGTTGACGACATCTGCGACACGGCTGGTACGTTGTGCAAAGCGGCCGAAGTGCTGATGGAACATGGCGCTACCGAAGTGCACGCCTATATCTCGCATGGCGTCATGTCCGGCCCGGCAGTTGAACGGGTCACGAATTCCGTTATGAAATCGCTGGTCCTGACAGACTCCATCCAACCCACCGATCCCATCGTTGCTGCTCCCAACATCCGGACGCTGCCCACTGCGCCGATGTTTGCCCAGTCGATCCTGAACATCTGGAACGGCACCTCGGTTTCGTCGCTGTTCGAAACAGACACACTGGGCCCGATCTACGAAGGTATTCTGTAGCGCAAGTTTCCGCTTTGCGGGACAAAGCGAGCGTTCCAAGGTCTGCTTACGATTTAACCTACACCACCGTCCGCCATACCGTTCCCCTTGCTGCGCGCGATTTCTTTAGCATCGTACCCAGCACCTGGAGTGTGCGGCCCGTGGACTTTTAGTGGTTGATTTTTCTTGAGCTTTCTCGTGTGAATGATCGCCCAGACCACTAGAAAACAGACTACCACTGGCAAGAGTAGTAAGGTTATCTGGTTGGCTGCCAAATCACTCTCCTACGGAAAATATTGGTCCCTTTGTAGTTTGTAGCAGACATTAGTGGGAACTGCAGCGCCGGTTAAACTGGGCTCAAAGCGACCAATCGATGGCCAGAGGCTGGCCCGAGTTTCAGAGCGTGCTTAATAGAGCTCCCAGTCGTCGTCGCTTGCGACTTCGCCGATGGCCATCCATGCCATGCGCACACGGGCAACGCGAGTGTCAGACCATGTCCGGAATACGAGGTCAAAACCGGTCTCTGATACGTTGTCCGCTGAAATGTCGGCCCGCACGTTGGCACCGCTGTCCATGTCCCATAGAGACAAACCAACCTGCACGGTCGGAATCGACCGGAACTGCTCGGAAAACTTGACCTTCTTGCGACGCTCACGCGATCCCGCGCCGGTCCACATATCGCCGCCGCTGGCGAAGTCGGAGAAAACCTCTTCGTTGCCTTGATCGACGCCGATCAACGATCCAACATATTTGCGCATGCTCTGCCTCTGGTGCGTTTGTGTTTCCGATATAGAGACAATCGGGCAAAAGTTGGAGTGCAAAGCGGCAATTGGTCGGCAAATTCAACGAAAAAGCCCCGCCAAAACCAGCGGGGCTTTCCAATTCTCAGGGGTTGATCAAAGCGATGCTTGCTTCGGGCTCAAACCGATGTTCGCACCAACAGCGACCATGTCCTGCAACAGCTTGGCTGCTTCATCCACCAGTCCAGAGTTGCCATCTGCGGCCTCTTTGGTCTGGTTGTAAGCGGCCTGAGCTTCGTCGACCATTGCGTCGTAAGCAGCCTGATCCACGTCGGCCTTTGGCACGGCACGTTCCGCCAGCACCGACAGGCTTTCACCGATTTCGGCAAAACCACCGGTCACAACGAACTCTTCTGTACCGCCTGTGGTTTCAACGGTCAGAACGCCGGGGCGCAGCGTTGTGATGGTCGGGGCGTGATCGGGCATGGCGGTCATGTCACCATCCGCACCCGGAATCTGCACTGACTTCACCTCGGCCGAGAGCAGGCTGCGCTCGGGCGAGACGAGGTTGAATTGCATTGTATCTGCCATGTTTGTCTCCTTTCAGGAGCCTGCCCCCGGACAACCGGGGGCGGCAGGGTTACGCAGCTTCTGCAGCCAGCTTTTCGGCCTTGGCCAGAACTTCGTCGATGCCGCCAACCATGTAGAAGGCCGCCTCGGGCAGGTGATCGTATTCGCCGGCCACAACCGCCTTGAAGGACGAGATTGTGTCTTCCAGCGGAACCTGAACACCGTCGGAGCCAGTGAAGACCTTCGCAACGTCGAATGGCTGCGACAGGAAACGCTGGATCTTACGGGCACGTGCAACGGTCAGTTTGTCCTCTTCGGACAGTTCGTCCATGCCGAGGATCGCGATGATGTCCTGAAGCGACTTGTAGCGCTGCAGGATACCCTGAACGTCACGGGCCACCTGATAGTGCTCTTCACCAACGATCTGCGGATCCATCAGACGCGAGGAACTGTCGAGCGGGTCCACGGCTGGGTAAATACCCAGTTCGGAAATCGCGCGGTTCAGAACCGTTGTCGCGTCAAGGTGCGCAAAGGTTGTCGCAGGCGCAGGGTCGGTAAGGTCATCCGCAGGCACGTAAACGGCCTGAATGGATGTGATCGAACCGTTCTTGGTCGAGGTGATCCGTTCCTGCATCGCGCCCATGTCGGTTGCGAGTGTTGGCTGGTAGCCCACAGCAGAAGGAATACGACCCAGCAGAGCGGACACTTCGGAACCAGCCTGTGTGAAGCGGAAGATGTTGTCCACAAAGAACAGAACGTCGGTACCGGACTGGTCGCGGAACTGCTCGGCCAGTGTCAAACCGGTCAGAGCAACACGGGCACGCGCACCGGGAGGTTCGTTCATCTGACCGTAAACCAGGGCCACCTGAGACTCCGACAGGTTGTCGGGCTTGATAACGTTGGATTCGATCATCTCGTGATAGAGGTCGTTGCCTTCGCGGGTCCGTTCACCCACACCAGCAAACACCGAGAAGCCCGAGTGCACTTTGGCGATGTTGTTGATCAGTTCCATGATGAGAACTGTCTTGCCAACGCCGGCGCCGCCGAACAGGCCAATCTTACCACCCTTGGCGTAGGGGGCGAGAAGGTCGATCACCTTGATACCTGTTACCAGCACTTCGGATTCTGTGGACTGTTCCACGAACTCGGGTGCGGGCTGGTGGATTGCGCGGTATTCGTCAGCGTTCAGTGGTTCGCCTTCGTCTACTGGCTCACCCACAACGTTCAGAATGCGGCCCAGGGTTGCGTTGCCAACCGGAACCGAGATCGGACCCGCTGTGTCTGTCACTTCCTGACCACGGACCAGACCTTCGGTCGCGTCCATCGCGATTGTGCGGACAGTGTTTTCGCCCAGGTGCTGTGCCACTTCGAGAACAAGGGTCTTGCCCTGGTTCTCAGTGTTCAGCGCGTTAAGAATTTCGGGCAGATGGTCGTCGAACTGCACGTCCACGACGGCGCCAATCACCTGCGTGACCTTGCCTTTTGCGTTTGCCATGTTTCGTCTCCGGTTCGGTTAGAGCGCCTCGGCGCCCGAGATAATTTCGATCAGCTCGTTTGTAATCACGGCCTGACGCGAGCGGTTGTATTCGATGGTCAGCTTGTCGATCATCTCGCCCGCGTTGCGGGTCGCGTTGTCCATAGCCGACATCCGGGCACCCTGTTCGGATGCGCCATTTTCCAGCAGCGCTGCAAAGATCTGTGTTGCCACGCCACGCGGCAGCAGATCTGCAAGGATCGCCTCTTCATCGGGCTCGTAATCATAGAGCGTCGATGCGCCATCGCTGTCATCGCCTTCAGCCTCATAGGCCGCCGGGATGATCTGCTGAGCGGTCGGGGTCTGGCTGACCACGTTGACGAACTTCGCATAGAAGATCGTCGCAACGTCGAATTCGCCACCGTCAAAACGGGCCAGCACATCACGTGCAATGCCTTGCGCATCGCCATAGCCGATGCGTTTAACTTCGCTCAGATCAACGTGACCGACAAAGAGATCGCCGTATTCCCGTTTGATCGCGTCGCGACCCTTTTTACCGACGGTCAAAATCTTGACCGTCTTGCCTTCGCCCTTGAGCTTTTCGGCGTGCTGCTTGGCCAGCTTGGCGATGTTGGCGTTAAAGCCACCGCACAGACCTCGTTCAGCTGTCATCACCACCAAAAGATGGGTCTGATCGCTGCCGTTGCCTGCCAGAAGCTTTGGTGCGCTATCGCTGTCACCAACCGAAGCGGCCAGAGCTCCCATCACGGCATTGAACCGTTCTGTGTAGGGGCGCGACGCCTCGGCCGCATCCTGTGCCCGCCGCAGTTTTGCGGCGGCCACCATCTGCATGGCCTTGGTGATCTTGCGGGTCGATTTGACCGACGCGATCCTGTTTTTCAGATCCTTGAGGTTAGGCATTGTCCTGCCCCCTTACGAGAAATCTGCAGCGAATTCAGTCAGCGCGGCCTTGATCTTGTCGGCCAGGTCATCCTTCACCTTGCGGTCGTTGTCTGTGATGTCTGCCAGCAGATCTGCGTGCTTGCCGCGCAGGTGTGCCAGAAGGCCCGCTTCGAAACGGCCTACGTCACTGACTTCAACCTTGTCGAGGAAACCGTTGGTGCCCGCAAAAATCATGCAGACAATTTCCGCGTTGGTCAGCGGCGAGTACTGAGGCTGCTTCATCAGCTCGGTCAGACGCGCGCCACGTGCCAGCAGCTGCTGGGTTGCGGCGTCGAGGTCGGAACCAAACTGTGCGAAGGCTGCCATCTCACGATACTGAGCCAGCGACAGTTTCACCGGACCAGCAACCGAAGACATCGCCTTGGTCTGAGCGGAAGAGCCCACACGCGAAACCGACAGACCGGTGTTCACCGCAGGGCGGATACCCTGATAGAACAGTTCGGTTTCAAGGAAGATCTGACCGTCGGTGATCGAAATCACGTTGGTTGGAATAAACGCCGAAACGTCACCACCCTGAGTTTCGATGATCGGCAGAGCCGTCAGCGAGCCTGCGCCGTTGTCTTCGTTCAGCTTGGCCGAACGTTCCAGCAGACGCGAGTGGAGGTAGAAAACGTCGCCTGGGTAAGCTTCACGGCCGGGTGGGCGGCGGAGCAGCAGGGACATCTGACGGTAGGAAACGGCCTGCTTGGACAGGTCATCATAGATGATCAGCGCGTGCTTGCCATTGTCGCGGAAATACTCGGCCATCGAAGTCGCGGCGTAGGGTGCCAGGAACTGCATAGGCGCCGGGTCGGACGCGGTCGCGGCCACAACGATCGAGTATTCGATCGCACCGGTTTCTTCGAGCTTCTTCACCAGCTGTGCAACTGTCGAACGCTTCTGACCAACGGCCACGTAAACGCAGTACAGTTTCTTGCTGTCATCGTCGCCAGCGGCGTCGTTGTATGTTTTCTGGTTCAGGATCGCGTCCAGAGCAACGGCTGTTTTCCCGGTCTGGCGGTCACCAATGATCAGCTCTCGCTGGCCACGGCCAATCGGGATCATCGCATCAACGGCCTTGAGGCCAGTCGCCATCGGTTCGTGAACCGATTTACGCGGGATGATGCCCGGAGCTTTTACGTCCGCAATCGAACGGCCAGACGCTTTGATCGGGCCCTTGCCATCCAGCGGGTTACCCAGACCGTCCACAACGCGACCCAGAAGTTCGGGGCCAACAGGAACGTCCACAATTGCGTTTGTACGCTTGACTGTGTCGCCTTCTTTGATGTCCCGGTCAGAACCAAAGATAACGATACCGACGTTGTCTGTTTCCAGGTTCAGAGCCATGCCCTGAATGCCACCTGGGAATTCGACCATTTCACCGGCCTGAATATTGTCGAGACCGTGCACACGGGCGATCCCGTCACCAACGGAAAGCACACGGCCTACCTCGGCGACTTCGGCCTCCTGGCCAAAGTTCTTGATCTGCTCCTTAAGGATCGCAGAAATTTCGGCTGCTTGGATACCCATTTATCCGACCTCTTTCATTGCATTCTGGAGGGAGTCGAGCTTGGAGCGGATCGAGGTATCGATCATCTTCGAGCCCATCTTTACGACAAGACCGCCAATGAGGCTTTCATCGACGGTCGCATTGATCTTAACGTCTGAGCCAACCTTGGCCTTGAGCGTTTCGGCAAGTTTCTTGGACTGTGTTGCGGTCAGCGCTTTGGCCGATACGACATCTGCAGTCACTTCGCCTTTTTCTTCGGCAATCATCTCGCGCAGGCGTGTCACCATATGTGGCACCACGAACAGACGGCGCTTTTGAGCCATCAGGCCCAGCACGTTCTGCATTGACGGGATGAGTTTCATTTTCTTGGCGACGGCTGTGATTGCCGCCTCTTGTGCTTCGCGCGAATAGACCGGGGAGGTCAGCAGGTCACGCAGGTCTGCGCTGTCTGCGAGGGCCGCCGTCAGGTCATCGAGATTGGATTCGAGCTTGGCAAGGTTTTTGGCCTCTTTCACGATCCCAAAGACCGCGGTGGCATAGCGTTCGGCGATGCCGGAGGAAATCGAAGCTGATTCAGACACGTCCACCCTTCCGATATACTGCCCCCGTAGCGCATCCGGTTGCCCGGGCGCCCGAGGGCTGTCCCTGCCCCGGAACGTCCAAGGCATATAAATCGTGGCGGATGTAGCAGAGCCTACCCAACGTCGCAACATACTAACCAAAGTTTAGCTTTTGCATGAAATTCCATGTTTTCAAGCACTTGTGCAAAGTGCGACCATCTGCACACCGAAATAGGTGAATAATTCAGCCAATTTTTGGGGCTTTCGCACGAGTCGCGCGCCCCACATTTGGAAATACACGCCCGAAAATCGGCTGAAGTCGCAAAAAATCAGGGTATCAGCTCCGATGAGCCCATAGCAGTGCATCTGACGCTTCGCCCAGCCGCATTGGTGACCAAATTTCGGCAGCAACTATGCTTTACATTTCACTTTGTCCCCGATTTGCAAATGGCGCGTCAATCTCTGATCAATTTTCGCTAGAGTTGATCGTCACGTAACGTGTTGACGTTTACCTGGATGAAATAGGGGTTTTGCATTTTGGGGATGATGATGGCTGGTCTTCCCTGTGCCATCACAGGCAGCGAACACGATTCGACAATGACCGATAAGGTTCAGGCCAATTGCCCAACAGATACTGGCCCACTGATGCGCAGCCCATTCGCGACGGCGTCATACCGGCTTGGCTTTGCCGGCAGGCTGGGGCCTGAGAACTTCCAACGGGTTCAAGACGCGCGCCGTTTCTCCTATCCGCCGGCGGGATGGCGGGTGTTTTTTCGACGCCAGCACCATCATTACCCCGCCTGCCATGACCGCCGGAATCGACCGGCCCGTTTTTTCCCAGAAGGGCGCCGTCTTCATCCAGAACCGTCTGTTGGACGGCGGTTGATACAGCACGGACACGTGATCCTGTGGGACAAAGTCATGCCGCTTAAGCTGTGTTTCGAGCTGGCTGACCGAATAGGGACGCCCGTAACCAAAGGGCGTCGCGTCCGACCGGACCCATAGCCCAGAGCGATTTGGCAGGATGAACAGGGCCTGACCACCCGGACCCAGAACGCGATAGCATTCATCCAGCAACTCGGATGGGCTTTCGGATGTTTCGAGCCCATGCATCAGCACCAGACGGTCGATATGCCCGGTTTCGATGGGCCACCGGGTTTCTTCGCATAGCACCGACACGTTCGGCATACCTGCCGGCCACGGCATAACCCCCTGTGGCGCGGGCATCAGGCCGATTACCCGGCGTGCGCTTCCGATATATGGGCGCAAAAGCGGCACTGCAAAGCCGTAGCCTGCAACAGTTCTACCTGCTTCATCCGGCCAAAAAGCCTGCACCTGATCCCGGATCACCTTTTGGGCCGCGCGCCCCAAAGCGCTGCGGTAATAGAAATCTCTAAGGGTTTGCACGTCCAGATGCATTGCAGAGGCGGCCTCGATGCGGTTGACTGCAAACAGTCTGACAAAGCCCGCAAGGAAAAGCCATGCCTCTCGACATCGTCACCGTTCCCTGTCTTTCCGACAACTATGCTTACCTCGTCAACGGGCCAGACGGCGTTGCGGTAATCGACGCGCCCGAAGCCGCGCCCATCATCGCAGCGCTGGACGAAAGGGGTTGGACACCGGGGGTGATCATGCTGACCCATCACCATCACGATCACGTAGGCGGCGTGGCCGAGCTGCGTGAGAAATATAGCTGCATGGTAATGGGGCCCAAAGCCGAGGAAGCAAAACTGCCACCTTTGGACATGGCTCTTCCGGATGGCATGTCAGGCGGCACCGGAGATGGCGAAATGCAAGTGATCGCCGTACCGGGCCACACGTTGGGTCATGTGGCCTATTATTATCCCAAAGGCGGGGCGGTTTTCACGGCCGACAGCCTGATGGCATTGGGTTGCGGTCGTGTCTTCGAAGGAACCATGGACATGATGTGGGAAACGCTAAGCAAGCTTGCCGCGCTTCCGCCGGAAACAATGGTCTATTCGGGGCATGAATATACGACGAGCAATGCGAAATTCGCATTGACCATTGAACCGGGAAACGCGGCGCTTAAATCAAGGGTTGAAGCGGTCGAACAGGCCCGGGCTGATGGGCAGCCTACGGCGCAAGTATCCCTTTCCCTTGAGTTGGAAACCAATCCTTTTCTCCGGGCCTCACGACCCGAGGTCAAAGAGGCGTTGGGAATGGCAGGTGCCCCGGATGCCGAGGTCTTTGCTGAAATCCGCAAGCGCAAGGACAACTTCTGAGGAAATTCACGTCATGTTGCGGGTTTGGTCGCAATTGTGACGAGACATCAGGCAGAAAAAACTTGAAGCCGGGCCATATTCGACCAAACTTTAATAGTAAGAGGCAATGCTGGTCCTCATGAACCAGCGCAGACAAGAGGAGCACAACCGTGCCTTCATTCTCGAACACCCTTGAGCAGGCCATTCATTCCGCGCTCGCGCTTGCCAATTCGCGCAGCCACGAATTCGCAACGCTTGAGCATTTGTTGCTGGCCCTCATTGATGAGCCCGACGCGGCACGCGTGATGAAAGCCTGTTCGGTCGACACCGAAGAGCTTCGGACAACGCTGGTCGAGTTCATCGACGAGGATCTGGCGAACCTCGTCACCGACATCGAGGGCTCGGAAGCCGTGCCCACTGCCGCGTTCCAACGCGTCATCCAGAGGGCGGCGATCCATGTGCAGTCCTCTGGCCGCACAGAAGTGACCGGCGCAAATGTGTTGGTGGCCATCTTTGCCGAACGCGAAAGCAACGCCGCATATTTCCTGCAGGAACAGGACATGACGCGGTACGATGCTGTTAACTTTATCGCCCACGGTGTTGCCAAGGATCCTGCCTACGGCGAAGCGCGTCCCGTGCAGGGCGCGACCGAAGGCGAAGAAGCTGCTCAGAACGAAGAGGCCGCCGCAGCAAGTGCCAAGGACGAATCCGCTCTGGCCAAATATTGCGTCGATCTGAACGCCAAGAGCCGCGAGGGTGATATCGATCCCTTGATCGGCCGCGACCACGAAGTCGAGCGCTGCATTCAAGTTCTGTGCCGCCGCCGCAAGAATAACCCGCTTTTGGTGGGCGATCCCGGTGTTGGCAAAACCGCAATTGCCGAAGGACTGGCGCGCAAGATCGTCGCTGGCGAGACACCCGAGGTCCTGTCCGAAACAACCATCTACAGCCTCGATATGGGCGCGCTGCTTGCAGGAACCCGGTATCGCGGTGATTTCGAGGAACGCCTGAAGGCGGTCGTGACCGAGCTGGAAGAGCATCCTGACGCGGTGCTGTTTATCGACGAAATCCACACGGTGATTGGCGCTGGTGCCACTTCTGGCGGCGCTATGGATGCATCCAACCTGCTGAAACCCGCGTTGCAGGGCGGCAAACTGCGGACCATGGGTTCAACCACCTACAAGGAATTCCGCCAGCACTTCGAAAAGGATCGCGCGCTTTCACGCCGCTTCCAGAAGATCGACGTGAACGAGCCGTCTGTCGAAGACACCATAAAGATCCTCAAGGGCCTGAAGCCCTATTTCGAAGAACACCACAGCGTCAAATACACAGGCGATGCGATCAAGACAGCCGTTGAGCTTTCGGCGCGCTATATCAACGACCGCAAACTGCCGGACAAGGCCATCGACGTCATCGACGAAGCCGGTGCTGCGCAACATCTCGTGGTCGCTTCCAAGCGTCGCAAGTCCATCGGCACCAAGGAAATCGAGGACGTGGTCGCCAAGATTGCGCGCATCCCGCCCAAAAACGTCTCCAAGGACGATGCCGAGGTTCTCAAGGATCTGGAAAAATCGCTCAAGCGGGTGGTGTTTGGACAAAACAACGCCATCGAGGCGCTGTCTTCGGCAATCAAACTGGCACGTGCCGGTTTGCGCGAACCTGAAAAGCCTATCGGCAACTACCTGTTCGCGGGGCCAACGGGTGTTGGTAAAACCGAGGTTGCCAAGCAACTGGCTGATACGCTGGGTGTTGAACTTCTGCGCTTTGACATGTCCGAGTACATGGAAAAGCACGCGGTCAGCCGCCTGATTGGTGCGCCTCCCGGGTATGTTGGATTCGATCAGGGCGGTCAGTTGACAGATGGTGTGGATCAGCACCCGCATTGTGTTCTGCTGCTCGACGAAATCGAAAAAGCGCACCCAGATGTCTACAATATTCTGTTGCAGGTCATGGACCACGGGTCGCTGACAGACCACAACGGCCGCACGGTTGATTTCCGCAATGTCATTCTCATCATGACATCCAATGCTGGCGCGACCGAACAGGCCAAGGCTGCCATTGGCTTTGGACGGGATCGCCGGACCGGTGAAGACACGGCCGCCATCGAGCGGACCTTTACGCCAGAATTCCGGAACCGTCTGGACGCGGTCATCAGCTTTGCACCGCTGCCCAAGGAAACCATCCTTCAGGTGGTCGAGAAGTTTGTTCTTCAGCTCGAAGCACAATTGCTGGACCGCAACGTGACGATCGAACTGACCCGGCCAGCCGCGGAATGGCTCGCAGACAAGGGCTATGATGACAAAATGGGCGCGCGTCCTTTGGGCCGCGTTATCCAGGAGTACATCAAGAAGCCGCTGGCCGAAGAGCTTCTGTTTGGCAAACTGGCCAAGGGCGGCGTTGTCAAAGTCACCGTCAAGAACGGCGAGCTGGAACTGAAACTGAGCGGGCCGGACAAACCACGCCTCAGTTCGAAAAAGCCGCCACTTTTGACGGCTGAATGAACCGCGCAATCCTAGCGTTTGCACTGTCCGCCGCGGGTCCCCTCGCGGCGGAACCGTTTTTGCACTGGCCCGTGGATTGCGCGGTTGGCAAAACCTGTTTTGTCGAGGATCACGTTGATCGCGATCCCGGCACAGGAGCCCGCGATTTCAGTTGCGGTCTAAACACGCGGGATGGTCATACGGGCGTTGATATCGCCATCCCGGATTTCAACGCATTGGAGGCCCCCGGTGTAGCTGTGGTTGCGGCTGCTGCAGGGTCCGTTACCCGCACGCGGGATGGTATGGTAGACGATTGGCGAATGCCCGGCGTGACCAGTCAAAATGCCTGTGGCAACGCGGTCATCATCAACCACCACGATGGCTGGGAAACGTGGTACTGCCATCTTGCCCAAGGCTCGGTTGCGGTTCAGCCCGGCGATCTGGTCCAACCCGGAGACCCGATTGGCACGATCGGGTTGTCAGGGCAAACAACACATCCCCATTTGCATTTTCGCGTCCGAAAGGATGGGCAGGACATCGACCCGTTTGATTCAGATGGAACGCTGGAATGTGGCGGGCCGACACCGTCGATCTGGCTGGAAACGCCCGTCTATCACAAAACACTTCTGCACTTTGCCGGGTTCTCAAACAGCGTACCGGACTACGAAACCTTTCGAGCCGGACGCGCGCGTATTGATGTGAGCGCCCCTGATCAACCGCTTGTCGTCTATGCCGAGGTGGGCTTTGCCGAACACGGTGACATTGTCACAATCACCGCGACTGGCCCTCGAGGCGAAGTGTTCCGCCACAGCCGCGTGATGAAGTCACCGCGCAACAGCCAATTACCAGCCTTTGGCAAAAGAGCGCCCAAGGGCGGCTGGCCCCCAGGCGAATATCTGGGCCAGATCACGCTGACCCGTGGCGACACACTGGTCGCCAACCGCTGGGCACATGTGACCGTCAGGCGCTAGGGCAGATCAACCGGCAATCGCGTTTTCCCCCAACCATCAACCGAACACTTTTCCCGAATAAACACCACGGCAATTCCTTCCGGGATCGCAACACCGCCTAAGGATCGGGTGAAAGGTTGCTCGTTCACGTGGGGATGGGCCAGAACGCGCGTGCCCAGAATAGTGCCGTCTTCCAGCTCGACGCGCCATCCGTCGGCATAGTGATCCCAGCCGGTATCTGGATGCGCCAACGTCACTGAAAAACGCCACGTGTCACCATTGCGCTGCGCCTCTGCCGCTTTGATCTCAGATGGTTCTGACTGCGCCATCGACGCAACAAAAAGGAAGAAGGGAACAAGATATTTCATAGCGACAGCCTATCACGGCAGACACCGGTGCCGTTTCACGGTTTCGTGGGTGCCGACGCCTGCATCAGCACGGCCCGCGATTGCGAAGCAAATTCACGCCGCAACACGACACCCAACGTAAAAAACACGGCGAGCAACAGGGCCTCTGGACCGACCAACCAAGCTGCGCAGGCTATTCCAAAGTAGACCGAGCGCAGACCACGGTTATAGCCACGCGCAGCAAGCACATTGATCTGGCCAGCGCGGTTTGCTTGGACCATTGCCTGCGGATCATTAGCATCGTTGGGAACAGCCGCCATCAAAACAGCACAATACCCAAACAATCTGTGGGACCATACAAATTTCAGGAAGGCATTCGCTGCGAAGAGCACGAGCACAAGCAGTTTGATTTCCCAAACAACCACCGGATCGGCGCTTTGCGTCAGATCCTGCGCCACGCCGCGCAGACGTTCGGCATTGCCCAGCAGGGCAAAGCCGCCGCCAATCGCGATCATGCTGGCAGAGGCGAAAAACGCTGTTCCCTGTCTGAGCTGCCCTATGATCTGTGAATCGAAGATCCGTGGTTCACGAACGACGAATTCATTCATCCAGTTCAACCGGTATTGGGCCATGAGTTTCGACATCGAGGGCCGCGACGCGGGCGGATGTTCGATCACGAGCGTGGAAACCAACCATGACAAAAGCAGTAGCGTGACCGCCCATATATCGAGCGTCGTGAACAGGGCGAGACGGTCTGCAAATTCCATGGCTCAGAATGGCTTGACGACAACGACCCAGAGGATCGCAATTGCGCCAAAAACGCTGACTTCGTTGAATATCCTCAGGAACCGGTCGCTCTTTTCGAACACGCCTCTTCGCGCCTTGAGAACCAGCCGGCCCGTGTAGGCATAGTGGCCCGCCAGAGCCAGAACCAAGACGATTTTCAGCAAGGACCAGCTTGGCCATTGCCAAAGATGCGCCAGCCACAAACCAGTGCCCAGCGCGATCACGGCCAGTCCGGCCGAGAACCGGTACAGACGGATTGTCAAATCTCCGAGTGGGCCAAATTCGCCCAAACGATCCCATTCTCGTTTCCAGAAAATCAGGGCACGCGGCACCGCAAAGATGGAGGTCATCCACCCCATCACGCACAGCAGATGTATGATCTTGATCCAATCCATGATCCTGCTGTGCCCCGAGGAGAGGCTGGGCGCAAGATGCCGCAGGGACGCAGCCAAGTTTTGACTCGCAATATGCCGGTATTGGTTATATGAATTTACCAATTCGAGGAGGACCGATCATGCAGATGCCTACCCCTAATCCACAAATTCTGGCCAAAAAGGCCCGTATTGTCGAACGTTTGCGCGCCGTTCTGCCGCGCGATTCAGTGATCGAGGATGAGGCGGAAACACGGGCATATGAATGCGACGCCCTGACAGCTTACAAATGTCCACCTTTGGCGGCCGTATTGCCATCTTCCACCAAAGAAGTTTCCGATGTCTTACGCATCTGCTGGGAAGAAGGTGTGCCCGTTGTTCCGCGTGGGTCGGGCACGTCGTTGGCAGGTGGTGCGCTTCCAACGGCGGATTGCGTAATTCTTGGTGTGGCGCGCATGAACGACGTACTGGAAACGGACTACGATAACCGCGTAATCCGCGTTCAAACCGGCCGGACGAACCTGTCTGTTACCGGTGCCGTGGAAGAGGAAGACTTCTTTTACGCACCGGATCCATCGAGCCAGCTCGCCTGTGCGATCGCGGGAAACATCGCGATGAATTCGGGCGGCGCCCATTGCCTGAAATATGGTGTCACAACGAACAACCTGCTTGGTGTGACCATGGTACAGATGGACGGGACCGTCGTGGAAATCGGCGGTGCGCATCTCGACAGCGGTGGGTTGGATTTGCTGGGGTTGATCTGCGGTTCCGAGGGTCAACTGGGCGTCGTGACCGAAGCAACGCTGCGCATCTTGCGCAAACCGGAGGGCGCGCGCCCGGTTCTGATGGGATTTGACGATAACGAAGTGGCAGGTGCCTGCGTTGCCG
Organism: Thalassococcus lentus; assembly: GCF_028023555.1. Classification (NCBI taxonomy): domain Bacteria; kingdom Pseudomonadati; phylum Pseudomonadota; class Alphaproteobacteria; order Rhodobacterales; family Roseobacteraceae; genus Thalassococcus; species Thalassococcus lentus. The sequence continues at coordinate 126,220 of NZ_JAQIOY010000001.1, forward strand.
ACATCATCAAAGCCGGGGTCTTGCCGGTCGCCATCGAATTTATGGATCGCCCCTGCATCGAAGCGACAGAGGCCTTTGCCAAAGCAGGATATCCAATGTGCGAGGCCTTGCTGATCGTTGAGGTTGAAGGATCCGACGCCGAGATCGACGAACAACTCGCGCTGATCCTGGAAATCGCCCGCCGTCACAACCCGGTTGAACTGCGCGAGGCCAAGGATGCAGACGAGGCTGGCCGCATCTGGCTTGGCCGCAAGAGCGCATTTGGCGCGATGGGTCAGATCAATGATTACATGTGTCTCGACGGCACGATCCCCGTCTCGGAACTGCCATATGTGCTCAAGCGGATTGGCGAGATGAGCAAGGAATATGGCCTGGGCGTCGGCAACGTGTTTCATGCTGGCGACGGCAATATGCACCCGCTGATCCTGTTCGATGCAAACAAGCCGGGGGATTTGGAACTGTGCGAGGCCTTTGGCGCAGATATTTTGCGTCTGTGTGTCGAGGTTGGCGGTTGCCTGACCGGTGAGCACGGCGTCGGCATCGAGAAACGTGATCTGATGATCGATCAGTTTGCACCAGAAGATCTGGAAATCCAGATGGCCACCAAGGATGTCTTTGATCCGCAATGGTTGTTGAACCCGGCCAAAGTCTTCCCCCTGGAATCATCACAAAGCCGTCGTGCGACTGCAATGGCTGCGGAATAACGCAAATCCGATCATTCCGTTCGTTGCAGTGACATTTGAAAGAGAACCGCATGAAGCCCGTTACCGAAAACGACCTGTCCGAGATCGTCAAAGGCGCAAGCCAGCCCTTCCATATCCGTGGGGGCGGCACCCGGAACATAGGCAAGCCGGTGAATGGCGCTGTCCTGAATACAGAAGGCCTGAGCGGCATTACCCTTTATGAACCCGGCGCCCTGACGCTGGTTGCAAAGGCCGGCACATCATTGGCGGAAATCGAGCAAGCACTGGATGCGGAAAACCAGCGCCTTCCCTTTGAACCCATGGACCATCGCGGACTTTTGGGAACGTCCGGCACGCCCACCATTGGCGGCGTGGTTGCAGGCAACGTCAGCGGGCCGCGACGCATTCAGGCAGGTGCCTGTCGCGACTTCATGCTGGGTGTGCGGTTTGTGGACGGGACCGGACGCATCATCAAAAATGGTGGACGCGTCATGAAAAACGTGACCGGCTATGACCTGGTCAAGTTGATGACCGGAAGCTGGGGCAGTCTTGGTGTGCTGACCGAGGTCAGCATGAAGGTACTACCCAAACCGGAAACCGCGGCCTGTGTTCTGATCAACGGTCTCAGCGACGCTGAAGCCGTCTCTGTCATGTCCAAAGCGCTGGGTTCACCCTACGAAGTGACAGGCGCCGCGCATACATCATCAGGCGTCGACGGCGACCCAGTGACCATGCTGCGGATCGAAGGTTTCGAGCAATCGGTAGCCTATCGCGCCGACCAACTGCAGGCCCTGTTTTCTGAACATGACGTCGTCATCGAAAGCGATCCTGCCAGGGTCGCCGCCGGATGGGAATGGGTCCGCGATGTCCAACCCATGCATGGAACCAGCGGCGATGTCTGGCGGTTTTCCGTAAAACCAAGCGATGCGCCGGCATTGGTCGCGGCGCTCAAGGCAGAGCATCCGGTGAACCGCACATTGTACGATTGGGGTGGTGGATTGATCTGGGTCGAAACCGATCCCGGCACGAACCTGCGCCCCGATGATCTGGCAGGCCACGCCACCCTGATCCGTGCCGAAGAAAAAACGCGCCAAGCGCTGCCGGTTTTCCAACCTGAGTCCGCCGGTCTATCAGCGCTCACAACCGGTATTCGTGCTCGCTTCGATCCCAAGGCCTTGTTCAATCCCGGACTAATGAGCGCATGATGAGCCCCGCCCTGATCGGATTTCTGGTCTGCTTCGCTGTCGGGCCGCTGATATGCGCGGCCCTTTTAAGGCTCCCTGCCCGAACGTGGGTTTTGTTGGCACTTTCCGTCTCGGTCGTGGTTTGCGTCACCCTTGCGCTACGCTGGAGGCTGGCTGGAGGCGATCAGGCGCTCATTTCATTGGTGGCGCTTTGGCTCGCTTGGGTCCTGGCCGTCGCCATGGTGGCCCAGGCGTTCAAAGCCCGGCTTCGTGCGCCTCGTCAACGACGCTGGCTGACGGTAGCCGCCCTTCTTTCTACAACACTGCCCTGGTTCGGACTGGCCACGGCGCAAATGATGAGCTGATTGATGCAGACAACCTTTTCCGAAGAGCAGTTGAAAGATCCCGGCACGCAGCGCGCCAATGAAATTCTGCGCACCTGTGTGCATTGCGGTTTCTGCACCGCGACTTGCCCCACCTATCAGGTGCTCGGCGATGAGTTGGACAGCCCAAGGGGCCGAATTTACCTGATCAAGGACATGCTTGAAAACGAGCGTGTGCCGGATGAGAAAACCGTCAAGCACGTCGACCGGTGCCTGTCGTGTCTCGCATGTATGACCACCTGCCCATCCGGGGTGCACTATATGCACCTTGTCGATCACGCACGCGAATACATCGAAAAGAACTATGACCGGCCTTGGCACGACAAGGCACTGCGATGGGTTCTGGCGCGCATCCTGCCGTACCCGACGCGCTTCCGTGTTGCCATGCTTGGCGCAAAGATTGCCAAACCCTTTGCACCACTGATCCCCGATGCCCGGCTGCGCGCCATGTTGGCCATGGCGCCCAAGACCATTCCACCCGTATCCCGGAATGACGATCCGCAAAGCTTTGCGCCCGCGGCCGAGAAAAAGATGCGTGTCGCCCTGATGACCGGATGCGCGCAGAAAGCGCTGAACACTGACATCAACGATGCCACGATCCGTCTACTGACCCGGCTGGGTTGCGAAGTGGTTGTGGCCGAAGGCGCCGGATGCTGTGGGGCACTGACACACCACATGGGCAAGACCGAAGAAAGCCATGGAACGGCTGGCAAGAACATCAAGGCGTGGGCGCGGGAAATGGATGGTAAAGGGCTCGACGCCATCGTGATCAACACGTCGGGCTGCGGAACGACTGTGAAGGACTATGGTCACATGTTCCGCAACGAACCACTGGCCAAGGACGCGGCGCGTGTTTCCGCCGTGGCGATGGACATCAGCGAAGTGTTGATGAAGTTGGACATCCCGCAAAGCGATCCCAAGGGCCTGCGTGTCGCCTATCACGCGGCCTGTTCGTTGCAGCACGGTCAGCAGATCAAGACGCACCCCAAAACTTTGCTCAAAAAGGCCGGATTCGAAGTCGTGGAGCCTGCAGACAGTCACCTGTGCTGCGGCTCGGCTGGTACGTACAACCTGATGCAACCCGAGATTTCCAGCCAATTGAAGGAACGCAAAGTACGGACGTTGGAAGCAAAACAACCCGATATCATCGCAGCCGGAAATATCGGCTGCATGATGCAAATCGGCTCTGGCACGGATGTGCCGATCGTTCACACGGTTGAGTTGCTGGATTGGGCAACAGGCGGACCCAAGCCTCCCAAGCTCGTGGCGGCAGAATAGTTCCGAAACAGCTGCCCTTGCCGTAATTTCGCCCAAACTTTCCGTTAACCGTCACCGGATAACGGGCAAAGTAAGCGGAATGGATCGAGTGCGCATTTTGTTGAGCGTCGTTCTGGTCTTTTTGGCCAGCGTTGCGTCTGCAGAGGGTCTTTTTTCCCTCGGCAGCAATCAAGATGGCCGCAAGTGGGAAGCGGTTGGACGTCTTGAAGTTGCCGGTGAAGCCTTTTGCACCGGCGCTCTCATCGAGCCCGATCTGGTTCTGACGGCCGCACATTGCCTGTATGATCCGGCGACGGGTGCCCGTGTTCCTACCGACGAAATCCAGTTTAAAGCTGCATGGCGAAACGGACGCGCATCCGCATACCGTCTTGTCAAAAAGGCTGTTCCACACCCGAACTACAATTTCTCTGGCCCATCCAACGCGAAACGTGTGCGCGATGATGTTGCCCTGATCCGGTTGCAGCACCCCATTCGAAACACGACGATCGTGCCGTTTGAAACAGACACTCGGCCACAGGTCGGCGCGCGTCTGGGTGTTGTGTCATACGCACATAACCGTTCTGAGGCGCCAAGTTTGCAGGAAACCTGCAAGGTCATGTCCAGACAGGACGGGATGTTGGTGATGTCTTGTTCTGTGGATTTCGGCGCGTCCGGATCACCGGTGTTCACCATGGACAAAGACGGCACACCGCGCATCGTCTCAGTTGTCTCGGCCAAAGCTGCAATCTCAGGTCAGCCCGTTTCGCTTGGAACGGCGCTTGAAGGGCCACTCGCCATTCTAAAAGTTGCGCTTGAAACCGCGACAGATGCAGGCGCTGGCCTTGAACCCATGGCTGCAGGCAGCCGCAGAGAAACAGGTGCAAAATTCGTAAAGCCCTGACCATATGTTCCACCATTTTCGGTGCGGTCCTATCGGTGTCTGCCGCCTTTGCGCAGGCAACGACGGCATTCGACGTGATGGACCGACGGGGTGAACTGCTGGGCTGGGAAGCGATCGGACGCGTCGATACCGGACATGGGTATTGCACCGGTACTTTGATCGCGCGGGACATAGTCCTGACAGCCGCGCATTGTCTGTTCAACACCCGCGGGCAGCCAATTTCGGCCCAGACTGTCAGCTTCAAGGCCGGGTATCACCATGGTCAGCAGATTGCTCATCGGCAGGTCATTCAATGGGTTGCACCAGAGGGATTCAACTCCAAACCCGGCGCCGAAATAGATGCTGAGCTGATTGCGAACGACGTCGCCCTGCTAAAGCTGGACCGTGCCATTGTCAGTGCCGAAGCAGACCCTTTCCGCGTTTTGCAAGGGGCCGCCGCGGGGGCAAAGGTCAGTGTTGTGTCCTACGGGCGTGGCCGCGACGAAGTTTTGTCCCGGCAGGCGAAATGTTCGGTCAAAGGACGTTATCGCGACGGTATCCTTGGGTTTGACTGTGATGTGACCTTTGGCTCATCCGGCGCGCCCGTCTTTATCCGGGAAGATGGCAGACTGCGTATACTCTCAATTATCTCAGGCGGAACTGCGCCCGGTGAAGCGGGCAGCATCGCGTATGGAATGACCCTGCCACCGGTGGTCGACGCCCTGATGACGCGGCTGCGACGCGATGCGGCCCTTCCAAAGGCCAGCGCCGGGGCGAAAAGGATTTCAGTGGGCGGTGGCAACAACACAGGCGCCAAATTCGTACGCCCCTGATCTGTACAAGACTGGGGCAGCTACAACCCGTAGGAACAAGCCAAAGCCCCGGTTTAGCCCCCCTCTTGAAACCTCAATCAAGACTACCCACCTCAATGTTGTCCGGGTGCCTATTCAGGGCCCGGCAATCATCCCAGACGTCTGTCCCCTATGGGAAGACGCCGCAACACTGGTTTCGCTCAACGGAGGATTCCCATGCGACACTTTGATTTTGCACCACTTTACCGTGCGACCGTCGGCTTTGATCAAATCGCTGACATGATGGACCGGGTTCTGACAAATGATGTCAGCACACAGACCTATCCGCCTTACAACATCGAAAAAACCGCCGACGATGCCTATCGCATCTCTATCGCCGTAGCCGGCTTTGGTGATGACGACCTGTCCGTCGAGGTCAAGGAACAAGCGCTTGTCGTATCCGCCCGCAAGGCCGATGAACAATCCGCCAAGACCTATCTGCACCGGGGCATCGCGACGCGCGCCTTTGAGCGACGTTTCCATCTGGCCGATCATGTTCGCGTCACTGGTGCCGTACATGAAAACGGCATGCTCCACATTGATCTGGAACGCGAAGTGCCTGAAGCCTTGAAACCACGGCGCATCGCCATCGCAAAGCCATCCACGATCGCTGTTGAAAAAGACGTGGTGGACGCAGAAGCCGTGAACTGAGTTTCCACCAGACCCTGAATACAGGCCCCGGAGCGAAACCTCCGGGGCCTTTTTTGCATTTGCGAGGCACGATAGGTGGGCCATAGTAACTGTGGACCCAAAATAGGGGGCATTGATGGCTGATCTTGTTGAAATCGCGAACGAACACCTGAAGGTCAGTGTTTCTGCCCAAGGCGCGGAAACCCAAAGTCTGCAAACCATAGCCGGGCAGGAATTCCTATGGCATGGGGATCCGGCGTGGTGGTCAGGCCGAGCGCCCGTCCTGTTTCCAATTGTCGGTGAAACACCAGACGGCAAGATTGCCTATGGCGATGAACTGCGGGATTTGCCCAGGCATGGCTTTGCCAGACGGTCGGCGTTTTCCTTGACCAAGCACAGCGATCATCAGTGCACCTATCGATTGGAAGACAATGACGATACCCGTGCTGTGTATCCCTTCTCCTTTGCGCTGGACATCACTCATGCGCTGGAAGGCCGAACAATGCGGGTCTCTGCAACCGTCTGGAACCGAGACACACGAAACATGCCGTTTGGGTTCGGATTTCATCCTGCATTTCGCTGGCCGATTCCCGGCGCCGAAGGCTTGCAGCACCGCATCGTGTTGGAAAACGGGGCTGAACCAACACTGGCTCAGATTGACGAATCCGGATTGCTGAAAGCGGCGGCGTTGCCTTCGCTGTTTTCCGAAGGTGTGTTGGATCTTGACCCGGCTCTTTTCGAACACGACGCACTGATCTTTCCCTCCGGTGCCGGTGCAGCGCTGCGCTTTGAAGCGGACACCGGCCCATCCTTGCACTTTGCTTTTGAAAACCTGCCCAATCTGGCGCTTTGGCAGAAACCGGATGCGCCGTTTCTGTGCATCGAGCCTTGGCATGGGATGGCTGCGCGCGCCGGGGCTGGGCCCCAGATCACAGATCGGCCGGGCACGATCATGCTCGAACCCGGCCAGTCTGTTTCTTTCGCGTTTTCGGTTACGCTTTAGCGCGACAGGCTTTCGGCGAGGCGCATCAGGGTCACGGCCTCCTGACGATACCCGTAAGTGTCTTCACCTCTGGCGCTTTGAGCGAGAGAAATCGCATCGGCAAAGTTCCAGTCCGTCACGTAGTCAGACCCGCGCAACAACTGGCCAAAGCCCGCGATGGCGGCCGCAAACTGAGCATCAGCCAAGGGCGCCTGATCAGCTGAAATTGGTGCCTCGATCAGCTGGCTCTCATCTTCGCCCGGCGCTTTGTAACGCAACCGCAGAAACCCGAGTTCATCGCTATCGGACACCGCGGCTGTTTCGCCGTACCGCAATGGGTCAGTCAGGCGTGCAGGCGATCCGACCGGCGTGATTTCGTAGAGAGCCGTCACCTGATGGCCTGCGCCGATCTCGCCTGCATCGACGGCGTCGTTGTTGAAGTCCTCGCGGCGCAACGCACGGGTTTCGTAGCCGATCAACCGGTATTCGGCGACTGTCGCAGGATTGAATTCAACCTGGATTTTGACATCATCCGCAATGGGAACCAATGCACCTGTCAACTGATCCACCAGAACCTTTTGTGCTTCGGCCAGTGTGTCGATGTAGGCCGCCATACCGTTGCCGAACTGCGCCAACGATTGCATGGTCGCGTCATCCAGATTGCCACGGCCGAACCCCAGAACGGACAGATATGTCCCGTCTTCGCGTTTGTCTGCGATATATTTTTCAAGCTCTTCCGGATCATTGATCCCGATATTGAAATCGCCATCAGTCGCAAGGATGACACGACTGACCTCACCCTCTTCTGCCATTTCCGCAGCGGTGGCATAGGCCTGCTGCAATCCGGCCTGCCCGGCGGTGCCACCCCCTGCCCGCAGGTTGTCCAGCGCGGCAAGGATGGTCTCACGTTCCGTCGCCGGCGTTGGGTCAAGCACGCGGCCTGCGCTGCCCGCATAGGTCACGATGGAAACAGAATCTTCGGCGCTAAGCTGTCCAAGCATCAAACGAAAGCTCTGTTTGAGCAGCGGCAGTTTGTTCGGCTGATTCATCGAACCGGATGTATCGATCAGGAACACGAGGTTCATAGGTGGCCGTTCGGCGGGCAAGGCGCCCTGCAAGGCAATGTGTACCAACTGCGTATCGGCATTCCATGGGGTTTGCTGTACGCCAACCGTGCTGGCAAAAGCCTGTCCATCATCCGGGGCAGGATAGTCGTAGGAGAAGTAGTTCACCATCTCTTCGATGCGGACAGACCCTTCCGGAGGCAACATACCCCCCGTCAGCGAATTGCGTAGGATCGACCAGCTGGCGGTGTCCACATCAATCGAAAATGTCGATACAGGGTCCTCAGCCGTGACCTTGATAGGATTGGCATCGGCGTCCGGAAAGGCTTCTGTATCCGCTTCCTGCATTACGGGGCGATCATCGATGATCGGCATGGATTCAGCCTGCGGCATGGACAGCAGCACACCATTATTGCCTGCACCGCCCGAGTACATATTCGCCGGAGCCATTTTGCGCTGGCTTGGCGCAGGACGCGGCGCAATTGCCAGATCGGCTGGTGCAGCATCTCGGGCAATCACCATCGGAGCACTGGTCGCACCCTGCCCGGCCGATTGCACGCTAAGCAGCCCACCACCGGAATATTCCGGTTCAGGCGCTTTCACTTGTTGAACGGGTGTGCCCGGCAATTCCGGCATGTGTCCTTGCATCGTGGGAATAAAGGCCATCAAGGTCACAGCGGCCAGTGCAGTTGTCGCGCCCATGACGCCGCGGGTGGAAAAATTGGCAAACATATTTCGAACTCCTCTGAAAAGGCCCCCAGCGGGGCGATCAGAGGTTTGACGCGTGTCATCGGTGCTTTCTTGGGCGCGATCAAAATTTTTCATGGCCAGCGCAATCGCAGCAGCCTTTTTGTCCGCATCCGGTGTCGGGACAGACGCGTCCAAAGCGCGCTTGAGATCGTCCAGATCGTCGCTCATGCCTCTGCCTCCTTCATTGCTTTCAACCGTTTCTTACATTCCGACACACGCCACGCGACCGTGCCTTCCGAGATATCCAGAATCTTTGCCGCATCGGACTGGCTTTGCCCGTCCAGAATCAACGCCAGTGTTTCGCGCAAATCTTCGGGCAGGGCGCGCATGGCCTCCAGCAGCCAATCCGCGCGCTCTGCGCTTTCATTGATGTCCGCTTGTCGCGCCAGTTCCCAATCACCCCATCCCTCAGCAGCTTTGGCATGAGTGGCCCGGCGACGAAACCGATCCCGCGAAGCATTAACCGTGATCCTGTAGAGCCACGTGGTAATCTTGCCATCGCCACGCCAGCTTTGCAGCTTGGTCGGCAATGCGGCGCAAATGTCCTGCGTCAAATCCTCTGCCTCGGCCCGGCTTCCGGTCAGCCGGAAACTCAATCCAAAGATGCGGTCATACAGCCGCTCGACCAGCACGGAAAAGGCAGCCCGGTCTCCCTGGGCAGCGGCCTTTGCCAAAGCTTCATCGGTGACATTCATGCGCATCTCATTAGGTCAGACGCAGCTGCGCCCAACTTCCTTGGGAAAAAGTTTGCGTGTTATAAATTTTTTTATTCAGCGACGCCCAGCAAGCGCGTCACCATGTCAGAATTAGGATCAGCCAGTCCATCAATCACATCAAAATGGTGTTTGCCCTTCTGGACCACATGCGCGCAGTCCCATGCCTTGGCTAGCCATTCCGCCTGATCGAGAAAGACAGGCCTTTCCCTTGCCCCTACCCATACCGTGACCGGAACCTCGGGGGCAGGCTGGAAAACCGGACTTTCTGCCTTCGCTTCGGTCGGATCGATTTTCAGATCCGCATTCATAGAAGTCTGCATCAACGGTGCAATATCCGAGACCGGCGAAATGGGCATGACGTGGACCAGCCTTGCGGCGACGTCCTCTGGCAAAACGTCCGGAGCACACATGCGCGCGACCAGATGACCGCCTGCCGAATGCCCGGCCAGACGGATCGGACCAGGGATTTCATGCGCGCAAACAGTGATGGCCTGCGCAATCTGCCGAGTGATATCTGAAATGCGCACCCTGGGACAAAGATCATAAGACGGCATCGCGACTGCCCATCCATTGGCCAAAGCGCCCTGCGCCAAATGCGACCAGTATGATCGGTCGAATTTGAGCCAATACCCACCATGCACAAACACCATCAGACCGGCAGCTGGACCGTCCGGAAGAAACAGGTCGAGCACCTGTCTCGTTCCGTGACCATACATCAGGCCAAGTCGGGCACGTCCGACGACCGACAGCTGCGTTCGAAACGCTTCCGCCTGATCAGCCCAACGGGTTGGATAATCTGCCGCACCGGGAATATAGGCGGCATTTGCATAAGCATCATCTAGCTCCATCGCATTCTCCGATCTGGCTCTATATGCTGGGCCCAAAGGCTGCTTTGCCTACTGCAACGTATCATGACGGAGAACGCAATGCTCGATCAGGTGACAAATCTGCAAAGCCTGTTGAAAGATCCAAGTCTGCTGGAAACACGTGCTTATGTGAACGGCGAATGGACGACTGGCGACAAGACTTTTGATGTATCAAATCCAGCGCGTCTGGATGTGATTGCACAGGTGGCTGATCTGAGCCGTGAACAGGTGGGGGCAGCCATTGATGCGGCCTATGTCGCTCAAAAGGACTGGTCCAGCTGGACGGGCAAGGAACGTGCCGCAGTTCTGCGCAAATGGTTCGACCTGATGATGGAAAACCAAGACGACCTTGGGATCATCATGACAGCCGAGCAGGGCAAACCCTTGGCAGAAGCCAAAGGCGAAGTGGCCTATGGTGCGTCCTTCATCGAGTTCTTTGCCGAAGAGGCAAAGCGTATTTATGGCGAAACCATTCCGGGCCATCAGCGCGACAAACGCATCACCGTTCTCAAACAGCCCATCGGGGTCGCAGCGTCGATCACACCCTGGAACTTTCCCAATGCAATGATTGCCCGCAAGGCCGCGCCTGCCTTGGCAGCCGGTTGCAGCTTTGTCGGACGTCCCGCCACTGAGACCCCGCTTTCAGCGATTGCAATGGCTGTTCTGGCGGAACGAGCGGGAATTCCGGCGGGTGTGTTCAATATCGTGACCTCGTCTTCGGCTTCAGAAGTAGGCAAGGAATTTTGCGAGAACCAGAAGGTGCGCAAACTGACCTTTACGGGCAGCACCGAAGTTGGGCGCATTTTGATGCGGCAGGCTGCTGACAATGTGTTGAAATGCTCAATGGAACTGGGCGGCAACGCGCCCTTTATCGTATTTGACGATGCCGATCTGGATGCGGCTGTAGACGGCGCCATCATCTGCAAATTCCGCAACAACGGCCAAACCTGCGTCTGCGCCAATCGCATCTATGTTCAGGCCGGCGTCTACGATGCCTTTGCCGAAAAACTGGCCGCCCGTGTGGCAACCATGAAGGTGGGTGACGGTCTGGCAGACGGCACCGATCTTGGCCCGCTCATCAATGCCGAAGCATCGGATAAAGTCGTTGAACATATCGATGACGCGCTGGCCAAGGGTGGGCAGATCCTGCAGGGCACCGGCAAAGACGGCATGGACGGAAACTTCATTGCACCGACCATCGTCACAGGCGTCACCCAAGAGATGAAGGTCGCGACCGAAGAAACTTTTGGCCCGCTCGCTCCGCTGTTCAAATTCGAAGACGAAGACGATGTGATTGCTATGGCCAATGACACGATCTTTGGCCTTGCCTCTTACTTCTACGCCAAGGATCTCAGCCGCGTCTACAAAGTGGCCGAGGCTCTGGAATACGGCATTGTCGGTGTGAACACCGGGATCATCTCGACCGAAGTTGCGCCCTTTGGCGGCATCAAGCAGTCTGGCCTTGGCCGGGAAGGCAGCCACCACGGGATAGAGGATTTCCTCGAGCTTAAATACATCTGCATGACGGTGTAATGCCCGCCACTGCGCAGCCAGACCCTGATCACGCCCCATCGCCTGCAGCGTTGGACGAATGGGTTGCGGCTGCGCAAACCGGTTCGGGCACACCTTGGCTGCCCCGTGCACACGCGGTCATCTTTGCGGCGCATGCCCTGAAACGCGGGTTTGGCATCTCTCTTATGGAGGCCGCCAGCCCGCTGTTTACTGAACCACCACGCGACTCGGATTGGGAAATACTCGGGGCAGACACGCCCGGCGACAATTGGGTAGACCACCATGATCCTCACCAGGCATTCGCATTGTTTGAGCGTAAAATTCGCAAAGCGACCCGAGACAAGGCGCAGCTGAGATACAAATTTTGGCTGGCGCAAGCGGGCCGACCCGGCTCGGCTTCCTGACCAATGACACGCTTCAATATTCGTTCCTTTTCCAAGCGCAGAACTGCAACCACCTTTGCTGCTGTCACGCTGGCGTCTGTCCTTGTCATTTGGGCCGGGCTCTGGATCTTTGCGCCTCAAATTCTGGTCCTGAGAAAGGAAGGATTCCCCGGGCCAATCTGGCCTGCGCCCGGTGAATTCAGCACTGTCGACGGCCTTGCATTTCAACCAATACCGGAAACGCAATTGCCGCTGGACGCTGCACGGCTGTTTGCCCAAAGCAAGGGGCGCGCTTTGCTGGTCGCGCAGGGGGACAGGCCCGTGCGTGCCCTGTACGGAGATGGCATTGATCCGGAAACCCGGCTGAATTCCTATTCGCTGGTCAAGACGCTGGTCGCCGCGCTGACGATCCGCGCCATGGCCGATGGGCTGATCCCTGATCTGGATGTACCGCTGCAAACAGTGCTGGGCCCCGATACCCCGGATGTCAGCCTGCGCGACGTTCTGAGTATGACATCCGGGCTTGCCTTGGGGTATGAGCCGCCCAAGGACGAAAAACAGGCGGCCATGGACGATCAGTCGTTTTCACCATTCAGCCCGGTCGCCAAACTGCAGGCCTTTGGAATTGACCCTTTGATGCGACGCATCCGTATCGAGCCAGCCTATCAAGGACACTTCCACTATCAAAGCGCCAACACCGCCTTGCTGGGCCGTGCAATAGAACGGTTGTACAACAGGCCAGTTCAGGACGTTCTGTCGGACTTGATCTGGAAGCCAGCCGGTGCGTCGGACGCCTATTGGCGCAACGTGCCGGATACGGAAATTGCGTCGGCTTGGTGCTGCCTCTATGCGCGGCCCGCCGATTGGTTACGCGTCGGGCAGTTCTTACTAAACAACGGCGGTGACACCCCTTTCCTACCCGCTGCCCTGCATCAGGCATTTCTGTTCCCCGATTTGGATCCAGAAACCCGAAGCGCAGGTCACTATGGCTGGCATGTGCGGCATGACGTTCTTGACCGGCCCGGCCAGCAAGTTCAGGGTCCATTCACCTATCTGATGGGACATGGCGGGCAGGTCGTCTATCTCGTCCCGTCTGAAAATGCGGTGGTCGTGCGCTTTGGGGATGAACCGCAGTTGCTGCATTCGACGCTCTACTCCATCCTTTCACAATAGAGCGCGCCTGCTTGACGGACCGCCGTGCAAAGGCCACATGAAATTCCATGCTGTTGTCTCTCGGCCTTCCCGTTCTGGTGTTGCTTATTCTGGCTGTTGTCGTGACCCGTCTGGTTGAACGGCTTCTGCCCGAAACGCTACTGGGATTGTTGGGCGTTGCCATCATTGCCAGTCTGGTACTTTGGGGCCTGTCGTCCGTACTGTTCGCGGTGATCTACGCCGTTCAGGACAGCCGCATCGCGGCCCTTCCGGGCGCCAGCGCAGGGCTGCGGCACATGGCAATGCTGGGTGCAAAGGCAGCGATCATCTGGGCGCCATTGATGCTGCTGACCGTCGCGACAGCGCCGCGCCGCTGGAAAACAAACGTCTGGTAGCTTGATTTTCCAGCGCACCCGTATCAGGTGGTTGGAAAGGGAGTACGGCCCATGTTCGCGATGGCACGGTTATTCATCATTGGTTTTCTGGTTCTGACAGTCGTCTATATCTCGCTGTCGCTCTATTCACGCGCTGTGAGAAGAGGAAAACTGGAAGCAGAGTGGGAAGAAACCCAACCGCCGCTTCCAAAAGACACGTTCGTCGACAACGGGCTGCAAGAATATGACGGATCGCTGCGTCGCAAGCTGATCCTTGGAGTCTACATCGTGCCCTTTACTCTGATGTGCGTTATCATCTATCTGACCAACTTTTACTGAAGGGGCCACAACAGTGACCTATGTGAAATGGACCGTTATCGTGGTGTTCTGGGCGTGCGTGTTTGCGTTCCTGCACTACACTTTGCCCCAGCACGACATCGCGCGGGTAACTGACACCTACGAAAAACGCGTGGATCCGGGCGAAAACCGCTGGTTCTGGGCCCAAGCGGACGTGGGCAGTGATGGCACGCTGCAAAACCGGGACGTTTTCTTTATTCAGACCCGTCGTGCCAATGACAGCGTCATGGTCTTCCGCAACGAAGACACCGGTTGGAGCTGGCCGCCGTACTTCAAATTCGACACTTCGAACCTTCAGGCCGAGGCCGCCGATCTGCGTTCAACGGCTGATGCCCCCCAATGGGTCGCGATCAAACATTATGGCTGGCGGAATGAACTGCTGTCCGTGTTTCCCAATGCGATTTCCGTGCGCCCCGTCGAAGGGCCTGAAGTGCGCATCATTCCATGGGTAAACATCCTAATCCTGCTGACACTGGCCGCAGTTTTCTGGGCCATCTGGGTGCGCTGGCGGCGTTTCCGTGCCGCGCGTATTGATCCCGCGCTGGACGCGGTGGGCGACAAGATCGATGATGGTGGCAGTTGGTTCAAGAAACGATTTGGCAAAAGCTGACATCCACTAGACAAAGAGAAAGAGCCGGGCAGCATCTGCGCCCGGCTCTTTTCTTTGTGTGGTACAAGGAAACGACTGTTAGCGTTTACCGTAGTAGAGGCCCACCACGTGTTCAGCTTCGGCAAAGAAGAGCCATCGGGCAACCGCGACGCCGGCCACATGAGCCAGCACTGCGACCAACGCCCAGACATGTCCAAACGGAAGCAACAATAGCAAGACCGGCAAAACCATCATCAGGCCCAGCGCAATCAGGCGCAGCTTCTGTGAATGCTTGCGGCCTACGACGTGCACCATTTCGCGCAGCAAATAGTTGTTCCCAGTGTGCGGCGGTTCAAAGGCACGCACGGCACCGATCGATCCGAGGCCGGTTGCCGATTCCATCGACGAACCAGAATCCTTGAGACGTTTGTCACCGGTCTGCCACCACCACGCCTGCAAACCGCCTGCGATCAGCAAAAGAACCATGGCGATCGTGACCCGCCCGGACAAAAGCGCCCCGCCAGCCAAGGCCAGTGCGAGGAACAATGCAGAGGTCGACCAATGGTGCCAACGCGGCACTGTCTTGAGCTGGGCATAAATCATCGACGTTGTGTAGACCGTCAGCAGGCACAGCACTGCTCCCAGCCAACCCAATGGCGCGATCTGAACGCTGAAGAAGACGAGGAAAAAGGCGTAAATGCCCATCACCGTCAACGCAGCGACGGCGCACCATGCTTCGCGTGACAGCCAACTGGTCTGCCACTGCGTAAAGGCCTTGAGCGCACGCTCTGGCCGCCCGAGGTGGAAAGTCGAGGCCGACAAGCCGCCAACGGCCATTGCGTAGCCGATGGCAAAGAATGCGAACCCGACCCAACCGGTCGGCGCAGTCGGATCGAGCCCGAGCCAGAACAACAGCCCCAGCCCGAGGCCAGACAGTGTGGTGAATGCGATAATGGACGGCGCTGGATGCATCAGAGCTTCTCCAAGGTCTTGTCGAGCCAGCCGAGGAACCCTTGGGGCTCTTCGGCAACTGGTTCAAGGTAAGGTGCGAGCACATCGGTCTCGCCTTGCCAGCCGTCCTTTGGACGGGGTGGCAGGTATTTGTTCACGGGCTTGGTGCCTTGTTCCGGCATCAGATCCATTCCGCCACGTTCGGCCACAAGCTGACTGACCGCGCTATCTGGATCGCTGAAATCACCAAAGTGGCGTGCGCCCGCAGGGCAGGTTCGCACACAAGCCGGTTCCCGGTCTTCTTCGGGCAGGTTTTCGTTGTAAATCCGGTCCACGCAAAGCGTGCACTTCTTCATCACACCTTCGGCCTGATCCAGTTCGCGTGCGCCATAGGGGCAGGCCCATGCGCACAGGCCGCAGCCAATGCAGTCGGATTCGTTGACCAGAACGATCCCATCCTCCACGCGCTTGTAGCTGGCCCCTGTCGGGCAAACTGTAACGCAGGGCGCGTCTTCGCAGTGCAAGCAAGACTTTGGAAAGTGAATCAGCTGGGCCGCCGGGTGGGGCATGGCTGACGTGGCCAGTGGCTGCACTTCGTAACTGTGCACACGGTTCAGGAACGTCCCGGATGGGTCAGCGCCATAAGGGTCCTGATCGGACAATGGTGCGCCATAGTTTTCGGTGTTCCAGCCTTTGCAGGATACCACGCAGGCATGACAGCCGACGCAGGTATCAAGATCAATCACAAGACCCAGCTTGCGCTGAGTGCTGTCGGGCAATTGGGTCATGTCTGGCTCCAGATTCGGGATGCACAATCGATACAGAGGCCATGCGTGGCCGTTGCGATGGCCGATGGATCGGCCGGCGATGGCATCAAGACAACAGGGGCTTCCTTTTCAGGATCCCATGTGGCGACGAAGAAAATGAACGACCCTGCAACCGCCAGAAAGAAGAAGGCGATCCCAAAGAGGGTCAGTTTCATGGTTTTGGTCATTTGCCCACCTTCCAGCGCAGCTGGTCAGGGCCGGTGCCAACCGGTGACTTGATCGGTGCAAAACCGGGCTGGCTCTCGGCCGGGGCTTCTGCCTTTTCCATCTTTACACGCAGATCAAACCAAGCAGCCTGACCTGTAATCGGGTCAGAGTTTGCCCACCGCAGGCCATCGCCCTTGGGCGGCAGCAATTCGTGGATCAGGTGATTCAACAAGAAGCCCTTGGTTGCTTCTGGCGCACCATCCTCAAGGGCCCATGCGCCTTTGCGTTTGCCAATGGCGTTCCATGTCCAGACAGTGTTTTCGTTCAGGGCCGCCATATGGGCCGCCGGCACTGTAATTTCGCCATGAGACGAGGTGACCCGCACCCAATCGCCATCGCTCAGGCCCAGCTTTTCCCACCAGTGTGTCGGCAGATAAAGCGGATTGTGCCCGTGGATCTGGCGCAACCACGCGTTCTGGGTTCCCCAGCTATGATACATGGCCATAGGTCGCTGTGTCAGCGCGTGAACCGGGAATTCCTCGAGGTCTTCGCGTTCATCCGACAGTGGAGCATACCAAAGCGGCAGTGGGTCCATCGTGTGCTTCAGTCGTTCGCGCAGGTGTTCTGGCGGCTGACGGTCGCCATGCCCTTCGGCGGCGCGCTGGAATTTGCGCAGTGGCTCAACATAGATGTCGAACAGATATGGCGCAGGCGCATCATAAAGGCCGAGGTTCACGGCCCAATCCTGATAGGCATTGTTCCACGGCTTGTAGAACTGAGCGTCGTCAGGAATGTGGAACACACCAAAGCCGCCATTCGCGATATAGCTGTCGATCTGCGCTTCGTTGGGTTCGCCGCGCCCGTCAGACAGACCGTTTTCACCCATACGCCAACCAGCGAGCGGGCCAATCCCCGGCTTGCGCTGGTGGTTCACGATATAGTCGGCATAGTCCTCAAACTTGGCGCTGCCATCATCATTGACGAAACCGGGCAATCCAAGACGGGCGGCAAGGTCGATCAACACAGACTGGAAACCACGGACGTCACGGTCAGGTTCGACCACAGGCCAACGGATCGCATCCGCCGCGGCTTCTGGTTCGGAAATCGGACGGTCGAGCAGCGAAATGCAATCATGCCGTTCAAGGTATGTGGTATCGGGCAAGATCAGGTCGGCGTAGGCCACCATTTCCGAGGAATAGGCATCCGAATAGATGATGTTCGGGATGACGTAGTCGCCGTTTTCATCCGTATCGGTCAGCATCTCCATGACGCTGCGCGTGTTCATCGACGAGTTCCACGCCATGTTCGCCATATACAGGAACAGCGTGTCGACCTTATAGGGATCGCCAGCGTGTGCGTTCGAAATCACCATGTGCATCAAGCCATGTGCTGACAACGGATGTTCCCAGGTAAAGGCTTTGTCGATGCGGATCGGGCTGCCGTCTTCGTGCAGCGCCAGATCTTCGGGGCCTTGCGGATAGCCAAGGTGCGGTCCATCCAGTGGCTTGCCCGGCGTCGCGGTGAAATGCGGCTTGGGATGCGCTGTGGATGGCTTGGGGTAAGGCGGCTTGAAGCGGAAACCACCGGGCGTTTCAACGCTGCCCAGAATGATTTGCAGCATGTGCAGCGACCGGCAGGTCTGGAAGCCGTTGGAATGGGCGCTGATCCCACGCATCGCGTGGAAGCTGACTGGGCGGCCGACCATTTTGTCGTGCGTGTCACCGCGGAAATCGGTCCAGCTGTGATCCAGCTCAATTGCTTCGTCAAAGGCAACACGAGCGATTTCAGCCGCGATACGGCGAATGCGCTCTGCGGAAATCCCGCACTGAGGCCCAACCACATCAGGCGAATACTTTGCGTCCAGATAACGTTCGGCCATCTGGTTCATGACCGTAACATGGGTCACACCGGCCATTCGGATATGACCGTTCAGATCGGGCTGAACACCTTTTTGGTCGAAGGGCGCAGGTTTGCCCGTGCGGCGGTCGATGACGAGCATCTTGCCATCATCATCCCGCAAGAACATGCCGTAGTCGTCCGACTTGGGATCGCTGTCCAGCAGAACCGGCGCATTTGTGAAACGCGCGAGATACTCAAGGTCGATTTTTCCGGCACGCATCAATTCGTGCACGAGGCTGAGAATGAACAGCCCGTCCATGCCGGGCGTGATTCCGACCCATTCATCCGCGACTGCGTTGTATCCAGTGCGGATCGGGTTAACGCCGATAACCTTGGCACCGCGTTCCTTGAGGCGGCCAAGACCCATCTTGATCGGATTACTGTCATGGTCTTCGGCGACACCGAAAATCATGAAGAGTTTGGTGCGCTCCCAGTCAGGAGCGCCGAATTCCCAAAAGGCGCCGCCCATTGTGTAAATGCCGGCAGTGGCCATGTTAACCGAGCAGAAACCACCATGTGCCGCAAAATTCGGCGTACCGAACTGCTGCGCCCACAGGCCGGTAAAACTTTGCGATTGGTCGCGCCCCGTGAAGAATGCCAGTTTCTCCGGTGCGGTTTCGCGAATTGGTTTGAGCCAGCCTACAGCCTGCTCCAGTGCTTCATCCCAGCTGATTTCCTCGAACTGGCCAGAGCCACGCGGGCCGACACGACGCATAGGAGCACGCAGCCGCGAAGGCGCGTTGTGCTGCATGATCCCGGCGCTGCCTTTGGCACAAAGCACACCCTTGTTCACTGGGTGGTCTCGGTTGCCTTCTATGTAGGCGACCTTGCCATCCTTCATGTGCACGTTGATGCCGCAGCGACAGGCACACATGTAGCAGGTGGTCTTGCGTACTTCGTCAGAGACGTGTGGCGAAGTATCGAGGTTCGGCATCGGGATGGACATCAGGCGGCTCCTCTTCGGCCCTGCAAGGTGCAGGCACGGGAAAGCGAAGTAAAGGTGTCTTGAAAATTCGCCAATAGGCAAAACATCTGTTTTGCCTCCGTCCCATTATTTGGAACATTGTTGTATGTGCGAATATTCATGACAGCAGGACGCGCAGCAGAGCTACGCAGGCGAGTACGATCAAAAGGATCAGACAAAACGGTTTGTAGTAGGGTTCCCACGCAGGCCGGAACAGAGACTTGCCGATCACAACGCCCAGCGCCGAGGCCGGAGCAAGCGCAAAGCCGCGGATCACTGCAGTTTGGGTCATCACGCCCATGAGTGTCAGCGTCAAAATGGAAATCACAGCCGAGCAAAAAAGGTACATGACAAGCGATGCGCGCATTTGGCGAGGCGCTGAATCTCGGGCCAGCACGTAGAGCGCGACGACCATGCCGCCGACCTGCGAAAGCCCGGCGACGATCCCGGCAACCACGCCAGATCCCCAAAGACCCGGTTTCGTCGCAAGAAACGCCATACGCACCCGAGCCAATTGCGTGATCGCCAGAACGATGATGATGCTCAGTGCGACCAGTTTTGAGGTTTCCAGGGGCAAGGACTTCATCAAAGCCAGGCCGAACGGAAGGCCAACTGCCGAGCCTCCGACCAGGCCAATCACCACGGTTTTGTCGGCTTCTTTCAGGCCGCCACGGACCATTAGGATCGACGCTGTGATTTCCTGCCACCACAAGATCGGAATCAGTTCCACCGGCGGCAGGATGAGCACACCGAGAGACATCACGACCGCAGACAGGGCGAAGCCGGAAAAGCCCCGGACCATCCCGGCGAGCACACACAACAGCGCCAGAAGCAAAGCATCGCTTGGAGACAGGGAAATTAGCTCTGTCATAAGATGCGCCTTCTCCGCAGCAATGCTCGATCATCATTCACGACCCCGGTCCAATGCCTGAACAGCGGTGACGGCGATGATCGCCAAAACATCCTCGGCCGTGCAACCGCGCGACAGATCATTTGCAGGCGCCGACAGGCCTTGCAACACGGGGCCAATGGCCGTCACACCGCCAAAGCGCTGAGCGGTCTTGTACGCGATATTGCCGGCTTCGAGGCTTGGAAAGATCAGGACGTTTGCAGCGCCTTCCAAAGGTGAACCGGGCGCTTTGCTTGCAGCGACAGATGGCACCAACGCAGCATCCAGCTGCAATTCGCCATCCACGGCCAGCGCGGGCGCCTGTGTTCTCAGAATCTCGGTTGCCTCGGAGACCTTGGTCACCGCTTCGTGCGACGCGCTGCCCTTGGTAGAGAAAGACAACATCGCAACCTTTGGTTCGGCGTCCGCAAGAGATTTGAAGGATTGGGCAGCCTGTTGCGCGATCGACGCCAGTTCTGCTGCATCCGGCGCGATGACCATGCCACAATCAGAGAACACCATCGCCTCTTGTCCGATTGAATGCCCTTGGGGCGGGCACATCAGAAAGAAGCTGCTGACAAGCTTGGCCTCGGGTGCTTTGCCGATGACCTGTAATGCCGCCCGAACGGTATCAGAGGTGGTCGCAACAGCGCCACCGACGGTTCCGTCCGCATGTCCGGCCCGCAATAGCAAGGCCGCAAAAAACAAGGGTTGCTGCACCGCGTCGCGCGCGCGTTCGATCGTCATACCCTTGTGCTGGCGCAGGTCTGTAAAAAGCTGAGCCAGCGGCTCGCTCAACGGGCTGCTTGCCGGGTCATGGATTGAGATATGCTGGTTTTCGGTGGCACCGAAACTGGCCAACTGAGCCTGAACGGCTTCGGTCTTGCCCACCAGCAAAACATCGGCTGCGTCGGCTTCAACCGCAGCCAAGGCACCCGCAACGATACGCGGGTCTTCGCCTTCGGCAAATGCGATGCGCTGACGGTTTGATGCAGCACGGTCCAAAAGCCGCGCAAGAGGCGGCAACGACCGGACGCTGCCCAGGATTGTCCCGGGCAGCGTCAAATTTTCAGAGCCTTGGCTCATGCAGAGGCTTGGGGCTGCATATCCGCAGCGTCGATGCCAGCAACCGAGACAGGCTTCTTCATCGCATCACGACGGAAAGGTTCACCAAGCTCCTGGTTGATCATTGCTTCGATCAACGTGGTGGTTCCATTTTCCATCTGATCCTTGATCGCCTGATTCAGAGCGTCGGTCAGCTCGTCCATGGTGCGAGCAACAACACCCTTAAGACCACAGGCCTTGGCAATTCCGGCATAGGACACTTCTTCGTCCAGCTCGGTGCCGACAAAGTTGTCATCGAACCACAGAGTCGAGTTACGCTTTTCCGCACCCCACTGGTAGTTGCGGAAGACGATCTGTGTAACCGGTGGCCAATCACCACGACCAATGGCCGTCAGTTCGTTAACCGCGATACCGAACGCGCCGTCGCCAGCAAACCCAACAACCGGAACGTCAGGCTGACCAATCTTGGCACCGACGATGGCAGGCAGACCGTAGCCACAGGGGCCAAAGAGACCCGGCGCTAGATATTTACGGCCTTCATCAAAGTCAGGATAGGCGTTGCCGATCGCACAGTTGTTGCCGATGTCGGACGAAATGATTGCTTCGCGCGGCAGGGCCTGTTGGATCGCACGCCACGCCATGCGCGGGCTCATCCAATCTGGCTTGGCTTCGCGCGCGCGCTCGTTCCAGCTTGTGCCGGGATCGTCGTCTTCGTGGGTCATCTCGGTCAGCTGCTGCTTCCAGCGCGACTTGGTCTCGGCGATCTTGGCATTGCGTGCATCACGTCCTGCATCACCAGCATCATCCGAAAGACCGTTCAGGATACCCTTGGCAACCTTTGCTGCGTCACCCACGATGCCAACCGATACTTTCTTGGTCAGACCGATGCGGTCAGGGTTTATGTCGACCTGAATGATCTTTGCATCAACCGGCCAGTACTCCATTCCGTAACCCGGAAGGGTCGAGAACGGGTTCAGGCGAGTGCCAAGACACAGAACAACGTCAGCGTCTTTGATCAGTTCCATGCCAGCCTTGGAGCCGTTGTAGCCCAGTGGGCCAGCAAACAGAGGGTGCGAGCCAGGAAAGGCGTCGTTGTGCTGGTAGCCAACACAAACCGGGGCGGACAGGCGCTCGGCTAGTTCTTTGGATGCTTCGATGCCGCCCTGCGACAGGACAACGCCCGCACCATTCAGAATGACAGGGTTCTTGGCCGAGGAAAGCAGATCAGCAGCGGCCTGAACCGAGTTTTCGCCACCGGGGCTTTGTTCAAACTCGATCGGATCAGGGATGGCGATGTCGACAACCTGCGTCCAGAAATCACGTGGGATGTTGATCTGTGCCGGACCGGACAGGCGCTTTGCTTTGGCGATAACGCGGGTCAGCACTTCGGCGACACGCGACGGATCACGTACTTCTTCCTGATAGGCGACCATGTCTTCGAACAGCTTCATCTGTTCAACTTCCTGGAAGCCACCCTGACCAATGGTCTTGTTGGCGGCCTGAGGCGTCACAAGCAACAACGGCGTGTGGTTCCAGTAGGCTGTTTTGACAGCAGTCACAAAGTTGGTGATGCCCGGGCCGTTCTGGGCAATCATCATCGACATCTTGCCGGTGGCGCGGGTGAAACCGTCAGACATGAAGCCAGCAGAGCCTTCGTGTGCGCAGTCCCAAAACTTGATTCCCGCAGCCGGGAACAGATCGGAAATCGGCATCATGGCCGAACCGATAATACCAAAGGCATGCTCGATGCCGTGGCGCTGCAGTACTTTTACAAAAGCTTCTTCTGTGGTCATTTTCATGAAAGCGTCTCCCAAGCTATTACGCCGACCTCGTGCGGGTCGGCGGCTTGGGATCGGTAATACTGGCCGGGCCTCAAACCAGTTAGGGCCAGATTGGCGCGCCGTCTAAAGCCAGATTTATTTCAATGCTGATTTTTGACGCGAAACAGCGTCAGATAACACCTCTGCCGCCGCCTTTCCCCAGGCATCCCAGTTCAGGGTCTGCTCATATTCTGCGCGGGACGATGCGCTCAGCGCAGCATAAGCGTTCGGATCACGGATCAGAGTGGAAACTCGATTCGCGAATTCCTCTGCGGTACTGCCCACCGGCAAAGCGTATCCGTTCACCCCGTCACGGACCGGAACTCCCCCGACCCGAAAGCACAGCGAAGGAAGCGCAAAGGCCGATGCTTCGCAGAAGGCAAAGCCGTAGGATTCGAACGATGGCTGAACCAGAAAATGCGCGCGGGACAGGCAAGCATCAAAAGTCTCGGCCTGCTCTGGGATCGCCTTATTCAACTGCGGATGAACCGTCACCCATTCATTGCAGTGAAAATCCGGAGGCGTGCAGCCTACAACGGTCAATCGCGCGTCTATGCCATTCGCGCGCAGTGCCTGCATCGTGTCAAAAGCAATCGGGCCCCCCTTGGCAAACCAATCGCGACCGATCAACAACAGCTGGACCGGGCCGGATTGATCGATCTGTCGCGCGCCGGGCGGCGGCACATCGCCAATATTCGCACCCCATGGCAAAAGATGGCAGTGACCTGCGTCGAGACCATAGCGTTGCTGCGCCTCTTGCAAGAGCCACTGCGACGGCCAGAGCAGTACGTCCATATTGCCGAAGACGGTCTTTTCCTGCCGTTCCACCCAGCGATCCAGAATACCGCCGCCCGTGAATTTTCTATCGAACTGCTGTCCAACTTCGGACAAGCGATAGATCGTTTGGGTCGCGTCCGACGTGTAAGCGCGCACCAGCGGATAGGGGGCAGCGACTTTGTGCATGGACTGAAAGGAGTAAGCCCCAAACAGCACATCGTATTTGCCTTTGGACAATTCGGAACGAACACCGCGTGCGATCAACGGCGCCAGCAAAAGATGCGCCCGCCAGCGCGCCCTCAGGTTAAAGGATTCAGGAGCGCTCTGGATCAGTCGACGAATGGGTTCGGCCATGTGCCACGACTGGCTCAGGATTGTGACCTCTCCGGCATGGGCGCGCAGAGCGTCATAGATGCGCGCGTTGCCACCGGAATAAAGATTGCGGTCCAATGGACTGTGATCGCACAAATACGCGATGTTTAACCGATTGTCGGTCTTCATTGGTCGCCTCACACCCGATTCACCAGATTACCCGCGGGCCTTGCCATGGTTTTGCGGCAAGAGTTTGGCCCACCGTGTCTGGGACATAGGCAATCCAGCAAATCAAGCAGTTTTGAAGCCGATTTCATGAATTCGGCCCATTGCTGACGCGACATTGCCAAAGCCGGATGGTAAACAGTTTCCTCGTTCGGACAAGTTTGAGGCCCATGCCCAATCCTATTGCATTCCTGATGCTGGCCATCTGGCCGCTGGTCGCCATGGCGCTGTTTGGGCGTTTCAAGGCCGATCGTGCATTGGTTTGGACCATGATGATGGGCTATCTTTTACTGCCCGAACCCCCAGCGGTTTTTGACCTGCCTTTGATGCCGCCCTTGGGCAAGCATAACATTCCGGCATTGGCCGCGTTCATGATTGCGCTGTGGCGGTACGGATATGATGGGCCACTGCTTCCGACAAGCTGGGTCGCAAAAATCCTGATCCTGACGTTTGTTTTGTCTCCGATCATGACGGTCCTGACCAACGATGAACCGGTCTTCTTTGGCCAGGTCGGCCTGCCTGGCCTTGCGGTCAAAGATGCCTTGGCGCTGATCCTGCAGCAATTCCTGCTGGTTCTGCCTTTCCTGCTTGCCCGGCAGTTCCTCGCATCGGGCGGCGCACAACGTGAATTGCTGATGGCACTTATGATTGGCGGCCTGTTCTACTCGTTGCTGATGCTGATCGAAATGCGTCTTTCGCCACAGCTGAACCTCTGGGTCTATGGCTACTATCAGCACCTGTTCGGGCAATCGATCCGCTTTGGTGGCTACAGGCCTGTGGTCTTCTTGTATCACGGCATTTGGGTTGCCTTCTTCTGCATGACCTCTGTGGTATCCGCCTACGCTCTGTGGCGCATGGACACGCAAAGCAACCGCTGGAAATTCCTAGCGGCCGCTCTGTACCTGACCATGATCCTGTTTCTGGCAAAGTCGCTGGGTGCTTTGATCTTTGTCGTGATGCTGGTTCCAATGGTTGTTCTGCTTGGACCTGTCACACAGATCAAAGTGGCGATCGTCATTGGATCACTGGCTGTGGCCTACCCGGTTCTCAAGGGCGCAAATCTTGTTCCCCAAGATCGTTTGCTCAACGCAGCTGCAAGCATTGATGCAGACCGCGCCGCTTCGCTTGAGTTCCGTTTTGACAACGAACAAACGCTGCTGGATCGGGCCTACATTAAGCCGGTTTTTGGCTGGGGCAGTTGGGGGCGAAATCACATACTCGACCCGGTGTCTGGCAATATCCTGACCGTAACAGATGGTCGCTGGATCATTGTCATCGGCGTCTATGGCTGGGTCGGGTTTCTGGCGGAATTCGGACTGCTAGTCTGGCCTCTGGTCCTGCTCTGGCGCGAATCCATCGCACAGCGGGATAAACCCGTGTCGCCCTTGATTGCGCCGCTGTCACTGATCCTTGCGATCAACATTTTTGACATGCTGCCGAACGCAACACTGACGCCGCTGACCTGGCTGATTGCCGGCGCGCTCATGGGCTATGCCGAACAGCTCCGAGCCGAACGGCTCAAGCTCCAAAAATACGTGTCCACTTTGAAATGGCAGTCCATCCTGTGACCGCGAAAAAGCCCAGAGTTCTTGCAATCGCCGAGGCTGCGAATCCCGAATGGGTGTCTGTCCCGCTCGTCGGATGGTCACTGGCCGCGGCGCTGCGTGAGGTGGCAGACGTTCATATCGTTACGCAAATCCGCAACCGGGATGCTTTTGTGCGCGCCGGGATGGTTGAAGGGCAGGACTTTACTGCGATCGACTCGGAAACCTTTGCAAGACCGATGTGGAAACTGGCCGAAAAGCTGCGGATGGGTGAGGGCAAAGGCTGGACCATGGTTCAGGCCATCAACGCCCTGTCCTATCCTTGGTTTGAACGGCTTGTCTGGCGGCAATTTGGCAACGCTATTCGCGCTGGCGAATACGACGTCGTTCATCGCATCACGCCGCTGTCGCCAACAATCTCCTCTTCGCTTGCTGGCAAATGCGCCAGCGCTGGTGTTCCGTTTGTTTTGGGTCCGCTCAATGGTGGGGTGCCTTGGCCCAAGGGGTTCGAAGCGGAACGTCAGGCAGAAAAAGAATGGCTGAGCTATGTTCGGTCTGCTTACAAAGTTCTGCCCGGGCGAACTGCGACCCTGCGCAATGCCAGTGCTGTCTTGGTCGGCTCACGGCATACGGAATCCGAAGTCCCTTCCCAGTTCCGAGACAGATGCATTTTCATCCCTGAGAACGGGATTGACCCCAGTCGGTTCAACCGCGTCGCACAGCCAGAGGATGGCCCGCTGCGCGCGGCCTTTGTGGGCCGTTTGGTGCCCTACAAAGGTGCGGACATGCTGTTTCAAGCGGCAGCCCCGCTTTTGCGTGACGGCCGGATGCAACTGGACATGATTGGCGACGGTCCAATGATGCCAGAGCTAACGGCTCTCGCCCGGTCTTTGGAAATCGAACACTCGGTTACGTTCCACGGTTGGAAAGCGCATGAAGAGGTTCAGGATATCCTGTGCCGATCCCACATTCTGTCATTTCCTTCGATACGCGAGTTCGGCGGGGGTGTCGTACTGGAGGCGATGGCGCTGGGTGTTGTGCCCCTGATTGTCGACTACGCGGGTCCCGGCGAACTGGTCGTACCCGGAACAGGGTTAAAAGTGCCCTGCGGCACGAGATCCGAAATCATCGAGGCATTTGCCGCGAAACTGGAGAGTTTGATGAACGATCCAAGCGGTCTGCCTGCCATGGCCACAGCAGCGCGCGACCGAGTCCAAAGCCATTTTTTGTGGTCGCAAAAGGCGCGGCAGGTTCGACAGGTCTATGATTGGGCTCTGAACAGCGAAACTGCGCAAAAGCCACAGTTCTTTGACAAGACCTGAAGGCTCGTTTGTGGACGGTCAGCCAGTTTGGTTTCCTGAGATGATCCGGGCCGGTATCCCTGCCACAGTTGCACCTTCTGGAACATCCTTGGTCACAACCGCATTGGCACCGATCACTGCGTGATCGCCAACGGAAAGCGGACCAATCAGTTTGGCGCCTGCACCAACATCCACATGACCACCCAAAACGACGGGCCCGGCTAAGGTGACCTGATGAAAGATCATGCAATTCACTCCGATTTTCGCGTCGGAATGAATGATGATCCCGGTCGGATGTGTCAGCCTGAGACCGCCACCGATTTCGGTATTCAGATGAATCTCTGACTGGCAGATCGTGGACCAGAACAAATGGTTCAACGCCCAATACTTGGACGCGACCTTACCCAGAACACCACCCCGTTTTCGCGCTGCCTGATATCGGCGCAACGCCCGCATCAGTTTTTGGCCCGGATCCCAAAAACGACGGATGGCTTCACGGCTCCAATCGGGAACCTGCGCTGAAATACCGGTTTCCTGCATTTTTTGCCCCTGGCCTGCGAAACGCCGCAATACCGCCCAGAAATGATCTATCCTGCCGGTTAACGCAACAGTTGCACATCTGTTCGACAGCCATCTGTTGACGCAGGCATTGCCCTGCCCACACTTATGGCACCCGAACAAATGCGTGTTTGTATGTGTACCGCCGTTGTTTTCGGCCCCGAAAGAAAGACTATCTGATGGACCAAAAGGCCCAGATCAAATGAGCGCCCCGGATCATTCTCCTTTGCCATATCGCAGCGATATCGACGGCCTGCGCGCTATCGCTGTTCTGTCCGTTGTGCTCTACCACTTTGGCCTGCCTCTGCGCGGCGGGTTTGTCGGCGTGGACATCTTCTTTGTCATTTCGGGTTACCTGATCGGCGGTATTCTCTGGCGGGAATACGATTCAACCGGCCGTGTCTGGTTGCGCAACTTCTATGCCCGCCGGTTCCGGCGACTCGCGCCTGCCTTTTTTGTCGTGGCTTTGGTCACAACGCTCTTGGCCTATGCGCTGATGTTGCCGTTTGAATTTCGTGAATTCGGCAAGAGCCTGATTGCGGCAACGGTTTATCTGTCAAATGTGCTGTTCTTCAGAAGCGCCGGATACTTCGACAGTGCGTCCGATGAAAAACCGCTGCTTCACACATGGTCTCTGGCGGTCGAAGAACAGTTCTACATCTTTCTGCCGCTGTTCATTTTGGTGCTGGCGCGTTGGCGGCGCGGCCTGTTGTTCGGCCTGATCGCAGTCTGGGCCGCGTCATTTGCAGCATGTGTCTTGCTGACACCCAGAATGTCCGAAGCGGCATTCTTTCTTTTTCCGTTCCGCGCGTGGGAGATGCTAAGCGGTGTTCTGCTCGCAATCTGGAGCTATGAAACCAGCCGCACGGCACGGGGATATGCGGTTCTGTCTTGGCTGGGTCTGATCCTGATCGGCGTTTCGATCCTGTTTATCCCGGCAGGCCCGCTGTTCCCCGGCATTCTGGTGATTGGGCCTGTCGTCGGGACCGTTTTGCTCCTCGCCAACGGCGCAGGCGACAACAGCGTGAACCGATTGCTTTGTCATCCCTACGCGGTCTTTTTTGGGCTGATTTCCTATTCGCTATACTTGTGGCATTGGCCAGTGTTTGTTCTGTCGACTTACCTGCGGGATGGCCACGCCAATCTATTCGAGTCAGGTCTATGGATGATCCTGAGCGTTGGTCTGGCATGGCTGACCTGGCGGTTCATTGAAAACCCGGTCCGCTATGCGCGCAAACTCTCCGGCGCATTGGTCTTTGCCGGCACTGCCTGCGCATCAATCATCTTGTTGGGCATCGGCGGGTGGCTGTTCACACAAGACGGGCTGCCGGATCGCTTTGACAGCCGGGCGGGTGTTCACATCGCGGCATCCGGTGATTTCCTGCAGGATTGGAGTCGTTGCTACATTGCGCAAGAGTTGCCTCTGGATGGTCTGGAAGTGTGCCCGATCGGACCTGACGGCGAACCAAAGGTTCTAGTCTGGGGCGACAGCCACGTGCGCGCCTATCGCGACGGGTTGGACTTGGCCGCACACGAGGCGCAGACCCCTGGCATCATCCTTTGGCGCGCAGGATGTGCTCCGGTCTTTGGGATGCGCAAGATCGAGTCGGCAGCCACACGTGCGCAGGACACGCAATGCACGCAGGCCAACGTGCAGATCAAACAGGCCTTGGGACGGCTGGACAGCGTCGAATCCGTTCTTCTGATCGGGCGCTGGGGTTACTATGCTGAAGGGCGCGGTGTCGGCTTTGATCAGCACAACGAAATAGCGCTGTTTCCCACGGACATGGCACCACGGGACGATCAGGTTCAGGCGCAGTTGCTGGCCGAAGTAGCGGAAACAACCGTTTCGTATTTCCACAACCATTTTGACAATGTGTATGTGCTGCGCCAAACGCCCGAAATTCCATATTACGACAGCCGAAAAGCGGCACGCGAAGCCGCGCATCAAGGATGGCCCTTGGCGGCGAAACCTCAGACTCAAAACGCGGTGTCCCGCGATATGCTGGCTGTGCGAACAGCTTTGGCAGATGCACCATGGACGGATCTGGCAGAACGCGGTGTAATCACCCTGATCGATCCTTGGCCAATGTTCTGCGAGGGCGCTTTGTGTCACGCCGTGCATGGGGGTGTTGGCCAATACTTTGACAACAACCACGTCACCAATTCGGCGGCGATGCGCGTGCGGTCTCTTTTCCAGCCTGTGTTCGACAAGGACCGACGCCAAACAGCCCTGATCGAACAGGACGGTCAATGAGTCATCCACTGGCAGAAATCCAATGGGATGCCATCGTTGTCGGGACCGGGATTGGCGGTGGGACCATTGGCCGGGCTTTAGCCGAGGCAGGCCACCGTGTGCTCTTTCTCGAAAAGGGACGGGGTGGGCATCGGTCAGAGCGCAACGGCTTATCCGAGATTTTCGTCCCCGAGGCACGCGCAGCCAGAGGCCTATGGCCGGACCCTCTTCACGTGACACTGAATGGTCAAGAAACCGCGTTCTACGCGCCTCTTGGGTCTGGCGTCGGAGGGTCGTCGGCCTTCTACGCGGCAACCCTGGAGCGCCCCGAGCGGCACGATCTGGACAGCTCCGACTCGCATCCCTCAGGCGGTTGGGCCGTCGGATTTGATGCGATGCTACCATGGTACGAGGAAGCCGCCCGCGTCTATCGGGTTTATGGAACCGATGATCCCTTATCGCCGGAGCCTCCATTGCCGCTACGCAATGCGCCGGAGCTTGGCCCCGTCGAAAAAAGCCTGATGGATAGTTTTCGGGCAGCGGGCCTGCACCCTTATCATGCTCATACGGCGATCGAACGTCTTGAGGGGTGTGAAAACTGTCTGGGTGTGAAATGCCCAAAGCCCTGCAAGATGGATGGCCGATCTGCTGGCGTAGAGCCGGCTATGGCAACCGGAAACGCCGAAGTTTTGACCGAGGCCGAAGTCATCCGGATTGACGCGGATCAGACACGGGTTAACGGATTGATGGTTCGTGTGGATGGCAAGGAGCATAGGTTTCGGGCCAAGCGCTACATTCTGGCTGGCGGCGCACTGGGGTCACCCAGATTGTTGCTTGCCTCAGCAAATGAGAACTGGCCGGACGGTTTGGCCAATCGTTCTGGTCTGGTTGGTCGAAACCTCATGTTCCATCTCAACGAGATGTTCGCCCTGTGGCCCCGTGATGCCATCGATGGACCCGCGACAAAGGCAATATCCCTCAGGGATCTATACCACGCAGAAGGAACCCACTACGGCACCATTCAGGCCATGGGCATCCGCGCGAGCTATGGTGAAATCGTTCACTATCTCAATCGGATGCTCGCCCAATCCACATTGCCCGGTGCCAAGCGTCTTGCGCCATTGTCGCGCATTCCAGCCGCGTTGGCGCATCGAATGCTGGGCAGCGCGCAAATCTTTGTGGGTCTGATGGAAGACCTGCCCTATCCGGAAAACCGTGTCACATTCGATCCGGACCAGCCTGAGCGGCTATCTGTTGACTACCGTTATTCATCTGAACTGCTGGCCCGCCGAAAGGCGTTCCGGCGCGCTATAAAACGCGCATTCAAGGGACATCGGCGCTTGTTTCTGGGTCAACAGCCAGATCTGAATTACGGCCACCCCTGCGGAACCCTGCGGTTTGGCACTGATCCGGAAAAATCGGTTTTGAATGCAGACTGCCGGGCGCATGATCTGACGAACCTGTGGGTCACTGATTCCAGCTTTATGCCCACGTCCATGGGTGTAAACCCGTCATTGACGATTGCCGCAAACGCCTTGCGCGTGGCCAGTACATTTAACGAGGAACCCCAATGACACGTCTGACACCCCAAGATGGCATCGCCGTCGTAACAGGCGCGGGTTCCGGGCTGGGCCGTGCCTTGGCGACTAACCTGACGGAACAGGGTTTTCAGGTAGTCGGTCTTGGAAGGCGTCTGGCTGCACTTGAGGAAACTCAAGCGATTGCACAGGCGGGCCGTTTCATTCCCATGCCCGTCGACGTGGCAGACCC
Organism: Thalassococcus lentus; assembly: GCF_028023555.1. Lineage (NCBI taxonomy): Bacteria > Pseudomonadati > Pseudomonadota > Alphaproteobacteria > Rhodobacterales > Roseobacteraceae > Thalassococcus > Thalassococcus lentus. Next base: position 158,118 of record NZ_JAQIOY010000001.1, read on the forward strand.
CGAGGCGGTTACCAGGGCTTTTGCAAAAATCCGGGAAACGCATGGCGCCATTGCGCTGCTTATCAACAACGCTGCCGTTTATCCGCGCAAGGATGTTCTCGACGAAACCGCGACCAGCTTCATGCATAGTGTTGCGGTCAATCTTGGTGGCACATTTGCCTGCAGCCGGGCCGCCTTGGACAGTATGGTTGAAACTGGCCACGGGCGCATTCTGAACGTCGCGACCTTTGCCGATCTCGATCCACTCCCGGCCAGCAGTGCCTATTCCGTATCAAAAGGCGCAGCCCGGATTTTGACACGCGCCCTGATCGCGGATCTGGCTGATCGTTTTCCCGGCATCGTGATTTCAGATTGGATGCCGGGCATGCTGAAAACCACAATGGGCATCCCGGATGGCCTGAGGCCGGAAGACTCTGCCAAATGGGGTGTTGAGCTGGCTTTGATGTGCGATCCATCCCTGACCGGAAGCATCTTTGAGATGGATCGCGAGGTTCTGCCACCTCGCGGTTTAAAGGGCAAAATCAAGGACGCTGTCTTGATGCGTCGCCGGAAAGCGCGACAGCTCTGAAGGCTATTCCGATACTTCGTGGACCTCGATCACGTTGCCGTCGGGATCGTAGAAAAAAATCTGCCGCCACCCAGCAACCGCCGCATTGGCCCAATCGGAATAGGGAACACCCTGTTCTTCGAGATGCGCTTTGAACGCATCCAAATCATCGGTGCGATACGCGATGTGTCCGCGCTCGACGGGGTTCACGATCTGGCCCGTGCGAAAACCGGCCATCACATCCCGTTCCGCCAAATGCATCTGGATCGCGCCGTCACTGACGAAGGCCACGTCACCGGCATAACCTTTTTTCTTTTCGAGAACGGGCAATCCTTCAGATTCTTCTTTTAGACCCAGCACTTCCCGATAGAATGTGTCCAACCGTTCAACATTCTCGGTTGCCAGATTGATGTGATGAAGTTTCAGTTTCATTTTTTGAACCTTTTCCCCTTTCTGCCAGTGTTTTGCAGAAAATCAACGGGATAGCTATTGTAACGAAGCCGTGAGGCCCTATCTATATTGTATACCATAGCATACATAAAAACTTTGGGGGACGGATGTTCGATCTTTTCCTGACGGCACCGTATGTGCCGTTTACTATAGCGCTTGCGCTTTTGTTTGGCCTTTTGGCCCTTGAACTTTTCTTTGCGCTGCTCGGCGGCACACTGCTGGGCGCTGGCGGCGAAGGATTGGACGGGCCCGAGATCGATGTCGAATTGCCTGATGTTGGCGATCTGGATCTGGATATTGATTTCGATGCCTTGGACATGGACGTGTCCGATTTCGAAGTCCCGGCCTTTGAAGAAGTTGCAATCGATACGCCGGATGGCATCGGAGAGACGGGGGGACTTGCCTCGTGGCTCGGGTTCGGGCGCATGCCGGCCCTCATATGGCTTGCCACGATCCTGTTCAGCTTTGGTGCGGCGGGATTGTTTGTCCAAAGCCTGATGACCAACACACTGGGCTTTGCGCTGCCCGCCCTGGCGGCCGCAGCACCGGCTGGCGCTTTTGCGATCTGGTTCACCCGCGGCTTCGGTGCGGTTTTTGCGCGGCTACTGCCGAAGACCGAAACCGCCGCCCTGTCCGAGCGCCATCTGGGTCGCCGCCAGGGCGTCGTGACACAAGGCACTGCCGCGCGCGGTCGTCCGGCCGAGGTCAAGGTTACGGACCGCTATGGCAACACGCATTATCTGCGGGCCGAGCCCCTGCGAGATGATGCTCAGATCCCACAAGGCGCAGAAGTCATTGTGCTGCGCCACCGACATGACGGCGGCTATCTGCTGGTTCCGCTGACCCACTGAATTTTACGTAAGAAGGAGTAAACATGGACATATCCACATTAATATTCATCGTTGCTGGCGCAATCGCGCTCGTTCTCTTCATTCCATTGGTCATTTCGCGGGTGTACCGCCGTACGACACGCGAAATCAGCTTTGTTCGAACAGGTGCAGGCGGTCGCAAGGTCATTATGGATGGCGGTGCACTTGTGATTCCACTCTTTCACGAGATCAGTCCGGTCAATATGAAAACCCTGCGACTTGAAGTGAAACGCGATGGCGAGGCCGCGCTGATCACACAAGACCGCATGCGTGTGGATGTGGGGGTCGAGTTCTATGTCTCGGTTAATGCGACTGACGAAGGGATTTCCCGAGCAGCGCAAACATTGGGCAACCGCACTTTTGATGTCGAACAACTGCGGGAGATGATCGAAGGTAAATTGATCGACGGTCTGCGCGCCGTGGCTGCGCAACTCACTATGGATCAGCTGCATGAAAACCGTGCCGACTTTGTGCAAGAAGTGCAGAACGCTGTGTCTGAGGACCTGTTGAAGAACGGCCTGTCGTTGGAATCCGTCTCGCTGACTGCCTTGGACCAAACCCCATTTGAGGCGCTGGACGAAAACAACGCCTTTAACGCCGTGGGTATGCGCAAACTGGCAGAAGTGATTGCGACCTCACGCAAGGAACGCGCTCAGATTGATGCCGATGCCGAAGTGTCGGTGCGCCGCGCGGCCATGGATGGCGAACGTCAAAAGCTGGGCATCGAGCAGGACGAGGAACAGGCCCGGATCGAGCAGATTCAGCGCGTAGAAACCATGCGTGCCGCACAGGAAGCCGAGATTGCCGCCCGCCGGGAAGATTCCATGCGCGAAACCGAGCGTGCCCGTATCGCCCGTGAAGAGGCCATTCGTGCCGCGGAAATCCTGCGAGAAAAGAACATTCGCGAGGCCGAGATCGCAAAAGAACGCGAGCTCGAAGTTGCCGATCAGGAGCGTCAGATCATCATTCAGCAGAAGTCTGAAGAGGAAAGCCGCGCGCGTGCCTCAGCCGATCTCGCCCGCGCTGAAGCGACCAAGGCCATGGAATCGGTTGTCACCGCAAAGGAAGTGGCCGAAGCCGAGCGCCTGAAGCAAATCGCACTGATCGAAGCAGCCCGTGAAGCCGAGCGCGAAGCGACCAAGATCCGTCTCGCTGCACAGGCTGAAAAGGACGCTGCAGAAGACCGGGCAATGGCGCGCCGTGAAGAGGCGCAGGCCGATGCCGATGCCATCACCATCCGCGCCGAAGCGAAGCGGCAGGACATGCTGGCCGAGGCCGAAGGTACCCGCGCGATCACCGATGCCGAGAATGCACTGAGCGCTGATCTAATCGGCATGAAGGTCGATCTGGCCCGCCTTGAGGCCCTGCCCAAGGTTCTCGCAGAAGCCGTGAAACCCGCCGAAAAGATCGACTCGATCCGTATCCATCAGGTGACCGGCATGGGCGGCGGCAGCTTTGGCGGTGGCGTTAGCGCCGGCGCAGGAACTGGCGACAAGCCCGTGGTCAATCAGGCGCTCGACTCGATCATGGGCATGGCCGTCCAGATGCCTGCCTTGCGCAAGCTTGGCGACGAACTGGGCCTGTCGATGGACGGCAGTTTGTCCGGCCTCGTCGATGGTGTCATGGATAGCTCTGAAGAGGAAACCAGTACACCGAAAGCGGTACAGAATGGTGCCGCGGACCCTGCGAAGCCCGAACAGACAGGCAAGCACTGAACCGTTTCGGGGGGCCTGCCCCCCGATCCCCCCGGGATATTTATGGCACAAAGAAACAGCGGGCTGCGAAACCAGCGCCGCTGTTTTTCTTATACAATCACGTCCTGAGCAGCCTGTTCGCCAACACCGAAAACGCGTTTGTAGCGTTCAATCTGATCCTTGGGACCCATGGCCTTGTTCGGATTGTCGGATAGTTTGACCGTGGGAGCACCATTGGCGCTGACCGCCTTGCAAACAAGGCTGAACGGCGCGAGGCGGTCGTCGGCTGTCAGACCTCGGAAATCGTTGGTCAGAAGTGTGCCCCAGCCAAAGGACACGCGGACACGGCCCTTGAACTGCTCATAAAGCTCGATGATCTTGGCTTCATCCAGACCATCAGAAAAAATCACCAGTTTCTGACGCGGGTCTTCTCCGCGGTTTTTCCACCAGTTAATCGCCACTTCGGCACCGGTTGCCGGATCACCTGAATCGATGCGAATGCCGGTCCAACCGGCAAGCCAGTCCGGAGCGTTTTTCAGGAACCCTTCGGTCCCATAGGTATCCGGAAGGATGATGCGCAGATTGCCTTCGTGCTCTTCGTGCCAATCAGCCAGAACATCATAAGGCGCGCGAGCCAGCGATTCATCATCCCGAGCAAGCGCGGCATAGACCATCGGCAATTCATGGGCGTTGGTTCCAATCGCCTCAAGATCGCGGTTTTTCGCAATCAGGCAGTTGGACGTTCCCACGAAACTGTCGCCGAGGCCTTCCAGCATTGCCTGCACACACCAATCCTGCCACAGAAAGCTGTGGCGGCGGCGGGTGCCGAAATCAGCGATGCGCAACTGCGGTTGCTGGCGAAGGTGTTCGACCTTTTCCCAAAGCTTGGTCATGGCGCGGGCATAGAGGACCTGCAATTCGAACCGGCCCATGTCGTTCAACACGGCCCGACCGCGCAGTTCCATCAAAACCGCAAGAGCAGGGATCTCCCAAAGCATGACTTCGGGCCAACTGCCCTCAAAGGTCAGTTCATACTGATCCCCGACCCGTTCCAGATGATAGGCCGGAAGGCGCATCGACTCGAACCATTCCATGAACTCCGGCGTGAACATCTGGCGCTTGCCATAAAACGTGTTCCCGCGGAGCCATGTGCTTTCACCCCGCGTCAGCGAAAGTGACCGAATATGGTCGAGTTGTTCGCGCAATTCGCCTTCGTCGATCAGCCGGGCCAGCGGAACCTGTTGCGATCGGTTGATCAGGCTGAAAGTCACCTGTGTGTCGCGTTTGTTGCGAAACACCGACTGGCACATCAGCAGTTTGTAGAAATCTGTGTCAATCAGGGACCGGACGATCGGATCGATCTTCCACTTGTGGTTCCAGACACGGGTTGCGATATCGACCATGTCGGCCTCCAATTGGATCGTTGCGCCGTTTAAATCCGCCGCAGCGAACCATTGCAAGTATCAGACAAGCTTTACACCCGTCGCGCGCATGCCATCCTGTGCCGCCGCCAGCGATCCATCCATGTCGATGGCCCGGCACAGATCCTGACGAACCGTCACATCAAAGCCAAGCCGCGCCGCGTCTACAGCCGAGAAATTCACGCAAAAGTCAGTGGCGAGGCCAACCATAACCAACTCGTCGATCCCGCGGGCTCGCAGGTACCCTTCGAGCCCAGTGGGCGTGGTCTGATCGTTTTCGAAGAACGCTGAATAGCTGTCGATCTGGGGCCGGAAGCCTTTTCTGATAATCAAATCGGCCCGGTCGGCATCGAGACCGGCATGGAACGCCGCGCCCGAGCTTCCCTGCACACAGTGATCCGGCCAGAGCACTTGCGCGCCATAAGGCATTTCGATCATTTCGAAGGCCGCCTTGCCATCATGCTGACTTGCGAAAGACGAGTGGCCTGCAGGGTGCCAGTCCTGTGTCAAAACCACCGAGTCAAACTCAGACATCAATGCATTAATCGGTGAGACGATCTGATCCCCGCCTTCAACCGCCAAGGCGCCACCGGGGCAAAAATCGTTCTGGACATCTATAACGATCAGGGCTCGCATTTGCGCCTCCTTTTGGTTGCGCAATGGGTAGGCCCGAGTGATGACAGCGTCAAGGGTTGCGGCATTGCTCCCCCTTGCGGACAAGACCGGAATCCGCCTATTTCCCCGCCATGTTTACTGTCTGCGCGCTATACCACTTTACCCGTTTTGATGATCCGGCGGCTCTTCAGGGCCCTTTGCTGGAGCTCTGCCGCGCGCAGAAAATCACAGGCACGTTGCTTTTGGCCCATGAGGGAATCAACGGCACGATTGCCGGCCCGAGTTCCGGCATAGATGCCGTTCTGGCGCATATCCGCAGCCTGCCGGGCTGCGAAACGCTGGAGTGGAAGCTTTCCTCCGCGAAAGAGCGTCCTTTCATCCGCATGAAAGTACGGCTGAAGCGTGAAATCGTGACCATGGGGCAGCCCGATGTCGACCCCAAGGCACGTGTTGGACACTATGTTGATCCGGCCGACTGGAACGCATTGATCCGTAGCCCGGATGTCGCTGTTATTGACACCCGCAACGACTATGAAGTGGCGATTGGCACATTCGAGGGCGCCGTAGATCCAAAGACCGAAAGCTTCCGGGATTTTCCGGCTTGGTGGGACGAAAACAAACATCGGTTTCACAACAAGCGGATCGCCATGTTTTGCACGGGCGGAATTCGGTGTGAGAAGAGCACCAATTTCCTGCTTGGGCAGGGCGTCGAAGATGTGCTGCATCTAAAAGGCGGCATTCTGAAGTACCTCGAAGAGGTGCCAGAAGAGGACAGCACCTGGCAAGGCAGCTGTTTTGTGTTCGACGGGCGAGTTTCTGTGGAACACGGGCTACGCGAAGGCCCCCACGAATTGTGTCATGCCTGTCGTCGTCCCATTCTGCCCGACGACCGGAGTCGCCCTGAATTTGAACAGGGCGTATCGTGTCATCAATGTATCGATGAAACTGCCGAAGCTGACAAAATGCGGTTCCGCGAGCGGCAAAAACAGATTGCCCTGGCCAAGGCACGCGGCACTCAACACATCCGCGTGGATGTTGAGGACGAAGCAAGCTGATCCCACTGTTCAGGCCGCGACGGGTGTTCCCTTGGGACCCGCACTGCGCACAAGAACCACGATCATGATTGCGATGTTCAACCCATTCCAGACAATCCCGTTGATGAAAGCCCACTGGTAGCTTCCGGTCCAGTCGTAGATGGCGCCGGACAACCAACCGCCCAGGGCCATTCCCAAGATCGTCATCATCAAGACAAATCCGACGCGGGCGCCCGCCTCTTTTGCAGGCAGATACTCCCGGACGATCAAGGCATAGCTTGGTACAATACCGCCCTGGCTGAGACCAAACACCAAACTGACCACGTAAAGGCTGACAAGCTCGCCCGCGGGTAGGTACAGAAACAGGGCCACGGCCTGCAGGGTTGATCCGATCAAGACGGTTCGTACGCCGCCCAACCAATCCGCCAAATAGCCGGACAACACCCGTGATACGACACCGCCCAGCAACATGAGCGACAGCATCTCGGCCCCCACGGCTGACCCGAATCCCATATCCACACAAAGCGCCACAATGTGCACCTGTGGCATCGACATAGCCACACAACAACAGACGCCTGCCAAGCCCAGCAGAAGCTGGAGTTGCCTTGGTGTGAAACCGGTTTTTCGGGCCCGCGCTGTTGAAACTGCATCAGATTGCTCTTGTGCGTCAGCAGGCACTTGTTTGCGCAGCAAGGCAGCGGACGGAAGAAGAACAACCACGGTCAGGATTGCCAACGTTCCATAGACCCACCGCCAACCGGCATCAGCGGCCAACGCACTAAGCAAGATCGGCCAAATTGCGCCGGACAGATAGTTTCCCGATGCGGCAATCGCCACCGCGATCCCACGCCTGAGCCGAAACCATTGCGAAATATCCGCTATCAAAGGCCCAAAGCAGGAGGCCGAACCAAACCCAATCACGAACTGGATCAGGCTGAGAAGGAGGATCGAGGGTGCCAAGGCCGCTACGGAATACCCGACAGCGACCACCAGTGCTGCGACTGCCAGGGAAACAGCCATGCCCCATCTATCCACGGCGCGGCCAATGAACAGGTTGCCCAAGGCGAATCCCACCATCGTCAGAGCGTAGGGCAAAGACGCCTGCGCCCGCGTGGCATCAAACTCTTGCTGGACCTCTGGCATCACCACCGTGATCACCCAAAGGCCCACATTCCCGACGATGGCCACGCCAAGTGTCAGCGCAAGCCGCATCCAGGAATACCGCGTATCAAAGGGGGAATCAGGCGCGTCCATGACTGCAGGTTAGGGCCGGACCAATCCGTTAGATAGCGGCAAATCACCCATGAAAGGATGCGCCACAAATCAGCCCGGCTAATCGCCGGTTGGCTGTGGTCAGAAGTACCCCCGAACAAGGCTGCCCGCCAACAGCGACCACCCGTCAGCAACAACGAAGAATGCCAGTTTGAATGGCAATGACACGATGGCGGGCGGGACCATCATCATGCCCATGGACATGAGAACAGCAGCAACGACCAGATCGATAATCAAAAAGGGCAGGAAAATCAGAAACCCAACCTGAAAAGCGCGGGCAATCTCAGAGAGCATGAAGCTTGGGACGAGAACAGAGAGCGGGGATTGTTCGGACAGGCTGGATCCGGCCGAATCCGGCCTCAGATCGGCCATGGCTGCAAAGGTCTGAGGGTCAACCCGGGCTGCCATAAAGATTCGGAACGGGCCGAGCGCATTGGCAAACGCCTGTTCTATGTCGAGGTTTTCCTCGAGTAGGGGCTGAATACCCACATCCCAAGCCTCTGAGAAAACCGGCTCCATGACGAAATAGGTTAGAAACAGCGCAAGGCTGACGAGCAGCATGTTTGGTGGGGATTGTTGCAGGCCTATGGCCTGCCGCAAAATTGCAAGAACCGTCACGATGAACGGAAAACAGGTGATCATGATTGCCAGCCCCGGTGCCAGACTGAGCAGCGTGATCAACGCGATAAGTTGCAGGCTGGTTGCCGTCACCGATCCACCATCACCCAGGTCGAGCGAGAGCGATTGAGCCTCGGCCGCCACTGGATGGAATAGAAAGGCTGCAACGATAAACCAGACGCGCATGGGTCAGGTCGACGCTTTCATGTCGGACACCTCGGTCAAACGTACAGCAAGCTGCGTCTGTCCATCAGCCTCGATGATTTCCAAAACGCCGATGCCGATCTTTTGGTCGCCGACAAACAATTCGACCGGGTCTTCAAGCCGCTTGTCGAGCTTGAGTACGCTGCCCTCTGACAGCTTTAAAAGATCGCGGACCAGTGGGCGGGCACGCCCGACCGCCACGGTGATTTCGATTGGCACGCTGGTAAAGGGTCTGTCCGCTTCTGCAACGGGTGCTGTATCACTATCCATTGGCAACTTTTCTCCGGTTGTCGTGCGTAAAGGCGGACACCGCTTCGGCCACCGAATGCAGCAGGGCATTCAGGTCGAGCTGTCGCTCGGTTTCGCCAAATCGGATGTCCGCCTGTTCTTCGGCCAGCGTGTCATCCTCGACCAGCCTGATGGGAAAACCATAGGATTCGTCCAACAAAGGCCGGACTGCCTCGCGGTTTTGCGGCGCAACCGCGACAATGACTTCGAGGTTGCCGATTTGCTTGGCCATGGATTGTAGCTGATCCGAAATGTGCTGTGCAAAGGTTTGTTGCGCCAATTTGGGCAGCACCGCTTTGACGATTTCATCCAGCAAAGGCGCCATTGCATTCATGACGTGCCCGTAGGCTTCGTGGTAGGTAAAGGACAGATCCTGCAGGTGTTGACCAAATCCGCTGGAAATACGGGTGCGGTCATCAGACTGCGCCTTGACCGCATCATCCCAACCTGCGCGATAACCTTCTTCGAATGCACTCAGCCGCAGGCTTTCCAACTTGGCGTTCGTGGTCACTGCGGAGCCAACGGCCGGTGCCACATCTGCAATTTGCTCAAAATTCTCCAAATAGTTGGCGAGATCGGTCAATTGATCTGCTCCTTTTCATCGAGCCAGCTGCGCAGAATTTCCACAGTTTCGGTTTTTCGATCTGAAATCAGGCCCCGCAAACGATCGACCGGGTCTTCTTCGGATAGGGTCTTTGGCTGCGATGCCAGTGCAGGCAACTTTTGCGGGTCCAGATCCTTTTCTGCGCCGATCACGTCAGGTCCTGTCGTGGGATCAATTTCACCCACCAAAACGCTTTCGGGCGCTCCAACCGGCGCTGGAAGTGCCGCTGACTCAAGCGATGGCATTTCGGCGGAAGAACGCATCAAAACCGGCCGAACCACAAACAGCCCGAGCATAAGCGCCACAAACCCAAGGACAGCCATCTGAGCCAATCGCATGATGTCCAGTTCACCAGAAAAGAACCCCGGTTCGATTGGCCCGGTTCCAAGCCCTTCAGGGCGATCAAAAGGCATAGAGTGTATGGTGATCCGATCACCGCGCTGTTCGTCGAAACCAACTGCCGAGGAAACAAGTTCGCGCAACGACTCAAGCTCGGTGTCGGGCAGCGGCTGGAACTGCTGAGCCCCCTGTTCATCCGTCGTGAAACGCCCATTCACCAGAACTGCAACGGTCAGCCGTTTTATCGCGCCGGGTCCTCGTGTGATTTCTCTGGTGGTTTCAGAAACCTCATAGTTGATGCGTTCACGAATTTCCGTCGCTTGAGATCGCGATCCATCACCGCCACCGGCGACGCCATCAGGCAGGTTCGACGCCACTGAAACATCACCGCCACCAGCATCCTGGGTGTTGTCTGACCGCTCTTCCGTATCAGTGGAAATCACAACGCGGCCTTGCGGGTCTATCCGGCGTTCCAAAATCGACTCACTTTCGGTGACTGTATCGACACTGACTTCGACCACTGCGTTACCGACGCCGACGCGGGCTTCCATCAGTCGCTGAACACGGTCACGCAGATCACTGACCCGATCCCGAGCATTTGGACCTGCGGCCGTTTCAGATTCGCCCGAGATCAGGCCCCCTTTTCCGTCGATAACGGCTACCTCTTCCGGGTCCAGGCCCGGCACTGCGGAGGCTACGAGGAATTTCAAAGCTCTGGCCTGTTGTTGCGAAAGCGTTCCGCCGGCAGTTGTGACCGAAATCGACGCGGTTGGTGTGACGTCCCGCTGAAACGGATTTGCGGAACTGTTGGCAATGTGAACACGAGCCGAGGAAATCGCCGGATTTGCGACAATCGTGCGCGAAAGCTCCCCTTCCTTCGCCCGCCAATAGGCAGCATCGAACATCTGGGAGGTTGTTCCGAAGCCGGACAATCCATCCAGCAACTCATAGCCCTGAGTGCTGTTCGCAGGCATGCCTTCACTGGCGAGGGTCAGGCGCAGCGCATCGCGGTCTGCCTGAGGCACAAAAATCGCGCCACCTCGTATTTCATACACCACAGCCCGCGATTCGAGCGCCTGCACAACTTCGCCAGCGGCACCGTTTTCGAGCCCGGCATAAAGCAGGGCCATACTGGGCGCCGACGCCATTCGCGCAAGGCCCAGAACTGACAAGGCCATCGCGATCGAAGCGCCAAAAACGATCAATCGCTGTTTGATGCTCAGCGCATTCCATACCGAGAATAACTGCAAGTCCAACCTCCGCTCCAAACATTCTGTTCGGTTGAAGCCAGAGATTGGACGATCTGCCTTAACAATCGGTTAGCCCATTTGCGCCTATAACCTTTTGATACGAACACAGGGGAAAAGGATGACTGACGCCAACGCAAACGCAGCCATTGACGAGGAGTCGCCCAAAAAGCGTTCCAAATTGCCGCTCGTCATTGGGTTGGTGCTGGCCCTTGCAGGGGGCGCGGGCGGATTCTTTGCGGTGCAAAGCGGGATGCTGGGCGGTTCGGATCAAAGCGCAGTTGAGGCGGGCGCTGAAAAAACGGATCCGATGGAGCCTTTGCCCGAGGTCGCCTTTGTCGAGGTCCCGCCTCTTACAATCTCGTTGTCGCCAACGTCGCAGGCCAGCCATCTGAGGTTTCGAGCCAGCCTGGAGGTTCCTTCACAATACGAAGCCGAAGTGGCGGGGATCCTTCCGAGGGTCCAGGACGTATTGAACAGCTATTTGCGAGCTTTGGACCCATCAGATCTCCAATCACAGGGCGCACTGGTCAAACTGCGGGCCCAGATGCTTAGGCGCGTGAAACTGGTGGCCGGAAAAGGCAGGGTTCGCGACCTGCTCGTGTTGGAATTCGTCTTGAACTGAGAGGACCGGAATGGACTTGATCGCTGACATTCTGCTTGCTGCGGGCGCGCTGGGCGCCGGGTTTTATTGTTTCATTTTGGCGCGGCGTCTCACACGCTTCACCAATCTTGAAAATGGTGTGGGTGGGGCTGTTGCCGTGCTTTCCGCCCAAGTCGACGACCTATCCAAGACGCTGGAATCGGCTCGGAACGCTGCTGGTGAATCAGGCAAATCGCTTGAGGAACTGACCGAGCGCGCGGAAGATGTAGCAAGGCGGCTGGAGTTGTTGGTCGCCTCCATGCATGACTTGCCGCAAGCTCCGCAACCAGAACAATCCGCCGTGCAACAGGCCCCTGCCCCTGAAGCAACCGAACCTGTTTTTGTTCGCCATCCACGCAGCGGAGCACTTTGATGGAAAAACCGAAAAAACAACGCCGATCAAAGACATTTGGTGCATTGTCTGTGATCGGCTCACTGCTGCTCGCCTCGGCAGTCCTACGAATCACGATTGGGGCTACATCGGCAATTGCACGAGAAGAGCCGCTGAAAGCACCACCTGACGTCCAGCAAGTTGCCGCGGAACCTGCCGCCACGTCCCTTTTGTCCGACGAAGACATTGCCCCGGTTCTGGCTGCATTAAAGGCGCGAGAAACGCGAATCGCCAAACGCGAAGAAGCTGTTGCTGTTCGGCAAAAAGCGCTGGAAATCGCAAAGTCCGAGATCGACCAGAGAATGGCGGCCTTGGCCGCAGCTGAGGAAAGCCTGAAAGCCACTCTGTCGCTCGCACAGACCGCTGCCGAAGACGACATCAAAAAGCTGACAGATGTTTATGCCACCATGAAACCTAAGAAAGCGGCGGCCTTGTTTGAAGAGATGGACCCCGAATTTGCTGCTGGTTTCCTTGGCAGAATGCGGCCAGATGCGGCAGCAGCAATTCTGGCCGGGCTTAACCCGCAGGCAGCCTATACAATCAGTGTTATCCTTGCCGGTCGCAACGCCAATGCGCCTAAAAACTAGGTTGCTTGACGCTGGGTGAAGTGTGGCGCGCACGCCATCGTGAAAGCGATGTCCCGCTAGCGGGATTGATTTTCAGGCCAATTTCGGCGAAAAACGCGGCTGAAATTTAGTTAGAGTGAGAGCTGCCATGATCTCCCGCCGTTCATTTGTTGCCGCCGCAGCCGCGACTGTTGCGATGCCAGCCCATGCGTTTCAGGTCGACCCGATTTTTCGGCCGCAAACCGTAACGATCAAGAAAGACCTTGAGCCGGGTCAGTTGTTGATTTTGCCCCGTGCGCATTTTCTCTATTTTGTCGAAGCCCCCGGTCAGGCCCGCCGCTACGGTGTGGGCGTTGGCAAAGCCGGGCTCGAATTCACGGGTGTTGCCAAAATCGGCGCCAAGAAGGAATGGCCGACCTGGCGTCCTACGAACGAAATGATCGAACGCGATCCGCACCTCTACGGAAAGTTCATCGACAACGACTATGTTCAGCCCGGTGGCCCCGGCAATCCGCTTGGGTCGCGTGCCTTGTACCTGTTCCAGAACGGTCGCGACACGTTCTTCCGCATCCACGGAACCACGGCGCCGCGTTCGATCGGGCGGTCGGTTTCGAATGGTTGCATTCGGATGCTGAACGACCACGTTGCGGACCTTTACGATCGGGTGCCGCTTGGCTCGACCGTGACGGTCCTGTGACGGCCAAGTCAGGTCAGCAAACTCAAAAATTTGATCTCATCGTCATTGGCGCCGGTCCTGCCGGCGCCTCTGCTGCTTTGGCGGCTTCCCGGGACGGTTTGAGAGTAGCGTTGGTTGATAAACGGCAGTTCCCGCGGGACAAACTCTGCGGTGGCGCATTGACGGGCCGCGCCGTTTCAACGTTTCAACGGCTATATCAAAAACAATTACCCGAGATTCCGATCAACACATGCACCAGCATGTTTTTTCACGGCTTTGGGCATGACCTGGGGCGTGACGAAAATGCGCCACCCCTGTTTCTCGGAATGCGCCGAGCCTTGGACCACTTTCTGTTGCAAGCCGCCGCTGAATCGGGTGCCCGCACTTTTCTTGGCGAGAGCGGGTCTCTCGATCCTGAAACGAACATACTCTCGCTTGCGAACACAAACCTGATGGCGCCCTTGGTGATCGGGGCGGACGGCGTGAATAGCGCGACGGCCCATACTCTTTTTGGGCAGGCGTTTGACCGGCAAAAAATCGGCTTTGCGCTCGAAGTCGAAATTGAAGGCAACGATCCCGACCGCGAACTGCGGATTGATTTCGGCGCGGCGGACTGGGGATACGGCTGGCAGTTCCCCAAGACAAACGGCACAACAATCGGACTGGGCGGGCTGCTGTCTCAAAATGCCGATATGAAAGCGCATCTAGCCCGATACCTTGCTTTCCTGAATGTTCATGAACCGATCAAACCCAAAGGCCAATTCCTGCCGTTTGGAGATTTTCGCACGGTGCCGGGGAAAGGCCGGGTTCTGCTGGCGGGCGATGCCGCCGGCTTGGTTGATCCGATTACCGGTGAGGGCATCGGACACGCCATGGAAAGCGGCGCCCTGGCCGCCAATGCAGTCAGGGATGCCCTGCAACGCAAAGAGCCAGACAAGGCACTGGACTTCTATCGCCAATCACTTGCTCCGATGCATCAAAGCTTGCGCCACGCACGTTTACTGCGGAATTTGATATTCCGGCCCGCCTTTCGTGGAATCTTTATCAAGAATTTTCAGCGATCAAAACGCCTTAGATCTGAGTACCTGCGCCTGATGGCCGGGGAAACAGAATATGCCGATCTTATGAAGCTGACTGCGCGGCGCTTGCCCGGCGCTGTGCTGCGCAGCCTGAAGCCTTACTAAACTCTGGATAGAACAAACGCGCAGGGCGTCACAATCTTGCCGGGATTTGATGGGATTAAGAATTTGTCAGTCTTTTTGGCTGCATATTTCGACCCGGAGAGCAAAACATGATCGCAATTGCATTCATCTTGGGTGGCGTATTCGCAAGCTTTGCGGCTCTGGCTGGATACTTCTTGCTGGGCTTTGGCGTTTGGACTGCGGTTTTCTGCTATCTTTCGACCGCGCTTGCCTTCACGCTTCTACCACTGCTGCGGGCCGTCTTTGCAGACAACCGCAATGGCGACTCTCTCGCCATCTCCAGCTAACGCTGGGCGCATACCAGATGCGCCCAAGCGCGTTACAAAAGCACCCGCACGACCAGCAAATTCGGGATGACAAATGCGGCGGCGATGCAAAACAGCATGGCCCAGTGCGACACAAGCTTGAACATCTTTGATTCCTCAAGCGCATCGCCATAAGCCAAGGCTGCAAAGACCAAAGCGCCAGATTGACCCTGCTCCAGCTTCTGGCTCTTCACCAGCTCGGCTTTTGCGGCCTCATAGCGAGCATTCAGAAATTGCGTGTCTTTGATTGCGTTCGGATTTTGCATTCTACTCTCCTGTTGGCGACTTGGCGTGACATGGTGCCAACCAGCGAGAGGGCAAGGGAAAATCCGTCCTGTATCTTCAATTCTTTGTGGCGCGCGCGCTTTCGACGCGGTCAATCAATTCGAGCACGTAGGGGCCGACAACATCGACGATTTTGGCAACGCCTTCCGCGTTGGGGTGAATGCCATCAGCCTGCATGAAACTGTCAAAACCGGGAACTGGCGCACCGTCCTGCATCAAACCTGCAAAAAAGTTGTCCAGATAGAGCGTTTCGTATTCTTTGGCGAGCTCAGGATAAAGCGCATCGAAAGCCTGCTTGTAATCGTCACCATAGTTGGCCGGTGCGGTCATACCGATCAAGAGAACTTCCAGACCTTTGTTTTGAGCAATCTCAAGGATGCCCTTGATGTTCGTCCGTGACACTTCGGGCGGAATTCCACGCAACAAGTCATTGCCGCCCAAGGTAAGGATCATCGCATCAGTCAGAGGGCCAATCGACCAATCCGCTCTGGCCAAACCGCCTGCAGTTGTGTCACCCGACACCCCCCCATTGACCACCCGCACGGTTTGACCGTTTTCATCCAGCCAAGCCGTCAGCTGATGAACAAATCCCTCATTGTCGAAGAGCCCGTATCCTTGCGTCAGGCTGTCACCTAAGGCGAGAATTTCAATGTCCTGTGCAGTCGCTGGGAATGCAAAGGCGGCAAACATCATCGCCAACGTCTTGCTGTGCGCAGCACGGAGCCCATATCTAACCCATTGAAACATGTGCCGGACCCTTTCTTGATGCCTGATCCTGTTCTCTCACTAAAAGATGTGACCTTGCGACTGAAGGGCAATGCCGGACCCGTCGAAATCCTGCATGGAATTACTTTGGATGTCGAAAAAGGGGAAACGCTTGGGCTGGTGGGGCCATCCGGGTCCGGAAAGTCGTCATTGCTGATGGTTATGGGCGGTCTTGAGAAGGCAAGCAGCGGTTCGGTACAGGCACTGGGACGCGATCTGACACAACTGGACGAAGACGGGTTGGCGCGGTTTCGACGCGATCACATGGGCGTGGTTTTTCAAAGCTTTCATTTGATCCCGACAATGACCGCCTTAGAGAACGTCGCGACGCCGCTGGAATTGGCAGGAGACAAAGACGCCTTTTCCCGCGCTGCCGAAGCTTTGGAGACCGTGGGGCTTTCCCACCGGACGGGGCATTACCCGGCACAGATGTCTGGCGGCGAACAGCAACGGGTTGCCTTGGCTCGCGCAATGGCACCGCGTCCCGACATTTTGTTAGCGGACGAACCAACCGGGAATCTGGACGGAAAAAATGGGCAGGCCATTGTTGATCTCTTGTTTGATTTGTCTCAGCAACATGGCGCGACATTGGTTTTGGTAACACATGCGCCAGAATTGGCCGCACGATGCAGCAGAACCATTCGTCTCGATGACGGTCGCATCGCAACACAACACCCAAAGGCCGCGGAATGAGTTGGGGAATCGCTGCCAGACTGGCTCGGCGTGAATTACGCGGCGGGCTCAGAGGGTTTCGGATATTTCTGGCCTGTCTGGCTCTGGGCGTTGCGGCGATCGCCGGTGTCGGCTCTGTTCGCTCAGCCATCGAGGCGGGGCTCGCGGATCAGGGGGCGATCCTGTTGGGCGGCGACGCTCAGGCAGAGTTTACCTACAGATTTGCCACACAAGAAGAACGCGCAGCGCTTGAACGCGTCTCCAACCGCGTCTCCGAAGTGACGGATTTCCGATCTATGCTGGCCGTTGACGGACCCGACGGCGTGGAACGTGCCCTGACACAGGTAAAGTCGGTCGACGCAGCCTATCCTTTGCTCGGACAGATCCAACTGAAGCCCAACATGTCACTGAGCCAGGCATTGGTCGGCCAAGACAAACCCGGTGCCGTTATGGCGCCTGTCCTGGCAGATCGACTCGGATTGGAACCCGGAGACACCTTCAAACTGGGATCAAAGGAATTTCAGCTGAGCGCGATTTTGACCTCAGAGCCAGACGATGCCGGAGATGGATTCGGCCTCGGGCCGCGCACAATCGTCAGAACGGCAGATCTGGAAGGGTCTGGCCTGTTGTCGTCCGGGTCATTGTTTGAAACGCGCTATCGTTTGGACCTTGATGACAATGCCAACCTTGATGCTGTCGCCGCCGAATTGCTGATGGAATTTGAAGACAACGGACTGAGCTGGCGGGATTCGCGGAACGGCGCGCCCGGAATTGCAGCCTTTGTAGACCGGCTGGGCAACTTTCTTGTTCTTGTCGGCTTGTCCGGTTTGGCTGTCGGGGGAATTGGCGTTTCCTCCGCAGTTCGCGCCTATCTGGGGCAGAAAACCTCGGTCCTTGCGACGCTCAGAACACTTGGTGCCAGCCGGCAGGTGATCTTTCTTACGTACTTCATCCAGATTGGCGTTCTGGCCCTGTTGGGCATTGCAATCGGTCTTTTGCTGGGCGCGTTGATCCCAATCGCTCTTGGACCTGTGATTTCGAGCGCCTTGCCCATTCCCGCGATCTTTTCGCTGCACCCCGCTCCATTGGCCGAAGCTGCGCTCTATGGGGTTCTGACCGCTTTGATCTTTACGTTGTGGCCCCTCGCCCGTGCCGAGGATGTTCGCGCTGCGACCCTGTTCCGGGATGCACTGGGATCAGCCAGCACCTTCCCGGCGATACGCTATATCGTGGCAACTGTCCTTCTCGTTGGCGCTTTGTTGGGGGCTGCCAGTGTGTTTTCAGGCAACGCGCTGCTGACGCTGTGGACAGCAGCTGGCGTTCTGACGTCGCTGATCCTTCTGGTTCTGGCGTCCGCTTTGATCCGCTGGATAGCACGCCTGATGAATCCCTCGGCTCGGGGTCGACCCGTTTTACGCTGGGCGCTGGGCACCATTGGCGGACCCGGCGAAAACACCGCGACGGTGGTGTTGTCTTTGGGACTTGGGCTGTCGGTGCTGGCTGCCATCGGGCAGATCGACGGCAATCTACGCAGTGCAATCGACCGTGATTTGCCGGATGTCGCCCCGTCCTACTTTTTCGTTGATATCCAGAAAGATCAGATGCCCGGCTATCTGCAGCGACTGGAGAACGACCCGGCTGTAAGCCGGATCGACAGTGCGCCAATGCTTCGCGGCATTATCTCGCGGATCAACGGGCTGCCTGCCAAAGAGGTTGCCGGGGAACACTGGGTGATCCGGGGTGATCGCGGTGTCACCTATGCTGCCCAACCAGACGCGCGCACTAGGGTCACTGCAGGAACATGGTGGGACGCCGATTATAACGGCCCACCCTTGGTCAGTTTCGCTGCTGAAGAAGCCGAAGAAATGGGGCTAAAGCTGGGTGACACCATCACCGTGAATATTCTTGGCCGGGACATCACTGCTGAAATCACGAGCTTTCGGGAGGTTGATTTTTCGACAGCGGGCATCGGCTTTATCATGACGATGAACCCATCCGCGCTGGCTGCCGCTCCGCATACATTCATCTCGACCGTCTACGCTGAACAAACCGCTGAGGCTGCGATTTTGCGCGATCTCGCCGGACAGTTTCCCAATATCACTGCCATACGTGTACGAGACGCCATCGACCGGGTGAGCGAGCTTCTTGGCGGTATAGGTGCGGCCATCCGATGGGGCGCTGCCGCCACGCTGCTGACCGGGTTCCTGGTCTTGATTGGTGCCGCTGCTGCTGGCGAAGGGGCCCGCACATACGAGGCCGCCGTGCTCAAGACACTGGGGGCCAGCCGTGCCCGAATCCTTCAGAGCTTTGCTTTGCGGTCCGCTTTGCTTGGGGGCGGCGCGGCGTTGGTTGCGCTCGCGGCCGGGATTGGTGGCGGATGGGCTGTCAGTACCTTTGTGATGGAAACCGACTTTGCCGTGATCTGGCCCTCGGCGCTGGGCATTGTGGCAGGCGGGGTGCTGGCCACTATTGCCGCCGGTCTTCTGTTCGCTTGGCGCCCACTCTCAAGCCGCCCGGCCAATGTGCTTCGTGCGCGCGAATAGTCACCTTGAACCTTTGTGCCGCGACTGGCACGTGACACCCAACTGTTAGCCATTTTGAGGACGGATACACCATGAGTGATTCTCTTCCCATGACGATTACCGCACTGACCAAAGCCCAGCGCGCGCAACTGATGACCTTGGTACGCCGCACAGCACGCGCGGAAATCATGCCGAGATTTCGCAATCTGGGCAGTCATCAGATCGACACGAAAACAGGTCCTCAGGACGTGGTCACCGAGGCAGACCGCGCAGCAGAAGCCATGCTTACGCGGGGTATTCTGCAGATGTTCCCGCATGCATTGATCATCGGCGAAGAGAACGCCTCTGAAAATCCGAAGATCAAGGACAAGATCGCCGATGCAGAGCTTTGCTTTACCATCGATCCGATTGACGGCACCTGGAACTACGCTGCAGGTCTGACCACTTTTGGGGTGATGATTTCGATGCTTCGTTTTGGCAAGCCAGTGTTTGGTTTGCTGTACGATCCGGTCATGAACGACTTTATCATCGCAGATAGTGACAGCCCGTCCGAGCTTGTCCTGCCACGCCGCATTCGTCGCCCGGTGGCGACATCGGCTGGTGGACCTTTGGAAACGCTGGTGGGATCTGTTCCGGTCTACATGGTCCCCGAAGAACACCGTGCAGCCACGGCTGCCACATTGAACCGTCTGGCGCGACTCAGTTCCATTCGTTGTGCCTGCCACGAGATGCGACTTCTGGCTCAAGGACAGATCGATTTTATCCTGTCCGCAAAGCTGACACCCTGGGACCATCCGGCCGGCGCCCTGATCGTACAGCAAGCCGGCGGACATGTCGCAATGCTGGACGGATCCGAATACAATGCCTCCAAATCAGAGGGCTATTTGCTCTGCGCGGCCAATGCAGAAACATGGGGCCGTGTTCGCGATCTCTATGACTATCTGATAGATACCCCGGCAGCCGAAGAAACCGCAGAAGACGCCCAGGCCTGAGGCTGCGCACCTCTGGTTTCGTTTCATGATGCACGAAAAAACAATGGCCACGCCCCTTCACAGGGCGTGGCCGTTTTCGTTCAGGCTTAACCGGATTTATTCAGCGGCTTCGGCATAATCGCTCATAGGCGGGCAAGTACAGACAAGGTGTCTGTCACCCCAAGCATTGTCGACCCGATTCACAGGTGGCCAGTATTTATCGACCCGGAATGCTCCCGGCGGGAAACATCCCTGTTCGCGCGAATATGGGCGATCCCAGTCCTTGACCAGATCTTCCATTGTATGCGGCGCCATTTTGAGAGGATTCATCTCTTTGTCGCTACGACCCTCTTCGATATCGCGAATTTCTTCGCGGATCGCGAGCATCGCATCGCAAAAGCGATCCAGTTCTGCCTTGGTTTCAGATTCCGTTGGCTCGATCATCAAGGTGCCCGCCACAGGCCAGCTCATAGTCGGAGCGTGGAACCCGCAATCCATCAGGCGTTTGGCAATGTCCTCGACCGTGACACCTGCGGTTTTCTCAAAGGGGCGCGTATCAAGAATACACTCATGCGCAACGCGGCCTTGGCTGCCCCGATAAAGCACCTCGTAGGCTCCTTCGAGCCTTTGCGCGATGTAGTTGGCGTTCAGGATCGCAACACGGGTGGCCTGAGTCAGCCCGGCGCCTCCCATCATGAGGATATAGGCCCATGAGATCGGCAGCAGGGATGGCGAGCCGAACGGGGCCGCGCTGACCGGCGGCGCACCGTCCTCATCAAGCGGATGCCCGGGCAAGTGAGGCGCCAGGTGCGCCTTGACGCCGATCGGGCCCATGCCGGGACCGCCACCGCCATGCGGGATGCAGAAGGTCTTGTGCAGGTTCAGGTGGCTGACATCGCCGCCCAGATCCCCAGGGCGGGACAACCCGACCATCGCATTCAGGTTCGCGCCGTCGATATAGACCTGCCCCCCATGTTCATGCGTGATGGCGCAGACCTCCTTCACGGTCTCTTCGAATACACCATGCGTGCTTGGGTAGGTGATCATACATGCCGCGAGCGCGTCTGAATGGGCTTCGGCTTTGGCCCGAAAATCCTCCAGATCGATGCTGCCTTGTTCGTCGCATTTGACAGCGACAACTTTCCAGCCAACCATCTGGGCGCTGGCCGGGTTGGTGCCATGCGCATTGACCGGGATCAGGCAAACATTCCGCTGACCTTCTCCGCGCGAAACCTGCCAGTCGCGGATCGTCAGCAACCCCGCGTATTCGCCTTGCGCACCCGAGTTCGGCTGCATCGAGATCGCATCGTAGCCGGTGATTGAACACAGCTTGGCGTTCAGGTCATCAATCAGAGCTTTGTAGCCCTGTGCCTGATCGTCAGGGACATAGGGGTGAATCTGGCTGAATTCACGCCAGCTGACAGGCATCATTTCCGCAGCTGAATTCAGCTTCATGGTGCAGGACCCCAGCGGGATCATGGCCCGGTCCAGTGCCAGATCACGATCCGCGAGCCGGCGCATATAGCGCATCATTTCGGTTTCGGCACGGTTCATGTGAAACACGTCATGCTGAAGATATTCCGTGGTCCGGATCAGCGCATCAGGCATTCTGTATTCCGGCGTCAGGTCATCGTCTGCCTGGACAAGCCCAAAGGCGCGCCAAACCGCTTCGATGGTTTCGGGCCGTGTGCGTTCATCAAGGGAAATGCCGACCTTGGTCTTTCCGACACGGCGCAAGTTCAAACCTTCGCGTACAGCCGCCTGCAGCACGCCGCGCTGAAGCAAACCCACATCCACCGTAATGGTATCAAAATACGCCTCGGGCTCGATCTTGAATCCGGCCGCTTCCAGCCCTTTCGCCAGACGCACAGTCTTTCTGTGAATGCGCTGCGCAATGGCCCGCAGCCCCTTTGGTCCGTGGAACACCGCATAGAAACCGGCCATAACCGCCAGAAGCGCCTGCGCGGTGCAGACATTGGACGTCGCTTTTTCGCGGCGGATGTGCTGCTCGCGTGTTTGCAGGCTCAGACGGTAGGCGCGGTTGCCGTGACTATCGATCGAAATACCCACAATTCGGCCGGGCATCGCACGTTTGTAGGCGTCACGGCAGGCCATATAGGCGGCATGTGGCCCCCCATATCCAAGCGGGATTCCAAATCTCTGGGTGCTGCCCACCGCAATGTCTGCACCCATTGCGCCGGGTTCTTTCAGCAGGCAAAGCGCCATTGGATCAGCGCTGACGATACCGATGGCCTTGGCAGCATGCAGCGCATCCATATGTGCTGTAAAATCAGTCAGGTGGCCATGCGTTCCGGGGTATTGGAACAAAGCCCCAAAGACCGCCGCCGCGTCCAGATCATCAGGCGATCCGACGATGACTTCGATGCCCAGCGGTTCGGCCCGCGTGCGCACCACAGCGATGTTTTGAGGATGGCAATTTTCATCGACGAAAAAGGCCTTGGCTTTAGATTTCGCGACACGCTGCGCCATGGTCATTGCTTCGGCACATGCGGTTGCTTCATCCAGCAGCGAAGCGTTTGCGATCTCAAGCCCAGTCAGGTCACAGACCATTGTCTGGAAGTTCAGCAGCGCCTCAAGCCGACCCTGGGAAATCTCGGGCTGGTATGGCGTGTAGGCCGTGTACCAAGCCGGATTTTCAAGGATGTTGCGCTGAATGGCCGGCGGCGTGACCGTGCCATGATACCCCATGCCGATGAGACTGGTCAGAACCTTGTTCTTTGCCCCAACGCTGCGCATCCGGTGCATCAGCTCCCGCTCGGAAAGCGGTTTGCCAAAATCCAACGGTTCCGTCTGCCTGATGGCTTGCGGAACTGTTTCGTCGATCAGGGTCTCCAGTCCATCAACGCCCAATACGGCGAACATGTCTTCCATCTCGGCAGGAGAAGGCCCGATATGCCGTCTGTTGGCAAAATCGTATGGCAGGTAGTCAATCGGATCATAAGTCATGCAACTCTCCGCATCGGGGATAGGCCCCGTTTCTTTCCGGTTCAGATTTCCCATAGGATCCTGCGCCGCACTGTGACGGCCTTCGCGCGCAAGGCAGCGCATTCACCCCATCAATCGTTTGCGAGGATCAATCGCCAATGAAGTCCTTGTAGGCAGCATCGTCCATGTAGTCGTCCATGGGGCTGAAATCGCTGACCTTGATTTTGAAGAACCATGCTTCGCCTTCGGGATCTTCGTTCACCTTGCTCGGCTCGTCGGTCAGAGCGGCGTTAACCTCGACGATTTCGCCATCCAATGGCGCCAGAATGTCAGACGCCGCCTTGACGGATTCGATCACGACGACCTCATCATCCTTGGCAACTTCGGTGCCTTCTTCCGGCAATTCGACAAAGACAACATCACCCAGCTGTTCAGCCGCATGCGCCGTGATGCCTACGGTTACAACGTCACCTGCGACGTCCAGCCATTCATGCTCTTCGGTGTATTTCATGTTCATTCTCCCTGAGATTTATCGTTTGAACCCAGCTGCCACAAAAGGCAGCGCTGCAACTGTGACCGGCATGCGTTTGCCGCGTACTTCGCCCCAAAGCGCCGTACCATTTTCTGAAAGATTCCGAGGGACGTATCCCATCGCCACGGGCCCGCCGACAGACGGCCCAAAACCGCCCGATGTAATCCGGCCAATGGCCGCCCCACCCTCGGGCAAATCAAAGATTTCCGTACCTTCGCGCATAGGCGCCCGACCCTCTGGCCGCAGGCCAATCCGCTTCATGGCTGGCGGTTCCGCCAGTTCAGCAAGGATCGTATCAGCGCCGGGAAACCCGCCTGCCCGAGCACCATCAGTCCGGCGCACTTTCTGGATGGCCCAGTTCAATCCAGCGGCAATCGGGGTGGTCTGCTCGTCGATGTCATGTCCGTACAGGCACAGGCCACCTTCCAGCCTAAGGCTGTCCCGCGCACCCAAACCGATCGGCTCAACGGCTTCCTCGCCCAGCAATGCGCGTGCAAGATCCATGGCAGCCGCGTTCGGCACCGAAATCTCAAAACCGTCTTCACCGGTATAGCCTGAACGGGACACCCAGCATTCCGCCCCTGCAATAGGAAGCGTTGCGACATCCATGAAGCGCATGTCCCGAACTGTCGGGCAATGTTGGGCGAGAACGTCTTCGGCGGCTGGGCCTTGAAGTGCCAGCAAGGCGCGGTTTTCCAGAAGCTTTACCGTAATGCCTTTGGGTTCAAGCGCAGCACGCATACGGGCCACATCCGCGTGCTTGCAGGCTGCGTTGACGACAACGAACAAATGATCGCCTCTGTTCGCAATCATCAAGTCGTCCTCGATGCCACCGGCTTCGTTGGTGAAGAAGCCGTAGCGTTGACGACCGTCCGGCAAACCGCACACGTCCACAGGAACCAGCGTTTCCAATGCTGCAGAAACATCGGGGCCCCGCAGGATCACTTGCCCCATGTGGCTAACGTCAAACAAGCCCGCGGACGCGCGGCAATGCAGATGTTCCTTCAACACCCCAAGCGGATATTGCACGGGCATCTCATAGCCCGCGAACGGCACCATCTTGGCACCCAGTTCAAGGTGCAATTCGTTCAATACTGTTTTTTTCAGCGCACCAGCGTCTTCTTCTTCGGCCATGGGGGCCTCCCGGGTCTGTCTTCTCCCGGCCGCGCTGATTTGGCATGGCTCGGGCATATATGGTTCGGGTCAAGCCCGCACCGCACATGCCCCCTCTGTCCGTTTGCCTGAGATCGCTATCCCTTCGGCGGACGCATCAGCGCCTCTCTCCAGAGTATCTGTTCCCTGCGGTCCTTGCGCCTGAGAGTTTCCGGGGCGGTTGCTCCTTCGGCACCGGCCGAGCCGGTTCTCCCACAGGGATGGTGGCGAAACGATAGCCCCAAAGAGCCTAGGACGCAAGAACGGTATTCACCGGTATACCGCCACAGCTTCCTTCCGGGTGCAGAATATCCATCAGAGCCGCATTGTCACAAACCAGAGCATCCAGAGTGATGGGGTCGAGCGTCTTGTAAAACGCATTGGCCGCATCTGTCAGAGCCGTGCGCAGACGGCACGCTTCCGTCAACGGGCAGGTGTTGTCCACGTCCGCAAAGCATTCGGCCAAAGGCACTGGTGCTTCCAACGCGCGGAATATGTCACCGATCACGATCTCAGTCGATGGGCGCCCCAGTTCCAAGCCCCCGTTGCGGCCTCTCTGGGTATGAAGATAGCCCAGTTGGGCAAGCTGATTGATGACCTGAGCCAGGTGATTCTCAGACGCATTGCAGCGTTCGGCAATCTCATGCTTGGTCACGAGCCGCCCGGGATTGGCAGCACAGTACATAAGAACTCGCATTGCTATGTTGGTTCGCTTTGTTACGCGCACGCCGATTCTCCATTTTGATCGACCTGAGGGTGCCCGCTTATCCAGAAATTGCCTTTGATATACATCAATTCCGATTAATCATTGCCGAATGAAGGACGCATTTTTCTTTGGGTACGGGTCACTGGTGAATCGGCTGACCCATGGGTTTGATCCAGCGCATCCGGCCACGCTCAGCGGATGGCGGCGGGCATGGCGTGCTACAGCAGAAAGAAAGGTTGCCTATCTGACGGCAATTCCGGATGCGGGTTGCACGATCAAAGGCCTGATTGCACCAGTGCCCGGCGACAGTTGGGCAGCACTCGACATCCGCGAAGCGGCGTACAACCGCCATTCAGTCCAAAGTGCCGTGATTCACAACGCGGATGACGCAGAACAGATTGCTGTCTACGCCATCGCGCCTGAGCGCATCCTTATGCCCAGTCCTGAGCATCCCGTTCTTCTGTCGTATCTCGACGTGGTGATTCAAGGATATCTGGCCGAATTCGGGAAAGACGGAGCTACCCACTTTTTTGAAACGACCATTGGCTGGGAAGCGCCGATTTTGGATGACCGCGACAGTCCCCGGTATCCAAGGGCACAAAGGCTGACAGATGCCGAACGATCCATCGTCGACACCGGCCTGCGCAATCTTGGATGTATGGTATTGCCGGACTGAGCCGCTATCGGCGATGCATCAGCAATGACAAAAGCCGCGCTTGACGCTGGAACGGTTCACGCTCAACGGGTGCGCCGCCTTCTTCAAGCACACGTCTCAAAGCGATCCATGCAACCCCGGCAAAAATCACGCCACCAATGGCCTGTCCGATCAAGACACCGGGTGCTCCAAACATGGCAGCGCCAACCAGAACAAATGGAATAGTCCCCAACGTATGGCGGCCCCAGTTGATCAGCGTCGACTTGAACGGATGGCCAAGGTTGTTGAACGCGGCATTCGTTACGAAAATGACGCCGTTGAAAAAGAACGCCAGGGCCAGTGGCCCGCAGAACAGGAACACCAGATCGCGCGTTATGCCGTCCGCATCGAACAGCGCTGCAATCGGAGCACGCAAGACAAACAGCAATGCGGTCATCGCAGCGACAAACAATCCTACGAACAAGACCGCTGCCTTGAAGGCCCCACGCACCCGGTCAAAATTTCCGGCCCCGTAGTTCTGCCCGATGATCGGGCCCACTGCGCCCGACAGCGCGAAAATCACACCAAACGCAAGCGGCGTCAGGCGTCCGACAATCGCCATGCCCGCAACCGCTGCTTCACCAAAATCGGCCATGGATCGTGTCACAAACGCTTGCCCGACGGGCGTTGCCAGCTGTGTCAGGATTGCGGGAAACGCGATGGCAAAGGTCGGCGGCAAATCGGCCATCAGCCCGATAAACGACGGGCGGGCAAATCCGCCATAGTGCTTGATCAACGGCAACAAGGATGTGCCTGCAATGACCAGTCGCGCCGCAACAGATGCAAGCGCCGCCCCCGTCAATTCCAAGTCCAGACCGAAGATCAGGATCGGGTCAAGAACGGCATTGGTTACCCCGCCGTAGATAGTCGCCATCATGGCGCGCTGTGCGTCCCCATGTGCGCGCAGAATTGCGCCCCCCATCATCCCGATCATCAGAAACGGCAGCGTCGGAACAATAATTTGCAGGTATCCGACTGCCAGGTCGGCAATGTCACCCTCGGCGCCCATTAGGCCGACAAGCTCGGGCAGGATAGACCAAACCCCTGCGGCGAACACTGCGCCAAACAAAAAGCCAAGGATCAAGGCGTGGCCTGATTTGATCCGTGCGCTTTCCTCGTCGCCCTGCCCAAGAGTGCGGGCCACCAGAGCACCAGCGGCGATCGCCATACCGATCCCGAATGAAGTCGTGAAAAACAGGATTGTCCCGGCATAACCAACGGCGGCGGCCAATTCCGCCTTGCCCAACATCGAGATGAAAATCATATCGATGAAGTCCACCGCGAAGACAGCCATCAGGCCAATCGACGCCGTCAGCGACATCACGGCAACATGGCGAAACAGGTTTCCGGTCAGAAATTTTGCCTGCTCCGCCATTTGATCAGGCCTCTCTTGGCTTGGTTTGCAACAACTGCATCACATCAGCCATTTCAGGCCCGCGTTGGCGCCCGGTCACTGCTTTGCGCAGCGGCATGAACAGGCCTTTGCCCTTGCGACCCGTCGCTTCTTTGACCGCGCCAGTCCATTCCGACCAAGTGTCTGCGTTGTACGGAGGCTCTGGCAGCATCGAGATCGCCTGCGCCACGAATTCCTTGTCTTCGTCATCCACCAACGGGTCCGCGCCATTGCGGAACATGTCCCACCACGGAGCTAGATCGGCCCGTGTCGTGATATTTTCGCGGCAAATTTGCCAGAACAGCTCTGCCTGATCATCCGGCACACCCAAGGCAGCAACGTCATTGGCCATCTGGTCAAACGGCATCGCATGAAGCTTGCGCGCGGTCAGCGGAAACAGATCCTGCACATCGAATTTCGTTGGGGCCGAGCCGAACTGCTCAAGTTCAAAGCCATCCGCGATTTCATCAAGCGTCATACGCAATTCGATCGGTTGGCTGGACCCAAGCCGCGCCATCAAGGACAACAACGCTTCGGGCTCGACACCCTGTTCCCGCAAATCGCGCAGAGCCAGTGTCCCAAGCCGCTTTGACAGTGATTCACCCTGCGGACCCGTCAAAAGCGAATGGTGTGCAAAGCTTGGCGGTTCAGCACCCAATGCACGGATCATCTGGATTTGTGTGGCGGTGTTTGTCACGTGGTCATTGCCGCGCACCACATGGGTCACGCCCATGTCGGTGTCATCCACAACAGAGGCCAGCGTGTAGAGCACCTGACCATCTGCCCGGATCAAGACCGGATCTGAAACCGATGCGGCATCGATCGAAACATCGCCCAGAATTCCGTCGCTCCACTCAATGCGCTCTTGATCGAGCTTGAAACGCCAGACGCCGTCACCCCGCTCGTCACGCAGCTTGGACTTTTCTTCTTCGCTCAGCGCAAGAGCCGCGCGATCGTAGACCGGCGGCTTGCCCATGTTCAGCAACTTCTTACGCTTGAGATCCAGTTCCGTCGGCGTTTCAAAGGCCTCATAGAACCGATCCATCCCGCGCAGTTTGTCTGCCGCGTCCGCATATCGGTCCAGACGTTCGGACTGGCGCTCCACCCGATCCCAAGTCAGGCCGAGCCACTCAAGGTCCTGCTTGATCGCATCAACATATTCTTCCTTGCTGCGTTCGGGATCTGTGTCGTCGATCCGCAGGATAAAGGTACCGCCCGATTTGCGGGCGATGAGATGGTTGAACAATGCGGTGCGCAGGTTGCCAACATGGATGTATCCGGTCGGCGAAGGCGCGAAACGTGTGACAGTCATGGACGGGTCTCCTTGGCTGTGCCTGTTTTCACAAGCAGGCCGGTTTGTCCATATCCGCCATGCCTGTCTGGCTGCCTTCTGGATATGATTGCAAAGCTCTGGCAGGGTCGGGCCATGCGAGTCTTCATTGCCCTGTGCCTTCCTGACGAGGCAATCGATCAAATTGTTCAAATCCAATCCACCATGCCGCCCAGTCGTCTGACGCCAGAGGACAACCTGCATCTCACCTTGGCCTTCGTCGGCGATGCGAGTTTGCAGGATTGTGACACCATTTTGGATGGGTTGAGTTCGATCCAGCATGAACCAATACCTTTGACGCTTGCCGGAGTGCAGATATTTGGCGGCAAACATGGGCAGGTGGTTGCGCTGGGTGCAGACGGCGGGCCTGGTTTGACCATGCTGCATGACCGGGTGCGCTCGCGTATGCACGGCGTTGGCCTGCCGCTGGCACGTCGGCGTTTTCGCCCGCATGTGACCTTGGCTCGGCTACCGGGACGGGCAGATACCGGCCCGTTCCATACGGCACTCAGAGGCGCCAAAACCGACACATTCAAAGCGTCCCGATTTGGCTTGTTCGAATCCATACTGCAGCCCGAAGGCGCGATTTACGAAGCGATTGGTCTTTTCCCCCTGACCGAGCATTCCTGACCGTAAACTCACACGCCGACACATTCACGCGATCTGGTGCCGGCCTTACTGGCCACGCAGTTCCATCACCCTAGGTTGTGCGACATTGTATTCGGAGGAACATCATGACCAACGCTTTGAAAATGACCCGTCGCGCTGCTTTGGCCGGGGCCGCAGCCATCCCTTTCGCATCAACCGCGCTGAAGGCAGGCGGCCATGCAGCACCCATGCAGGGCGCGCAGGTTCCGCGGGTCAACCGGTTCATGCTGGGCGGTATGGAAGTCAGCACGCTTTTGGCCGGTACAGCGACCCGCGAAGAACCACAGAGTATCTTTGGCATGAACGTCTCCGCCGAGGAGTTTTCCGAAGTGTCAAACGCCGCGCATCTGCCAGTCGACAAGGCCCAGTTCTTTTTCACCCCCACTTTGATCAACACCGGTTCAGAGCTGATCCTCTTTGACACAGGGCTGAATGCCAAAGGAATTACCGCCGCTGTAGAGGCGGCCGGCTATTCGGCAGATCAAGTGACCCATGTCGTTTTGACCCATATGCACGGCGATCATATTGGCGGACTCATGAACGAGGGCGCGCCAACATTTGGCAACGCCGCCTATGTCACCGGGCAGGCTGAATATGACCACTGGGCGGCGGCAGGCAACGAACGCTTTGACGGTATGGTCAAGCCGCTCGCCGAAAAGATGACGTTTATCGGCGACGGCGGGTCCGTCACATCGGGGATCACCGGCATGGCCGCTTTTGGTCACACGCCCGGACATATGACCTACATGATCGAAAGCGAAGGCAAGCAACTGGTGCTGATCGCCGATCTGGCCAATCACCACGTCTGGTCACTGTCCTACCCGGACTGGGAAGTGCGCTTTGATGCTGACAAAGCCGCCGCTGCTGCGTCCCGCCGCAAGGTTCTGGGCATGCTCGCCGCTGATGGCGTTCCATTTATCGGATACCACATGCCCTTTCCGGCCCTTGGCTATGTTGAAACGCGTGGCGACGGGTTCCATTATGTCCCACACAGCTATCAGTTGATGCTGTAAACAGTTTGCGCCGTGCTGTGCACGTCGCCCGTGGGGCGCGGCCTAACGGCCGCGCCCTTTTCGCATTTTTCAGCGTTGCATCATCCGCCAGACGCGTGATTGTGTTGCGGCCGATCGCTTGCGTATTTTGAAAAAGAAGAAGTGTTCCTGACTGTGTCTGAAACATTGAATATCGCAGCCTTTGAGCGCTATGCGCGTGCGGCCGTGGAGCAGTTTCCAGAGCCGTTCAGAACTTTGGCCGCTGCAGTTGTTCTGCGTGTTGAAGACTGGCCGCCAGAAAATATTCTGCACGAGATGCAGATCGCTGAACCGCTGGAACTGACTGGCCTGTATGAAGGCATACCAATCACGGAAAAGAGTGTGTCGGACCCTGCGCCGCTGCCGGACACGATCTGGTTGTTTCGCGAGCCGATTCTGGACGAATGGCGCAACCGTGGAGACGTTGATCTGGAGACGTTGGTTGCTCATGTCACAGTGCATGAGTTTGCTCATCACTTTGGCTGGTCCGATAATGACATCGCCAAGATTGATCAGTGGTGGCTGTGACCTCTGTCAGTTCGAATTGCGCTGCATCATCCGCTCGTGCACCGCGTGCATCCCTCGATTGACCATATCACTGACTTCCGCAGCATGAATATGCAGGGCAGCAACAACTTCCGGGTCTTCTGACGTCTGGACGACGACCAATCCCTCGTCTGTCACTTCGACTTCAGAGCGGATGCTTTCAGCCCGAGCAAAGAAAATGTCCAGAGTTGGACTCTGGATAAAGACCTTGGGGTCGCGTTTCTGGCCCACGCGGTCGATCATACCGACCGTGTGGTTGATAAGTGCATCCATGACATCCGGATCATCGGAAACTGTGACCGTCCTGATGCCATTGGGCAGGTTTTCGACGGTGCGGGTAATGCCTTTGAAATTCCGAAACAGGACCTCCATGTCGAGGCTCTCCTGCTCGGTTGCGTCCAACCCGCGTAGACCCGGCATGGTCACTTCGTCATGGCCTGTTCCGTCCGCCCCGTGACTATGACCATGACCATGCATCATCTGCGCCCCAGCTGCGCTTGAGAAAAAAAACGTGAGGGCCATGCTGAAAAAGGCGATCCGCATCTGGTGCTGCTCCAAAAATAACATTCTAAAATTAGAATACATTAGTGTTGCGGGCTTGGCAAAGCGAAAGCGCGAGACGAGGCCTAGCGTCTGATGTAAACGCCCAAGTCCAGCTTCTTCTGCAAAGGCGCATCAAAACCAACACGACCCTTTTGGATCGGATCACCGTTCTTGTTGGCGATGCCGCGAAACATAGCCAGCGTCCCATTTATGGCTTTCCAGCCCATCATATCGCAGAACAGGTTGCACATGATGTCTTGTTCGGCTCGACTTCGGAATTCGCTATCCACTGGAATGTCATGAAACCTTTGCTCGCGTCCGACATATTCCAGCCAGCGCTCTGGCCGCCCGATTTCGGTTATCACCATGTCGAAGCCCGGATTTCTGTCTACAAGTTCATTGTATTCCGGACCATCGAGAAGCGTGGACGCGTGAGGACGTGAAAAGGGGATACTCAGCCCATGGTACCGCATGAGAAACACCTCATTGCCGCGGTGCTGAGCGGGTACGAAAACAATTGCAATCTTTGGGTCTTCTGTCCGGATGGTTGACGCCTGATACGGTGCGCCATTGTCCTGATAATCCATCCAGAATTTCAGGCCGTTGAAGGCTTCGAACTTCAATTGACCCGTAAAACTATCCCGGAACATGATCTCACCTATCAGTTCCTGTCTCGCCAGCGATTCACGATGGGGTACCGCCGATCAAGCCAGAACGCACGGTTGGTCAGGCGCGGGCCCGGCGCAGATTGAAAGCGTTTGTATTCTGAGATGAAGAGGAGATGCTCGACCCGTTTGACGTCTTCGCGCGCATAGCCCGCGTCAACGCAGTCAGCGACAGATGCCTCGCGATCTACCAGCATCTCGAGAATACCGTCCAGCACCGGGTAATCCGGCAGGCTATCGCTGTCCTTTTGGTCTTCGCGCAGTTCGGCCGAAGGCGGCTTGGTGATAATACGATCCGGAATCACCACACCGTCCGCGCCCATCATCCAATCGCGATGGTTGGCATTCCGCCACCGACAGGTCTCAAAGACCCGCGTTTTGTAGAGATCCTTGATCGGGTTATAGCCACCCGCCATATCCCCGTAGATCGTGGCATAGCCAACAGCCACTTCGGATTTATTGCCCGTGGTCAGCAACATTTCACCAAACTTGTTGGACAATGCCATCAGCAACAAGCCCCGCAGCCGCGACTGGATATTTTCTTCGGTGATGTCCGCATCACGGCCTTCGAACAGCGGCGCAAGCGTGTTGGTAATCGCAGTTCGGCCCTCGGCAATCGGGACGAAGTCATACCGGACGCCCAACGCATTTGCACAGGCCTTGGCATCTTCCAGCGAGGCATCCGAAGTGTATTCGGATGGAAGCATCACGCAACGCACATTTTCAGGGCCCAAAGCGTCAGCGGCAATGGTCGCCACAAGAGCCGAATCGATTCCGCCCGACATGCCAAGCAAAACCTTCTTGAACCCGGTTTTGCCCATGTAGTCACGCAATCCCATGACCATCACGCGGTAGTCGAGCTCCCACTCATCGGCCATGGGGGCGACCGTGCCTTCGGTCGCGGCCCAGTTGCCGTCATCGCCACGCGTGAAATCGACGTGTTCGATGGCTTCATCGAACGTCGGCAATTGAACGGCCAGCTTGCCGTGTGGGTTCAGAACGAATGAACCACCGTCAAAAACCTGATCATCCTGACCGCCGACCATGTTGAGATAGACAAGCGGCAGACCAGACTCGACGACTCGCGAAACCATATGGTTGAGACGGGTCTCGAACTTGTTGCGGAAATAGGGCGAGCCGTTTGGAACCATCAGGATTTCGGCACCGGATTCTTCCATGGCTTCGACAACATCCGGGTACCATGCGTCTTCGCAAATCGGCGTGCCCAATCGGATACCACCAATGGCAACGGGGCCCTGCATCCGACTGCGCGAAAACAGGCGAACCTCGTCAAACACGTTAAAGTTCGGCAGGAAGAATTTATGCGTCTGCGCCAAAACTTCACCGCGATACAAAATCCAATAGCTGTTGTGCAGCTTTCCGTCTTCGCCAAATGACGGCCCGCCGATCCCCATGGCAGGCCCATCGGCACACTGAGCCGCGAGATCCTGCATGTGGCTTTCCACATCGGCAACAAAAGCGGGTTTGGTCACCAAATCCTGCGTCTGGTAACCCGTCAAAAACATTTCAGGCAAAGCAACAAAATCTGCCTCAGCCGCTTTGGCCTGCTCCCAGGCTTCGCGCGCTTTTGCGGCGTTGCCGGCCAGGTCGCCAACGGTGGGATTCAGCTGTGCCATTGTCAGGCGAAACCGGTCGGTCATGCCCTGTCCTTCCTTATCGGTCGTGCTGTGACATAGCAGATGTACGCCCAAGTAAAAGACAGCCGGTGCAAAAGAGATTGCCCAGACCGTAAGGCTCCTTTACGTTTTCGCCAAATTGGGAAACTCCCTAGAGCAGAGGCAGGGCACAAATGAAACTCGCAGGTCGTGCACTTCTAATTCTTGGCACCATGGCATTGGCACAAACGGCAGTCGCCCAAGACGGCGAAGTCGGGACCAAGCAATATGATGATGGTGGCTTCTACGAGGGTGAATTCCTGAACGGTCTCCAACATGGGACCGGCACCTATCGCCTGCCCAACGGGTATGAATACACCGGGGAATGGGCCGATGGTGAAATCAAAGGCCAGGGCGTAGCACGGTTTCCAAATGGTTCCGTCTACGAAGGCCAGTTCGTAAAGGGCAAGCCAGAGGGCGTTGGCAAAATAGTCTTTGCCGATGGCGGCACCTATGAAGGCACATGGCTGGACGGCAAAATCACCGGTCAGGGTGTTGCGATTTATGCCAACGGCGTTCGCTACGAAGGGTCTTTCCGCAACGCGCTGCATCACGGCAAGGGTGTGATGACCTCTCCCAATGGCTATCTGTACGATGGTCAGTGGGTCAATGGCATCAAGGAAGGCGAGGCCAAGATCTCTTATCCGGACGGATCCGTGTACGAAGGCCGGGTTGCCGACGGTGACCGCGAAGGCAACGGCAAGCTGACGATGCCGGACGGGTTGATCTACGAAGGCACGTGGCGGGACGGACAAATCGACGGAACCGGCAAACTGACTCAGGCCAACGGCGACATCTACGAAGGAGAACTGGTGGATGGGCGTCGCGAAGGTCAGGGTAAAGTCGTTTACGCCAATGGCGACACCTATGAGGGCGCATTCAACAACGATCAACGTCACGGGCAAGGCACCTTTGTTGGCGCCGACGGCTACAAGTATGCTGGAAACTGGATCGCAGGCCAGATCGAAGGCGAAGGCAGCGTCACCTATCCGGATGGCTCTGTCTATGCGGGTCAGTTCCGCGGGGACCTGGCCAATGGCAAAGGCAAGATCACCTATCCCGGCGGCTCAACCTTTGAAGGTGACTGGGTCGACGGAGTGATCGAAGGCCAGGGTGTCGCAACCTACGCAAATGGGTTGGTGTACGAAGGCGCTTTCAAGAACGCACGGAATGAAGGGTACGGTGTGATGACCTACCCCGACGGCTACAAATACGAAGGCGAATGGAAAGACGGCCAAAGACACGGCAAAGGCACGGCAACTTACCCGGACGGCACGGTTTATGCGGGCCAGTTCCGCGAAGGCCAGCGTCACGGTCAGGGCCAGATCGCGATGGCCAATGGGTTCAAATACACCGGCGAATGGCAGCGCGGTGAAATCAGCGGTCAGGGCGTTGCGACATATGCCAATGGGGATGTCTACGAAGGCACCTTTGTGGATGGCAAGCGGCAGGGCACCGGCACGATGCGCTACTCCACCGGAGAACAAGCCAGCGGTGAGTGGATCAACGGGGCGCTGACCGGTCAGGCGGCCGTTGTGCCAGCGCAAGACGCGACACAGGACCAATAGGCCAGTAGGACAGCCGCTGCATGATTGCAGTCTAGACCAGATCGCCCTTGGTCATACGGTCCAGCCATGTCTCGGCCTCGCTTAGCACCGTTTCGCGTTTGTCCGCGTCCATCCTGTCCCATGTCCGGTACATCTGCGCCATGCGCGGATTGCTCTGGAACCGGTCGCGGTGTCGCTCCATGAAGTGCCAATACAACAGATTGAATGGGCAGGCATCAGGACCTGTCTTTTCTTTGACCTTATACTCACAATGTTTGCAGTGGTCCGACATCTTGTTGATGTAGTTGCCCGAAGAAACATAAGGTTTAGACGCGATAACCCCACCGTCGGCGAACTGGCTCATTCCAACGGTATTCGGTGCCTCGACCCACTCAAAGGCATCGATATAGACCGACAGATACCATTCATGCAGTTCGGTCGGGTTGATCCCGGCCAATAGGCCAAAGTTGCCGGTAACCATGAGTCGTTGGATATGATGCGCATAGGCTTCTTCGCGGGTCTGTTCGACCGCCTTTGAAATGCACCGCATCTTGGTTTGGCGGCCCCAATAGAAGTCAGGCAGGTCGCGTTGGTGATTCAATCCGTTCCTTTGCGGATAATCCGGCCCTTCGTGAAAATAGATCCCGCGCACGTATTCCCGCCAACCAATAATCTGCCGGATAAACCCTTCGGCAGCATTCAGTGGCACCCGACCCGCGCGATAGGCGGCTTCGACGGCGCGACAAACCCTTAGCGGATCAAGCAAGCCAATGTTCATGTATGCGGACAACAGCGAGTGGTACAAAAACCGATTGCTGTCCAACATGGCATCTTGATAGTCGCCAAACTTCGCCAGACCATTCTCAACAAAGTGCTCAAGAGCCTGTTCGGCCTCGGCCTGGTCGGTGGCAAAGTGAAACGGTCGAAGCGTCCCGAAGCTGTTTGAAAACCGAGCCTCGACCAATTCAAGAACTGCCTCGACGGTTGCATCGGGTACGAATTGCATCGGGGCTGCATCGACACTGTTTGGTGCTGGTTTGCGATTGTCGTGATCGTAGTTCCACTGACCGCCTTCCGGCTCGGCTTCGTTCATCAGAAGGCCAGTCTTTCGGCGCATGTCACGATAGAAATACTCCATGCGCAGCGCCTTGCGGCCTTGGGCCCATGTCTCGAAATCCGCGTGGGATGCGATGAACCGGTCGTCTTCCAAGAGAGTGATTCCAAGAGGCGCTTCTTCCAGCGCCTGAATCAAACGCCACTCACCCGGTTTGGTCGCAACGACACCTTTGGCGCCTGTATCCTCTGTATGCCGAAGCAATTCACCGACGATTGATCCTGCGTTGTGTGCGTCGTCCAACTCGGAATAGCGTACATCCCAACCATCCATCCTCAGTCGGGCCGCAAATTTGCGCATGGCCGCAAAGATCAGGGCGATTTTCTTTGGATGATGCGCCACATATGTTGCTTCATCCGCCACTTCGGCCATCACGACGATATCCTGACTTTTGTCAGCACTGCGCAGGGCCGCGATGTCTGGTGTCAGTTGATCGCCAAGGATCAGGATCAGTCGTGTCACCAAGGAATCTCCTGCCCGGCGTAGTCGAAAAACCGCCCGGTCTGATCCGGGGACAGTTGCTCCATGACATCCACAAGATTTCGGGCCGCTTCGCCCGGTCCGACGGCAGGATGCCGTCCAAGGTATTTTTCGGTGAATGATGTCGCCACGGTTCCCGGATGCAGGCAGACAAGGCACAGCTGCTTGTGGGTGCGTGCCAACTCAACCGCCGCGCCATGCATCAACTGGTTCAACGCGGCTTTGGAGGTGCGGTAACTGTACCAGCCGCCCAGTCTATTGTCGCCAATGCTACCGACCCGAGCGGAAAGTGCAGCAAATACCGCAGGGCGGGACTTGGGCAACAAGGGCACGACGTGTTTCAGCACCAAGGCCGGCCCCATGGCATTCAGTGCGAACTGGTCAATCAAGGCAGACGGCGTCAGGCTTTGCAGCGTTTTTTCCGGCGCGGCGCCTGCGATTTCCAAGGCACCCGACGCCACAAACACCAGATCAAAAGGCCCTGTCAGCCCATCTATCAGCCCATCTAGATGCCGTATGATCGAGCTTTCTTGCGTGACATCAAGGCCGTGTTCGCGCCGGGACAAACCCGTCACCCCGTAGCCACGTGCCTGCAGCTCGCCCTGCACGGCGTGTCCGATCCCGCCACTGTTTCCGATAATGAGTGCCTGCTTCATAGCCGTGTCAGCTAGCGGTTTGCCACCGCAGTTCAAGCGCCGGCGGCAGGTCCACCCACATCTTCAGGTGCGATTGCGACGGTTTTTATAACCGCATGACAGGTCATGCCCTCAACCAAACCCAATTGGCCGGCAGATCGGCGCGTCACCCGTGCCAGAACCATGCCAGCAGCGGTTTCAAGAGACACCATAACACCTGGCCCATCGCCCGATCGGATCTGAGAAATAACGCCTGGCACAATATTGAGTGCCGAGATGCCTTCGGGGCGTGTCAGGGCCAATGTCACATCCTGCGCCGGGACGCGTACACGCAAAGACTGCCCAACACTCTGCGAGACTTTCGGCAGGAATAGTGTCTCTCCGCCGACATCAAGCTCTGATAACCCGTCGGCGTGATGTGCCTTTACTGTTGCGGCCAACAAGGCGCCGACAGCGCGCACACCGGTCGGCATGACTGTCGGGTCGCTCAGAACTTCTGCAGCGCTGCCCTGGCGGGCAATTCGGCCATCCTGCAAAACCACTACGGTTGTCGCCAACCGCGCCACTTCGGCGGCCGAATGGCTGACGTACAGGATGGGAACTGACAATTCACTACGGAGCCGCTCAAAGTAGGGCAGGATTTCGGATTTCCGGGTTTCATCCAACGCCGCCAAAGGTTCGTCCGCCAGCAACAATTCGGGACCAGACAGCAGCGCCCGCCCGATGGCGACCCGCTGCTTTTCACCGCCTGACAATCCGACCGGCTGGCGCTCCAGCAGATGGGCAATCCCGAGCAGGTCAACAACGTGATCCAGATCTTCGCAAACGACACCCGACGGCACAAATCTTTGGCCGTACTGCAGGTTTTGTTTGACCGTCAGATGAGGAAACAAACGACCTTCCTGAAAGATATAGCCGATCCGTCTTTTGTGCGGCGGGACGAATATCCCAGCTTTGCTGTCCAGAACACGTCTGTTCGCAATTTCAATGCAGCCAGAATCCGGGCGGAGCAATCCGGCTACCGCATTGATGACCGTTGTCTTGCCCGAACCGGACCGTCCGAACAGAACGGTGACACCGTCCGGCGCCTCAAAATCTGCCTGAACCGAAAATCCATCGTACGCGTGATTGATCGAGACCTTCAGCGTCATGATCTGGCCCCCACACGCTGCGCCACACGGCGGGCCA
This sequence comes from Thalassococcus lentus, assembly GCF_028023555.1. Taxonomy (NCBI): domain Bacteria; kingdom Pseudomonadati; phylum Pseudomonadota; class Alphaproteobacteria; order Rhodobacterales; family Roseobacteraceae; genus Thalassococcus; species Thalassococcus lentus. The sequence goes on from NZ_JAQIOY010000001.1 coordinate 197,144, forward strand.
ACCACTCGGACAAAAGAAGCGCAGCCATGGCAATGATGATTGATACAATGACCAACCGTGCCGCCGATGATTCACCCCCGGGGACCTGCAAGAATGCATAGATTGCCGAGGGCACGGTTTGGGTCTGGCCCGGGATATTGGCTACAAATGTAATTGTGGCGCCGAATTCACCCATTGCCTTGGCAAAGGCCAGGACCGCGCCCGCCAGAATACCAGGTAACGTCAGCGGAAGAGTTACGGTCAAAAACACCCAAAGGCGTGACGCACCCAAGGTTGCCGCTGCCTCTTCAAGTTTGGGGTCTACTGCCTCGATCGACAATCGAATGGCCCGCACCATCAGCGGGAACGCCATCACAGCAGCCGCAAGCGCCGCGCCCGTCCATCGAAATGCAAAACTGATACCCAACGGGCCAAGCAATTCACCGATGGGTCCCCGTGCGCCAAAAGCCAGAAGCAGCAGATAACCTGTCACGACGGGGGGTAGGATAAGCGGCAAATGCACAAGACCATTGACGAGCTGGCGGCCAGGAAACCGCCAACGCGCGAGTGCGTAGGCGGTCAGCAGCCCAAACGGCAATGACAAGGCTGTTGCCCAGAACGCAACGCGCAACGACAGTCGGACTGCCTGCCATTCTTCGGGACCCAGCCAATCCATTCCTACCCACCCGGCACGGAAAAACCGTGCTGTTCAAACACCCCGGATGCCTTGGCACCGGTCAGAAAATCCAAAAACGCTTTGGCCCCACTTCCGGACTGTCCAGCGACCAGAGCCGCAGGATACCGGATGGGGGCATGGCTGTGCGATGGAATGCGCGCCACAACATCAACGCGGGGTTCTGCATGGGCATCGCTGGCATACACAATTCCCAGCGGTGTCTGATCCAAGGCAACAAATGCCAGCGCGGCCCGGACGTTGTCAGCCTGTGCCACACGATCCGAAACCTCATCCCACAGGTCATAGTGCGAAAGAGCCGCCTTGCCGTAGATACCAGCGGGAACGGCATCAACCAAAGCCATCGCCAGGAGACCCCCGACAAGCAGTCCATCAAGATCCAGATTTTCGTTGAACTCGACAGGTTTGGCCTGATCCTTTGGAGCGATCAAAACCATCCGGTTTCCGGTGACCACCACCCTGCTTTCCGGAACAATCAGGTTTTGACCCTCCAGATAGTCCATCCATTCAACACTGGCCGAAACCAGCAGATTGGCTGGAGCGCCCTGTTCAATCTGGCGGGCCAAAACAGCTGTTCCCGCGTAGACTAGGGTGGTGGTGTGTCCGGTTTCGTCTTCGAACGTCCTCGCGATTTCGTCCAACGCATTTTTCATGCTTGCAGCGGCAAAAACGGTGATCTGATCGGCACGCGCACCGATGCTGCCCACCGCCAAAGCAAGCATCGCAACCAAGACCAGCCGCAAAGACCTATGAAAACTGAAAATAGGCATACCGTTCCTTTTCCTGAGACCGACTATCAACAGGGTCGCGTTCTGCAACAAGGGGTTAAATCGGCGCGCCTGTAGCATCAATTTGTCTGGATTGAAGTTCTTTGGATTTCCAGCGAAGTATGAAGAATTACGTGACGGCAACATTGAACGTCGTTCAATTTCCTTGACATCACGACCTTCTGGCGTATTTTGAACAATGTTCACGATTTTGGAATTACCATGCACCACCTTCCTATTTCGATCACCGGAACCGGGCACGCCCTCCCACAAAAGGGCCTGGACTCAGAGACTCTCGACAAAATGCATGGCCTGAAAACCGGGTGGTTGCGCCGGAAATCCGGTGTGGCCTTTCGACATCTGTGCACGGACGAAGACCAGATTGATCTGGCTGTCTTAGCTGCGCAAAGAGCCATGGAAGATGCCAGAGTTGAGATCGACAATATCGATCTGATCCTTTCCGGCAGCGCCATTCCCTACCAATCCCTACCTGCGACAGCGCCATTGATCATGCAGCGATTGGGGGCAAAGGGAGGCGCGGCCGCAGCCTTTGACGTGAACGCAACTTGCCTGAGTTTTGTCACCGCGCTTGATCTGGCGGCCGGACGTATCGCACTTGGTCAGAGCAAGCGGGCATTGGTCATTTCGTCGGAAATCGCGTCCCGCGCTTTGCCATGGCAGAAGCAGCCAGACGTTGCCGCGCTCTTCGGTGACGGAGCAGCTGCGGCAGTTGTCAGCGCGCCCCTTCACAATGAGGCCGGCATTCGGGCAAGCCTCGTACGAACGCATCCTGCTGCCTATGACGCCTGCCAGATTGGCGCTGGCGGCACGCGGATCGATTACCACCGCAATCCTAAAGAGTTTGCCGAAAATGCGTTGTTCCGGATGGACGGCAAAGCACTGTTCAAAGTCACGCGACGACACTTTCCTGCATTTGTAGAGACGCTTTTGGACAAGGCGGGATGGCGCAAATCAGATGTTGATGTTGTGGTCCCTCATCAGGCCAGCCCACACGCTCTATCCCATATGTCGCGCAAAATGGGCTTTCGCCAAGGCAGCGTCATGAACGTTGCTGAACAATTGGGCAATCAAATCGCCGCTTCCATTCCAACGGTTCTGGATATCGCACGGCGCGAAGGGCGGATCGTCAAAGGCAGCAAGGTTCTGCTGCTTGGAACTTCGGCGGGCGTCTCGTTTGGCGGCATGGCAATCGAGGTCTGAAATGAACCGTATTCTTATCACAGGCGCCACCGGGTTTTTGGGCGGCAAGCTGGCCCTACACTTGCATTCGCGTGGCTGCGGGGTGGTCGCCTGCGGGCGTGACCCCAAGCTACTGAACGAGCTTCGATCCAAGGGTATCGAAACCCTACAATTCGATCTGGCTGGTGGTCTTCCTTCAACGCTTCCCGAACCCGTAGATGCGGTTGTTCATTGCGCGGCACTTTCGTCGCCCTGGGGACGCCGTTCGCGATTTGAAGCGGCCAACGTTGTGGGCACACGAACGGCTTTGGCGCTGGCAAGCGCCTTAAACAGTCAAAGGTTCGTCAATATCTCATCCCCCAGCGTTACCTTTGCGCTCAGGGATCAACTGGATGTGCTGGAGTCTGATCCGCTGCCGCGCCCGTTCAATGCCTATGCCGCCACAAAGGCAGCAGCCGAGGCTTTGGTGCACGCCCGTCCAGATTTGAACCCAATTACGTTGCGGCCGCGCGGTATCTATGGCGCAGGTGAAACCACATTGCTGCCACGCCTGATTGCCGCGGCTCGCAGAGGTCCGCTGCCACTGTTTCGCGATGGCGCCGCAGCGATCGATTTAACCCATGTGTCCGATGTAGTCAGGGCGATCGAATTGGCTCTGGAACGTTCAACTGATCCGCAAGACCCGATCTACAATGTTTCCAGCGGTGAGGTGCTCCCGATCCGGAACATCGTGGAAAGCGCCTGCCGCGCACATGACATCGCACCAAAGTGGCGGGCCCTGCCGTTCTGGCCAGCGCTGGCCATTGCGCGTGCGGCTGAATTCGTCAGCCTGATCCCGAAGAACAGCAAAGAACCCCGGATCACCCCCTATGCGGTGGGACTCTTTGCGTTTCAGCAAAGTTTGAGCCTGTCAAAGGCCCGCGACGTGCTGGGTTGGACGCCAAAGATCACATTTGAACAGGGTCTTTCGCAGACCGTAGGGAAAGGCGCGGTATGAAGCCCAAATTTGCAAACAGTGCCTATGTGCATACGCCGGAACGTTTGGTTCTGCGTGGCGGAGGTTGGGGCAAAGTCCCTTTGAAAGTGCGTTACGGCATCCTCGAACATCCCACCGAGGGTTTGATCCTGATCGACTCTGGTTATGGCACGGAACTGTATTCGACGCCCAACCGCGGGCTGGCCCTGCGGCTGTACGGTAAACTGCTCGGTCCGGAACTTCTGCCAGAGGGCGCACCGGATAAGGTGCTGGCGCGATTGGACCTATCTCCAGAAGACGTTCAGCACGTTGTCGTCACGCATCTGCATGCGGACCATGTGTGCGCATTGCCCCGGTTTAAAAAAGCCCGGATACACACCGATCTCGCAACGCTTCAGCAGGCAAAATCCGGACCCCGGCGCAAAGCCTTGCGGCACGGCGTATTCCCGGAATTGCTGCCCGATGATCTGTTGGACCGAACAAGTGATCTGGGGTCCACACCTGTGACCGAAGCGCCCTTGGGGCTGGGTGACGGGTTTGACTTGCTGGGCGACGGATCAATCCTCGCCATTCCTTTGCCGGGACACAGCACCACCCATTTTGGCGTATGTTTCCCATTGTTAGAGACGCCTTTGCTCTATGCCGTAGATGCGCAGTGGGTGCCCAATGCCATCACTCAAGACCGTATTCCGGGCTTTCCCGCGAGTCTCGTGGCCGAAGATCCTTCCGCATTGAGGAAATCGGCCGAAAAGGTCGCGCGATTTGCCAAAGCCGGTGGAGACATTCTGCTGTGTCATGACCCCGAGGACAGCCCCTATGATTTGCTGGATCAGGCATGACCAAACTCATGCATACAGCCCGCGCCTTTGCGGAAACACTATGGGTGACGCGAAAGGGACGGTCCCGCGCATCGTTCGAGGCATGGCAAGCCGCCAAACTGAAAAAATGGCTGACCCATGATTTGCCAAAGGTGAGCTTTTACGCCAATGGCGCCACTTGTCTGTCTTCTTTGCCGATCATCGACAAATCCAACGTCATGGCGCAATTCGAGGACTTTAATCTTGGCCGCATCTCGTCTGCTCAGGGATGGGCCGCATTCGAAGACACGGGCCAAATCGGCAAAGTATCGATTGGCGCGAGTACCGGCACCTCTGGCAATCGCACACTCTATGCTGTCACACCGGCCGAGAGATTCCGCTGGCTTGGCACGATTCTGGCCAAAACAGTACCGGGCTTTCTATTCGCCGCGGAACGTGTCGCGGTGATCTTGCCACAAAGCTCTGACCTCTATGACGGTGCCAACCAGACTGGCCGGATGGCCTTGCGTTTTTTCGATCTGCGGTCCGGAGTGGAAACATGGCTCGATCGTCTTGAGCAGTTTGATCCAACGACCATTGTCGCGCCGCCGCGCGTGCTACGGCACTTGGCGGAACAAAATGCAAAACTGCACCCAAAAAGACTCTATTCCGGCGCAGAAACGCTCGACCCTATGGATCGCAAGATTATCGAAGCAGCGTTTTCAGTGCGCCTGGGGCAGATCTACATGGCGACCGAAGGGCTTTTTGCCGTAACTTGCGCGCATGGAAATCTGCACTTGGCAGAGGACGCCAACCACTTTGAACTACAGCCTGTTGGGGACGGATTGGTCACACCGCTGGTCACCGGGTTTCGACGCCAGTTCCAGATCATGGCACGCTACAGGATGAACGATCTGCTTCGCATGTCTGACCAATCTTGTTCCTGTGGATCACCTCTGCGTGTCGTGGATGAAGTTGTTGGGCGTATGGACGACGCCTTTCTATTCGGCGGCCGGCTCGTGACACCAGACGTGATGCGAAATGCCGTTTTGAATGCATCACGGGACATCACTGATTTCCGTATTCGGCGCGAAAGCGAGCGGGTGATTTCACTGGTGCTCCGACCAGACATCAGCCCAGAAGCCAGAACTTCGGCCCGAAACGCTCTTTCGAATTTGTTTGGTGATCGGGGGCTTTCCCCGGTTATTCAGATCAAGACCGAACCCCTTTGTCTGAACCCGTCACGCAAACTGCGGCGTGTTGAAAATTGCTGGTCATCTGAGGCAGATTGATATGGATTTTTTTGAGTCATTGAGTTTTTCGTCATCCAATGAGGACGGACGCAGCGAGTTACGCGCGCTGTCCGGACCCGCTGAAAAACTGGTATGCCTGACGGGTAGCGGAACACGGCCACTGGATATGTTGCTGTCTGACGCCAATCAGGTCATCGCGTTGGATCTCAATCCGATGCAGAATGCGCTGCTGGAGCTGAAGATAGCGGCGTTTCAATCGTTGGATTACGATGCGCTTCTGGCTTTTCTTGGGCTGGTGAAAACCGATGATCGCATGGCGCTATATGCGCAGGTGCGCCGTTCGCTCAGACCAGAGATGCAGGCACATTGGGATCAGAACCTGCGCGAGATTGGCCGCGGAATCTGGTACATGGGTCTTTGGGAAAAGGTGCTGCGCATTGGGGCAAAAGGTGTTCGGATGTTGCGCGGCAAAGCTGTACCCGCGCTGTTCAACGCTCGTGACGTTGCCGAACAAAAAGCAATCTGGGACCAGCAATTTGACGACTGGGTGTGGCGCAGTTCGATCCGCACCCTTGGACGCCCATGGTTTTGGACCCGCGTCATCGGCGAACCGGGCGGTGCGTTTCTTCCCGGTCCTGAGGCAGTGGAGCAGCGATTGGCAGGCTGTTTTTCGCGTGCCTCAGGCCAATTCCTTTTCCGGGAAAGCGATTTTGCCTCGCTTGTTTTGAGAGGAACCAATGTGTCGCCCCTCGCGGTTCCTCTACATCTGAAGCCAGAAAACTTTGAACGTATTCGGACCCGATTGTCTGATCTTCGTATCGTGACGGGCGGGCTGGGTGACCTGGCGGACCTCAGGATCAATCAGGTTGATGCGTTTTCCCTGTCTGATTTCGGATCCTACTGTGATGATGTCAGCTATTCGAAGATGTGGGCGGGTGTGATCGGTGCAGCGGCCCCCAATGCCCGGTTCTGCGAGCGCGTTTTTATGAACGACCTCGCGCCGCCTGACGAACGGATCCGATTGGATCAAGATTTGTCAGACCATCTGACCACGCATGACAGAGCAATCATTTATGCCATCCGGGCCGGTCATATCGCCTAAACTTAGTCCCGATCAGAAATCGGCCGGACCGCTTTCAGCCGTCGATTTCATATTCGCGGATAAAGTCCATATCGGGCTCAACGCCCAGTCCAGGGCCCGTTGGAATGGCAACTCTGCCGTTGTTTCGGGCGACTTGTCCTTGAATATCCAAAGGGTCCGCGAGCAGGTGGTCCCGGAATCGATTTTCCGTTGTGTCGAATTCCAGCATCGGCTCCCACGGGTGCAGCCCACCTGGCATCGGTGGCATCGCGGCAAGGAGTTGCAGGTTGGTAGCCACCGCAATTGCGCTGCCCCAGACATGGTTTACGACCGGTGTGAAATGCGCATGGCAGAGGGCAAGAACACGTAAGTATTCGGTGATCCCGCCCAGTGCGCAGACCTCGGGTTGCGCGATGTCCAAGCCACGGTTTTCCAGAATACCGCGCCATCCCCAGCGATTGAACTCGGCTTCGCCACCCGAAATGTTCACTTTGAGACCGGCGCGTAATTCTCGGTACCCGTCCAGATCTTCCGGGGCGACCGGTTCTTCGAACCAATAGGCCCCCATCTCGTCGAGGGCGCGGCCTACGTAGAATGCGTCAGATGTTGTGTAACAGTGGTTGGCATCCACCATGAACCGCGCATCGCCAACGGCATCGGCGACGGCCTGACACAATCGCACATCGTCACGTGGGCCTAGTCCGGTTTTCATCTTGGTAGCGGAAAATCCCATACCTATAATTTTTGCCGCCTCATCGGCAAATCGGGCAACATGATCATCAACACTTTCGCGTTTTAGCATCATGCCATAACCATAGGCCGCAACATCGCTGCGATGCGCCCCGCCGATCAGTTTGTGAATAGGTTGGCCCGTGACCTTGCCCGCAATGTCCCAAAGCGCAATGTCGACCCCGGACAGTGACTGCAAAGGCATCCCTTTTTGCCCATGGTCGCGAAGCAGATTGTAAACCTTATGCCAAATCACATCGCGATCCATCGGGTCCATCCCAAGGACCATAGGCTGAATGACCTTTTCAACGATCGTCTTGTTGGCCAAAGCAACATTGCCTGGCCCAAAGCATTCGCCCCATCCCGTCACACCATCGTCGGTTTGAACCTCAACCAGATGCGCCGTGCGTTTGGCATAGTACTGCTGTGAATAGCCCAATTCCTCGGGCATATCGCATTGCAACACATGGCTTCGGATCGCAGTAATTTTCATGGTCTTGTCAGCCTTCTGGCATGATGAGCGGGTCGCGCAGTTTTTTGCGCGGAGAATCAATCGGGTAGAGCATCCGCCGGCACCAGACTGTCGGGCATGTTCTGGTAACACACCGGACGCAAGAACCGCCGGATTGCCATTGTCCCTACAGAGGTATGGCCAAAGTTTGTCGAGGCCGGATAGGGGCCGCCGTGCACCATAGCCTCAGCCACTTCGACGCCAGTTGGAAAACCATTAGCTAAGACCCGTCCGGCCTTGCGTTCCAGAATGGGCATCAAGCCCTGTGCCTGTGAAACGTCACCATCATCCATCTGCAAGGTACAAGTCAGCTGCCCTTCCAGCGCGGATGCGATCTCCGCCATTTGCTCGGCATTGTCTGCGCGCACGATCAGTCCAAGAGGCCCAAATACCTCGTGTGACAAGCCGGGGTTCGCCAGAAAGTCATCCCCCGACACCTGATAGATATTTCCCGCCGCCGAACGGTCACCAGCAGCATGCGAAACCAACGCCTCGACACCGTTCTCGGCTTCGGTTTGGGCGACACCCTTGGCATAGGCCTCAGCTATTCCAGAAGTCAGCATTGTCTGCGGACCCGCATTTTCCATCGCCTTACTGGCGGCCTGAACGAACAAATCACAATCCGGGCCATCCAGCGCGATGACGACACCCGGGTTTGTACAGAATTGACCCGCCCCCATTGTCAACGAGGCAACCCAGCCCTCTGCAATCTGTTGAGCGCGGGATGCCATCGCAGCGGGCATCAGGAACACTGGGTTTATGCTGCCAAGTTCGCCAAAGAACGGGATAGGGACCGGGCGTGCTGCGCAAAGATCATAGAGCGCGCGTCCACCACGCAGAGATCCGGTAAAGCCCACAGCGCAGATCAACGGATGCTGCACAAGTGCTTGTCCGACCTCCAAGGTGCCTCCCTGAACAAAAGAAAACACACCCGCTGGCATGTTGCAGGCCTGAACAGCCGCTGAAATTGCGTCAGCGATGATTTCGCCCGTTCCGGGATGGGCCGGGTGGCCTTTGACGACCACCGGGCAGCCAGCGGCCAAGGCTGAGGCGGTGTCTCCGCCTGCCGTCGAAAACGCCAAAGGGAAGTTGGACGCACCAAACACGGCGACGGGCCCAATCGGGCGCTGCACCATCTTGAGATCGGGACGCGGTAAGGGCGCACGGTCCGGCAATGCTTCATCGTGACGTTGATCCAGATAGGCGCCATCTCGGATGTGCGATGCAAACAGGCGCAGTTGCCCGCAGGTCCGGCCACGCTCACCTTCGAGCCGGGCTGCAGGCAAGCCGGTTTCAGCCGTTCCAATTGCCGTGATCTGCGCCCCCCGGACGTCGATTTCCTCGGCAATTTTTTCGAGGAACGTTGCGCGCGCTTCGCGTGAGGTTTCAGCATAGGCCAGAAATGCAGTTTCGGCCGCCTTACACGCGGCATCGACATGGGCCGGTGTGCCATGGCTGAACCGTTGTGCTGCACCCTCTACCGGCGCATTCTCAAAATTTTCGCTGCCAGCTACCCATTCCCCTGCAATGAGGTGTTTGCCATGCGCCTTGTAGCCATCTGTCATCGGATTGTTCCTTGGGTGTTTCAGCGTTCCGCATCATACGACCGCCAACGCCCAAAGAATGCAAGTGCAACGAAAATGGCCCGCGTCGCGCGGACAGCGGGCCATCATTCGTTCGGCGTAGAACGGAACTAGAAATCCAGGTTTTCCACGCTCAGCGCATTCTGTTGGATAAACTCACGGCGCGGTTCAACCACATCGCCCATCAATTTGGTAAACAGATCATCTGCTTCGGCCATGTCGTTGATTTCCACACGCAGCAATGTGCGCGCATCCGGATCCAAGGTTGTTTCCCAGAGCTGACCGGGGTTCATTTCGCCCAGTCCCTTGTAGCGCTGAAGGCTGAGGCCTTTTTCACCTTCTTCCAGAATCGCGCTAAGCAGTTCCAGCGGACCATGGATCATCTGCCGACGGTCCTTGCGCTCCAGTGTTGCGGGCAAGCCGTATACCGACTGCAGGCTCTGCGTGAAGCTGCCCGTTTTGCGTGCCTCACCCGAGCGAAGCATAGGCCCATCCAGCGTGCGGACTTCTTCGACACCGCGCAGGATACGGGCCAGACGAATGCCTTTGTCCTGCGTGATCCGGCCAGTCCAGCCGCGTTCATATTCCAGGGCGACCAGATCCAGCCGCGCAGCAACTTTGTCTGCCACGCCCTGAAGATCAGCATCAACAGCACCCGGAACGAAACCACCGGCAATGGCCGCCTGTTCGAGGATATGTCGTGGGTAGTGCGTCGGGAAAGCATCCAGAACGCGTTTCAGCTGACGCGCTTCCTCGACCACTCGGACCAGATCCTGACCCATGATGACTTCGCCATTGCCCTGCTTGAGCTGCGCACCGTCCACGCCCTGCTGAATCAGGTAGTCATCCAAGGCGCCCTGGTCTTTCAGGTACACTTCGGATTTGCCACGCGCCACTTTGTAGAGCGGTGGTTGCGCAATGTAGAGATAGCCACCTTCGATAAGCTCAGGCATCTGGCGATAGAAGAACGTCAGCAGCAATGTGCGAATATGCGCTCCATCGACGTCCGCATCAGTCATCAGGATAATCTTGTGATACCGCAGCTTGCTGACATCAAATTCGTCACGGCCAATACCGGTGCCCAGCGCCATGACGAGATTGCCGATTTCCTGACTGGCCAGCATCCGATCAAACCGCGCGCGTTCGACATTCAGGATCTTACCCTTGAGCGGCAGGATCGCCTGTGTCGCCCGGTTGCGCCCGGTCTGCGCAGAACCGCCAGCCGAGTCACCCTCGACGATGAACAGTTCGGTTTTGGACGGATCTTTTTCGGAACAGTCCTTCAGCTTGCCCGCAAGGAAATTCACATCCATCGGGTTCTTGCGGCGCGTCAGCTCGCGGGCTTTGCGTGCTGCTTCTCTTGCAAGCGCGGCCTCGATGATCTTGCCAACGATGATCTTTGCCTCGTTAGGGTTTTCCTCAAACCACTCGGACAGCTTTTCGTTCACAAGGCTTTCCACCGCGGGCCGAACCTCGGAAGACACCAGTTTGTCTTTGGTCTGGCTGGAGAACTTAGGGTCAGGCACCTTGACCGACAAAACACAGGTCAAACCTTCGCGTGCATCGTCACCGGTGAAGCTGACTTTTTCCTTTTTGCCGATCCCCTTTTCAGCAGCGTATTTCTGAACACTTCGGGTCAACGCAGCCCGGAAGCCAGCCATGTGAGTGCCGCCATCGCGCTGTGGAATGTTGTTGGTAAAGGGCAGGACATTCTCGTGGTAGCTGTCGTTCCACCACATGGCAACTTCGACGCCGATGTCGTCCTTTTCGCCTTCCATGAAAATCGGATCAGGCATGACAGACTGCTTGGAGCGGTCGAGGTATTTCACGAATTCCTTAACGCCGCCTTCAAAGAACAGTTCGGTTTTCAGGGGCTCAGCCGGCCGTTCATCTTCGAGGATGATGCGGACGCCAGAATTCAGGAAGGCCAGTTCGCGCAGGCGTTTTTCCAAGGTTTCGAAACTGTATTCGAGATTGGAAAACGTGTCAGTCGATGCCAGGAAACGAACCTCTGTTCCGGTTTCACCACCGGCATCGCCAACTTCGCGCAAATGCTCTGTCGTCTCACCGTGCTCGAACTTCGCATAGTGTTCTTTGCCGTTGCGCCAGATTCGCAGCTCAAGCCAGACGGAAAGAGCGTTTACGACCGATACGCCCACGCCATGGAGGCCGCCGGAGACCTTGTATGAATTGCTGTCAAACTTACCGCCTGCGTGCAGTTGGGTCATAATGACCTCGGCTGCGCTGACGCCCTCTTCTTGATGCAAGTCGACCGGAATACCACGACCGTTGTCGCGCACTGAAACGCTGGAATCGGCGTGGATTTTCACATGAACATAGTCCGCGTGCTTGGCCAGCGCCTCGTCGATGCCGTTGTCCACGACTTCGTAAACCATGTGGTGCAGACCAGAACCATCGTCAGTGTCACCGATATACATACCGGGACGCTTTCGAACAGCCTCCAAGCCTTTGAGAACCTTGATAGAATCCGCGCCGTATTCTTCGGGGGTGCCTGCGGTATCGGACATGCCGTGATCCTTGTTTATTTTGCCACGATTTATAGCGGTTTGACCCGGATATGTCACGTCTCAGACACAATATTTAGGGGTTTTCTGACAAGCGTTGCACAGGCCGACCGGGCTACATCATCTGGCCTAACAAATCGACCGTACCTTTGCTGGGCCAAGAGCGCTGTCTCAGCTGCTTGATCATCAGAAACTCGTTGGATTCCGTCACGGATTCACCTGTTTTAGAACCCATCATCACAGTGTGGCGGATTGGATTCGAAACCGACACAAAACCCGCCCGATCATAAAGCTTGCGACGACCAAACAGCATCGCAAAATCGGCGCGTGGCGCCGCCGCCAAAGCCTGGTCGATCAATTTGGTCGCAATACCTTGTCGACGATATTTTGGGCCCGTTGCGACATCTCCGATCCCAAGGACATTGGACAATGTGCCGTCTAAGCGAACAGCCCGGTAGAACACCCCAACATGCGCAACAATCCGGGTGTCTCGCCAAATCAAACGACAATGGGGACGCTGTTGAAAGAAACTCCGCCCGTCGTATTCGGAAGGAAAGCAATCTTCCAAGAGCCGCGCAATCTGGTCTTCATCCGATCCGCTCAGATCCTGCTCGTGGATCATCTCAAGCATTTTTCTGCACCTGAGACTGACCTTCTTGTTCCGTTACTTCGATGTATTGCGCGCGTGATCCCAAATCATCAAACAACTCGGGGCCCGTACCTGTCATCCACGCCTGTGCGCCCAGCGCGCAGATCTCGTCGTAAAGGGCGGCCCGGCGTCCGGCATCGAGATGTGCGGCCACTTCGTCCAAAAGCACCAGAGGCGGCGCACCCGTATCTTGGGCCAGCGCACGCGCATTTGCGAGGATCAAGGAAATCAGAAGCGCTTTTTGCTCACCTGTCGAACAATCAGAGGCAGGCACACCCTTAGCCGCAAAAGTTCCATAAAGGTCAATCCGGTGCGGTCCCGCCAATGTCCGCCCAGCGGCCATGTCACGTGCGCGGCCTTCGGATAGAGAGACCCGCAAATCTTCTTCTGTGGCCGGTAGATCGACCTCAGGGTGGGTGATGACCAGATCGGCCGCAGGAAACTGTGTCTCGGCCCCCTTCTGCGCGGCCGCTATCCGCTTCAGAGCGGCGTCGCGATTGCTGGTCAGGATCGCCCCGGCGCGGGCCATTTGGGTCTCAAGAGCGCCGTACCAATGCGCGTCGCGTACTTGCTCCTTGAGCAAGCGGTTCCGCTCGCGCATGGCCTTGTCATAGTCCAAGGCAGCCTGCGCATGTTCGGGGAAGAATGACAACGTCACACGATCCAGAAAACGGCGACGTCCCTCAGCGCCCTCGATCCACAGCCGGTCCATGGCAGGCACCAGCCACACAACACGAGCCAACCGTCCAAGTGCGACCTGAGAGGCGCTCTTACCATCGACCTGAACCTGCCGCGCCGCGCCAGCGTCTGACTGAAACGTTATCTCATGCGGGCCGTCGTGCGTTTCCAGAGTGCCGCTGATTTTCCAGCCCAGCGCTTCGGGCCTGCGTGTCATATCCTGAGCGGAACTTCGGCGCAGACCGCGCCCCGGTGAAAACAGCGACACGGCTTCGATCAGGTTTGTCTTTCCCGCGCCATTGGGCCCGTAAATGGCCACTGGGCGCGCATCCATTTCCATCCGCACGAGCAGGTGGGAGCGGAAATGCGAAAGGGTGAGGCCTGTCAAATACACCTCACCCTCCTGCGTATTCTCTAGTCACATACGCGAACAATCGACCTGTCTGTTTTCGGCAGCAGATCAAACGCGCATCGGCATCACGACATAAACTGCGCTGGTGTCATTTCCTTCGCGCATCAATGTCGGATCACCGGACGAATTGAACATGAAGACCGCGTTTTCGCGATCAACCTGGCTGGCGATTTCCAGAAGGTACTTGGCGTTGAAGCCAATCTCCAGACGTTCATCGCCGTAAGCTACGGCCAGTTCTTCTTCGGCGGCACCGCTGTCTGGCGCGTTCACCGACAGGATCAACCGGTCTTCGTCCAGCTGCAATTTGACAGCGCGGGACCGTTCAGAGGAAACGGTGGCAACCCGGTCGACCGCTTTGGCAAATTCAGACGCATCCACTTCCAGTTTGCGGGTGTTTCCTTGTGGAATGACGCGTGTGTAATCAGGGAACGTTCCGTCGATCACCTTGGATGTCAGCGTGATGTCAGGGGTCGCAAAGCGGACTTTGGTTTCCGAAACGGATACGGCGATATCCATATCATCGTCGTCCAAAAGCTTGCGAAGCTCGCCCACGGTCTTCCGTGGAACGATCACACCGGGCATATCCTCAGCGCCACTGGGCAGATCAGAATCGATCCGCGCAAGGCGGTGACCGTCGGTTGCCACGCAGCGCAGCATCTTGCCGCCATCGGCATCAGCAACATGCATGTAGACACCGTTCAGGTAGTAGCGGGTTTCTTCGGTTGAGATTGCGAATTTCGACTTGTCGAACAGGCGCCGCAGAACAGATGCCTTGGCACTGAAGTTGGTCGTGTACTCAGACGAGGCCATGACCGGGAAATCTTCTTTGGGCAGCGTCGCAAGATTGAAGTTGGAGCGCCCTGCCGCCACCGTCAGCCGGCCCGCGGCACTGTCTTCGGACAGCTGAACCAATGCGCCGTCGGGCAATTTGCGCACGATTTCATGCAAGGTGACCGCAGACACTGTTGTCCCGCCCGCTCGCTCCACTTGTGCGGGCGCCTTGTCCAGCACTTCGATATCCAGATCGGTCGCACGGAAGGTCACGCTGTCGCCTTCGGCTTCGATCAAGACATTTGCGAGGATCGGAATGGTGTTCCGACGCTCGACCACCGATTGCGCTTGTGCCACGGCACGCAAAAGCGTTGCCCGTTCAATGCTGATTTTCATCGCCCTACCCTCTCGCATGGCCAACGGCCGGAGTGGCACACTAGCCGTATGCTGCGCCCACTCCAAGTCTGTTTTGGCGATTTTTTGGTCTGTTTACCTGCCCGGTCAAGGCTAATGCACGGCTGTGACGCTGCACGCACGTGACTGTGCCAAAACCGACTCAGGCTTCCAGTGCGCGTCGCAGCATTTCGACATCTTCGTCGATCTGATTGTCTTGCTGCCGCAACTCTTCGATCCGGCGCACACCGTGCATGACCGTCGTGTGATCCCGGCCACCAAAGCGGCGTCCGATTTCAGGCAACGAACGGCTGGTCAACTGCTTGCAAAGGTACATCGCGACCTGGCGGGGGCGGGCAAAGTTGCGAACCCGCTTTGGGCCAATCATGTCGGACAAGCGAATGTTGTAGTGCTCCGCGACTTTGCGCTGGATTTCGTCAATCGAGATTTTGCGTTCGGACGCGCGCAGAACATCGGCCAGACTGTCATGAACAAGGTCCATGTTGATAGGCTTGCCAACGAGCGAAGCAAAGGCGAACAGGCGTGTCAGCGCCCCTTCAAGCACGCGCACATTGGTGCTGATGCGGTGCGCAAGGTATTCCAGAACACCTTCGTCGATTTCCAGACCGGGATAGTGGCCCCGATAGGTTTCGACCTTGGACTGGAGAATGCCAAGACGCAATTCGTAGTCAGTCGGATGAAGATCAACCACCAACCCGGATTGCAAGCGAGACCGAATACGGTTTTCGAGATCCTTGATTTCGTCAGGCGCACGGTCTGCCGAGATAATGATCTGCTTGTTCTGATCCACGAGCGCGTTGAAAGTGTGAAAGAACTCTTCCTGCGTGCTGTCCTTGCCGGCGATGAACTGCACGTCATCGACCATCAGAATATCGACCGAGCGGAACATCTCTTTGAAGTCCAGCATTTTGCGTTCACGCAGTGCCTGAACAAAGCGGTACATGAACTGTTCCGCAGAGAGGTAGAGAACCGTCAGCTGTGGATTGCGGTTCCGCAATTCCCACGCGATTGCATGCATAAGGTGCGTTTTACCCAGCCCTACGCCACCGTAGAGGAACAGGGGATTAAACGTGACAGCGCCACCCTCGGCAACGCGCTTGGCTGCGGCATGCGCCAGTTCGTTAGGCTTGCCGACGACAAAGGTGTCGAATGTGAAACGTGCGTCCAACGGCGCGCCAGGCAGGTCGCCTGCGGGTTGGGCAGGTTTTGCTTCGGCCGGTTTGGGCGTTTCAGCGGCTGAACGGGAGGGGGCTGCGGCATCGTTCGCGACTTCAAAGGACAGGCGCCGCACGGAACGATCAATGAGAGATACCTGCGCCAGGAGCAAGTCACCAAAATTCTGAGACACGTAAGTGCCAAAAAAGTTCGTCGGAGCGCCCAGTACCAAGACACCGTCTTGGTTAACGCCAACAAACTGCAGTGGTTCGATCCACGTTTTGTAATTGTTCTGCCCTACTGTCTCGATCAGCTTCTGCTGCAGCGCGCCCCATTGGTCTTTTGTCATTTGTCCCATTCCAAGTTTCGCCGTGTTTTCACTGGCCCATCCCCGATGCCGGCCACTACGTTAGGGACAAAACAACTTGTGCCTTGAAACGTATCGAATCAAAGCCTGTGCCTGACGTTTCCGCAACGCGCCGTTTCCCCAAACGACGTTTCCATGAAACGACAAATCGTTTTGTATTTATTGGATACGGCAACCGTTGAATGTTGACCGTAGATCTACAGGTGCAGATCCAGTGCCGTCAGTTTCGCAACGCCCGGTTGTTGCCCGGAATCATTGAAGCGAACCTGAGTGACTGTCCCCCCACGAGGTGACTCGCAGGATGAAAATACCAACCCACTGGGCGCCCCGGCAACCGAAACTACCGCTTGACAGAAGAGTCTTTGCGAAAGAATCTCTGGCGTCAGAGATGTTGCAGAACCAACAAAAAAAGGCACCACATGTAGTGGTGCCTTTTTGCTGTTCCACCAAATGAAACAGGCTTAACCGATGGCTTTAACCCGCGCGGACAGACGCGACATTTTGCGGGCAGCCGTATTTTTGTGGAAAACGCCCTTGGTGACGCCGCGCATCAGCTCTGGCTGAGCTTCACGAAGAGCGGCCATTGCTGCTTCCTTGTCGCCGGAGGCGATAGCTTCTTCGACTTTGCGCAGATGTGTACGAATACGCGAGCGGCGTGCTTTATTGATCGCAAAACGTTTTTCGTTCTGACGTGCGCGTTTCTTTGCCTGGGGCGAATTTGCCATGATGATCGTTCCTTCGAGTCTCGTGTGTTTCTATGCGTAACGCCGCAAAGACCCGAAACTCCTGATCGGACCGATTCTTGCCTTAGCGGGCATCACGCGCATGTTCTGAGGCCGCGCTATAGACCAAGCGCGCCGATTTGGGAAGCCCCATCAAAGGGACAACCCTGATGTATTGAATTCAGGTGTCTACCGATCGCGGAACTGCGCTGTGCGCTTTTCCATGAAAGCCGCCATGCCTTCTTTCTGATCTTCAGTATTGAACATCGCGTGGAACAAGCGGCGCTCGTAAAGAAGCCCCTCTGACAGCGGCGTCTCATAGGCGCGGTTCACTGCTTCTTTGACGGCAATGGAAGACATCAGGCTCTTCTCGGCAATCTTCTGCGCCGTGCTCTGAACTTCGTCCATCAGCGACTTGGCTGGAACAACGCGACTGACCAATCCAGCACGCTCTGCTTCTTCCGCGTCCATGAAACGACCGGTCAGGTTCATTTCCATGGCCTTGGACTTGCCAACATAACGGGTCAGCCGCTGCGTGCCACCCAAGCCCGGCATAACGCCAAGATTGATCTCCGGTTGTCCGAACTTTGCCGTGTCAGCAGCAATGATGAAATCACACATCATGGCCAATTCGCATCCACCGCCGAGCGCATAGCCCGCCACCGCGGCTATGATAGGCTTGCGAGTGCTGATGATTGCGTTGCCTTCTCCACCAAAGAAGTCGGACATGAACATGTCGACATAGCTTTTGTCGGACATTTCTTTGATATCCGCACCGGCGGCGAAAGCCTTGGCCGATCCGGTGATGATGATGCAACGCACCTTTTCATTCTTGTCACAATCCGCAAGCGCGACTGACAACTCACCCAGCAGGTGTGAATTGAGCGCATTGAGCGCGTCAGGGCGATTGAGTTTGATGGTTGCGACGTGGTCTTCTACTTCGACGATGATCGTCTCATAGGCCATGACTGCGGGCTCCGGTCCGTTAACGTCAGTCGCCAAGCCTTATCATCTAATTTGCGCGTTTCAAGCTATCTTTGGCAGGACGGACAATAGAAAGTCGACCGGCCGGATTGTACGATCCGATGAATGGTCTGACCGCATTCGGCCACTTTGCAGGGTTCGCCTTCGCGTCCGTAGACGTCAAAGCTGTGCTGAAAATATCCAAGTTCGCCATCGGCTTGGCGGAAATCCCGCAGGCTGGACCCACCCGCTTCAATCGCGGTTTCCAGAACCTCGCGAATGATCGGCACCAGGGTCTCTACCCGGCTTTTTGAGATCCGCCCCGCCTTTCTGGCCGGGTGAATGCCGCTGCGGAACAAAGCTTCACAAACATAGATATTGCCCAATCCGGCGACGATTTTCTGATCAAGAAGCGCTGATTTAATGGGCATGTTCCGCGAATCCAGCGCCCCAACCAAATGGGATTCGGTAAAAGAGTTCCCGAGCGGTTCAGGCCCGATACTGGCCAATAGCTTGTGGGCTTCGGCGGTGGCGGTATCCAACAAGTCCATCGCTCCGAAACGGCGCGGATCGTTAAAGGTGATGCGGGCACCGTTGTCCATGTTCAGAACCACATGATCATGCTTTTCAGGCGCGGGGTGATCATGAACAAACCGGCCCAAAGGATCACCAGACACCAGCATCCGTCCGGACATCCCCAAATGCACGAGCAAGGTTTCGCCCCGATCGAGATCCGCGAGGATGTATTTGGATCGCCGGCGCAGTTGCAAAACACGCGCGCCTGTCAACCGTTCGGACATCCGTTCGGGAAATGGCCAGCGCAAGTCGGGACGGTAGATTTGGGCCTGTGCAATAACGGCCCCTTCCATGACTGGGGCCAGTCCGCGACGGACGGTTTCAACCTCGGGCAGTTCGGGCATCTGAATTCCTGTCAGGCAAACGCGTTGCTGGCAGGTAGGTCTAGAGTGCCCATTCTCCAGTGGCAATCTCTGTACTGCGGTTGATCCGCAAGGCAGCCAACAAGAAATCCTTCAGGATGCCGTGCCCTTCCACATATCTGAAAATATACGCGGTCTTGCCGTCCTGAAATTCGAGCCGGTAGCCACCTGAGCTGTCTTGCTCCACATTGAATAGCTGCGACAGGTCATGACTGCGTTCGCGCAGGAACCAGTCGATCCAGACGATTTCGCTGTCATATATCTGCAGTCGAAAGATCAGAACGTAACTGACAAAATACAAGCACGCCCCAAGGAAGATCACAAAATAGAACATGTCCATCGGGCTTGAAAACCCAAGGATCATCATCTGGTAAACCAACAAGCCGATCAGGGCGATTGTCACGGTTTTCATGCCTAACGTGCATCGAAACGTCAGAACGCCATCCTGCTCAATGGCCCGGTCTTTTCCTGCTTTGGCGATAATGTGAACCAAACGCTGTTCAAAACCGCTGCCATTCCCTCTGTCGTTGTTGGGGTTTAGATCTGCGAAACCCACCAGTTTGCGGAACAGCCGAAAGCGCATGAAGGGTATGTAGATCACAAGGGCTATCGCGATCAGTTGCAAAAACATAAGAGAATTCGACATCAATCCAACCTTTACATTAGTGCCTTTGTAACTCGGCCAGAAATTCGGCTTCAGTTGGGCACGAAAGGTTCTATTCAGCGGCCATTGATGCTGAGCGTTTCCAGAATTATGCGCCTCAGCGTGTCATGGCCTTCGACATATCTTGGAATGAAAACGCTGGCCCCATCTTGGAAGTGTAGTTTGTAGCTGTCACCGAAATCTTCGGCACCCAAGAGAAAGGCCAGATCTTGCGATTTGTTGACAAATGAAAGATCGAGGTAGCGCAGGGTGCTGTCTTCGATTTCGACACGGAATGTCCAAATGTACATACCCAGCCAAATCAAACCACCATTGATCCCAAAGAAGGCGACCCAAGCCGCCGGAGTGTGCAGACCTTCATAGACCAACATGTAAAATATGACCGCAAAGCCGACCAGAAACCCGTATCTCCAGCCCGGGTTGGCCCGGAACACGAGTGCATCCCCATCTCTGGCAGCATGGCTTTCACCCAGAGAATAGATCGCTTCCACATATTTTTGCGGGTTGCCTACGGGCGAGACCACATCGGCGCCAGCCTTGAGAATGCGGTTTCCAGCCGG
This sequence comes from Thalassococcus lentus, assembly GCF_028023555.1. NCBI lineage: Bacteria > Pseudomonadati > Pseudomonadota > Alphaproteobacteria > Rhodobacterales > Roseobacteraceae > Thalassococcus > Thalassococcus lentus. Next base: position 217,532 of record NZ_JAQIOY010000001.1, read on the forward strand.
TTCCCGCTTGCGAATGTCCCAGCTTTCCTGAAGGCCAAAACCCTTGCGGGTTACGACAAGAAACGCGACGCCAATGGCAAGCAGCGAAATAAGCACGTCGCCGCTCAGAAGCGTTCGAAAGACATCGAGCACTATGAAAAGGGTTTCCATGGTGGGTCCTTTGCGCGCATTTGACAGTTTGTTCTTTGCACCACATCTCTTTAAGGACGAATTGGACTTCACTAAGGCTGGATCGGATCGCTCAGATGACCGACGCGAATGAAAAGACGACACATTTTGGGTTCACCGACGTTCCGGAGAGCGAAAAAGCCGGGAAAGTTCAGGGTGTTTTCAACTCTGTTGCCTCAAAATATGACGTCATGAATGACGCCATGTCGTTTGGCATTCATCGCATCTGGAAAGACGCGATGATGGATTGGCTTGCGCCGCGCCCCGGTCAGCGCTTGCTGGATGTGGCAGGCGGCACAGGTGACATTTCGTTTCGGTTCCTGAAACGCGCGGGCCGGGGGCATGCCACGGTGCTGGACCTTACGGAACCTATGCTGGTCGAGGGCCGCAAACGCGCCGAAGCGGATGCAATGGCCGACAGTCTGGACTGGGTTGTCGGCGACGCGATGAAGCTGCCCTTCGCTGACAACAGTTTTGACGTCTACACCATCTCATTCGGCATCCGAAACGTCACACGCCCTCAAGAAGCCCTGAACGAGGCCTATCGCGTGCTCCGCCCGGGCGGGCGTCTGATGGTTTTGGAGTTCAGCCAAATTCCAAACGACATGATGCAAAAGGTTTACGATCTGTATTCCTTCAACATCATCCCGCCGATGGGCCAGATGATTGCCGGAGACCGTGATAGTTACCAATACCTTGTCGAATCCATTCGAAAATTCCCGGACCAAGAGACATTTCTTGGGATGGTGCGGCAGGCCGGATTTGAGAACGCAAAATACCGGAATATGACGATGGGCGTCGCCTGTCTGCACTCCGGCTGGAAAATCTAGATGCGTGGTCCGCACAACATTTGGCGTCTGGTTCGCACGGGTGCAACGTTGGAACGCACCGGGGCGATGCGCGTTTTGCTGGATGCCTTCGAGGCGCCCGCACCTCTGCGCGTTGCCGCCCGGGTTCTCGGCTGGCCATTCAAATGGCTCGGACTCGAAGGCGATCCATCACTGCCACCGGCGGTACGCGCGCTTCAGGCTCTGGGACCGGCCTATATCAAATTTGGTCAAATCCTCAGCACCCGACCCGATGTTGTCGGGGATGAAATGGCGCAAGAGCTCCGTGTGCTGCAGGACAAACTGCCGCCCTTTTCCATATCGGTTGCCAAAAAAGCGATCGAAGAGGAATTGGAAACACCGGTCGATACACTGTTTTCCGACTTTTCAGAACCGGTGGCCGCGGCCTCGATCGCACAGGTCCACAAGGCTGTTCTGGCCGACACAGGCGAAACAGTTGCCGTCAAGGTTCTGCGGCCAGAGATCGAAAAAGCCTTTCGAAAAGACATCGACGCATTCTATCTGGCAGCCAGTTCCATTGAATTTCTATCGCCATCATCGCGACGCCTGCGGCCAACGGAAGTGATTTCGCATTTCGAGGGTGTTGTGCTCGGAGAACTGGATCTTCGGCTCGAAGCGGCGTCCGCCAGTGAGTTCCACGCCAATACAACAGAGGATGCCGGATTCCAGCTTCCGCAGGTCAAATGGCCCTACTCGGGCCGAGGTGTCATGACATTGGGCTGGGCCGAAGGTGTTCCGCTTGGCGACAATGACGCGCTGGACGCCGCAGGCCATGACCGTGAACAGCTGTCCGAGCGAGTACTTCAGCTGTTTCTGAACCATGCGTTGCGGGACGGTTTTTTTCACGCTGACATGCACCAGGGAAACCTGAAGGTCGCAGCAAACGGCGACATTATTGCCTATGATTTTGGAATCATGGGGCACATCGACGAGTACACGCGCCGCGTCTATGCCGAAATTCTCTATGGTTTTATTCGTCGTGACTACAAACGCGTTGCCGAAGTTCATTTCGAAGCAGGCTATGTGCCCGCGGATCGGGATGTGGATGAATTCGCCCGTGCTTTGCGCGCTGTCGGCGAGCCGATCTTTGGTATGGATGCAACACGTATCTCGATGGGCAAGTTGCTTGCCTATCTGTTCGAAGTGACCGAACGCTTCGGAATGGAAACACGGACCGAACTGATTTTGCTGCAACGCACAATGGTCGTGGTCGAAGGCGTTGCCCGTTCGCTTGATCCCAATATGAATATCTGGAAAGTTGCCCAGCCCGTCGTCGAGCAATACATCAAACAGTCGATCGGGCCCAAAGCGGCGCTCAATGACCTGGCGAAAACCGTGCGGGTCTTAGCGCGTTTCGGGCCTAGGTTGCCTACTCTGGTTGAGGCCGCGTTGATCCGTCAGGGTGATGCCAACGAAGCGCCAGCACGAAAACCGCGTCGCGAACGCTTGATGTGGCTTGTCGCGGGGGTTGTTCTGGGCGGATTGATTTCTGCTGCTGTCGTCGTTTTCGGCTGATCAAGAGCCCCGAAAGCGTCAGATCCATACACAATAAACAAAAAAGAAACGGCGGCTCAAAAGCCGCCGTCTCAAGATCTTTTTTCAGCGAACCGAAATTTAGTCGGTGCCGGACGACGCTGCGATCGCGATGATCACTGCGATGCCACCAATGATCGCCAGAGCAGGCAGACCGCCCGCGTCAGTGGTGATGAATGGGTCATTGGCTTGCTGAGCTGCGAGAGGTGCAGCTGCCACGGCTGCTGCTGCAGCAATGATAAGCTTTTTCATAATAGTCTCCAGACTGTACAGTTTAGGGTAAAGTACCCTGCGCGTGTTTGAACTTATACTGTCGTCAAACCCCTTTCAAACATGAATTTTGTCGTGTTCGTCGGATCGAGCAATTCAGACGGAGCGAAGCGGCAAATTCGCAACATTTTTTTGCTTTTGGCTTTTGACGCACCGTTTTGATTGAGCGAGTGATTCATTTTTTTACTGTTTTACAGTGCTTTATGGCCGAAAATTTTGGCATGCTGCCTCCGTTGGCTTGGTGCAAAAATTCTAGGCAGGACTTCGCGCAACATCGCGGTTTTCTGAAGAATTGCCTAGTTTGCGTGTCTTAGGCCGGTGATCAGACTCTGCGGCAATTCGCTTCCGTCTGACAATCGAACCAATGTAACGCCTTCATCGCTCCTGACTTCGTTGATTCGAGAATACACTTGCGCGAGCTGACTGCCGACCAAGGTTTCGTCGTTAAAACTATCAATCTCGAACCGGTAAACCCCCGCCGGAAGCAGATCACCGTTGTCATCGCCGCCCGCCCAAATGACCGACTCCTGGCCTTGCGGAATGTCGAAACGCTGAATCACTGCGCCGCTTTCGTCACGCACAACCAGTTCAGCCCTGTTGGCGCCTTCGGCCAGTTCGGGCCGGATGGAAATCGGGCCGGATTGATCAAAATAAACCGGAGCGCGTGCCAGTGCCTCCATGCCGATCAACCCGGACATATTCTGCAATGAACTTCCCCCAAGCGTTTCGGCCATGGATCTAAGTAGATCGTTGGTCAGCACTTGCTGCTCTACCGATGAAAACGTCGCGAGCTGCGTCGCGTAGTCTGTCGAATCTACCGGATTCAAAGGGTCCTGATTTTGGACCTGGACCGTCAGCATCTTTAGGAAAGTTTCAAAATCCGAGCTAAGCGCATCGGACCCCGACGCTTCGGTTGACCCTGAAAACTGAGTTGAGCCTCCCGCAATCGAGGGCGTTGAGACCAGCGTTTCTACCATGGAGTGCTCCTACAATCTGATGTCGATTCCCGACGTTCCGGGCTTGAGGGTCAATTTTGGGATTTCTTGCTCGGGAACGCTGTCATCAGGGTCTTGATTCAGAAATGAAGCCTTTTCAGCGCCCTGCTGTCTTTGATCGCCAAACGAAAATTCTGCGGCTTCGTATCCGGCATCGGCGAGATTGCGCGCCAAGATATCAATGTGCCGCCGCAACAGTTCGAGTGTTTCCGGGCGATCCGCATGAATGGTGACAGCCGTCCCAAGATCGGTCGTCGTCAACTGCATCCTGATACTGCCTAGTTCCTCCGGGCTTAGACGTATCTCAATCCCGTTGTCCTTCGTACCAACCGATGCATTTGCGATTTGGCGTATGACCGAGACCGGATCAGCGCTGACAGGTGCGTTTGGCGCCTGTTGAACAACAGTGCCTCCAGCAGTCCGGATTTCCGTTGGAGCAGCGGGACTCATTGGATCGGGATCGCTGGCCAAAAGGCTTGGTTCGGGAAAGAGTGTTTGAACCGGTTCAGTTCGGACCGATGGCAAAGACACAGCTGTCAGCCGAGGTTTGACGGTATCAGCGGTAGTTCCGCCCGAGACTTCGGCAGGGTCATGCGGCTCATCTACAGGCGCAACCGCGCTGCCGCTTCGCGACAAAATCAGATCAGAGCGCAACGCGATTTGATTGTCTGGCGCTGTACCCAGCCGTGGAATGGGCTTGGGGGTTTCCAACCGATTTCGTAGACCAACAAATGTCTCGACTTTGACTTGGACTGCTTCTGGAGCAAACGCCATCGTTTCAGGTTTGGGTGTTCGGATGCCCATGTCGGGAACGGATCGAACCTGCTCCAACCCTTCTGGCTTAACCCTCTTTCCTGCACTTCCAACCATTGTCTTTCGTGGCTGGCTTTCAGAAGACTGGCCACGCGCAACCCCATTGGGCACAGGTATCCGGTCTTCATCGTTTTGTTGGGCCTTCTTCTGATGTCGAACATCACCCGCGACCAAAGCCTTGGCGTCTTGAACAAACCCTACACGGCCTGGTTCAGAATATGGACCAATCAAAGGCAAGCCACCGGACGAGATCGACCCGACGACCAGACGTTTCTCAGCGACGCGCTGGTCAACGGATTGGGAAACCGGCGGGTCCGTCTCAATGCGCTCGGACGGGAATTCGGCCTGCCTGTTTTTGGGTTTTTGGCCAAGTAATGCTTGTTCGTCCCGTGCAAAAATCGCTTGGCGATCACCAGTGTTTTCCAGCAGTCTTTTGGCCTCCAAAACTGGCTTTTCTTCCAGCGGAAGATGAAGGTGCGTGACATCTTCTTCGGGTGCTTGGATAAGTGTTGCCGCGTTTGCAGGCCCCTTCAAGAGCGCCGCCTTTTCAGGAACCGCGGATCGCGCGTGTGCTGGCTCAAGCTCAATGCCTTCGGCAGGTGAAAGCTGAATAGGAACCTGCGCAGTGATAACCTGAGGCCTCAAGTCAATCTCTGCGATTTTAGGCGATTTAGTCTCTATTTCACGGTAAGGTGCTTCGTGGAAAAGCTGCGTTTTTTCGCGATGTTGAACCTGCTGTAGATTCGCATTTTTCAGTGCTTCCATACCCGTTTCCAGCGATGGTACTTTCCTGCTCAGAGGCGTTTCGTGATCCAGCCCCCCAGATTTATCAGGGCTGATAAAGTCAAAGCCGGGCGCTTTTTCAGTTTGTTTGACCACCTGCCCAGTTGAGTGGGTGATTTCGCTTCTCCATTCCAAAGATAGCTTTTCGCTGTCGGCCTCCAAATCATCTGGTTTGGCCGCGTCGCCACTATGGTCATCAGGTTTTTCAATTATCCGCCTGCCAGCGTCTTCTTCTGGTTCGTCTTTTGCCTGTTCCATCGTTTCGGATTGGTCGGACAACAAAGCCAAAACTTCGGAAAACTCATCCGCTGCACCCGATTCATCGATCATCGGTTTCCCTGAGAGGGCCGTGGTGAGGCCTGACTGTCCAACAGTCGGAATTTGCATGTCTCAGTCTCCGGAAATCACTGGAAGCCGGACCATACAGGCAACATCGTTACCGCTTCTTTACCGAAACAGGGGACCAATAGATCAACTGAGTCGAATTGGAGAAATCTCGTGCAGATATCATCGCAACTCCCCCTGGCCACACAGGATCCGGATGCTTCGCTCAGGCAGGCCGCCCGCGAACTTGAGGCCAACTTTCTCGCGGAAATGCTCAAATCGACGGGCATGGGCCAGATACCAACCACGTTCGGTGGCGGCACGGGCGAGTCGCAGTTCCAGTCCTTTCTGCTTCTCGAACAAGCCCGACAAATTTCTGATGCAGGCGGCATTGGGCTGGCAGAAACACTGTTCAACGCATTGAAGGAGAGATCAGATGATCAATGAAGACCGTTCAACCGCGCTTGGCGCGCTGCTTGAAGCAGAACACGACGCGCTGCTTAGCGGCGACTTTGCAAGGATTTCTGCGATATCCGAGGAAAAGGAAACTCTGCTTCAAAACCTTCAAAGCGATCCAATCAAACCATCCGATCTGCAGCCCATCAAAGAACAGATTGAACGGAATCACCGCTTGTTCGATCAAAGTCTGGCGGGCCTCAGAGCCGTCGCGGCAAGGATCGGAATGCTGGCCAGTGACCGCAAAAACCTCAGCACTTATGACATCAACTGCAAGAGACAATCGCTGGATAGTGCGCCGGGTCACACGCTTGAAAAGCGCGCTTAACAGGATTTGTTTCAAAAGCGCGCGACAGAAATTCGAATGTTAGGGGCCCGTTAGGTTTTTCCGATGAGTTTGAGGGCGCACCACTCAGGTGGCGCGGGATCACAATGTACCATTCCCGCAATCGTCAGAAAGACGTCAGAGATGCCGGAACCGGCAAATGTAACCGGCGCAAAAGCGCCTTTTGACATCAAGGACTCAAACTCATGTCAAGCATCCTGACGAACAACGGCGCCATGGTGGCGCTGCAAACCCTGAAATCAATCAACTCCAACCTTGCAGACACTCAGAACGCGATTTCGACCGGCAAGACTGTTGCCAATGCAAAAGACAACTCGGCCGTTTGGGCAATCTCCAAGGTGATGGAAGCCGACGTGAAAGGCTTCAAAGGCATTTCAGACAGTCTCAACCTGGGCCAGTCAACCGTTGCAGTTGCACGACAAGCAGCTGAAACAGTCACCGATTTGCTGACGGACATCAAAGGCAAGATCGTCGCTGCACAAGAAGAAAACGTCGACAGCGCCAAGATTCAAACGGACATTGACGCGCTTCGTGATCAAATTAGTGCGGTCGTTGGCGCGGCTCAGTTCAACGGGCTGAACCTGCTGGAAAACACAGACTCCGAAGTTGAGTCCAGCCAAGTCAATGTTCTCGCCTCTCTTGATCGTTCCGCGACCGGTGTTGCGGCCTCGAACATCAGTGTGATCAAGCAGGATCTTGGCCGCGCCGAGGCAGCAGCAGGCACAACCGGTCTGGAAGTTGGCGCCAGCGCGACCGTGGCTGATGGGACTTCCGCCACATTCGCAACGCTCGATGGCTTGGGTGCGGATGATACGATCCTCGCAGGTGCATCTTATGTGGTATCAGCCGCCGGCATGACGGAGACAACCAGCGGTGATGCCGTCGATTTCGGGGGTGACGTGGTCTACGTTGCGCGGGACGGCGACACGCTTGCGGACGTGACCCGAGGGCTCGTGGATCGTATGAATGTCGCAGCGGAAGACGCTGATCTGGGCGTGTCATTCGCAGTGGACGGAACCAACGCTGGTCAGATCAACATCACCAATGATGCCGGCCTTTCGATCGACATTGATTCCGCTCAGGTGAACCAGGCCGATATTGCCGATCTCGATACCTATGAGACAGAGGCAGACGGAACCGTCGGCGGCGGTCTGGAGTTGCTCAATGATATTGACATCACGTCGGCTGACGGCGCTGATGCTGCGCTTGTTGCAATTGAATCGCTGATCCAGACGTCAATCGATTCGGCGGCCGCATTTGGCTCTGCGCAAGGCCGGATTGAGACTCAGGCAGACTTTGTCTCTGGCCTCACAGACGCACTGAAGTCAGGGATCGGAACACTGGTCGATGCCGATATGGAAGAAGCGTCGGCCCGTCTACAGGCATTGCAGGTTCAACAGCAGCTTGGCGTTCAGGCTCTGTCCATCGCCAATCAGGCGCCGCAGTCCCTGCTGTCACTCTTCCGCTAATCGTCAGAGGCGAGGGCCTGACCGGCCCTCGCCTTTTTGAACTCTTTCCAGACCAAAGGCTCTGAAGTGAACATTCAAACGCTTGCAAAACGCGCGTACAGCCAATCCAGCGCTCCGACCCGAAATGCCCGCGCTGTCGAGTTTCAGCTCCTCGCACGCATATCACACAGGATCAAAGCATCGGCGATTGCCGGCCCCACCGCTTTTCCAAAGCTGGTTGCTGCTCTGTCAGATAACCGAAAACTCTGGACTGCTCTTGCCGTGGACGTTGCTGATGCAGACAACGACCTGCCGCAGGATCTCCGGGCGCGGATTTTTTATCTTGCTGAATTCGTTCAAGTGCATACCGGCAAGGTTTTGAACCGGTCAGCAGGCGTGCGTCCTCTGCTTGAGGTCAATGCAGCCGTACTACGTGGGTTGTCAGGTCAGGGACCAAAGTCATGAGTGGGCTTGTTCTGAAACTTGGCCCGCGTGAACGTGTTCTGATCAATGGTGCCGTTATTGAAAACGGTGACCGCAGAGGGCGCATTTCAATCATTACGCCAAACGCCAATATCCTCAGACTTCGCGACGCGATTCATCCGTCTGATGCGCAAACGCCGGTCCGGCGGGTCTGCTACACGACGCAGTTGATGCTGACAGGTGATCTGTCAGTTGATATAGCTCGCCAGCAGGTTCTTCGCCGCATTGAGGAATTGAGCCGCGTCCTGATCGACGCCGACAGTCGGACCTTGCTGGCGCAAGCAACCGAAGCTTTGCTTTCCGATCAGTTTTACAAATGTCTGAAAGCGTTGCGCGCCCTCATTCCACGAGAGGATCGGCTGCTGGCCGCTGTTGATAAATGAGCTTTCAGCCCGTTCTCATTGGATCTGGCCTCGTTGGCTGGCAGTTCCTCAAGACGACATCTGACACGCAAAAAGCCACCTTCGAAAACTCTGTCAGCATCGTCCGCGAGACAGATTACTTTGAACAAAACATTCAGAGCATAACCACCGCCGAGGAACTGGTTGCAGATCGAAGATTGCTGAGCGTCGCACTGACCGCCTTTGGGCTTCAGGACGATCTGGATAATCGGTTCTTCATCCAGACAATACTGGAAGAAGGAACAACCGCGCCCGATGCGCTGGCGAATCGTCTTGCCGATGATCGATATACTGCGCTGTCAGCCGCTTTTGGATTTGACGGGATCGTCGGACCGAATACTCAAAGAAGTGGATTTTCAGCAGAAATAGTCTCGAAATATCAAGCGCAGCAATTCGAAGTTGCGATCGGCAACCAAGACGAAACGCTACGGTTAGCTCTGAACTTTGAACGCAGCCTGCCAGAGGTCGCACAAAGCAGCGGAAGCGATGATGCGCAGTGGTTTCGGATCATGGGCACCCCGCCATTGCGTACTGTTTTTGAAACAGCGCTGAATCTTCCATCCAGTTTCGGACAGCTTGATATCGACAAACAATTGGAGGTTTTCCGCGACAAAGCGCAAAGTCGGTTTGGCGTGAAGGAAATCTCGGATCTCGCTGAAACAGAAACCATGCAGCGGGTTATCCAAACCTTCTTATTGCAGGATCAAGTCGCTCAGTTTCAGCAGGCAAATTCAGGACAAATCGCTTTGAACCTTCTGCAAGCCATTCCCCGAACATCGATCCTCGATCGCTTTTCTTGATGGTTACCAGCATCAGGCGCGTTGCTGCGCCTGAGTAACCTGGGTTCCTCCGCGGGTTGTTTGAGAACGGCGCAAAATCAAACGCAACCGTTGAAATGCACCAGACGGTCCCTGCGGCGCTGCATCGCCAAAGAACATATCCAGTTCCGGCCAGGCACGGATCGCCTGATCAAGCAACGGATCCTCGCCATCACGATATAGTCCCGCCCGGATCATGGTTTCCGACCGTTCATAGACACCTAACAGTGCTCTCGCTTGCGAAATCACCACGTTCTCATCTTCGCTCGCTGCGTCCGGCAGGCTTCTTGATACGGATCGCAGCAGGTTGACGGCAGGGAACCGGCCACGTTCTGCAATGGCCCGGTCCAATACGACGTGACCATCGAGAACGCCGCGCAAAATATCTGCAATTGGTTCTTCCATGTCCGAACCTGCCACCAGAACGCTGAACACGGCCGTTATGTCGCCCTGTCCGACCGAGCCGGGACCGGCCCTTTCGGCCAAACGCATGATCTGCTGCGGAACCGAGGCCGGAAAGCCCCGCAGGGCAGGCAATTCTCCTGCAGCGATGGCGACCTCTCGGTGCGCTTCGGCAAAGCGGGTTATCGAATCCGCGAGATAGAGAACATGCTTTCCCTGATCGCGGAAGTGTTCCGCGACGGTCATAGCAGCCAAAGCGCAGCGTCTGCGTTCAACCGGCGAACGGTCTGACGTAGCGGCCACCACAACGCTTCGGCGCATGCCTTCCTCACCCAGTATGTTTCGAACGAAATCTGATACTTCGCGCCCTCGTTCACCAATCAGGGCAAGCACGACGATGTCAGCCGATACGTCTTGTGCCAACTGGCCAAGGAGCCGCGATTTTCCCACGCCCGAACCTGCAAACAGGCCGATCCTCTGACCTTTGGCAATCGGCAAAAACGTGTCTAATACGGCCAAATTTGTTGCCAATCGCCCGCCCATTGGGCGCCGCGAGGCTGCTGGCGGCGGGCTGGCCCGAAATGGTCTGCGGTATGCACCGTCGGCCAGCGGCCTACCATCCAAAGGGCAACCATAGGCATCAACAATACGCCCAATCCAAGTGTCATCCGGTGCCAGAGTGGGCGCACCCAAAAGCGCAACACGATCCCCTTTGGCAACGCCATCGATTGCATCATCAGGCAGCATTGCAACCATCTCATCGCGGATACGCAACACTTCACCCCCGAGTTCCAAACCAGGACGAAACAACCGCAGTCGATCACCGATCGCGCAGACCTTTGAAAGGCCTTCGACCCATAGGATTGTACCATCGACAGAATGCACGCGACCAACATCGCAAACCGGCTGCAGTCGGGTCAGACGGTTTCGTAGAGAGTCTGCTGCCTTATCAATCATCGTACGCTCCATTCATGCTCTGAAAACCGTTTCTAAAGGAATCAGCGTTAAGCCTTGGTTGAAGCCAATCGAGGGAGAAGCCCCGGTGTTCCAAAATCTGGACGTATTCAAAACGGCGATGGCCATGGCGCGCCACGCTGGACACATGCAAGCGCTGAGCGCGCAAAACATCGCAAATGCTGACACACCCGGATTTCGGGCAAAGCAGATCCAGCCCTTTGCCCAGTCTCTTCAAAAGACAGAGCAGACCCTGCAGGCGAGGCGCCCCGGACATCTGCAAGGCGCAGTTGACCAAAATGTCCGACAGGTAAGCGACCGGGCGGCACAGGATCCCAATGGAAACTCGGTGTCACTCGAGCTTGAAATGATCAATGCCGTCGAGGCCAAGCGCCAGCACGATCGCGCTCTTGCGATTTATCGTAACAGCCTGTCGATTCTGCGCAGCAGCCTTGGCCGCAACTAAAGGATTCCACACATGAGTGCTTTTTCCGACGCTCTGGCTGTTACGGCCAGCGGGCTGAAAGCGCAGGCCACCCGTCTTCGTATTCTGTCTGAGAACATCGCCAATACCGACACACCTGGGTATCGCCGAAAAACTGTACCCTTCAGGCTTGAAGCAAGTGATACGGCCGTTGCGCAGGTTGCTGTTGGCAAGGTTCGTCTGGACCGGTCAGAACTGGCCCGCGTGCATGACCCTGCCCATCCGCTGGCCGATGCGACGGGCCACTATGACGGTAGCAACGTGGATCTGATCATAGAAATTGCAGACGCCCGTGAAGCGCAACGCAGCTATGAGGCCAATTTGAAGATGTTTGAGCAGACCCGGCAAATGTCGAGCGGTCTGATGGAGCTGCTGCGCCGTTAAACCCCAACCCTGTTGAAGGAGAATTCCAGAATGGATGTCCGATCACTCTTTGCCGCACAGACCTATTCGGCAACAAAACCCGCTGTACAGGCAATTCCACAAGCGGGCGGTCCCGGAAAATCGACTTTCGCCGAAATCGCACGAGAACTCGAAGCAACGATCCGCGGCGGAGAGCAAACCGCGCAGGCCGCGATGGCTGGCCGTGCGGATCCCCATGCCTTGGTCGAGGCGCTGGCCCAGTCCGAACTGGCTGTGGAAACAGTCGTTGCCGTTCGCAACAAGGTCGTTGAGGCCTATCAGGAAATTTTGCGGATGCCGGTGTAGGCAATGCTGACCAATGCCATCTTCTTTGACACCCTGCAGCAGGGGTTGTGGATCGCTACGATCACTTCTGTTCCGATCCTGAGTGCGGCTTTGCTTGCTGGTGTCGGGGTCGGTCTTTTTCAGGCTTTGACGTCAATTCAGGAAATGACCCTGACCTTTGTTCCCAAACTTCTCGCCATCGTCGCAGTGTTTTGGATGTCGATGGGTTTCATGACCACGACACTCGTGGATTTTTTCCAAGACCACCTGATCCCCATCATTACCGGAGGATAAAATGGAAACTGCTGGCTACACGGCGTTGTCTCGTCAATCCGGTTTGATGCGAGAGATGCAGATAATCGCGAACAATATCGCCAATGCAAACACCACAGGCTATCGACAAGAAGGTTTGCTGTTTTCAGAATTCGTGCAGCGGGCTGATGGTGGCGCGTCTGTTGCGATGTCGGCCGGGCGGGTTCGAAACACGTCCTTTGTTCAGGGCACGATGGAACAAACCGGAAATGCGCTGGATCTGGCAATCGAAGGTGACGGTTTCTTTCTGGTTCAGGCCCCCCAGGGTCAGCGGCTGACACGGTCCGGGGCCTTTTCTACCAATGCCGAAGCGACCCTTGTGACAGCCGACGGTTATCCGGTTCTTGATATTGGCGGTGCACCCGTTTTCGTGCCGCCGGGCTCCTCTGATCTCGCAATCGGAAGGGACGGAACCATTTCCACAGATGGACGGCCAATCGGACAAATCGGCATCGTGCGACCCACAGAGCCCGAGAATATGATCCGCGAGGGGGCTTTGCTGTTCCGCGCGGACGCGGGTTTTGACCCGGTCGATACGCCGCGTGTGATGCAGGGGTTTGTCGAATCCTCAAACGTGAACACCATTCTTCAGGTTGCCCGAATGATCGAGGTGCAGCGCGCCTACGAACTCGGCCAAAGCTTTTTGGAACGAGAAGACGAACGCATCCGGACTGCCGTGAAAACCTTTGTAAAATAACAGGAGCAGACAATGCGCGCCTTAACCATCGCCGCTACGGGCATGAGTGCCCAGCAAATGCGTGTCGAAGTGATCTCGAACAACCTCGCGAACATGAGCACCACGGGCTACAACGCCCGCCGGGCCGAGTTTGCCGACCTGCACTACCAGCAATTGGCCCGACCCGGGTCAGTGAACGCTTCTGACGGCACCGTGTTGCCGACCGGCGTTCAACTGGGGTTGGGTGTCCGGCCCGCTGCGGTATCCGTGCAATTGGCACAGGGGTCGTTGTCCGCAACGGGTGGTGATCTGGACATCGCGATCGAAGGAGCCGGGTTTTTGGAAGTCACGCTGCCTTCGGGGCAGATTGGCTACACCCGCGACGGCGCTCTCAAAAGAAGCAGTGAAGGGCTGATCGTCACCGCCGAAGGATTCCCCGTATCACCGGAAATCGTGATTCCGGATGACGCACGCAGCATTTCAATTAATGCCGACGGCGAAGTCTATGCCTATTTCGCCTTAGCCGCAGAGGCTCAGTTGCTCGGACAATTCAGCATGGCCGGATTTACCAACGCCAAAGGGCTGGAAGCGATTGGATCCAATCTGTTCATCGAAACCGAGGCGTCCGGACCTGCCCTGCAATCGACACCCGGGCAGGATGGTCTGGGAACCGTGCGACAAGGGTTCCTGGAAGACAGCTCAGTGGATGCGGTGAAGGAAATCACCGATTTGATCGAAGCCCAACGCGGCTATGAGCTGAACTCCAAGGTCATATCGGCTGCGGACCAGATGCTCGCCGCCACGAGCCAAGTCCGCTGATGCGCAGGCTCGTAGCACTGCTGGTTCTTTTGGCCGGGCAAAGTGGTGCTGAAACCGTGCTGGCGACGCGGACCATCAGACCCGCCGAGATCATCACCGCGGCTGATGTAAGGCTCGACCACTCTGTCACCGAAGGCGCATATACACGGCTCGGGGTGGTGATCGGGCAAGAAGCGCGCGTTGCGCTCTATCCGGGCAGGCCCGTGATGAAAGGCAGCATCGGTCGTCCGGCGTTAGTAGATCGCAATCAGATCGTTGAATTGGTCTTTGATACAGGAAGCTTGAGGATCGTTACCGAGGGTCGCGCACTTGGACGTGGCGGCTCGGGGGAACGCATACGCGTGATGAACGTTTCCTCCCGCACAGTGTTGTTCGGAACAATCGCGGTTGATGGCAGTGTGGAGGTAACCCGATGAAGGTTTCCATGAATGGGTTTGGTGTGGTTTTGGGCGCTGTCGTGCTCATGGCCGGATGCGCACGTCTCGATCATATCGGAAAACCACCCGAGTTTTCGGAACCGGATCAAAACCCCGAAAAGGTCGCCATGATTTCGTCGGGCATCCCCCAGATAATCGAAGCAGAGCGAGCTTCGGATTCGGCGTCATTGTGGTCAGGTGGTCAGCGGTCTTTGTTGGGTGACAGACGTGCGATAAAGCGCGGCGACATTCTAACCGTAGTGATCGAGATCGATGAACAGGCGGAAATCTCGAACAGCACAGCCCGGTCCCGTTCCGGGTCGGATGATCTGAGCATTCCGAACCTCTTTGGCATTCCCCAGCGGATCAATCAGGGCATTACGGACGGCGCCAGCCTGGACAATGCGGTTCAGATTGACGGATCAAGCCAGTCGCGGGGCGACGGGTCAGTGCGACGCGCCGAAGAACTGACACTGCGCATCGCTGCAACGGTTTTGAACACCTTGCCCAACGGAATTCTGCACATCGAGGGCAGTCAGGAAGTCCGCGTAAACTTTGAGATGCGCGAATTGTTCGTGTCCGGTTATGTGCGCCCGGAAGACATCTCTCGTCAGAATGAAATCACATATGACAAGATCGCGTCTGCCCGAATTTCCTATGGCGGACGGGGTCAGATTACAGACGTACAACAGCCCAGACTCGGAAGACAGGTGCTGGACGCTGTTCTGCCGTTTTAGAGGTCTCGATGCTGAAACTCTTTCCAATTCTCTTGGCCATACTGGGCACCGGCGCTGGCGTCGGTGCCGGTCTGTATCTCAAACCGGATAAACCGCAGGAATCCGAACAGGTCGTTGACGAAAAACCAGACGAAAAGGGCAAAGAAGAGCCGACCGACACCACTGAGTTCGTCAAACTGAACAATCAATTCGTGATCCCCGTTGTCGGCCCTGAACGGGTCAACGCGCTTGTGGTGTTGTCCCTAAGCATCGAAGTAAAGCCCGGCCAATCTCAATCCGTTTACAGTCAGGAGCCGAAGCTGCGCGACGAGTTCCTGCAAGTGTTGTTCGACCATGCGAACATCGGTGGGTTCGACGGGTCGTTTACCAAGGCGGATCGCATGGAAATTCTGCGGAATGCGCTGCAGGAAACCGCAACGGCCGTGCTGGGCGATATCGCGCGTGGTGTCCTGATTACCGAAATCGCCCGGCAGGACGGTTAGTCAAACATCCGAGTTTTACGCTGATTAGTCTCGAAACAGACTACGCTGCATCAGGACAAGTGCATCCGTTCTTACCGCCTCTTTTTGCGCCTCGCCTTTTTCTCGTTCGGTTTTTGCATCCTGGATGATTTCTTGCAGGGCAAGATCCCTCGAAAACGCCCGTTTGGCCGCATCGCGCCGATCTTCTTCCTTGGCTCGGCACAGCGCTGTCTTTTGCAAGATTTCCAATCGTCTTTGCAGCATCCAACCGTTCCATAGCGTGTCCGCGCCGATTGATTGTCGCGCATGCAAACTGGCATTTTCACGCTGGCCCAGTTTGCGCATTTCATCGATCTCGGCCAACTCGCTGTCCAACGCCGCCCGTTCCTGCAACGCTTGGCGGTATCGCCGCATTGCCTGCTCTTTCAGGACGCGCGTTGCATGTCTCAGCTGTTCCAGATCCTTCGTCATGTCCACCCTTTTCCACGGGCTTTCAAACGCATTTCCTGCGCAAAGCGGATCGCAGCCGCGACCGGTTTATAGTGTTCGGGGGCGATCTGCGCGCCGATTTCAGTCGTCGCATGCAAGGCGCGCGCCGTGGGTGGGTCAGAATGAATTGGAACACCGGCTTCTGTTGCGATTTCCCGGATTTTCAACGCGATCTCATCTTGGCCTTTTGCGACGCAAACCGGGGCTTCTCCGGGCTGCCTGCTCCAAGTCAGCGCAACGGCAAAATGCGTTGGGTTCACTATGATAACATCGGCATTCGGCACATCCTGCATCATCTGGCCCGTTGCCAATTGCTGTGCACGTGCACGGCGATGTTGTTTGAACATCGGATCCCCATCGGACTCCTTGAATTCGTCGCGCATCTCTTTCTGAGACATCCTGTTCTTGCGAAGATGTTCAGTCCGCTGCCAGAAGAAGTCGATCATGCCGATGACCAGTGCAATAATGACGACCAGGATCAAAAACCGAAGGATCATTTGCACCATGATCAAGGCACCGCCATTTGCATCGAGATAGATGCTGGCGCTGATGTCGGCCATCTGCGCGCGCAGAAACAACGCCAGACAGATCGAATAAGCCAGCAATTTGACAAAGCTCTTGGCGAACTCAAAAAGCCCCCGACGCCCAAATTTGTTCTTTGCGTTTTCAATGATGGAAATGCGTGACCGTTTGAACGCCAGCTTTGACGGGGTGAACAACAAGCCACGCGTCGCAAAAAGACAAAGCAACACCGCAAGCCCGGAGAACGCGAACAACGGAAGTGTTGGCGCCAGTATTGGCCCAACCACCGCCCAGACGATCCCTTTACGACCCTCCCCAAAAGCATGGATGGCCAACCGGTCCGGCTGTTCGATCAAGGGCATCAACCCATCCCCGATCGCGCGCAGTGACCATCCGCCAATTGCCGCGCAAGACAGAAACATCCCAAGGTAGGCGCATCCAGTCAGCAGATCAGGCGCACGCGGGATTTCACCTTTCTTTCGGGCGTCCTCCAGTTTCTTTGGTGATGCTTCATGGCTTTTTTCTGCGCTTTCGTCCTGATCCGCCATGATTGCCTACCGAACGGGCGCAGCCAAAAACACATCAACCGCCGACACCCAGACTGACAGGATGACCGGCGCGCATAGAAACAACATGAAAATGGAGCCAAACGTGATGACCGGGGCCCCGACAAAGGCGACCATTAGCTGAGGCATCGCTTTGTTGATGACCCCCAAAGTCAGGTTGTACAGGACCGAGAGGATAAAAAACGGAGCCGCGAGACTGAACGCCAGCGCAAAACTTTGCGCGACCCGATCGCGGCCCATCTGCGCAATCGCAGCAGGGTCAGGTGCTGACAAGGCTGGCAAGAATTCATAGGACAACATGATGTAGGCTGCCGCTTTAACATGAAAGCCGGTCGCCATAAGCAAGGCCAGCGCTGCAACGGTCAAAATGTGACCAATCGCTGGGAGCGGATCGGCACCTGTCTGGCCCATGAGCTGTGACAGGGAGGTGGACTGAGCAGCAATCGCGCCCGCTGTTTGCAGTGCAAAAATAAACAATCTCAGCAGCAATCCGATGAACAGCCCAGAAACCGTTTCCGTAAACAATGCCCAGACCAAATCTGGCAAGTTGGCAGTGGTCGCCGTGAACGCGGCGCTCTGGGTGGGTGCCACCACCAAGCTGAGCATCAAGGCCAGGGCTAATCGAATCCTGACGCTGAGAACCTGTTCGCCCAGCGCCGGCAGCACCGCCATTGCCGCAGCCACACGGATAAAGACCAACAGAAAAACCCAGGCGTTGTCCGTCACACCTGCAATCAATTGAGGCAGACCGGTCATGCTGCGACGGTTCCGACCAGTGTTGGTTTCGCTTCAAGTCCGATCTCTTCGAAAGACATGACAGGGTTTGAGATGCCCTTGGCCGTCATCACCGTGCGGACATAGCGTCTGCGCCGGGCTGATGTCACAACAGCTGCGAAAACACCGCGATTTCCGGCGTCGCCAACCTGCTCTGCAAGACCTGTGGTCAACAACTCAAATCGATCAGGCGGCAATGCCACATCGAGCGTGCCCGGGCCGCTTTCGATCTGGTAAGCCTCAAAGGTTTCCTCCCATTCCGGCGCAAGTTGGATCAATGGAATGGTTCCATCCTCGCGCCGCATACCGGCGACCAACTGGAAACTCAGGCGCTGGCGAACGTGCTCACAGATCGCTTCAGGCGCGGTTTGCTGTCCCCGCATTTCGGCAATGGCCTCGAGAATCAAAGGAAGGTTTCTGATCGAAACCTGTTCGTCCAGCAAAAGGCGCAAGACCCGATGCAATGTGTCGATCTGCACACGATCCGGGATCAATTCATCGAGCAGTTTGCGATTGGCCTCAGCTCTCGTATCGTTGGACAGGGAAACCAATTCGTCCAACAGACGCCGCAGAGCCTTGAGCGTCAGAAGCCGGCCGAAATTGCGGCGGATTACTTCCAGAAGATGGGTCGCAAGAACCTCGGTTGGGCTTACAATTGTAACGCCGGTCAGGGCGGCGCGATCCTGATCTTCGGGGTGAATCCAGCGGGCCGGTGCGCCGTATACCGGTTCTGTCACGTCTCGCCCCTTTGGAAGCGCCGACTTGTCATCAGGCACCAGCGCCAGAACCAGATCGGGATTCAGCTCACCGCGGGACATTTCGACGCCGTGTATTCGGATCACATAAGTGCCCGTCGGCAAAGCCGGGGCATCGGTTAGCCTGATCTCCGGCAAAATCAGCCCAAAATGGCTGGCAACATGTGTCCGCATGTTCGTAATCCGGGCATCAAGCCCGGTTCCGGGATCAAGCACCATGTTCACAAGGTCAGGTGCAAACTCCACATGGATGTCATCGAGATCCAGCACATCTCCGATTGGCTTTTCAACGGGCACGATTGGCACCGGCTGTTGGTTGGTCTCGTCAGCTTGATCAGACTTGCGTGTAATCCAAAATGCGGTCCCTCCAAGAACCATGCCACCGATCAGAAATGGGAAAAACGGCAGTCCGGGCACCAAGGCAAATAGAACCATTAGAACCGCAACAGTGGCCAAGGCTGCGGGGTGACGCCCCAGCTGAGATGCCACAGCCAGATCCGTGGCTCCGGTTGCGCCCCCACGGGCCAAGAGCAAACCAGCCGCGATAGAGATGATGACGGCCGGGATCTGCGAGACCAAACCATCGCCCACCGTCAGAATCGCATAGGTTTCCATCGCATCGCCGACCGCCATGTCGTGCATGAACACGCCCATGATGATCCCCATGACCAGATTCAATCCAGTGATGAGCAACCCTGCGACCGCGTCACCTTTTACGAATTTCGAGGCGCCATCAAGCGAACCAAAGAAAGTGGTTTCCTGCTGCTCGCGTTCACGGCGAAGCTTTGCTTCGGTATGATCGATTGCGCCGGCGGACATATCTGCATCAATGGCCAGCTGTTTTCCCGGCATCGCATCCAGCGCAAAACGCGCAGAAACTTCGGCCATTCTCGCTGCGCCTTTGGTAATGACCGCAAAGTTCACGATCATCAGCACGCCAAACACCACCAACCCGAGAAACACGCTCCCGCCCATGACAAAATTGGCAAACCCCTCAATCACCTCACCCGCTGCATGGGTGCCGGAATGACCTTCTCCGATGATCAACTTGGTCGAACTGACGTTCAGTGACAGCCGCAGCATCAACGAGGCCAGCAAAATGGTCGGAAAGGCCGAAAAGTCCAATGGGCGCTCGATAAACAAGGTGACCGTAAAGATCAGGATCGCCAAACCGAAGGAAGCTGCCAGTCCGATATCGAGAACCCACGGGGGCATGGGCAGGATCATCATGACAATGATCGCCATCAGCACCAGTGCCAGCAATATGGTCGGTTGGAAAAGAGCCTTGGCGTCAAAGTTCATTTTAGAGGTCCGCGAAAGTCTGAGGTTCGCCAAAGATCAGGCGCATACTGCGTGTCCCGATAGCTCCAAACCAAGCCATACGCTGGCGCTGGAAATGCGGCCAACCCAGTGCCTTGGCCGTAGACGACCGGTCACTTACTCTGAGTATCCGCAACCGGTTTAATTTTAGGTAACAACGATCAATCGATTTCGGTCGAAGCCAGTAGGTCGCGCAAAATTTCGCGCGCCGAGGCGCTTTCGCGTGACAGATTTTGGGCCTGTGCAAGAGTGATGGCGCTTTCATCGACCGAAACAGGCGGCTTGGATATCAAAGCTGCGGCTTGGGAAAGTTCAGTGTGCGACGCAGACAGATCTGACCATGCACCCGCCATACGGGCGATTTTTTCTTGCATCGCAGTCTCACCGATTTCCGCGAAAAGAGCGCTGGCATGGGTGTAGTCGCCCATTGCAGCACGGGCTTTGGCGCGCAGGCGCTTTGCATCGTGATCCTGTCGACCTATCAGTAGAATCTCAGCTTCGGTTGGCTGGCCCAGATCAAGCATGGCCCGCGCTTTCAAAAGAATCGTGTCTGGTGTTGCCTGCGCATTGGTCAACCGTCTCAATTCGCTCAACGCCTGATCTGCAATTCCAAGCGACAGCAACCGTTCGGCAGTGTCATGAACAATGCGCACCTGATCCGTTTCGGATGTCGGGATCAATCTCCCCAGGGCGAGTTCCAGAAAAACCGCGTCGCTGGTATCTGAGATCGCGGCGCGCGCCACTTCATCGGCTGATACACGTTTTTCCCGCTCAGCGTTTTCAGGAGGATCCAGAAAAACCTCTATCGCCTGGTTGGTCTGACCACTTGCAAGCAACGCGCGAATGTGTGCCTGCCATAACTTGGGACCTTGCTGCGCGTTTTCCAGTTCGGATGCAAAGGCCGCGGACAAATCCACCAAATCATCCGTCACTTCGGCATGTTGTTCCTGGGTGATCTCAAGTGCGGCAATCAAGGCGTCCGGCGCTTGCCGACTCGTGCTGTCCGCCAAGTTCACAAACTCCTTGTGCGCTTTTTCGTGATCTCCTTCGGCCAAGGCAATTTCCGCCTGAGCGAAAACCGTTTTGTCATTCGGCCCGCCCAGCGACCGTTCAAGCCGTCGTAGTATATCCTGTGCCGCTGAGGTTTCACCGATGTCCGAGTACCGCTTCGCCAATTGGGGACCCAGCGTTTCACGCAGGTGTAGCGGCAATTCTTCGAAACTGCGCGCAACAGCGTTTTGATCTACCTTTGTAGGGTCAAAACGTTCCCGTGTGGCTAGTATAGCCCAGAGCCCAGCCCGCCCCGCACATTCGATTTGGCGGCCAAAAAATTTCTCAGGGTCTGGTTCTCCGTCGACGATATGAGACAATGCAACCAACAGCGCAGGTGGCTCGTCTGGTGATATCGCAAGGATCGCGCGGGTTTCAGCCCCCATCCCGAAGTGCAGCATAGTTCTGGCCAGTCCAGTGATCGCCTTTGGGGAAACACGATCAAATTCCTGAAACAGATCAGCGCGTCCATTTGCCAAAGCAAGAGCCACATCTTCTTCCTCTGACCAGCCGCCTATGTTCAGCTCTTGGTCTGCGACGCAGGCCAATCCACCGATCGAAACCCGCCCATCGGTATCCATCTGCTTCTGAATATCCTGCAAGGATACTTGCGGTTGCGGCTCAGGCGGATCGAGCGTCTCAGAAGGTTTTAACACTGCGCCTTCATCAACAGCGGCGTCTTGCGCTGGTGCTATCTGCTGAACGGTTGCATTCAGCAGGCCTGAATTGGCGGCTTGTGCCACATCCCGCAAGATATCCGAGGTCAGGTGCTCAGCCCGCTCTGCTGGCTTTTCCTCGTCAGGCAAGCCGAGAACACTTTCATCCAATAGAAACTCTGTTGAGAAGGGTGCAGCTTGCGCCGCCGGTCCTATCCCTGGGCCATCCCCAAGGTTCACGGCGCTCAAGGACTTTGCGAGGTCAGTCAGCTCTGGATCGCCCGTGGCAACCGGTTCCTTGATCCGCGCTGGCTTGATATCCGCGACCAACATCACGGCGCTGGCCAGAAAAAGCTCTGCCTCGCAGGCGCAGCCAAGATCAATCAGAACACTGGACTCCGCCGCAATCGGTTTAATGTCAGCAACTCTTGTGCGTGCGATGCGCTGAAACACCTTCGAGACGTCAAAGGATAAACCGGACCGTTCAAATTCAACGGTGATCCGGTTTTGATCCGGTGCAGTTTTCGATGACCAAGCCAGTCCTGCCGGAATGTCAAATACCAGTCTGGTAAAACTGCCATGCTCGCCCGAACGAACTGTGATTTCCTGCGCCTTTGCCGCCGTTGAAAAAACCGCGATCAGGCCAATCAACAGAGCCCTTATCATGCCGCCTCCTGCTTGACGGACTTGAGCGATTCCTCAAGGTCGCCAAAGCTGGGCCGAACATGCGAGGGGGTGTTTTGTCGACCAACTTCTATGCAGATGTTCGTCGCATGATTGTGCAGGTTTGCAACCAGCACTTCCCGGATCAGGTTGTAGAAATGCATGTCTTCTTCAACAACCGACTTAACCTTGCCTGCCATGGGGCCGACCAAACCGTAGGCAAGAAAGACGCCCAGGAAAGTACCAACAAGCGCACCACCAATCAGCTTGCCCAAGACCTCGGGCGGTTGATCGATCGAGCTCATGGTTTTGATCACCCCAAGGACAGCCGCGACAATGCCAAGGGCAGGCAAGGCATCTGCCGTCGTTTGCAGCGCATGGCTGGAGTGCATGGCATGATGTTCCATAGCCTCCAGACGATTGTCCAAAACCTCTTCCACCTGATGCGGATCGTCATAGTTCATCGACATTGTACGCAGCGTGTCGCAAATAAGCTCAACGGCATATTTGTCGGCGGAAATCTTGGGATATTTCCCAAAGATCGACGACTCTTCGGGGTTTTCAATATGCTCTTCCACGGCAACCGGACTCTGCCGGGCGAGGCGAACCAGTTCAAATAGCAGACACAGCAAATCACGATAATCTTCAGGCTTCCACTTTGGACCTTTAAAAACCTTGCCGATGTCTTTCAGCGTGTGTTTGGCGCCGCTGGAGTCGTTGCCTAGAAGAAACGCGCCAGCGGCCGCGCCGCCGATCATCATAAACTCGAACGGCAGTGCCTTGAGGATGATACCCATCTTGCCACCAGCCAGAATATAGCCGCCAAAGACCATGACGAAGATAACAGCGATGCCAATGATACCAAGCATTCAAAAACTCCTGAATTTGCACTCATGAGAGTGTCTGACAGTCCTTAAGAATTCCTCAGGGCGGGAACGAAACCCCGTCACATGACAAGGAATTCTGCATGCAGAGCGCCTGCAGCTTTGATGCTTTTCAGGATATCAATCATGTCTCTCGGGCTGACGCCCAGTGCATTCAATCCTGCGATCACTTCTGACAACGAGGTGCCCCCGGGTACCTCGGCCAGACCGATACCCGGCTCTTCTTCGATTCCGGCGCCCGTACGCGGTACAATCACGGTTTCACCCTCGGCGAATGGATTGGGCTGAATGGCGAGTGGCGCTTCTTCTATGCGCAGGGTCAGATTCCCTTGCGAAACTGCGACTCGCGACAAACGAACATCCGAACCCATAACAATCGTTCCAGACCTCTGGTCTACGACAACGCGCGCACGACGTTCCGGTTCAACAGACAGGTTTTCAATTGCGACCACGGCCCGTGCGGGCGATGCAACGCCCGTGCGGCGCAAATCGACGGTTATTGTTCCGGCGTCTAGCATTGTCGCTGCCTGCCTACCCACCCGCCGGTTGATGACATCCTCAATCCGTGCGGCGGTGGTAAAGTCCGGTTCGCGCAATGCCAATCTCAGCGTAGACAATTGCGTGAAATCGAATTCCACCTCGCGTTCAATCCGAGCACCCGAAGGAATGACACCGGCAGTTGGAACACCCTGCACAACGCGTGCCCCTTCGCCTTCGGCTTCGACTCCACCCGCAATGACCGTACCTTGAGCGACCGCATAGATTTCGCCATCAGCTGCGTTGAGTGGGGTCATGATCAGTGTGCCACCCAACAGGCTTTTGGCATCACCGATTGCGGAAACCGTGACATCGATCTGACTGCCTGCGCGGGCAAATGCAGGCAACCGACCCGTCACAAACACGGCGGCAACGTTCCGCGGGCGAAATTGTTCACCGGTGACATTCACGCCCAGCCGTTCAAGAATGTTGGTCATGATTTCTTCGGTAAATGGCGCGTTGCGAAGCCCGTCTCCGGTCCCGTTCAGGCCAACAACCAGCCCATATCCAACAAGGTCGTTCGAACGCACCCCGTCGACTTCGACCAGATCTTTGATGCGAACAGATTGCGCCGAAGCGGTCGAAACGAGGCATAGTGAAATCAATGCAAAAAGGATCGTCCGAATACTGGTCATAGGAAGTCCACCAATGAGAGACGCTGAGACCGCGCTGTAACCGCGTAGAGGGTTTCGAGCTGGGAACGCGCGGATTCATATCGCGTTGCGGTTTCAAACGGG
Organism: Thalassococcus lentus; assembly: GCF_028023555.1. Classification (NCBI taxonomy): domain Bacteria; kingdom Pseudomonadati; phylum Pseudomonadota; class Alphaproteobacteria; order Rhodobacterales; family Roseobacteraceae; genus Thalassococcus; species Thalassococcus lentus. Next base: position 242,119 of record NZ_JAQIOY010000001.1, read on the forward strand.
TCCGCTTCAATCAGTTCAAGTTTCGCCAGACTGATGGCGGACCGCTCTGACGCATTCCGCGTCGCGCTGTCGGCGATGCGCGCCTCAACACTGCCAACGTCTGCCCGCAGACCCACAAAGGACTGCATTTCATCGATCATGCCAAGCGAGGCCGATGTAAGCATGTCTTGCTTGATGCCCATATCGAATGCCAAGACCTCATCCCCCGCAATTGCCGCCAAGGCCAAAGGCCTGAGCAATCCGCGCAGTGCATCCCCATCGGCCCGGACGTCGATTGACACGCTTTCATTTTGGCTCAGGCCAACCGGTGCGAGACCTGTGTCAGAGCCCGAATAGATCACTGTTTCGAAGGCGCCCCCCGGTGCAAAGAAGCCGTCCAACGCGGCATTGATCGAGGCAAGGTCTGTCGTTCCGGTCAACTGAGTGCGAAGGGCATCCATCATGTCGTCGATACCGTTCACCGCAGGCTGATCCGACCGGATTCCCGAAAACAGGAACCGCCCGCCAATCGACGTGTTCAATTTGTCCAGAACGTTCCCAAGAGTTTGTCGCGCATTGTCTGAAAATGAATTGAGCGTCGTGTCGGACGGGTTCAAATCAGCCGTTATCAAAGATTGCGACAGCTGTTCTGTCTGTTCCTGAATCCCGCCAAGCGCGGTTTGCATACTGCTGGCGATCAATTGCACTTCTGACGTTGCTGTCTCGTAGGCGTTCAGCTGTGCAAGGCTCCGATCCAGAGTATTCAACAGGGTCGTGTCGCCAGCCAAATGACGGGCGGGATCGGCGACAGTGCCAGTGGTTAGTTCTGTTGCCAGTTGATCGACCTGATCACGCAACCGAAGTTGGCTACTGCGCATGACAAGCGACCGCGCAAGATCTCCAAATGCTTCCATCGCTCATCTCCTCAAATGTTCAGAAGGCGTTTGATGAGATCATCAACCACCGACATGACTTTTGCGTTTGCGGCGTAGCTCTTCTCGACTTCGAGCAAGGACTGCAGCTCTTGGTCAGTGTTTACGCCGCCTGCCAGCTCAAGCTCAGTAAGCGCTGTGTTTTGAGCCACGAAATAGGTTTGGTCGTCTTCAAAGCGGACCCGATCGCCCGCAATCGACGAGGCAAATGTGGACAAATGATCCGCCACGTTTTGCGCCATGGCAGGCAAGGATCCCGAGGCTGGCAGCCGGCTATCGCTCAGGGCCGTCGTGTATGCTTGGAGCAGCCGCGCTTCGCCAACGGGTCCTTGACTGTTTGCAGCCAAACCGTCGCGTAGTCTCCAAACTTCACCACTGCCGGGTGCAACCAAATCATTCAGGGAAATTCGGGCAGAGAGCCCAACCTCATTCACCGGGTCAAACGCTATCCCGGCGTCGGTGAACAACCCGGGATCGCCTGCGATCAGGGTTGTATCTGGCCCGCCGGGACCAAATCGCTCTGCCAAATCCCGGGCAATTGCATCCAAGTTGGCCTGTGTTTCGACAGCACGTTCGTCACGGATCTCAAATTGAGCCGCGAGGCTTCCGCCACGGAACAAGCCCTTTTGATCCGTCGAGACGTCATAACCGGCCAGAGTCAAACCAGAGAGAGCGCCGGAGGATTGGGTCATACCCGCCTCAATCGTGCTGGTTTGCGTGAATCCGATTGTGCGAACCTGACCATCCAACAGGGCAGCGCCACCTGTTGTGAAAATGGCAATTTCACCTCTGTCCCTTTCGACAACACGAAGTGGAACAATTTCAGCGATTGCATCAACCAGCTTTTGACGCTCATCCAGCAAAGCGCCCATATCCTGATTGCCACCAGCCGAACGAACCAGATCACGGTTTATGACCTGCACCCGTTCCAGTGTACGGTTTAGTGTTTCCACCTGCGTTGCAATAGATTGGTCGGCCTGTTCCCGCGATTTCTGAATTCCATTGGAAATGGCGTTCAGTTTGTCAGCCAGTCCATCTGCTTTGTAGGCCACCGTTTCCAACCGTTGGACAGCAGCCGGATTTGAAGCAGCCGAAATCAGGGCAGTTTCAAACTCTGCCAAAGCAACCGTCAAAGAACCCGGCGCCCCGCTTTCGCCCACAAGAGACTCTAAGGTGGTGGCATGGTTCAAAAGGGCGCCGCCCTGCCCCAGTTGGGCATCTGACAGCCTTCGATCCGCCAAAACCACCGGGTCCACATGTCGCTGGACGCCATCAACACGAACACCACCATACCCACCAGTAGAGTTCGCTGATAAATCCAGCGACCGTCTTCCATAGCCTTCGGTCGTCGCGTTCGAAATATTTGTCGACACGACAGCCGCGGCTCTTGCGTTGGCAGTGAGCCCGCTGAACGCGTTGAACAAGGCGCCAGAAAGTGACATGGACCAGTCTCCTCAGATGGATTGCGTCAGGGCGTTAACGTTTGATGTTGGTGGTTTCCTGCAGCATTTCATCGACCGTCTGGATGACTTTGGCGTTCGATGAATAGGCACGCTGGGTCTGGATCATATCGGTCAGTTCGCTGGCCACATCGGTTGTGCTTTCTTCACGTGCGAACGCCACGATATCACCAGTTGGCCCATCTCCAGCGTCCCAGAGGAACAGGCTGCCGCTTTCTGGCGACGGCATGTAGAGCTGGTTATCAAGCGCAACCATTCCATTTGGATTTGGCACATCAACGAGCGGAACCTGGAAAATGATCTGCGTAATTCCGGTGTCAAAAAAGGCATGAACAAACCCATTTGCATCCACCTCAACTGACGTCATGTTCCCAGCGGGTGAGCCATCTTTGGCGATATTCAACGGAGCAAAGGAATCCGATCGTTGTGTTAGCCCTCCGTTCGAGCCGGGGGTGCCAATGGTGATTTCAATGGGCCCACCGGCCACGTTTACGATCACCGAGCCAGTGCTGGCATCATAAGCCCCGCCAGAAATATCCGTAACTGCCCCGAGTGTGCCACCATCCGCCTGGGTGTCGTTGAATGTGACCGTGTATTCACCAACCACGGCGCCAGCGCTGGCAGAATCCGTGATTGTCACGTTCCATTCGTTGGACGCCCCTGTCGCCGGAACGGACGGCGTGAACGTCACAGTCAGGTTTTCAGATCGGCCAAAATTGTCAAAATATTCCACAGGCAGTGTCAGCGCATCGCCACTGGCGCTGGAATAGGTTTCTGTAGCCGGAAGGTTCACGCCCAGAGTAACAGCGGTCGTTGGTTCACTCAGGAATTGGTTCAGCGCGATCTGGACAGGTTGCAGTGAATCGGCGCTGTCCCTGGCATTCGTTGGGATCGTGCCATCTGCATTCGCTTCCCAACCCAAAAGCAGCAGGCCGGATTGCGTTCTCAGGTAGCCATCGGCATCGACCCGGAACGAACCAGTTGACGCCAGAAACATCTGCGCATCGCCGTTGCCGGCCAATACTTCGGTCGCCTGTGCAACCGGCAAAAAGCCCCTGCCCCGCACCGCAAGATCGGTTGCGCTGTTCGTGGCGACCAAGGCGCCGGACTCATCGATGAGCCGCTGCGTGGTCGTGCGCACACCGCCTGCGGTGTATGTCCCGCCAATTGACCCGATGACCATCGATTGAAAATCGGTTTCGACTCGCTTGTATCCATTGGTTGCCGAATTCGCGATATTGTCTGAAATGGTTCCCAGCCGCGTTGCGTTTGCGGCCAAGCCCGCGACACCGGCATTGAGAGAGGAAGAAATCGTCATGACACGCCTTTCTGCTGTCGAATTTAATTTCCGACAACAGATAGGCCTGTCTGTTTAACGCAGCGCTAACAGCTAAAATCCAACAGAGTTTGAGGTTATTCCCTGAGGAAGATAATCTCGAGCCGGTTGTTCCTGTAGTCCATCGGATTTCGGCGTGACGGTTCGCGATCAGCATAGGCTGTCACCCGCTGGACTCGTTTACCCTCTAGACCTTGGGCCTTCATGAGTTCGCGAAACACGACCGCTCTTTGACTAGAGACCGTCCATGCAGGATCTTCAGCCAGAACAAGCGGAAAAGCTGCCGTATGCCCTTCGATTGCGATTTGATTGGTCACAAACCCGGCTGCGTTTGTCACCACCTGCGCAATATCACGAAGCAATGCCGTTGGTTTTGTCTTGTCTTCGAACAGCTGAACATCCTCTGTTTCGAACAGCTCGATAATCAGTCCTTCGTCTGTTACCCGCGTCACGATATGCTTGAGCGTTTCGTCCGCGACCATGCTTTCGCCACCGCGGCCCATCAGGACATCTTCGACCTGTTTGAACTGTTCGTCTTCGGCCGCCCGATCTTGTTCTTCTCCTTCGGAAAAACTGCCACGTGCCGCTGAATCGGGGGATGCCCTTAGCATCGTCGCGCCTGTGCCAACCCGTGGAAGCGTGTTTTCCGCAAAGACAGAGTCTCCGCCCAACGCGCCATCCCCACCGCCTGACACACGAGTCATCGCAATTGTCGGACTGAAGTAGTCCGCGATACCCTTGCGCTGTTTTTCTGTCGTTGCGTTCAATAGCCACATCAGCAGAAAGAAAGCCATCATGGCTGTCACGAAATCCGCATATGCGACTTTCCATGCGCCACCATGGTGACCGTCCCCGGCCACGACCTTCTTTCGTTTGATGATGATCGGCGCAACATTGCTGTCGCCACTCATCTCCACCACCTTTTCTCCCACCAAGTTCGGTGTAGCCTCTGCGGTGTTACCAGCGACTTAATGATTCAAAATGTTCCGTTAATTTAGCGCCTTGGCCAAAGCGTCAGCGCAAGCGTGCCGATTTTCCCACAAGGGTGCCCTAGAGTGAGGTGGGCAATGGACAGTGTTTCCCAAAACCTCTAGCACTATTGATGGTGCAAACGTCAGATTTCCGCTAAAGGGAATGGTCCATTGAAAAAGCCGATTTTTCGAACAGCAATTTTCCGCGTCAGCGCTGCAATGGCGCTCTGTACAGCCGCGGTCGCTGCCCAAGCCCAAAGTGGTCGTGATGCGCCAAGCCTGAACTTGTATGGCGTTCCGGGTCTGATCGATATGCCGACGGCGGATGCACTGCCAGACGGAACGATTGCTGCGACACTCGCCTTGTTGGGCGACAGCCGCCGAACCACGCTGACATTCCAGATTTCACCGCGCCTGTCCGGTAGCTTCCGCTACACCGCTATCAGCAATTTCAACCACCCACGCAGCAAGAACGGCGTCTACTATGACCGCAGTTTTGATCTGCGGTACCAGATCCTGACCGAAACAGATTTGCGCCCAGCCGTAACAATCGGCCTTCAGGATTTCATCGGCACTGGCCTCTACGGTGGCGAATATCTCGTTGCATCCAAGCGTCTTGCGCCCGGTCTTCAGGTCACTGGTGGCCTCGGCTGGGGCAGATTGGGCAGCTACAATCCAATCGGAACCACCGGTGTTCGGCCGAATGTGATCCTTGGTGAAGGCGGCTTGCCAACATACGACCGTTGGTTCCGCGGCGACATGTCTGCATTTGGCGGCATCAGCTATGCGCCCAATGATCGGCTTCGGTTCAGTGCAGAATACAGTTCAGACGACTATGCGTTTGAGACCGGTCGCGGGCGGATGAAGCGTGAAAGCCCTTGGAACTTTGGCGTCGATTACCGTTTCAAGAGCGGTACGCAAATGTCGCTTTATTATGCCTATGGCAATGAAATCGGCGCTCAATTCTCGCTTGTGACGAACCCGAAAACGCTCGGCATCCCGGGCGGCATTGAATCGTCACCGCTGCCGGTTCAGCCACGTGTTGCAGGCTCGGCCAGCGATTTGGGGTGGACCACTGACCCGACGCGCAAAGCATCTGCGCAAACCGGGCTCACGCAGCTGGCGGCCAAAGACGACCTGATCATCGAAGCGCTGCAGCTGGAACCGACCCGCGCGACCGTACGGCTGCGCAACCCACGTTACGGTGCCCCGGCACAAGCGATCGGGCGCACGGCACGCGCCATGACGCGTTCGTTGCCCGCGTCAGTCGAAGAATTTGTCATCGTCCCTGTTGTCAACGGCATGCCGATGTCCGCTGTCGTGCTCAAGCGTAGTGACGTCGAAGCACTGGAGCACGAAGCCGCGACAGAGATTCTGGCGCGCACGTCAATCGTCGATGCCTTTGGGATCGCACCCAAGGCCGATCCGGGCGTTTATCCGAAATTCACCTGGTCTGTTGCGCCCTATGTGAACTTGTCTTTCTTTGATCCGGACAATCCAATTTCGGGCGATGCAGGCGTGCGGGCCAAGGGCAAGTTTGAAATCACGCCAAATATCATTCTGTCGGGCTCGGTTACGAAGAAACTGACCGGGAACCTCGATCAGGTTGTGCGTGGAGACAAATCCAATCTGCCGCGCGTTCGGACAGACCGGGGTCTCTACTCGGCACAGGGTGATCCTGCAATCGAGCACCTGACATTGGCCATGTACGGTCGGCCAGGCAAAAACCTCTATGGCCGTCTGACACTTGGCTATCTTGAAACAATGTATGCTGGCGCCTCGGCCGAACTGCTGTGGAAGCCAACAAACAGCCGTTTGGCATTTGGGGCTGAGGTGAACTACATCCTGCGCCGCGATTTTGATCAGTTGTTCGGCGTGCAGGATATGATCACAACAGACCCTGTCACCGGTGCCCGCCGCGAAATTCCCAACGTCAACGGCCACCTGTCCGCCTACTATGACTTTGGCAACGGCTATCACGGTCAGGTTGACGTCGGCCGCTATCTTGCAGGCGACTATGGCGCGACCCTTTCGCTGGATCGTGAATTTGCAAACGGCTGGCGCGTCGGGGCCTATGCAACCGTCACCAACGCTTCTTTCGAAGACTTCGGCGAGGGATCGTTCGACAAGGGTCTGCGCTTTACCATTCCGATCGCCAGCTTCCTTGGCAAACCATCCCGTCAGGCCAATACCATCACGCTGCAATCGTTGTCGCGTGACGGTGGCTCGCGTCTGAATGTGAATGGCCGCCTGTACGAACAAGTCCGCGACTACCATGAACCGGATGCAGCAAAAACTTGGGGAAGGTTCTGGCGATGAACATGACCGGCTTGATCAAAACAGCCACCGCATTCGCGGCCGTGCTTGCCCTTTCTGCCTGCGGCAATGGGAACAGAGACGCCGCCGCGATGCTCAAGGCGATCCCCGCTGCGTTTGCCGCCAAAAAGGCAGGCCCCGTCGGCGTGAGCGCCGAGCAGATGTCGCAGGTTTTGGCTTCGACACAGGCCCCCGTGAATCTGTTTGTCTGGGAATCCACCAAGGCCCAGTTCCTGATGGTCGAAATAGAACGGAACCGCGGCCACCAGAGCTTTGGCAATGCTGCACGCCAACTGATCGTTATCAAGGATGGCGTGATTACCGGATCGCGCGGTCTGGGCGGCGACTTGATGTCTTCTGATGCAGACGCCTTGATTTCACAGGTCCGGCGCAGAACGGCGGGCAATGTGCCTTACACCATGCGTTTCCTGACACCCGAAGACGTCACAACAACCATGAACCTGAACTGCGCAGTCACACCGCTGGGACAACAGGTTCCTGTGCAGGCTGGCGAAGTGAACGGGACCGGTGAAGCGGTCAATGCCGTTTGCAGCAATGCAGATGGATACACTGTCACAAACACGTTCATTGTCGATGGACACGGCCGGATCCTCACCACGCGTCAGTGGATCAGCCAGACCATCGGGTTCCTGACGGTCCAGCCACTGCGCCTGTGATCAGTGCATTTTGACCCGCTTCACAACGGTCGCAACCATCACCCGGAAATCACTGCAAACCGTTTGGCGGTTTGCGTAGATCAAGTCGAGTCTTGCCTTGCGAGGGATGCAGCGACGGCAATAAACGTCCTCGGTTTCCTCGGCCGTATTGCACGGCGCGAGCAGGCGTTCTTCGGTTCGATGAAAGATCAGTGAAGCGAGCCCGGTAATCCCCGGCTTCGCCTTAAGCACGTCCGCATAAAGATCTGGATACATCTCGACATAGCGGCGCAAGGGCGGGCGCGGGCCAACGAATGTGATGTCTCCGCGCATGATGTTGATCAGCTGTGGCAACTCATCCAATCGCTTATCCCGCAGAAAGGCCCCCAGCGGAGTGATCCGCGAAACCTTGTCTCCACCAGAGACGCCGGAATCCGTTTCAGCGACACTCATGGTGCGGAATTTCAAAAGGTTAAACGGCTTTCCTGGCGCCTTCATGCGTTCCGCGCGGTACAGGATCGGACGACCGTCCCGGACCAAAACCAAAACTGAAACCACGATTATTGGCGGCAGAAGCAATATGAAAAGACCGCCCGCACAAAGCCGGAAGAACAGATCGCGTGGCAACAGAACGCCGGCTAAAACGACGATTGGCACCAAGGCGATCATGACCGGTAGCTCGATCAAAAGCACCAGAAGGATAAAGATGCGGAACGCTTTCTGGCCTGCAGGGCTCATGGCCATACCCCTGTCGCTCTCGCGCTTTGCAAGAGATAGTCGGCTTGAGAACTTTCATCAGGAAAACGGCAAACAGACTGCAACAGCCTGGTGTCCATCTCTACATGTTTGATGGCATTGGTCGGCGCATCGCGCCATTCCAGCTGGCATCCCGCCGCGGTCACAAGATCAGCCATGGCCGTCACACCCGGCGCAGCAATGTTCACAGGTCCCGAAACGGAGTTGTCACCCGCTAAGGCCAACACAGACGCGGCCAAATCATGCGGTGCGATAAAAGACCGTACAGGTCCGGTTCCGTCCGAGAAGCGATCCAATGTGATGCTTTGACCCTTCGCAAGGTTATCAAACAGGCTTTGCGTGCCCGCGACATTTCCAATCCGCATCAGCACCTGCCGAACCTGCGTCGGATGGTTGAGAACAATGCGCTCCATCTCGAGTTTGGACTGGCCATAGGGTGACACTGGATCAAGTTCCGATTCCTCTGAGAGCGCGTCATCACCAAACGCATAGACAGCAACACTTGATGCGTGCAGCAGGGTTTGGGCGCCTGTTTTTTCGGCAACCTCGATGGCTTTTTCGGCAAGTACAACATTCTGTTTTAAAACCGGCGGATCGCCGCGGATTACACCCCACAATGCAAGCACCACGTCGACCTGTGGAAAGACACCTGAATCGTCGCCCGGATTCCAAGCGAACCCACGGCCATCGACATCACCCAAACGAGAAACCGGAATAACTTCAATCTCTTGAAATCGTGGATTTGACCAGACCGCGCGCACCATACGCCCCAAGCGCCCGTTTGCGCCCAATACCAAAATCTTGTGGGTATGAGGTGTGCCTGCCACGATATTCATTCAAAATACTTTCTTTCGTGCGCCAGACTGTCTATCAGCAATAGAAAGCGCTAAAAAGCTGCAATGTCATACAATGCGTCGGGGGGCATTTTGAAACCGATCCTCAGAGTCACGGCACTCCTGCTCACTTTGCTTGCTGTATCCGCCTGTAGTCTGCCACGCGGTGCTGCTCTTCAATCCGAAGTTTTGAAAGAGCAACAAGCCGATAATCCGACATTCGAAGTTATCGCGGTGACCCGTGAAAACATCCCCGGTATCATGAGCTGGCCCAAGACCGGCTGGCATGGGCATTTCCATTGGCCCGGCACTTCATCGGGCAGCAATTCGTCTGTCATTCGAACCGGTGATCGGTTGAATGTGACGATCTGGGATAGCCAGGAAAACTCTCTGCTTTCCAGCCCAGGCGAACGATCCACCGAGATCAAGGATGTCGAGGTCGACGCCAACGGTTCGATCTTCCTTCCCTACGTGAACAAGGTTGGCGTTCGTGGTCTGACCACATCCGGAGCGCGCTCCAAAATTCAGTCGCGTCTTGAACCAATCGTTCCTTCGGCTCAGGTACAGGTTAGCCTGCAGCAAGGCCGCGATCATGCCGTTGACGCCGTGACTGGCGTGGCTAAGCCGGGCGCCTACCCGATGCCGTCGCGCAACTACAAAATTCTGAGCCTTCTTGCGGACGCTGGCGGTATCCCTTCGTCTTTGCGTAACCCAAGGGTCAAACTGCTGCGCGGGTCCAAGACCTATATGATTTCTGCGTCAGAGCTCTACAAAAACGGCTCAAAGAACGCGCTGCTGCACCCGCGGGACAGTGTAATCGTCGAACAGGACGAACGCAGCTTTACCGCTTTGGGCGCCTCTGGCACCGAAGATCTGATCTACTTCCCAAAGGATACCCTGACCGCCCTCGAAGCGATGTCACTGATGGGCGGCCTGTCTGACGATCGCGCCGATCCAAAGGGTGTTCTGGTGCTGCGCGAGTATTCGGCCAAGCAGATCAGCGGCGGTGGCTATGGCCCGACCAAACAGCAGGTCGTTTTCACATTTGATCTGACCAGTGCAGACGGCCTCTTTGCCGCACGTAAGTTTGAGATCAACCCCGACGACACTGTTCTTGCAACAGAGTCGCCAGTGACAAACGCCCGTACGATTTTCAGCCTCATCGGTTCGATCGTCGGATTGTCCGGACAAGTCGCAAACGTGGTCAACTGACCCGGGTAAATCGCAAATTTCCATAGAAAAAGGCGTGCCCCTCAGCACGCCTTTTTTATTTTCGTCTAACTGACGGTTATCAGTTGGTCGCTTCAGCCTCTTCCGCCATTTCGGCGGCCGCTGGGCTGACCGACACGAGATACGCGGTCAGGTCTTCGATGTTCTTGACGCGCTGCTTGGCCATTTTCGAACGCGCCTTGGAGTCATCAAGGTAGTCCTTCAGGAACGCGGTAGGATCCGGAATGTATGCAGCCAGAGTTTCGGCATCCCAGACAAGGCCTGCTTCGCCCGCGGCGACAGTGGACTTGCCATACCGGAAACCATCAACGGAACCGGCAGCGCGGCCCACAACGTTGTAAAGGTTCGGACCTGTCTTACCGCCCTTGACGATAACCTCGCCAGCGTCGTCAACGATCATGTGGCACGATTTGCATTTGTTGAACGCCTTGGCACCTGCCTCTGCATCGCCTTCGGCAAAGCCCGAAGTCGCAAATGTGGCGGCAGTACAGGCAATGATAACTTTGAGCTTCATAACACTCTCCCTTTCACGTCTCTGGGCGCAACCTAGCGCAGCTTGACCAAAGTCAACAGTCGCAAGCTGTTCAAAAACATGCGACCTTCCGCCTATTCGGGTCAGGCAACCGCGTGCGCGATGGCACACTGCTTCCACAGTGTGGTCAGCGCCATAACCAGATGTTCGATATCTTCATCGCTGTGAAGCGGGCCGGGGGTAAAGCGCAGGCGCTCCGTGCCCTTTGGAACAGTCGGATAATTGATAGGCTGTACGTAAATCCCGTAGTCCTGCATCAGAATGTCAGCCAGCTGCCGACATTTGACCGGATCCTTGATCATCACCGGAATGATGTGGCTGGGGTTGTCCAGATGTGGAATGCCCAGTTGATCCAGACGCATCCGAAGTTTGGCCACCTGCTGCTTTTGTCGTGCGCGTTCAACATCACTGGTTTTTAGATGCGCGATGGACGTCCGTGCAGCACTGGCAACCGCTGGCGGCAGGGCCGTTGTAAAAATGAAGCCACTGGCAAAAGACCGAATGAAATCGCACAGCGCTTCAGATCCAGTCACGTAGCCACCGACAACGCCAAAGGCCTTACCCAAAGTACCTTCGATCAATGTGATCCGATCCTGCAGCCCCAATTGCTCCGAAAGACCGCCACCGCGCGGGCCATACATGCCAACAGCGTGCACTTCGTCCAGGTAGGTCATGGCTCCATGCTTTTCGGCAACCTCGACAATTTCCTGCATCGGACAAATGTCACCATCCATCGAATAGACCGACTCAAAGGCAACAATCTTGGTCGCATTGCTGGGCAGGGACGCCAGTTTTCGATCCAGATCCTCGGGATCATTGTGCTTCCAGATCATCTTCTGGCACCGTGCATGGCGAATACCCTCGATCATGCTGGCGTGGTTCAGCTCATCCGACAGGATCACCGCATCCGGCAGACGCGACCCAAGCGTGCTCAGCGCTGCCCAGTTCGACACGTAGCCACTGGTGAACAGAAGAGCGCTTTCCTTGCCATGCAGATCGGCCAGCTCAGCCTCCAGAAGCTTGTGCTGGTGATTTGTACCGCTGATGTTGCGCGTACCGCCCGCACCACACCCACAGGCGGCGACAGCATCCTGCATCGCCTTGACGACCTTCGGGTGCTGACCCATTCCAAGGTAGTCATTCGAGCACCAGACCGTCACTTCATCCGGACAATCGGCATCATGACTCTTGGCTTTCGGAAAGGCCCCGACCTTGCGTTCCAGCTCGGCGAAAATTCGATAATTTCCTTCGTCTTTCAGGGTATCAAGCTGGGCATTGAACAAGCTGTCAAAGTCCATGGGCGTCCTCCGTCGTCGTATTTTGTCGTTCAGTTTTGGGCGCCGGCAACATCCAGCGCCAGAGTTTCTCGTCCGGCAAAGGCAGGACCATGAACCAATGTTCAAGCAAGGCCAAAGCCGTCATCGCGGACAGCAAGGCAAAGCCGATGTCATCGGCAATTGAGGGGCTGGCAGCCATGCGCTCCAGCCAACACGCCACTGCAAAGGTCAAAGCAGTGACGGAAATAGGAAACAGCCAATTCATGCTGGCGTGCCGAAAATGGCTGGGCAGATGCGACAATGCGCTGGGCAGAAATTCGGTGTTGATCTTGGGAACCCCCAAGAACAAGTTCAGCTTGGCAGAAATGCGCGCCACGAAGAGCAGCGCAAAAGTCCAGAACCCAAATGGGTTTTCAGCGCTCCACGCATAGAGGCCCATGGTGATCACTGTGCCTGCCAGCAACATCTCGTGGTAGGCTATCGTGCCCCACGCCCGGATGAACCTTTCCCAAGGGGCCACGCTCTGGGGTAGAACGTGCCGGTTCGGGCCAGTGACCGTACCTGTAAGGAACGCCATTTCGATCCAACCCCAAATGGCCAAAGCTGACAAAAACGCGTGATAAACCGACCCGGCGCTCGCACTCTGAGCCGTTAGAACAAAACCCCAGATTCCGACGCCCAGAAGCGGCAAGCTCGCCAGAGTCGCAATCAAACCTGCTCGTGTCCCATGCCGGTCAGCATATTTGACCGCCATCAAGATAACCCCGGTGGAAAACCACCAGAGAAACAGGGCCACAAAGGCAGCGATCCATGGATCCGTCAGCACGCAGGTTTGTTCCTTCTTCTCTGTTCAAATACTCAAAATGGGGGTCTGGCGGCTTGCCCCCAGCAGGTCGGCGCGCATCGCGCGCCGAAACCACTCAGTATGCCGGCTCCAATCGTGTGCTCTGCGGCACCTGATGTTTCTTGGCCGGGATCGTGTAGAGCGACACAAAGCACATGGCCGCTTTGGCGCTTCCGATTAGCTGGTTCAACTTGCCACCGAACCCGCCTGCCTCTTTGGCTTTTGCGATCTGAACATTGGCACGATGAAGGCGTTCCAGCGTGGGCTGCCAACGGGGGTGCTCAATGTCCAGGGTGATCGGGAAAATCTGTTCGGACAGCTTGCTCGTCTTGGTAAAGACTTCATGCGCATACCAGTCCGGGTCAACGCCCAGCGCCTTGTGGAATGCCGGTCTTTGGTGATCTCGGACGTACATGGTTGCATAGACCGCCGTCAGGAAGAACTTGATCCAGAGCAAGTTTTTGCCGCTGGTCAGCTTCGGGTCCGTCTTCATCAGCAGCGCAAAGGCTTCACCGTGGCTGAACTCATCGTTGCACCACTCTTCGAACCATTTGAAAATCGGATGGAAACGCAGTTCCGGATTAGCCTCGAGGTGGCGGAAGATCGTGATGTAGCGCGCGTAGCCAATCTTTTCCGACAGATACGTGGCGTAGTAGATAAACTTGGGCCTGAAATAGGTGTACTTCTTGGACTGGGTCAGGAACCCCAGATTTACCCGCAAACCCGCCTCGCGCAGAGCGTCGTTGATAAAGCCGGCGTGCCGGGCTTCATCCCGCGCCATGAGTTGAAACAACTGGGTGATGTCCTTGTTGTTCCCGCGGCGCTTCATCTCTTTGTACAGAACACAGCCCGAAAACTCGGCAGTACATGAACTGATCAGGAAATCGATGAATTCCTTTTTTAACTGAGGTTCCATCCCGTCCCAATCGACGTGATCCCACGCTTCATTCTTCTTGAAGTGACCCTTGTTCGGGTCCGAAACCATCTGTTCGATCAGTTTGTCCCAATCTTCACGCACGCCGGATACGTCGATCGCGTCCAGTTCGTCAAAATCAGTTGTGTAGAACCGCGGCGTAAGCAGTGTGTTCATCATCGCCGTGTTCGTGGCGAAATCGTCGTCGTATTTGGCCTGTTCCTCCTGGATGGCCAAACCCTCTTCGACGGTGGTTGCGTCAGCGGTATGCTTGCCTTCATAGGCATTCTGGTTCTGGACGTTCATAGCGTCACCTCCTCCGAGAAGGAAAATTCACACAGCTCCATGACCTCCAGATCCCCTGTCAGGCGGGTCCAGAGCTGTTCCAGTTTGCTTGCCCGCACGATGATTGCTTCGCGGTCTTCGCGTACAATCTCGCCAAAGGGGGCCATTATCTCGGGCCCTTGCACTTTGACTTCGTCGCCGGGATAGATCACCGCACCGTTGTTAAAACGGACATGCGCGTGCAGGCTTTCGAATTTGTGGCTGATCTCGACGGTGCAGGGTGCACGTTCGATTTCTCTTGTCAGAAGTCCCATTCCGGTTCCCTTTCTTTAATCGATCAGCAACTTGGCGAAAGCGGCTGCATTATCCTGACCAAAGCCCATCAGGTCCGCAGACCAGCCTGTGCTTGGATCGGTGATGGCCATGCGGCCATTGTCAAAGGCCTGTACAATGACCGGCCCATCGAGTGCGGTTCTTGCCTTGGTTCGTTCGCGCTGAAGCACCCGCCAAACCCCGGAAAGGAACCCGCCCTGTTCAGGTGAAAGATCCGCGATGACGCTGCCATTGGCATCAAGAACTCGGGCGGCGCCAGACATCTCACCCTGAAGAAATAGAGTCTTTTCAACCTTGATTGCGCTGTCTGGTGGTGCCGAAACAACAGGTTGGCCGGTCCAGACATGTGCCGAAACCATCAACAGGCACAGCATGACGAGGCCAAACATCAGCCGAACCATTGCGCGTGGGACAAGCTCTTTGTCTGGCGCGTGAATGCGTGTGGATTCTGCCATAGTGCCCCCCTATTCCGCGGCGACGGGGGCAGCACCCACGTCATTTCGTTCGACCTGCGGCATGGAAACACGTGCCTCGGCAGAGTCTGCGATCATGCGGGCTACTTTTTCCGCTTCAGGAATGCACCGCAGCGCAGGCTGGGTGTTACGAATGTACCAGGGGCGCACATGCGGCCAGCACATTGCGTATCCCAGTGGCATCTCTGACGAGGGTTCAATCGCGATCGTCCCAGTACCATTTTTCCGCAGGGATAGAGACGCATTTTTGACCTGCGTGTAAGGCAGATTGAGCGTCACTGTCAGCGCCGCGCCGATGCGCATTGCGATCCGCTTGTTGGTCACGGTGTACATGGTCGAACGCGCCTGCACGAAGCCGACAATCATCAGACCAGCGATGACCAGCGCACCAAGGATCAGGAAGGGTACAGAGGCACCGACCGCTTGCCCGAACGGCATCAGATCGAATACTGCGCCAAATCGCCAAAGGGCGAGAAATACAAAATATCCGGCAATCCACGGCACGCTGAGGCTTTCCCAAGTCAGCTGCCACCATGCGGGACGACCCTGCCACAGAATCCGTTCACCCTCGGGCGGCAGTTCTGGCAGACCTTCAACAGGCTCGGTTGCAAAATCATCGTGGCTCATAGCGGATACCCCCCGATTGGCCGTAATGGACTGGGACGGGCCGCCGCCAAAGCGGCCCGCCAGTGGTTATCAGATCTGAGGCTCTTGCCGCTTTGCGTCGGCATACAGCTTGCCGCCGCCGTAGTAGGCGCAGATCTTTTCTTCCTCGAGCTTGGTCACCTGACCGGTCGCCTTAATCGTTGGCACACCGGCAAAGTGCTCACCGTAGATGGAATGAACCTTGACCTGATTGCGCAGAATCCGAGCCAAAGTCAGCGGAACCAGTCGTGATCCACCACCAAATTCGCCATCAAGATCGATCTCGAGATAACGTACCAACTGCTCAGGTTCGTCGATCCACATGTCCGAAATCTTGCCGACGATCTTGCCGTCTCCAGCAACCACTGGCAGACCTCTTGGGTCGCGTCCGGCGGCCACGCGGAATGCGTCTAGGCCAGCCATTGGAACGATCTTGGGATGCCCCTTTGCATCCAGCTCAGGCTCATCGCGACGGTTGGCCCAAGCAGCAGGTCCGACGCCATCAGCCAGCGGATTGCCTGCCGGGTCAAAGGGAAAGCCGCCACTGTCAAAGTCGCGCGTCAGCAAAGCATCAATACCTTCGCGTTCGGGTGGCTGCTGGGATGGAACGGTGTATTCGCCCCGGCCATGCGGCAAGATAAAGGTCTTGTCTTCAGGAAGCGGGAAAACGCCACCGGCATCTGCCTGTGTTCCGTCTTCATCCATCAGCGGATAGCCTTCACGCTGATTTTCGCGCTGGATCCAGATAACCAGACCCACGAAAAACGCGAAAAACAGCCAGAGCGCGATGCTGGCGAGGTCTAGGTTCCCAAGAATATAGTCTTCAGTCATAGGATGGTCCTCCTTGATGGGCCTTGGTCACGTTGGGAAATCGGCAAGGCCCAGCCCTGACGGTTTCTCTTCGAATTGGGATTTACGAGAGCGGGAAAGCAGCGGGCCGAGTGCCACGAGCGTGACAAACAACAAACCGATCTCCAGGTGATAAACGACAGAATAGCCGGTGGCAGGGTCATTCAGGGCTTCGCCCCAAGCCCCCGAAAGCGCGATTTGATTGACGCCATCACGCAGCGCGCCACCAATCAATGTACTAAAGCCAGCAGCGGTTGCCTGCGCAGCGCCCCAAGCGCCGAGGGCCAGACCGCGCCCAGCTGCATTGTGCGCAGGCATGGTCATGGCGGCGGTCAGGGTCGAAACGGCGAAGAGCCCGCCGCCGAAACCAATCATCGTCGCACCGGCAAAGAACAGTGATGTCGAATCCATCGGGCTGGCAAAAATAACTGCGCTAAAGGCGACAAGCCCGGCCAGAACGCCACGCCCGGCCATCCGATAAGGGCTAAGCCCCCGTCCCAGCCATTTTGCGGCTAATGCAAAACCAACAAGCGCCCCAGCAGCCCAACCAGCGGTCAACAAGGTGGTCGTCGAAACCGACAATCCAAGAATTTCACCACCGTATGGTTCCAACAGCACGTCCTGCATGTTGAAAGCCATGGTGCCCAAGAAAACGACCGCCAAAAGCCTGCCGGCCGTTCCGCCCTTAAGCAAGTCATCCCATGCCTGACGGAAACTTGGAGAAGGCGCTTCCCGTTCTTCACGGGTCATGGGCTTAACCCGTTCCTGTCTCCAAAGTGCGATTACGTTCAGCACGATCGTGACAACGGCCGTGGCCTGAATAACCTGAATCAACCGGATGCCGCTGAAGTCACGCAGCAACCAGCCGATTATCACGGCCGAAACGCCCATACCGATCAGGTACATCACATAGAGCAGAGCCACGACGCGCGGTCGCGTCTCTTCCGTGGCGCGATCGGCAGCCAAGGCCAGACCGGCGGTTTGGGTCATATGCATCCCAAGGCCAGTCATCAAAAATGCGAGGGCCGCAAGCACTTCGCCGGCAAACGGCACATCGTGGGTAACATCACCGCCCAGAACCAAAAGGCAGCTTGGCATGACAGCAAGCCCGCCCATTTGCCACAGCGATCCGAACCACAAATAGGGAATGCGCTTCCAACCGATGGCACTGCGGTAATTGTCCGACTTGTGGCCCAGCAAAGCACGAAACGGCGCAATCAGCACCGGCAAGGCAACCATCATGGCGACCAACGTAGCCGCAACACCCAGCTCAACGATCATGACCCGGTTCAGTGTGCCCAGCAGCATGACACTGGCCATGCCTACAGAGATCTGGAACAAGGATAGCCGCAACAGCTGGCCCATCGGCAGCGCATCGCTGGCTGCATCCGAAAACGGAAGCAACCGCGCGCTGACATTGGCCATCTGTTTGCGGGTTATGATCATGCGCGGAACTCCAGCGCCTGCGAGATATAAAACCCACTGTTGACGCGACCCAAATCACGCAGAGCGCCGATGTCGGCCACGGTTTTGCGCAGTTTCGCTGGCGCGTGCGGGATCATGGTCGGCGAGCGATCGGATCTTGGGAACGCCTTACCGGCGTACCACATACCCATCAAAAGCGGTGTGCGCGGGGCAACGGTGAACACGATCGATCCAGAAGTACGTGCCCCGAGGTTTTCCAGAGCAGCGCGAATGTCCGTGCCTGTGTAGTAAATCAGGCTGTCCATCGCGATGACGTGGTCGAAGCGGCCCAGATGTGCCGACAACATGTCGCCACTCGCAAAAGTCACACGGTTCTGGAGCGCTTTTGGCAAACGCTTTTGAGCAATCTCAACCAAAGATGGCGATATATCGACGGCCACCACCTCTGCGCCGCGCTGCGCCATTTCGATCGTGGTCGGTCCTGCTCCGCAACCCGCGTCCAGAATTCGCAAGCCTGTCAAATCCGCCGGAAGCGCAGACAGCATCTTGGACCGCATATCGTCACGGCCCCGGCGCACCGTTTCGCGGATTCGCGATACGGGCGCATCTGATGTCAGACGCTCCCAAACCCGCGTTGCCGTTCGGTCAAAGTAGTCCTCCACCCGGGCACGGGTGTCCGCATAGCTGCGCGTTTCCGCGGCCACCGTCCCGATTTCGGATGTGCTGTCTTTCGGCATCAATCAAACCCCAGCAATTCAAAAATGTCCCGGTCTTCGAGCGGTTGCGGTGCAAGCGGATCAGTTCCAGCCCAAAGCGTTTCCGCCAGCCGGATGTATTCCTTGCGCGCCATCACGATGTCGTCTTCGTCCGGCATCTCGAACAACGTCTTTTTCTTCAGCCGTGACCGGCGGATCGCGTCAAAGTCGGGCATATGCGCGATACGCTTGAAGCCAACCGTTTCGCAAAAACGATCCACTTCATCAGTTTCGCGGCTACGGTTGGCGACACAGCCTGCCAGTCGAACCTTGTAGTTCGAAGATTTGGCCTGAACGGCGGCGATAATCCGGTTCATGGCGTAGATGCTGTCAAAGTCGTTTGCGGTGACAATCACAGCACGATCCGCATGCTGAAGTGGCGCGGCGAAACCACCGCAAACCACATCGCCCAACACGTCAAAGATAACCACATCCGTGTCATCCAACAGATGATGCTGCTTTAGCAGTTTCACAGTCTGACCCACGACATATCCGCCGCAGCCTGTCCCAGCCGGAGGGCCACCTGCTTCGATGCATTGAACACCGTTGAACCCTTCGGTCACGAAATCCTCAGGGCGCAATTCTTCGGCATGGAAATCGACGCTTTTCAGAATGTCGATCACGGTTGGCTGCAACTGACCCGTCAGGGTAAAGGTGCTGTCGTGTTTCGGATCACACCCGATCTGCAGCACCCGTTTGCCCAGCTTGGAAAACGCTGCGGACAGATTGGAGGACGTGGTCGATTTGCCAATCCCGCCTTTGCCATAGACTGAAAAAACCTTGGCCCCCTCGATCTTCATCGCATCGTCCTGATGCACCTGAACGGAACCTTCGCCGTCCTGGCCTTTCAGAACCGGCGGTCTCGCCAGCCCTCTCGCCTCGAGACCGGCTGCTTCCCGCATTGCGGCTTTGGCCGCTGGCGGGTTCTTTGCGTCAAGTGGGCTCATGAGGGCCTCCGCTGATCGAGGGCGCAGGCCCTCTGCTTTTTTGAATCAAAAATACCGTGGGGCACATAAGGGGCTGGCCCAGTGTTCCCGAACAGGACGTATGTGATCGACTTGGTCATTCCGCAGCGATCCCTTCCAACCGGTCTTCCAGCGCATCAGCCGCGTCTTGCAGGGCGGCCAATGTTTCGGCATCCGGTTGCCAGTAGTTACGGTCGTGCGCTTCGAGAAGACGATTTGCCATCCGGCTTGAAGCAGTCGGATTCAACTCGGCCAATCGCGCGCGCATTTCGTCGTCCAGAACGAACGTTTCAGAAAGCCGCTGATAAACCCAAGGCTCAACTTCACCTGTGGTCGCAGACCATCCCAACGTGTTGGTGACCTGTGCTTCGATCTGGCGCACACCTTCGGCGCCATGCTTCAGCATGCCTTCAAACCACTTGGGGTTCAGGCTGCGCGACCGGGTCTCCAACGCGACCTGATCAGACAGCGTGCGCATCTTGCCTGCGCCGCGCGTGGTGTCGGAAATATAGATCGCCGCATCCTCGCCGCCGCGGGCGCGTTTGACGGCGCGGGCAATGCCACCCAGCGTGTCAAAATAATGATCCACAGTGGTGACACCCAGCTCAACCGACTCAAGGTTTTGATAGGCCACCTCGACTGTTTTCAACTGGCTCTGCAAAAGTCCGGCATTGGCGCTTGCCTTGCCATTCACGCCATAGGCAAAGGATTTGCGCGCCTCATAGGCATCGGCCAATTCATCCTCTTCGCCAAACGCGCTGCTGTCCACGAGCGCATTGACGTTGGATCCATAAGCACCCTCAGCATTGGAAAAGACACGCAACGCAGCCGTTTCCAGATCGCAGCCATGCTCTTCCATGTAGGCCAGTGCATGCGCGCGAATGAAATTCATCTCTAGTGGTTCATCAGCCTCGGCCGCACGCAGCGATGCTTCGGCCAGCATCCGGGTCTGCAGTGGCAGCAGATCGCGGAAAATTCCCGACAGAGTCATGACCACATCAATCCGCGGACGACCCAGCTCTTCCAGCGGGATCAGATCGGCCCCGGAGATTCTGCCAAAGCTGTCAAAACGTGGCTTGGCTCCGATAAGAGCCATCGCTTGGGCCAAGGGCGCGCCGTCACTTTTGATGTTGTCGCTGCCCCAAAGAACCAGTGCCACGGTGCGCGGCAGTGTGTCATGGGTTTGCAACAACAGATCGGCCTGCTTGGCTCCATCCCGGCAGGCAAATTCCGTGGGCATACGGAACGGATCAAATGCATGTATGTTGCGCCCGGTTGGCAGCACCTCGGTCGACCGGATCAGATCACCACCCGGGACCGGTTCGATGTACTGGCCGTTCAGGGCACGCATCAGGGCCGGAATTTCGGTTTGCTCTTGTAGCAGCGCATCCACTTTGGCGCGCGTGTCGTCGTCTGCGTCTTCGATCAGGCTCAGATACTCGGCGCGGGCATCATCGCTAAAACCCTTGCCCAGCACATGCAGTCCATCCGGGATCAGTGCGTCTTCGGTCTCAAGCAGCTTGAGCCACAGCTTTTCAGGCTCTGTTCCACCCATATCTACGCTGTCCGCCTGTTCGGCGATCAAGGCTTCCAACTCTGCGCGGTTGGGGTCATCGCCCTCCATCGCGCGCCACCGGGTCAGGCTGTCCTTCAGCTCTTGCAAGCCTTTGTAGAGCCCGGACTGCGCCAAAGGCGGCGTCAGATGGGTGATAGTGACCGCACCTGATCGACGCTTGGCCAATGAGGCCTCTGACGGATTGTTAGAGGCATACAAATAGACATTTGGCATTTCGCCGATCAGACGATCCGGCCAGTCCCGAGCACCCAATCCGGCCTGCTTGCCCGGCATGAATTCGAGCGCGCCATGCATCCCGAAATGCAGAACGACATCCGCATCGTATCTGTTACGCAGCCAAAGATAGAACTGCACAAAGGCGTGGGTCGGCGCAAAGCCCTTTTCAAAGAGCAGCCGCATCGGATCGCCTTCGTAACCGAAGGTCGGCTGAACACCGATAAAGACGTTCCCCAAGTCCTTGCCAAGAATGAAGACGCCGCGCCCATCGCTCTGGATCTTTCCGGGCGCAGGGCCCCAAACGGATTCGATGACCTTCAACGGGGGCGTGTCACGGACAATGTCATCAGCGCTCACATGGGCGGCAACATTGGCCTCTTGGCCGTATTGCTTGGCGTTGCCTTCCAGAACGGCTGCACGCAATGCCTCAACACTATCGGGGACCTCCAGCGTGTAGCCTTCGGCTTTCATCGCTTTTAGGGTGTTATAGAGACTTTCAAAAACGCTTAGATATGCGGCGGTTCCGACAGCCCCGGCATTTGGTGGGAAGCCAAAGAGCACAATGGCCACTTTCTTGCCGGCGTTCTTTGAGCGGCGCAACCGCGCGGCGCGCAGCGTCTTCTCAGCAAGTGAATCGATCCGTTCATTACACGGCGCCATGGACTTGTGATCGGATTGGTTGGCACAGGCATACTGGCATCCCTGACAACCTTCGGGCCCATGCCGTCCACCGAACACCGTTGGGCTGGTCGCACCATCCAATTCGGGCAAAGCGATCAACATCGTCGTTTCGATAGGACCAAGTCCCTGATCCGATGCAGACCACTGGCCCAGTGTTTGGAACTCTAGCGGATGTGCCGCCAGATAGGGGACATCCAGCCCCTTGAGCACCTCAACCGCGGCGTCACTGTCGTTATAGGCTGGCCCACCAATCAGGCTGAACCCGGTGAGCGAAACCATCGCGTCGATTTTGACGCCGTGTTCATCCCGGAAATAGGCGCTGATCGCAGGGCGGCCATCCAGCCCCCCGGCAAAGGCGGGAAGGACACGCAACCCTTTGGCTTCGAACTTGCGAATAACCGCGTCGTAATGCGCGGTATCATTGGCCAGAACGTAGGATCGCATCATCAGCAACCCAACCGTGGCCACTGGCTGTGCCGGGCCGGGAATGTCTGCGGGGTTCTCGGTGATGCGTTGCGGCAGATCAGGGTGATACAGAGCCACATCGGGATAGTCGATTGGTGCGGCGCCTTCGGCACCAAGCCATTCATCACGAGACGTGGCGTATTTGCCCAGCAGATAGCGGACCATCTGTTCGACGTTGTCGTCAGAACCGCCAAGCCAGTACTGCATAACAAGGAACCATGAGCGCAAATCCTGCGCTTTGCCCGGAATAAGCTTTAGGATCTTGGGCAGGCGGCGCAGCTGCTTCATACGCTTCTCGCCCTTGTCCACGTCATTGTCTTCGGACTTGGGCTTGAGCTTTTTCAACAGCTTCATCAGACCCGACGTGGGCTTGGACATGTCCAATTTGCCCAGCTTCGTCAGCTTGATGATTTCACCATCAGCAATTACGCCAATCATACCATCAACCCGATCCCGCACGGCGCGCAAATCGTCGATGATTGGCTTAATGTGTTCTTCCAGAAACAAGAGGTTGGCGACAACCATATGGGCTTCGGAAATGGCACGTTTGGTTTCGATCAGTGCTTCGGGATTTTCCGCCCACTCGGCCGCGGCGTGGACCGTGATGTTCAAACCCGGAAAGTCCTGCACCAATTTCACACCAGCTCGAGCCACGGGCCCAGCCGCATGGCTGTCCAGTGTGATGATGGCGATGTTGTACGCCATGGGTGTGTCGAAACTATCGCGCATAGTGGGCCTTTGCCTCATAGAGCGTATCGACAGAGATTTCGGCTACACCGCGTTCGGTGGCGTAGGTTTCCGTATTGCGCTTGGCCTTGCCACGCACAAAAAACGGGATTTTTTTCAGTTCTTTTTCAGCGGCTGGCAGCCACACGATTTCAACAGGGCCAGACGTTGTCATATCGACGCTTTCAGCGGGCGTTTCAGGCTCTGTTATGCCCATTTCCCGAAGTTTAGCCTTGCCGCCGTGATGGCTTGCACCCGCGTCATCATGGAATTCGAAATCCTCACGGAACATGGTCAGCAGATGTTCTTCGAGACCCATCACCAGAGGGTGGACCCATGTGTCAAAGATCACATTGGCGCCTTCGATGCCCATCTGTGGCGAATAGCGGGCCGGAAAATCCTGAACGTGGACCGGCGCTGAAATCACCGCGCAGGGAATCCCCAAACGCTTGCCGATATGGCGCTCCATCTGGGTGCCGAGGATCATCTCGGGTGCCAGTTCCTCGATCCGGCGCTCTACCTCAAGGTAGTCGTCTGTGATCAGGGGATCGACACCGAATTCTTTTGCCAGCCCGCGGATCAGCCGCGCCTGTTCACGGTTGTAGCAACCCATGCCGACGACTTCGAAACCCATTTCATCACGGGCAACCCGGGCACAGGCAGCAACATGCGTTCCATCACCAAATAGGAATACGCGCTTACCCGTCAGATAAGTGGAATCGACTGACGCGGAATACCAGGGCATCCGAAGGCGCGCTTCCTCCAGAGCCGCGTTGCGACCAGTAATTTTGGCGATTTCGCTGACGAAATCCCGTGTGGCACCCACTCCAATCGGGATTGTTTTGGTATAGGGCTGACCAAATTCCCGTTCGAGATACCGGGCCGCCGTTTCGGCAGTTTCCGGATACATCAAAACATTGAAATGCGCCGCGCCCAGTCGTGCGATATCCCGCGGCGTAGCGTCATAGGGCGCAACCACATTCACGCCGATACCCATGTCGGACAGCAGCGCGGTCAATTCGGTGATGTCGTCCCGGTGCCGAAACCCAAGTGCCGTCGGACCAATTAGATTGGCCGTAACATGGGAGGTTTTTTCGACAGGGCGCGCCAGCGTTTTGACGATCTGAAAGAATGCTTCGTCAGCGCCAAAGTTTTCCTTGCGCTGGTAACTGGGCAATTCAAGCGGGATTGCAGGCACTGGCAAACCCAGTGTCTCGGACATGCCGCCCGGATCATCCTGTATCAATTCAGCGGTGCAAGAGGCCCCAACGAGGATGGCCTCGGGCTTGAAACGTTCATAGGCCTCTAGACACGCACTCTTGAACAGATGCGCTGTGTCTGAACCCAAATCGCGGGCCTGAAAGGTTGTGTAAGTTACAGGCGGGCGATGATTGCGCCGCTCGATCATCGTGAACAAAAGATCAGCGTAGGTATCGCCTTGCGGCGCGTGCAGGACGTAGTGCAGACCCTTCATAGCCGTAGCAACGCGCATCGCGCCAACATGGGGCGGGCCTTCATATGTCCACACTGTCAGTTTCATTCCGCGGCCTCCAACTTCAGAAGATCGCGGCGGCGGACCGGACGGCTGAAAAGCCCCGCCAGATCACCGGCCTGCTCGTAAAAATGGACCGGCGTGAAGACCAGTTCGATGGCCCACTTGGTCGTGAGCCCTTCGGCTTCCAACGGATTGGCCAGCCCCAGTCCACAAACTGTCAGATCGGGACGCGCAGTACGGCATCGATCCAACTGCTTATCGACATCCTGCCCTTCGGCAATGACAGGCCCTTCGGCCAACAAATCCATGTCCGGAGACATGACCGCGCGATGGATAAAGGGCGCACCAACCTCGACAGCCTGCATTCCGCATTCGCGTGTCAGGAATCGCGCCAGCGGAATTTCGAGCTGACTGTCCGGGAAGAAGAAGACGGATCGTCCATTCAACGCTTCGGAAGCCTGCGACACGGCTTTGCGGGCGCGGGCGCGCGGTGCGTCAGTGACTTCGGCGAACTTTTCCGCTGATACGCCAAACTCGCGTGCGATTGTCCAAAGCCACTGCGTCGTACCTTCTTCACCAAAAGGAAACGGCGCGGCCAGATGTCTTGCACCACGACGCTGCAGGGCCTCGTGGGTGTCGGTCAAAAATGGTTGGGTCAGCGCATAGACAGTGTTCGGACCAATGCCATATTCGCTATCGCGCCCAGGCGCTGGCAGAACGCGGATCGGACCAATGCCCATCGCCTCCAAGAGACCGACAGCCTGTTCTTCCACCACATCCGGAAGCGCACCAACCAAAAGCAACTCACGCGCGTCGGTCTTAGGAAGGACTGGAACCATAGCGGCAAGGCAGGCGTCTTCGCCTTGGGTAAATGTCGTTTCGATCCCGGAACCGGAATAGCTGAGAACCCTAACGCTCGGTGCGAACTGCGCGCTCAGACGCTCAGCGGCGGTCGCAAGATCCAGTTTGATCACTTCGGACGGGCATGACCCAACGAGGAACAGCTGCTTGATGTCGGGCCGGCGCTCCAGCAGCTCGGTCACCACTCGATCGATTTCGACCTGCGCATCGGCAAGCCCAGCAAGATCAGTCTCTTCCAGGATTGCCGTAGCAAACCGGGGTTCCGCAAAAATCATGACGCCCGCGGCCGATTGCAACAGATGCGCGCAGGTGCGACTGCCGACCACCAAAAAGAACGCGTCCTGCATTTTCCGGTGAAGCCAGATAATTCCGGTGAGTCCGCAAAAGACCTCGTGCTGGCCGCGTTCCTTCAGAACCGGTGTGGCTGAACAGCCTTTGGAAGGTGGCGGTGCGAAACGATCGGTCATGCTGCGACCTCCTTTGAGAGGTCAGTGCCGGCCTGCTGCAACCGCGCCATGCGAAGCTTCCAGATGAATTGGCCGGCATTGATGACGTAGGCGCCATAGGCGGCCAGGGCCAACCACATTTCCTGTGTGGGCGTCAGCGCCTGCGTGAACAAAGCCCAGACATAGGCAGTGTGCAGGGCGATCACGACAAAGCTGAAGACGTCTTCCCAAAAGAAGGCATGGGCAAACAGGTATTGGCCAAAGACCACCTTTTCCCAAATGGCTCCGGTGATCATGATCACATAGAGAAATCCTGTCTTGATCAGGATCGAGTAAGTCGCGGCCCAGTAGCCGGTGTCATAGGCAAGATACCGAAGGACCAAAACCAGCGACACAAGGAACGCCACAAACTGCAACGGGGCGAGAATCCCCTGAATCAACGTCCAAACAGTCGCGTCCCGACGCGCCCTTTGTTCAGGCGTGTACAGGAAAACTTCGCTAGATTCCCGTGGGTTGCTGGATGACATCTTCGATTCCATTGCTTCCTTAAAACGAGGATATCGTCGCGCTGCTAAAAGTGTCAATTAAAACTTACACTCGTTTGGTTGACACTTAGACAGCTACAGCGATTCGCCAAAAACAGTGGGAAATAGGGAAAAATTCACGTTTTTATTGGCACTTAAACGAACTTTTCCGCCTGAAACCCCGTGGCTTAGCATGGCCAGTGTCAATTTCTTTTGACATTCAGCACGCCGTCTTGGACAATGAAGGTGCTTTTATCTGTGCACTGGCCGCGCCGATGTGCCAGATAAGGCGCGCGAGGGTATAGAAATGACGACAGACAACAACACGGATGATCGTGGTCTGGACGACGAAACGCGTCCCGATGTGTCGGCGTTAGCAACGGCGGTTATCTCTGTCTTGAACGACAAGCCTGATAGTGCGGCGCAGTCACTGCGCGGCTCGGTCGTGCGCAAACTCGTCAAGTCGACCCTACGCGATGGCGCCTTTAACGCCGAGATGCTTCTGAACGACCTGGAAGACAATCGGCTCGCTCCCGATCAAATCGTGGATATCTACATCCCTGCCGCCGCGCGCGAGCTTGGTGTGATGTGGTGTGATGACATGATTGGGTTCGCAAAGGTAACGATCGCGACCGCTCGGTTGCAGGGGCTTTTGACCCTGCTTGCGCCACCGTGGTCGGCTAAACCGGCTGTATCGAATGAGGCGGTCAACACCCTTCTCGTTTTGCAAGCCAACGACAGCCACACGTTGGGTCCACATGTCGCGACAGCGCAGCTCAGACGCTTAGGCGCGTCAGTTCGGCTTCTTTTTGGGCCGGATGAGGGAACTTTGGCCAGAGTGTTGGAAGATGAACACTACGATTTGGTCATGTTCTCCTGCTCTCGGACAGATGCTCTTGCAACAATCGCCAAGATGGTTAAACGGATTAGAGCGGAAAGGGAAAAAAGCCCCCCGATTGCTCTAGGCGGATTGGTTCTTGAGCTCACGGATCGCATTAAAGAAAAAACCGGCGTAGACTTGGTAACGGCCGATGTGAAAGTGGCATTTAAGCTCTGCGATAAGAAGAGACTAAAGCAAAGGTCTGTGGCGCGATAAATGAACAGCAATGGGTCCAGTTTTTGGAGAAGTGGCTCTGCGCCCGTGATTGAACCGGAATCGCTTTCCAGTTTGATATCGGTTGCCTCGGACCTTTCGCTCGTCGTGTCAAAGGAAGGGATCATCCTTTCCGTTCTGATCAATCCGACTGAATCGTCATTTGGCAATCTGGCTCATTGGGAAGGCTCTCCTGTCACGGATTTCCTGACGACAGAATGCGTTCCCAAATTCCAAACCATTCTTGATAGCTTCAACAACGGTGAGATTTCATCGCGTGCGATGGAATTGAACCACACCGATCACACGGCGTGGGAATTTCCAGTTCGGTATTCCTTCCATGCCTTTGCCAACGGTGACGCGCTAATCATGTTGGGTCGGGATTTGCGACCCGTAGCCGAAACTCAACAGCAACTTGTCCAGGCACAGATGTCGCTTGAGCAGGGCTATGAAGCCCGCCGCGAATTTGACGCCCGCTACCGCTTGCTGCTCCGCACAGTGCGGGACCCCGTTGTTTTCGTTTCGGTCAATGAAGGTCGGATCAAGGATTTGAATGAACCGGCCGCGGCGCTTTTGGGCTCCACGCGCGAAGATCTGGTCGGTTCGTCATTTGCTGCCGAATTCCGCGATCGCCGCAAGGACGAGTTTGTGGAAAGTCTGGTTAATACCGCCATTTCCGAAAATACGTCCGATTTTAACGTCCAGACCAAGCGTAATCGTCAGCGCGTCATAATTACGCCGAATGTATTCCGCGCTGCGGGCGAACGTGTTTTGATTTGTCGTCTGGATACAGAAAGCACCGGCTCGGGGCATTTGGACGAACTGGGTCTGAACCTCAGCGTTCTTTACGAAAAGGGATCAGACGCGATCGCGTTTACGTCGATTACGGGCACGATCCAAACCTGTAACGACGCATTCCTCGATCTGGTCGATGCCGCGCACTTGGTGGATGTGAAGGGCCGTAGTCTGGCTGACTATCTTGGTCGCGGTCAGATCGATATGTCCGTTCTCATCGAGAACGCGCGCCGCACCGGACAGATGCGGATGTATTCCACCAAAATCATGAACGAATATGGATCTAAAACTGCCGTTGAGATGTCGGTAACCTATCTCAATGACCGTTCTGATCCGGAACTGGGTTTCGTGATCCGGGATGCCAGTCGCGTTGATGCGATCCGCAAATCTCCGATGCAAACCTCGGAGGAAAGCAGCCGCAATGTGATGGAGCTGGTGGGATCTGCCACGCTCAAGGAAATCGTTTCGGAAACGACAGATGTCGTCGAAAAGATGTGCATCGAAACTGCGGTTAATCTGACCCGAAACAACCGCGTGGCCGCGGCTGAAATGCTCGGGCTGTCCCGCCAATCGCTCTATGTGAAGCTCCGCAAATATGGGCTTTTGAACAAAGAGACGGACAACGAATAAACTTCGTCCAATTGGGCCATGTGCCTGCCACCTGTAAGCTTCGTTTAACTTGCGCCGACTCGTTATGTTGTGTTTAGTTGACACATGACTGTCAGCGTTAGTTTACACGAAGAGCGCAAAACGCCAGAACCCGCCGCGATGCTCCAGCTGATAAAGCCGGTAACGTGGTTCCCGCCGATGTGGGCCTATCTGTGCGGCCTGGTTTCAACCGGGGCCAGTTTTTCAGAACACTGGGCGCTTGCCTTGCTTGGGGTGATCCTCGCCGGCCCAATTGTCTGCGGCATGAGCCAGGCGGCCAACGATTGGTGCGACCGCCACGTTGACGCAATCAATGAACCAGATCGGCCGATCCCGTCGGGCCGCATTCCCGGACGCTGGGGGCTTTGGATTGCGCTTGCAATGTCCGTGCTTTCCCTGCTGGTCGGTTCACTGCTTGGTCTGTGGGGTTTTGTGGCCACTTGCGTCGGCGTTTTGGCGGCATGGGTCTATTCGGTTGAGCCCATTCGAATGAAACGGTCTGGCTGGTGGGGGCCCGGGCTGGTTGGTCTCAGCTATGAATCCCTGCCGTGGTTCACCGGTGCAGCGGTTCTCGCACAGTCTCTCCCAAGGCCTGAAATCATCACGATTGCGCTTCTCTATGGGATCGGCGCGCATGGCATTATGACACTGAACGATTTCAAAGCTCTCGAAGGCGATCGGCAGATGGGTGTAAATTCTCTGCCTGTAACGCTAGGCCCGGAAATGGCCGCGAAAGTTGCCTGCTTTGTCATGATCGTTCCACAGGCCATCGTTGTTCTGCTTCTTTCCAGCTGGGACCGGCCTGTGCATGCCACGTTGGTCATGGCGCTTGGTCTGGGTCAGATTTGGGCCATGACCGTGATGATGCGTGACCCCAAGGCCAAGGCGCCATGGTACAACGGAACAGGTGTCCTGATGTATATCATTGGTATGATGGTCGCCGCTTTTGCACTCAGAGGGTTGGCAGCATGACTTTGGGTTGGGGTGGAATCGCGCGTTTGTGTCTGACGAACGCTGCAATTGGCGGTCTGGCCGCTCTTCCGGTCAACCTGTTCAATCGTTTGATGACCGTCGAGCTGGCGCTTCCAGCGCTCTTGCCCGGTTTGTTGGTTGCTTTGCACTACGGTGTTCAGCTGACTCGTCCGGTCTGGGGGCACCGCTCTGACGCCAAAGGCGGGCGAACGCCGTTTATCCTTTTTGGTATTGCATTGGTCGCCGCGGGGATCATCGCGACGGCTTGGGGCATCAAAATAGGCTCTAATTCGCCCGGAATGGCTCTGATTGTCTGGATTGCCGCCTATGCCGCAATCGGTATGGGTATCGGTGCAGCTGGCACGTCCTTTCTGGCCCTTTTGGCAACCGCAGCGCCAGACACACGCAAAGGCGCAGCCGCAACACTTGCTTGGTTGATGCTGATCGCGGGCGCGATTGCCGCGTCGATCGGGACGGGCATTGCACTTGATCCCTATTCTCCGGAACGGCTGATTTCAGTGGTCAGCGCGGTCTGTGCGATCGCCTTTGTGCTGTGCGTTATCTCGACGCTGGGCGTAGAGCGAAAACTGGATCACGTCCCGCCACCCGCTTCTCCGAATTTGCGCGCCGCCTTGCGGGCCACGATGGATGATCCATCTGCGCGGGCCTTCACCGGGTTCGTCTTTCTATCAATCCTCGCATTCTATCTGTCGGAGCTGGTGCTCGAACCATTTGCTGGCCATGTACACGGCCTTTCACCAGATGAATCCACCAAACTGTCCGGAGGGAAAGACGGGGCGGCATTGCTGGGTATGATCGGCGCTGGCGTCTTGTCCACATTGAACATCGGCACACTGAGGGGTTGGGCAGTGATCGGCTGCATCCTGTCCGCGCTTGGTTTGATCGGGCTTGGGTTTGGCTTGCCCCTGATCCCCTCAACAGTCGTGCTGGGGCTTGGCAATGGTTTGTTCGTTGTGGGCGCAATCGGTTCAATGATGCGCCTTGCCGCTGAAGCGCCCGGTGCCACCGGAACCCGCATGGGTGTCTTTGGCGCGGCGCAGGCCATTGCGGCAGGTCTGGCCGGTTTGATCGCGACGGGAATTCTCGACATTGCGCGAACGGTTTTGCCGGATCAGGCCGCCTATGGAACAGTCTTCATCATCGAAGCCGTTCTGTTTCTTGCTGCCGCTGTTGTCGCGTCACGTTTGCTTCGAACAGCGCCCAACCATCACAATTCACTGCTGCAACCGGGAGAATAGAAAATGTATGATGTCGTTGTTGTGGGTGGTGGCCCGTCCGGTGCAACCGCAGCCGAAGATCTTGCCCGGTCCGGCCACAAGGTCGCAATGATTGATCGCGAAGGTCGTATCAAGCCGTGCGGCGGCGCGATTCCACCGCGCCTGATCCAGGACTTCCAAATTCCCGACGAGCAACTGATCGCCAAGGTTACAACCGCACGCATGATTTCGCCCACTGGGCGGCATGTGGATATACCGATCGATAACGGCTTTGTCGGCATGGTCGACCGCAAGGATTTTGATCCTTTCCTGCGCGACCGCGCCGAACACGCGGGCGCCGAACGCTATACCGGGACGTATCTTCGGATCGAACGGGACGGCAAGGAAAAGCACGTCATTTACCGAGACAAGCAAAGCGGCGAAGAGCGCAGCCTGCAAACTCGGCTTATCATCGGTGCGGATGGCGCTAAATCACGGGTCGCCGCACAGGAAATTCCCGGCGGTACTAAGACACCCTTGGTTTTCGCATACCACGAAATCATCGCCGCTCCACGGGAAGCCACAGACGTATACGATCCTATGCGCTGCGATGTGATCTATGACGGGGCTATATCACCCGATTTTTACGGATGGGTTTTCCCCCACGGAAACACCGCTTCTGTCGGTATGGGCACCTACATCACCTCTGTGGATCTAAAGCAGGCCACGGCCGCGCTGCGCGAGGCCTCCGGTTTGGCTGATTGTGAAACGATCCGGCGCGAAGGCGCGCCCATTCCGCTGAAACCACTCAAGTTCTGGGACAATGCGCGCGATGTGGTTGTGGCCGGGGATGCAGCAGGCGTCGTTGCCCCCAGTTCCGGTGAAGGCATTTTCTACGCAATGCTGGGCGGC
Organism: Thalassococcus lentus; assembly: GCF_028023555.1. NCBI lineage: Bacteria > Pseudomonadati > Pseudomonadota > Alphaproteobacteria > Rhodobacterales > Roseobacteraceae > Thalassococcus > Thalassococcus lentus. The sequence goes on from NZ_JAQIOY010000001.1 coordinate 274,511, forward strand.
CGCGTTGCAGCAACAGCAGCAAGCGCAACACTGGCCTCTGGTCGGATCACAGACCTGTCTCTGGCCCGAAAGCTTTTCATGAAAGAGCACAAGAGTGTCTTCAAGGTTCTTGGTGCGATGCAAAATGCCTACTATCGCTCTGACAGCCGCCGCGAACGGTTTGTGAGCCTGTGTCATGATGAAGACGTGCAAAAGCTGACATTCGAAGCTTATATGAACAAAAGGCTGGTCAAGGCGCGTCCGATGGCGCATCTCAAAATCGGTCTGAAGAACCTCAGCCACCTTGCTGGCCTCGTGCGGGAGACACACGTATGACAATCCATATTCCTGCGTGGGTCGATGGAACACTCACACCGGTCGAAAAGCTGGACGCACACAAACGTGGGCTCAAGCACAAGGCTGTTTCAGTGTTCGTCACGCGCGGCGAAATGGTTTTGATACAAAGGCGCGCGCTGGGCAAATATCACACGCCCGGGCTTTGGGCGAACACCTGCTGCACTCACCCTGATTGGGACGAAGACAGCCTAACCTGCGCAAATCGCCGTCTCGAGGAAGAACTGGGCATAACCGGTCTGGCTCCGGACTATCGCGACCGTGTTGAGTATCGGGCAGATGTGGGTGGCGGTTTGATCGAACACGAGGTGGTCGATATCTTCGTTGCAGAAGCGGATGACGACATGCCCCTGAATCCAAACCCCGACGAAGTAATGGAGACCGAGTGGCTCACTTATGGTGACCTGTTACACCGGGTGACGAAAAAGCCGTCGGATTTCACACCCTGGCTGCGCATCTATCTGGACACATATGCCGAACGCATTTTTGGCGATCAGATGCAAGCGCCCGCCTGACCAGAGGCAGACGCTTTTGCCCTAAGCAAAACGCATTGAGACAAGAGCACGCTGGCTCAAAAAGCCTGTTGATCACGCGCGGCTTAGCGTGACCACATTGCTTTCCATGCCCATGGCTTGTTTTGCGGTTTTCGCAATATCGTGCCGTGTTAGACCCGCATCTGCGTACATGTCATCCGGGCTCGCCTGATCTATGAACCGATCTGGCAAGGTCATAGTACGAATGGCAAGGCCCTGATCAAATGCGCCTTCTGCCGCCAAAGCATGCAATACCATGGCCCCAAAACCACCCACGGATCCCTGTTCGATCGTGATCAAAGCTTTGTGGTGACGCGCAAGCTGACGGATAAGATCCATATCGAGCGGCTTGGCGAAACGTGCGTCTGCGATCGTGCTGGTGACACCGTCAGCTTCAAGCAACCTGGCCGCCGCCTCCACTTCGGACAGATGTGCACCAAAGCTCAGGAAGGCAACATCGCTGCCTTCTTTCACAACACGGCCTTTCCCGATTTCCAGTAGTTGGCCGCGTTCCGGCATTTCAACGCCAGTCCCAGAGCCGCGCGGATAGCGGAAAGCAATCGGTCCACTTTCGTGTGCAGCTGCGGTGGCTACCATGTGCATCAATTCGGCCTCGTCCGCGGCCGCCATAACCGTCATCCCCGGCAAATTGGCAAGATAGGCCACATCAAAAGCCCCGGCATGTGTCGCGCCATCGGCGCCAACCAACCCAGCGCGATCGATAGCAAAGCGTACGGGCAGTCCTTGCAAGGCGACGTCATGCACCACCTGGTCGTAACCACGCTGCAAAAAGGTCGAATAGATCGCGCAGAATGGTTTCAAGCCACTGGCAGCCATTGCTGCGGCGAATGTAACACCGTGTTGCTCTGCGATGCCCACGTCAAACACCCGCGCCGGGAACCGGTCGGCCATGATGTCAACGCCCGTACCAGAAGGCATCGCGGCGGTGACCGCAACGACATTTGGATCGCGGGCCGCTTCATCTGTCAGCGCCTTGCCAAAGACGGATGTATAGCTGGGGGCGTTTGGCTTTGATTTGGCTTGTTGCCCTGTAACAGGGTCGAATTTGCTGACGCCGTGACCGCGATCTGCGCTGCCTTCGGCAGGGGCAAAACCCTTGCCTTTGACAGTACAGACATGAATCAGAACCGGGCCTGTTGCGCGGGCACGAGCCGCACGCAGAACTGGCAAAAGTTGGTCCATGTCGTGTCCGTTGATCGGGCCCACGTACTCGAACCCAAGCTCTTCGAACAAAGTTCCCGAACCTTGGACCGCACCGGTCACCAATTGACGCGCGCGCTTGGCACCGTCCCGCATTGGCGGCGGCAAGGCAGCTTCGAACCCTTCGGCAAGGCTACGCATCTTGGCCAGCGGCTCATTTGCGTAAAGGCGGGACAGGTAGGACGACATCGCGCCAACGGGCGGTGCGATGCTCATCTCGTTGTCATTCAGGATCACGAACATACGGCGCCCTTCGTGACCGGCGTTGTTCATCGCCTCATAGGCCATGCCGGCACTGATGGAACCATCGCCGATAACTGCAATGGAATCCCCCGTCGGGCGCCCCATGTCACGACCAACAGCAAAGCCCAGCGCGGCCGAAATCGATGTTGAACTATGCGCCGCACCGAATGGATCGTATTCGCTTTCAGAGCGTTTGGTGAAACCGGAAAGGCCATCTTTCTGGCGCAGTGTCCGAATGCGATCCCTGCGGCCCGTCAGGATCTTGTGAGGATAGCATTGATGGCCCACGTCCCAGACCAGTTTGTCCATCGGCGTATTGAAAACAGCATGAATGGCGACTGCCAATTCAACCACACCCAGCGACGAACCAAGATGCCCGCCCGTTTCCGAAACCGCCGAGACCACCTCTGATCTTACTTCGTCAGCCAATCGCGACAAAGATCGATCATCGAGCTGCCTCAGATCTGCGGGGCCAGCGATGCGATCCAGTGTTGGGGTATCAGGGCGAGTCATGGCAGCGTCCTCCAGGGGAAGAGAGGGAATTTAAAAAGGCGTCACGATCACACGGGGGGTGCCGATGAACGTGACGCCAGTTTCCTGTAGCCAACAGGAAGGGAACCGGGGTGTTGAGGCCCCGACATCCGAGCTCCAGATGGGAAATGCAGGAGGCCGGATCTGGCGCCAACGAGGGCGGACACCAGATGTGCCCGCCCCTGTCGGTTACTCGTAGACAGGAGCGCCGGTTGTGGCCAGTTCTGGCCAATCAGCGATCATGTTCATACCTTGCAACGGTTGCTGATAACCCTTGTGGCAAGTCTTGCAGGCCGCTTTGGGTGCATCCGCGAAAACTGGGCCAAGCCTGTTTTCGGGATAGACATCCTCAAGGGGAACCAACCAATCAGCATTGATTTCCTGAACCATGGAAATACCCAACTGTTCCGTGCTCCACTGCGGTGTCACCTGTTCCGGGTCATAGAAGGCCCGGCTGTTGTGACAGAAGTTGCAGTTCACACCGAGGCTGTTGGACACGTAGTTCATCAAGCTGAACGTCCGTTCCGCGTCTTGCCAGGTGCGTACACCATCTTCGGCAGGGGATTCGGCCACATGTGCTTCCAGATCATGAACAGAAATCTGTTCGTAATCGAGGAAGTACTTTTCGAGCGCATCAGAAGGCAGTGATGTGTACTGCGACAGTGACGTTGCCCGGTTCTGAACCGCAGCCCAGCCCGCCGTTGCCTCTGTCACGTTGCCAACCTTGAACCAGATGTCAGACGGAACGTTCTGTCCACGGTGACACGTGTAGCAATTCACACCGACCTCACCATTGGCATTCACGTGACCATCCCAGCCCTCGTTGATGCTTTGAGTCATCTGGATCATGCTTCGGGCGACAACCTTGGTATAGAGGTCGTCCTTACCATACTCCTCGATGTCCACATCGCCGTGGCAATAGGCGCAGCCTTCTTCCGGTGCGACCCAGCTGGTAATCGCATTCATCACCCGGTTGAAGTTGTCCTCGGTCAGATCACCAAGCACCTGCACGTTCTGGTACACGTCCTTGGCAAGAGCTTCGCCGCCTTCAGGAACATACACTTCTTCTGTGTAGTATTCCTCAAGTGTCGGATCGGCCTTTTTGACCTCGACAACGAACTCTGGAACCGACATGCCCGTGCCGCGTGGGCCAGTCTGCATGCTTTCAGTCTTGAAGGGTTGGCCAAAGTTCACGAGTGCGATTGCCACGATCACCGCGGCGCCCAGACCACCCACCAGGATTGCCGGACCGTAGATGTCGGTCGGGCGCTCCCTGTTCCAGTCATTGAACCACTTGGGTAGCATGATCAGTTCTCCTTGCCGATGAAGGCGTCATAAGAGCCGTATGCTTCGTAGCCGTAGCTGCCGTCATACATCGGAGCGAAGTGATGCTCCTGAGCCCAGATGAACCAGTTGTCCACAACCGTGCCGGTCAGAAGAATGCCGATGCCGCCCGTAATCGGGGTCAGTACCGCAAACCACCATGCCCAGCGGTGAATGCCTTCCATCGTAGCGTTGAAGCCCATGGTCCAGCGCCAGAACAAAGCCGCGCGTTCCGAGGCCGTGCCGCGGTCGACGATCTGTTCCAATTCGCGGTCGCCACCATAACGTGTCACCGCAAGGATCGTCGCGCCATGCATGGCGAACAGAAGAACGGAGCCATAGAGGAAGACGATCGAGAGAGCGTGGAAGGGGTTATAGTAAAGATTGCCGTAGCGGATTGAGAACGCCGTGGTCCAATCAAGGTGAGGGAAGATCCCGTAGGGTACCGCTTCTGACCACGATCCCATCAGGATCGGGCGGAAGAGACCCAGCACAAGGAACAACCAGATCGCAGCGCCAAACGCCCAGAAGACGTGTTTGCCCATCTTGTGTTCCATGGCCAAGAGATAGGTCCTTGCCCACCAACTCATCACCGAAACCAGAAGGAAGAAGCTGGCAATGATATACCAACCACCATCGTTCAAAGGCGGAAAGCTCAGGCCATATTCCGGGCTTGGCGGCTCAAGCGCCAGCCAGAACAGTTGGCGGATGAATTCCGGAATGGACCAGTCCACCTGCGCCAGCATGTTGATGCCAATGATGTTGAATGCAAGCAAACCCGCAGCGACCGACACCATGCCCGTCCAGCCAAGATAAACCGGGCCCAACTGTGCATTTCCAAGCCAACCCACCAGGGTCGAGAACGAAGCACTGGTGCCGCGTTCCGTGGCTGCAGCTTCGGTCTCGGTGCCCATTTCCGGGGGCCCCTGAACCTGCACCTGCGTGAAGATGTTTTGATACTCAGGATATATCATTGGTCATAGCCCCACGTTGGAGCCCCAGATGGGGAGCTCAAGCCACCAGTTCCACCATTCCGGCCAGCCTTTGGTCCAAACGGGCCCGGAGATGATGATACAGACAGCGCTGAAGAAAACGGCATTGATGGCCAGCAGGAATCCGACCCGGTGAATGCCGAGTGTGCCGACCGAATAGCCAATGAAATCGCGAAAGAACGTGTCTTCGTGATCGGGGGTGCGCATTTCCTCGCCCTTTTCAGGGTTGGCCGCCGACAGGATCAAGCCGCCGTGCAGCGCCAGCGCCAGCGTGGTGGTGAAGAACAAGGTCACCGCCAGCATGTGAGCCGGATTGTAGTGGAAATGCAGGTACGCGTAGCCTGTGTTGCTGACCCAGTCGAGGTGGCTGAAAATCCCGTAGGGAAATCCATGCCCCCAAGCACCCATCAGCAAAGGACGGAAGATGACCAGTGTCACATACGCCAGGATCGCAAAACTGAAAGCAAAGGGCACGTGATAGCCCATACCCAGTTTACGACAAATCTCGACCTCTCGAAGCGCCCAGCTGACGAAAGCTGCCGTCGCGCAAATCGTGATGATTTGCCAAAGGCCGCCCTCCATGAGCGGCGCCATACCAAGACCGTAGCTGAGGTCAGGTGGCGCAATGTTGATGAGCCAAGGGTTGAATGTGCCTTGATGCGCGGCGCCCCAAAGGATGAGGATCGTACCGAGCATGGCAAAAAAGGCGGTCGTGACCCCGAAGAAGCCCACGTAAAAAGGGCCTACCCAAAAGTCGAACAGATCGCCGCCGATCAGCGTCCCTCCGCGGACGCGATACTTTTTCTCGAAGCTGAGCAGCGCCATCTTCAATTCTCCGCGTTTGGCGGCGCGACCTCGAGTTCGAGGGGGCCGTCATGGTTATCATTTGCTTGCCGCGGGCGACGCGGGGTCCGCCCCGCCCGCCGGCTTCTTTTGGTTGGGCTCTCATGTCCCACGCTGGGCCTAGATGGCCGGCGTGTTTACATGCCTGCCGCTGCTGCGGTGTCGAACCAGTTGATGCCGTTGGACAGCACCACCATGTGGATCATCGCAGCCAGCAGAAACAGGAAGACGCCCTGCGCCACGAACACGCGGCGGGGATCGAAAACGAGCCAGATCTTATAGAACTTTGCCATTTGCTATGCCTTCCTCAGAACCACGGACGCCAGATGAAGGTCGCGAGGTGTGCGACCACCGCAACCGCCGAGAACAGCCAAAGGCCGCTCATGTAGACGGAATGCAGTTCCTGCGCCTGCTCGTCGGTGAGACCTGTGAAGGACAGGTCGGAATTATCAGCCATGAACTTTCCTCCGGAATGTTAGGACTGACGCCGCACACCCTGCGGCCGGGTTTCCCATGGAGAATCCACAGGCATCTGTCCGTCCCTTTCGGAAACGGTCAGCTCTTGCTCCCCACATGATCACGCCGCGCCCCTCGCGCGGCTTTCGGGATCACGCAGAGAAGATCAGGGGCGTGATCCGGTCAGCTTCGGCCCAGGCACGGGCCAACGGGCCGTGCAGCATAAGCGTCTGCTTTTGGAACACCTCCAGCACCCACCCAACGAGGGCGAATGGGATCGCCAACACGAAGATGAGACTGAAGTAGAAAAGAAATTCCGTTCCACGTCTGGCGGTATGCCCTTTGTGGCGCGGTTCGCTCGAAGTGAAATCGGTCATGGCCCGACCTCCTTTTGTTGAACGCGTGGAGCGAGAGCCTGCACCGTTTCAAGAACGACACGTTCAGCCCCCTGTTTCAGCGCTTCGGCCTCAGCGGCGTCGCGCAGATTCTTTGCTGCGGAAATTCGGGTAAGAACCGGATGCTCTGAAACAATGCGATCCAGTTCCGTCTGAGCGTCGGCATCCCAGGGGAAGTCGCGCCGCAGCGGAGTCAGTGTTGCATCGGTCTGATCCATATCGGTTGCCAAAGGCAGGATATGGAACAGGGCATCGAACAGCCCGTTGCAGACTTCTTGCAGAATGTAGGTTGCGCCTGCGTATCCCATAAAGGGTGTTCCGGTATGCCGCCGGATCGCGGCGCCCGGGAAACTGGCAGGCATAAAGACCGGTTGCGGCCCGTGTCCGGCCTTGGTTTCGGCCAGATACATTTTCTCGTTGATCGAGCCCATCAGAACAAGCGGACGCTTGTTGTGCACCAGACTGCGAACTTCTTCATTGTTTGTTTTTGACCCGGCACAGCGTGCCACGGCAAAGGCGCATGGCAGACCCAGATCGTTTTCAAGGTAGTTTCGTACACCGCGTGCGTAGGTTTCGTTTGCCACGATCCCAAAACTCGCGGTGGCAAAGAAGTCCTGTGTCACTGAACGCCACAGATCCCAGACAGGTTTCAGGGTCGAATGCTTTTCCTGTTCGATAAACGGCTCTGGATCGAGATCCAGCATTTCGCCCAGCTTGCGCAGGAACTTGGTTGTGCTCTCAACACCGATCGGAGCCTGAAGATAGGGCTTGCCCAACACTTCGGCCAAACCACGCCCGAATTCACGGTACATGCAAATATTGGCGTCGGCGTTGACCAGATTGCGCATTTCAGCCAGATGAGCGCCCAACGGCATCACCATGTTGACCTCAGCGCCGAGCCCCTCCACGAGACGCCGGATTTCATGCAAATCCGATGGCATATTGAAAGTGCCGTACATGGGCCCAAGGATGTTCACCCTGGGCTTGGAGCCCTCTTCGCGTTTCTTTTCCGGTGGCATCCGGCCTTTGGTCATACCGAATTCGGTAAAGATCCATGTCATGGCGCGGTCCGCGCTCTCCCACTGATCTTCATCGATCGTTCTGGGCAGGAAACGCTGGATGTTGGTGCCTTGCGGCGTGACTCCACCCCCGATCATTTCGGCGATTGAACCGGTCACAACAACAGCTGGTAGAGCCGGGTCGAGCACACCCCAGGCGCGCTTCATGGCACCCTCGGTCCCCTCCCGACCCAGCTCCTCCTCACCGAGGCCAGTCACCACGATAGGGAGCTCATGAGGGGGCAATGCGTCTGTATAGTGCAGAACCGATGTGACAGGCAGGTTTTCGCATCCAACTGGACCATCGATAACGACCTGCAGTCCTTTGACGGCGCAAAAGGCATAGACCGCGCCCCAGTATCCACCCGCTCTGTCATGATCTTGAATCAGCATCAGATCATCTCCTGCGCTTTGGCAGCACGGGCCAGTTTGTCGAGTTTCTTCTGGTGCTGAGCTCGGAAGTCGGGCCGTAAATTGGGCGAGCCCTCCCAGACGCCAGCGGTGTCGCCACTCCCGACACCTTCAAAGAAGTCCTTCATGTGATCCATGCGCGCTTTGCCAGCGATGGCGGCGTTGACCACTTCAGCGAGGCTGCCGGCTCCAGCTGGTCCCATCAGCGGACGCGCGGATATCAGATTGGTGTAGTAGAGACCCGGAATGCCAAGCTCTTTGGCCTTCTGAACAACCGGTGTCGTGCCAATGGCCAGATCCGGCTGGACAGCTTCCATCGCTGCGCAATCGTCCTCGAGCGATGCGCGGAATTTGACCTTGATACCTTTGGCTTCGAGCCATTCACGATCCGGGTCGGACCAAGGTGTCTTGGGGCAAGCCGTGCCGACGTACCGCAGATCCGCGCCACTCTCGACAAGCAGACGCGCGACCAAAAGCTCGCTGCCTTCGTACCCGCTCAGGGTAACCGTTCCCTTTATTGGTGCACCGGCAAGTGCACCTTTGATAGCCGGCAAAAAGGCGTTTTGCGCCGCCGCGATCTGCGCAGCCGGAACGCCGTGTGCTTCTCCGATGGCGCGCAGCCATTCCGCTGTGCCATCATGCCCAACCGGGGCGCTGCCGACGATCGGACGTCCGGCCGCCTGAAACTCACGCACGGCAGCCGTATAGAAAGGGTGAACAGCGGCAACCACAGTGCTGTCCAACGCCGCATACAATTCGCGCCACTCCCGGCAGGGTACAACCGGCCCGGCGGCCATTCCCATTGGGGCCAGCATTGCGCCGATCATCATCGGATCGGCAGGAAACATTTCGCCCAGCAAGGCAACCGTGGGACGGTCAGACTTGCCGCCTTCCGGCGCAGCAACAGGCCCAGCCTCGATTTCCTGACGCGCATAGTTGAGCATGGCGCCAGCCAGAATGTCTTTTGCTTCGGCATGCGTCGGCACCCCGAAACCCGGAACATCAATGCCCACGATTCGGACGCCGTTTATCTCGTCCGGAAGCAATCTCAGCGGCACCCCGGACGCGGTGGGAACGCAAAGATTGGTCACCACAATTGCATCAAAACGATCCGGGTCGGCCATTTCGTGAACACTGTCGCGAATGTCCTCGAACAGCTTTCCGGTAACCAATGTTTCAGAATTGAAAGGCACATAGCCGACAGAACGACGCGCGCCGTAAAAATGGGAAACGAAGGTCAGGCCATAAACACAGCAGGCCGAACCCGAAAGCACGGTGGCGACCCGCTTCATTCTCAGACCAACACGCAGACTCCCGAATGCGGGGCACATGCTCTGAGGTTGATCATGCGGGCCGACAGGGTAATCCTTGGCGTATTGATCCAGCATCTCGGAATTGCCCGCCATGCGCGCGGCCTTTTCCATTTCGGCTCCCGAGTGGCAACCAAGCCCATCTGCCGGAACGCCTTCCACGCTGACTTCATCCCGAGGCGCGCCTCGAATGACCTCAACTTCGGCCGTTTCGTCATATGTCTTTTCGTTGCTCACGGTATGTCTCTTCTTCTCTGTCCCAATACCTCCGGGGTCCGGGGCAGAGCCCCGGGTCCTGCCGTCAGGCGTCGTCGTAAATCACCTCGAGGGATTCTTTTGGCGCTGCATTGCTGCCACGCATGTCCATGTCAGTCGCTGGCTCAAGCACGATGCCCGCGCCAGTTTCCGAACCATCAAACAAATCAAGCAATCCGTCCTGGCTCAGCGGCTTGGGCCGGACTGGCGGAGCCTTGGCAACGTTGTCGCCCAGCGCTGCAAACAATGCGCCCCACTGGCTCTCTTGCGTTCCGACAATCTGGTAGTTGGCCGATTTTTTCCGCAGATCATCATCCTGAGGAATAGAAGCCAGCACAGGAATGCCCGCCGCTTCAGCAAAGGCCTGCGCCTCGCCGGAATGATCGTCTTTGTTCACAACAAGCCCGGCAACACCGACGTTCCCGCCCAGTTTGCGGAAATACTCAACCGCGGAACAAACATTGTTCGCGACGTACAGCGATTGCAGATCGTTGGACCCAACCAGAATGACCTTTTGCGCCATGTCACGCGCGATCGGCAGACCAAAGCCGCCACAGACCACATCGCCGAGAAAGTCCAAAAGGACATAGTCGAAGTCCCAGTCGTGGAAGCCCAGCTTTTCCAGCAGTTCAAAGCCATGGATGATCCCGCGACCACCACATCCGCGCCCGACTTCTGGACCGCCGAGTTCCATCGCGAAAACACCGCCGCGCTTGAAACAGACGTCCCCGATCTTCACCTCTTCTCCGGCCAGTTTCTTTTTGGTCGAGGTTTCGATGATCGTCGGACAGGCCTTTCCGCCAAACAGCAATGACGTAGTGTCAGACTTTGGATCACAACCGATCAGCAGAACGCGCTTGCCCTGCTCTGCCATCATGTGGCTCAGATTTGCCAGCGTGAAGCTTTTGCCAATTCCGCCTTTGCCATAGATCGCGATGATCTGTGTCTTGGACGTTGGTTCTGTCACCGGAATTTCATCCAGTTCCTCGGTCGCTTCGTCTTTGAGGCGCTTGTCGTACCCCTTCAGGTTCGGCACTTCGTCCTTCATGCGGCATTCTCCGATTGTGGCCCGGACGTGTTTGAACGCGTGGGCGACCAGTTCAGGATCATTTTGAGACAGGCCGGATCTTCGAAGGCCGTTTCATATGCTTGCGGGGCTTGCGTGGCGTCGGATTGATGCGTGATCAGTCCGTCAAGGCTCAGCGCACCGTTTTCGACGAGAGCGCGCGTGGCACAGAGGTCGTCGCGCTCCCACTCCGCGGCGACGCGGAAACGCGCTTCTTTCATGAAGGCTGGCGGAAACGCGAATTGGAGCGGCTGAGTGTAGAAACCAGCCAGAACAATTTCTCCGCCCTTCGCAATGCGACCAACCAATTCGTTGAGCAGGTCGCCGCGCCCCGAAGCGTCGTAGATCGATTTGTAATCGCGCCGTTCATCGCTGTCGGGATGAATGACTTCATAGCCGGCTGCGCCCTTTGAGCGGTCGGCATCAATTTCCCAGACCGTCGGCGCAGGCGCGCCCGCAGCAACGGTGAGACGGGCCAAAAGCCGGCCCAAAACGCCATGCCCGACGATGAGGTCAGGCAATGCCTTGTCCAAACCAGCCATGGCATGCCGGGCGGTGGCCGCCAGAGCGAGGAGGGCGCCCTGAGGACCATGCCCCGGATCGATTCGGGTCACACGATCCACATCCGTCACGACACGCGATGCAGCTCCTCCGAACAAACCAAAGGCGCCGTCGTAGCAATTCGCTCCCGGCACAAACACATGTTCACCAGCCTTAAAGCCAGTCTCTGCGCCAGCTTCTACAACTTCACCAGCCGCCTCGTAGCCCGGGACCAGAGGGTAACCCATGCCGGGAAAGGGTGGCATCTGGCCAGACCAGAACAGTTTTTCGGTGCCGGTCGAAATTCCAGAATGTTTGATGTCGACAACAAGATCACGGGGTCCAGGCTGGGAGAGGCTGAGTTCGGACACAGCGAGCTCCTTGGGCCCATTCAGAAGGACGGCGTTGGTCTTCATGATGTTACCCCCCTTGTTCTCAGTTGTTTGCTGCGCTTCAGCGAATCCCCAAAACGGCAAACAGGTTTACATCGTTATTGTAAGTTTACCGTTACATCTTTTAGTGTCAACTAAAATAGACAGTCTGAATTTGCAGGCCTTACGGCTTGGTCGCCGTGACCACGGAAGTCACGAAAGGCCTTGCAGATTTGGGTGTCTGAACGTCGCTAAACCCGGTAGTTTTCAAGAGTTCCGCGATCCGGTTCTGACTGCGTACAGTGCCGGTGCGCATGGCCATGCAATAAAAGGCAAAGTAGACATCACCGGATTTTTCAGGGGTCTGGCCGCCTGACATTGGCTCTGAAATGATGATTCTGCCGCCGCTAGGAAGCGTGCCAAACGCTGCCTCCAACAAGGCCACAACTGTTGTGTCTTCGTGGTCGTACAAAACCCGGATCAGTGAAATCGCTTCTGCGCCCTGCGGGAGCGGGTCATCACGGAACGATCCTGCGCTGGCTTCGATTCGGTCTTTGACCGCTGAATTGCTCAGACGCGTACTCGCGGCATCCACGACCTTGGGCAGATCAAACAAAGTTACCTTTAGATCGGGATAGGCGGTTGCGGCCGCTTCGGCAAAAGCACCGGAGCCACTGCCGACGTCCAGCATCATCTGGATGCCATCCAGTTTGATTGCGCGCAAAGTGTCTTGGGCAACCAAACCCTGAGACTTTGCCATCAGGTCGGAATAAACGGCGGTCGTTTCAGGATCCGTGGCCCCTTCAGCGCCAAATACATAGGGCCAAAAGCCGGCCAGCTCTGTTTCTTTGTTGCCCTTCAGGAACTCAACGGGGTCACTGAGATCGCGGTACAACACATCATGATGAAGGATCATCTGTTGCAGACCCGGGACTCCGATCAGAGCGGCCCCTTTTTGCGTGACCGAAAACAGATCCCCTCGTCTGCGCATCAGGCCCAGAGCAGCGCCAGCCTGAACCAGGCGCTGCATCCGTTCGACCGGAACGCCGGATCCCTGCGCCAACTGCCCCACAGTCATCGGCCCATCCATCAATCGGTGAATCAATTCCAACCGAACGATGGCGAACAGTACCTGCGAAGACACGAAGCCCTGAACAAGGTCGAACAGCGCTTCGCCTTCACGTCTGGCAACACCCCGGGTCAGTGGGAAACGTGCCGCCCACCGTTGAAAGCCGGGCTTGGCAATGATCCGGGCAATTCGGGTGCGCAGACCAACCCGACGAGATTTGGCCTCCGAAGGATTGTCTGCCGTCATCGTCATGATTTAGGCTCTTGCCTTTGCCAAGACTTCTGCCGGGACGAGCTTTTCTGCATACATCCGGACCATTTGCGCCAGCTGTGCCTCGCCCGGACAGGCCGGTATCGAAGCGATTGCGCCGGAAAGAATGTCATTCAATCGGCTGACCGCCCCATTCAGACCCAGCTGCGCAACTGCGTTTGGTCTGCCGTGCAAATCATCCTGTCCCGCTGGCTTGCCCAGCTCCGCTTCGTCACACAGGGCATCGCGCAGATCGTCAGCAACCTGAAACGCTTCACCGATGCGAGCGCCCAACTCAAACCATGGTTCTGCTTCTTGCCCAGCGGCCACCGCGCCCATCTGGGTCGCCGCAATGAACAGCGCGCCTGTTTTGGACAGGTGATAGGCAGACAAATCAATGTCGCTTTCACTTTCCCACCCCTGCCCCGCGCAGATTCCGTGCGGCATTCCGGTTTGACGGGACAGAATTTCAATCAGGCCCAAGGCGCGATCAGGCGCGGCTGGTGCCGCAGCAGCAAGAATTCCAAAACTCTGAATAATGAGAGAGTCGCCCGCCAGTACCGCGAGCGGTTGCGAGAAGGCGCGATGAACGGATGGTTTACCGCGCCGAAGATCGGCGTCGTCAAAGCATGGCAAATCATCATGGACTAGACTGGCGCAGTGGATCAGCTCCAACGCTGCAGCGGCTGCGTCGCTTAGTTTGGGCTGATCGTCGCCACACGCCATGGCAACAGACATCAAGATCGTGGGTCGGATGCGCGCGCCGCCAGGGGTGCAGGCATAGTGTAGGGCGGAAGACAATCTGGCGGGTGCTGTACGGCCCTGCCCCGTCGCGATGGCTGCTTCTATTGCTGCGTCAATTCGAGCATGCATTCCCATTCAGGACTCCCTTGGAGAAGTGCGCTTTTGCGCGGTGTGTCATTCTTTTTAGACATCTATGTGTAAATCATACTGGACAGTTGAAGTTCGCGAGTCAACTATTGGTCTATGAAAAGAACGACAGATACCTTCGGGACAGCCCGCAAAGGACCAGTGGTCGTGGTGGGTGCTGGCATTGGTGGGCTGTGCGCTGCGCTGCCCTTGGCCCATGCCGGGCTGGATGTGACTGTCGTTGACCGGCTTGATGCACCCGGCGGGAAAATGCGCCAGATTCCCAGCGATGCTGGCGGTGTCGATGCCGGCCCCACCGTCCTGACCATGCGCCATGTGTTCGACCACCTATTCGATCACGTCGGCGAAAAGCTGGAATCTCACGTATCGCTTCACAAACAGGATGTGCTGGCCCGTCACTGGTGGCCAGAATCTGGCCCTTTGGATCTATTTGCCGATCGAACACGCAGCGCAGAGGCTATCGAAGCCTTTTGCGGGAGTGCATCACGGCGTGAGTTCGAGGCATTTTGCGCAAGAACAGAGACATTGTTTGCCGCTTTCCGTCAGCCGATGATGGAGGCGCCCGAACCTGAGTTGAGCCAACTGGTCAGGGTGGTTGCATCCAATCCTTCCCTGCTTGGCGCCATGGCGCCTCTTTCGACCTTGGCAGCACTTTTGAAGCGCAGTTTTTCAGACCCGCGCTTGCGGCAATTGTTTGGGCGATACGCAACTTACGTGGGCGGCTCACCTTACAAAGCGCCGGCTCTGCTGTCGTTGATTTGGCAAGCCGAAGAAGCGGGTGTCTGGGTGATCGAGGGTGGGATGCATCGGCTGGCCTGCGCCATAGCCGATCTTATTCAAGCGCGGGGCGGTCAGTTCAGGTTTGGCGCCCATGTAACAAGGATTTTGACAGACAGTGAAGGCGTGACAGGAGTCGCGTTGCAAGACGGAAGCATTTTGCCAGCTGCCCAAGTTGTGTTCAACGGCGATCCCCGGGCATTGGCGCTCGGCCAGCTCGGCGATGCGATGACCGACGTTGCGCCGCAGACAGCCAAGGCCGCGCGCAGTTTGTCTGCTCATGTTTGGGCGTTTGCAGCCGAAGCGAAAGGGCCCGATTTGGCCCATCACAACGTTTTCTTTTGCGCCGATCCTCGCACGGATTTCAGCGCGCTGGAGCGTGGCACGCTTGCAGACGACACAACCTTGTATGTCTGCGCTGAGGATCGTGGGCAGTCCAAGCAAGTTCCGAAATTGGAACGTTTTGAAATCATCCTGAACGCGCCGCCAACCTCAAGGCGCAGTTTGGATGAACGGGAGTTTGAAACATGTCACAGACGGACCTTCACGGCGCTGGAACGCTTCGGCCTGACCTTCTCACCGGCTCCGGGAAAACCTGCGCTGACGACGCCTCAAAAATTCGACACGCTCTTTCCGGGCAGCGCAGGGTCCCTTTACGGGCAGAGCCCGCATGGGATGACAGCGGCCTTGAACAGACCGCGCGCCCGAACGGCCATACCGGGGCTGACGCTGTGCGGAGGCGGGTGTCACCCGGGGGCAGGGGTTCCGATGGCGGCGCTCTCCGGCAGGCACGCGGCCGAGGCGATATTGGGGGGCCAAACTTCCACCTCAACGTCCCGGAAAACGGCTATGCCTGGTGGTATGTCGACGGGATCTCAGATTGCGGGACACGCGCGCTATCCGTCATCGGGTTTATAGGATCTGTCTTCTCGCCCTGGTACGCCTGGTCAGGCAGAAAGGATCCCGAAAACAACGTCTGCATCAACGTCGCGACTTATGGGCCGGGCGGACGGTTCACTATGACAGACAGAGGTCGTAGTGCGCTGCGACAGAGCCCAAGACGATTCACCGTCGGGCCGTCATCCATGACATGGGATCGGGGCACATTGGTTATTGACGTCAATGAGGTTTCCGGACCCCCAATTGTATCCCGCGTGCGTGGACAAATTCGCGTCACGCCCAGCGCGATTACAACAGTCGAATTGCCGCTGACACCGGATGGTGCCCACATTTGGCGTCCATTTGGCCCTTGTTCCCGCATCGAATGCGATCTCGAAGCCAAGGGATGGCAATGGTCTGGTCACGGGTACTTTGACGCTAACTTTGGTACACGAGCGCTGGAGCAGGATTTCAGCTATTGGACATGGGGGCGTTTCCCGGCCAAGGGCGGGGCGACGTGTTTCTATGATGCGACCCGATTGGATGGATCCGAGTTGGCCTCCGGTTTTCATTTTGACGCGCAGGGCAATGCACATGAAATCGCGCTGCCTCCAAAGCTTGGCTTCCGTAGATCTCTTTGGGCGGTCAAACGCGAAACGCGCGGTGACAAAGGAACCAAGCCACGGCAGATCATGAATATGCTCGATGCACCGTTCTATTCCAGATCATCTGTGCAAACGACGATCGACGGCGAGACATGCACCGGTGTTCACGAAGCGCTCGATTTAACCCGCTTCAGATCTCCGCTTCTCAAACCAATGCTTGCCGTGCGTGTCCCGCGACGGGCGGGATGGTCGTTCGGAATTTAGCGCTCTTCCGGGTTCAGCCGCATAACGGATGCATTCAGGGCACCGGCGATCGTCACCCAAACAAGATAGGGTACGAAGAGCAGACCGGATATCCAGTCAACCATCCAAAGGGCAATCATCGTGGCTGCAACAGAAAGCCAAAGAGCGATCAATACAATCAGCCCCAGCTTGATCTTCTGCAATCCAAAGAAAACCGGGGTCCACAATCCGTTCAAAGCGATCTGCAAAGACCACAGCGCCATGGCAAAGGCGTTATCATCGGCCAAGGCAACACGCGCGCCCGCGCTCGCCATACAAATGTAAAGCGTCGTCCACGTAACCGGGAAAACCCAATCCGGCGGTGTCCAGCTTGGTTTTGACAGTTCGCGATACCATGGGCCCGGTGGGAACAAACCACCAGTGGAACCTGCCGCAAAGCAGGCCGCTAAAAAAATCAAGAACAATGCATAGACCATGAGAGGTCAGGTAGGCCGCGCGCGATCCGTTAGCAAGGCTTGTTTGCGGGCGCGGTCATTGGCCGCGAGTGCCGTCAAAGCATCCATCAGACTGTCTGCGCGGCTCCAGGTCTGTTTTTGCTCAGCCGCGGCATCAACCAAAAAGGCCACTTCTGGCAATGGTTCGGCATATAGTGTTGCCGCCTGTGGGCTGACGCATGACAATGCGGATCGCAGTCCGGCCTGCATCAACCATCCCACTTTTTGAACCTTGGACGTGTGCGCACGCGACGTGATGGAATCGTAACCGGCCTCTGCCACTTCAGACCCTATTCCGGCATAAATCAGTCTCGCTGCGTATATCCCGGGACGGCATTTTAAGGGCAGTGCTGCGATGCCCGGTTCCGATCGATAGTACAGTCGGTTGGCTTGCATCACGAGCCGACGGGTCATTTGGCGGATCGCCTTGGTCGGCATCGGATTAGCGAAAAACGCCTCGGGTTCCAGCCCCGCGTCGCTTAGCCAATCAGTCGGTAAATACAGCCTATGTTCCAGAGCATCTTCGCCAACATCGCGCGCAATATTTGTCAATTGCATCGCCACGCCCAAATCGCATGCGCGTGCCAAAGCGTCACGATCACGGACACCCATAAGAACAGACATCATCGCACCAACAGCCGACGCGACGCGCGCAGAGTAGGAAAAGACATCTGACAGCGTCTCATACCGCCGGCCCATGGCGTCCCAGGCCAATCCTTCGAGCAAAGCCTCGGGCAAAGCGCGGGGCATCTGAAAAGACTCGACAACCGCGGCGAACGCACGGTCTGGCGCTTCGTTTCTGGGGCGGCCTTCATAGACCAGCGTCAATCGCTCCTGAAGCTGAAGAACCGCCGCAGCCTTTTCCTGCTGCAAGTCGACGGCGTCATCGGCCAGCCGACAAAAAGCATAGAGTGCAAGTGCAGGGTTTCGCACATCGGCCGGCAACAGTTTGGAAGCGGCATGAAACGACAGGGATCCATGACGGATCATTTCTGCGCAGGCTTCCATATCTGCATTTGCCTGCGTCATTCGGCAGCGACCTTTTGGTGCACAGGCAAATATTCCGGGTCCGGAACAAGCTGACTCAGCACTTCGGCTGACGAAATGACGCCTGGTAGCCCAGCGCCCGGATGTGTTCCGGCACCTGTCAAGTAAAGGCCATCGACCTCTTCGGAAACATTGTGCGGTCTGAACCACGCGCTTTGAAGGATTCGGGGTTCTATTGAGAACCCGGTGCCAAAGGGAGACCGATACCGCGATTCAAAAGTATCAGGGGTAAAGGTTTCTTGCGCTGTGATGCGGTCCGCGAAACCGGGGATCAGCTGTTCATCCAGAACCTTGATCATTTTCTCCCGGTAGCTGTCAGAAACCAACGACCAGTCCGTTGCCTGATCGTGACCAAGATGCGGGACAGGGGACAGAACGTAAAAGGTATCGTCCCCCTCTGGTGCGGCGGTGGGATCAGTCACCGATGGTCTGTGCACATACAAAGACATGTCATCGGCCAATTTGCCTTTGAGAAAGATGTCGCGCACCAGACCTCGGTATCTGGGTCCATTCAGGATGGTGTGGTGACCCACATCCTTCCACATGTTCGCTGTGCCTTTTGTTCCGAAGTACCAGACATACAGCCCCATCGACCAACGCGATTTTCGAAGCTTCTTGGCGGTCCAGCGTTTGCGACTATGGTTTCGCAACAGGTGATTGTAGGTGAACCCGGCATCCGCGTTTGAGACAACCACATCCGCGTCGATCGTTTCGCCCGATGCCAAACGGACACCGGTGGCGCGACCGTTCTGAACGACGATCTCATCCACGTCTGTTTTCATCCGCAGGACACCGCCTTGATCCTTGATAACATTGCCCATGCAACGGGCCATTTCAGCAACGCCGCCCATCGCATAGTGAACCCCGAATTCCTTTTCGAGATGCGACACCAGAATGTACATCGACGTGACGTTGAAGGGATCGCCTCCGATAAACAGGGGGTGAAAGGAAAGCGCCATGCGCAAGCGTTCATCTTTTACCCGTTTGGCAGCATGCGCGTAGACGGACCTGTCAGCGCGCAGCATCGCAAAGCGGGGCAGCACCTGTATCAAATCCCAAAGCTTGTGCATGGACCGGCGGCCCAGATCCTCGAAACCAAACCAATAGCGTGCTTCGCTGTCCTTGATGAACTTGTCATACCCGGCAAGATCACCGGGTGACAGGCGACGCACTTCTTCACGCATCGCTTCACCATCCTGCCGGGCGGTGAATACAGACCCATCTGGCCAGCGAATTTCATAGAATGGGTCCAGCGCACGCAGATCCACTTCTGAATGGAAGTCACGCCCGCAGGCCGCCCACAGCTCCTTGAACACCTGAGGTACGGTGACAATTGTGGGCCCCAGATCAAATCGATGCCCGTCTTTCCAGATAGCAGAGCCACGGCCGCCGGGCACATCAAGTCTGTCGATCACAGTCACCCGGTAGCCACGCGCACCGAGTCGCATTGCCGACGCAAGGCCACCGAGCCCAGCCCCGACGACTATCGCATGCGCATTGGGCGCCGGAGTCATAGATGTGTCTATCTTAGTCATGTCGGATCGAGCCTAGCACTGTCAACTTAAGCTGACAATGTTTCGTTGTATCCCGTTTTCAAGAGGGCATTTTCCTTTTCTTTATACGATCTATGTGTCAGACTAAGTTGACATGCATGGGAAATGCAAAGATGCAAACCGTTAGTCTCAGCCTGTTCCGTTTCGACGGACTCTCGTCACGTCTTTGGGCGCTGGCCATGATGGGCGCGGCACGTCTTTCCCTTCCTAGAATTGATGGATTGTCGTTTTGGAAGCTGTGTGGCTCCGGCACCGGTGAAGGGTTTACGCCTGTGCCAAACACCGCTGTTTACGCCATCTTGTGTGTTTGGGATGACCTGCACACAGCGCGCACGGCCCTTCAAACTCAGAACGTCTTTGCCCGGTATCGAGCGCGCGCTGCCGAAGATTGGACTGTCTTTCTGAATCCAATTTCCTCGCGTGGTGAATGGGCCAACGAAACACCGTTCGTTCCCCAGGACGATTCGGGGGCCGGCCCCATCGCTGCCCTGACCCGCGCCACCCTAAAGCCATCGATCGCGATGAAATTCTGGGGGCAAGTTCCGGACATCAGCGCTGTAATTGGCTCTGATCCAAACGTGATTTTCAAGATTGGCATCGGGGAAGTTCCGCTTTTGCATCAGGTCACGTTCTCCATTTGGCCTGACACCGCAAGCATGGCGAATTTTGCGCGCAAGGATGGCCCCCACGCCAAGGCAATTGCTGCCGTCCGCGACGGACAGTGGTTTCGCGAAGAGCTTTACGCCCGGTTCCGCATCGCTGGCGAAACCGGCAGCTGGGACGGTCAAAGCCCAAGAATTCTCAAGGAGGTCCAGAGATGAGACCCACTAAGCAACCATTCCCGTTTTCTGCCATCGTCGGACAAGAGGCCATGAAGCAGGCCATGATCCTGACAGCGGTTGATCCGGGTATCGGCGGTGTTCTGGTTTTTGGTGATCGCGGAACCGGGAAGTCGACTGCGGTCCGCGCGTTGGCCGGTTTGCTGCCACCGATTGCTGTCGTTCGGGGCAGCCCAACCAATGCGGCAAGCCCCGATGAAGAAGCTGAATGGGCTGAAACAACGTCGGACGAAATCGCCGAAGTTCCGACCCCAGTCATCGATTTGCCGCTTGGCGCGACCGAAGATCGGGTTGTCGGGGCATTGGACATTGAGCGCGCTCTGACCCGTGGCGAGAAAGCGTTCGAGCCCGGACTTCTGGCACGTGCAAATCGCGGTTATCTTTACATCGACGAAGTGAACCTGTTGGAGGACCACATCGTCGATCTTCTTCTTGATGTTGCGCAGTCCGGTGAAAACGTCATCGAACGCGAGGGGCTTTCTATTCGCCATGATGCCCGGTTCGTGCTCGTTGGCTCGGGGAATCCCGAAGAAGGCGAATTGCGCCCTCAATTGCTTGATCGTTTCGGATTGTCGGTTGAGGTTCGCTCCCCGTCTGACATCGAAGAAAGAATCGAGGTCATACGACGCCGCGCGGGTTTCGAAGCAGACAAAAGCCAGTTTCTCAATAAGTGGCGTGCTGAGGACGCCAAGATTCGTGATGCGATTCTGTCCGCCCGCAGTGTTCTGGCTGATGTTCAAACACCAGACGACACATTGCGCGATTGCGCGCAGCTTTGTGTCACGCTCGGTTCGGATGGTCTTCGCGGCGAGCTGACCTTGCTTCGCACTGCCAAGGCGATGGCCGCATTCGAAGGTGCCAGCGTTGTTACCCGCGATCATTTGCGCGCAGTGGCGCCTATGGCGCTGTCCCACCGGTTGCGCCGCGATCCTTTGGACGACGCCGGTTCTGTAACGCGAGTCCAGCGCACGGTGGATGACGTTTTGGCATGATTGAGGATTCCGCCCAGTCTTGGATCACAGGTCAATTGGCCCTGACCCTGCTGGCCGTTGATCCTGCCGGGTTGGGCGGACTGCACCTGCGGTCACGCGCCAGTCCGGTTCGTGATATTTTTCTGGGTTCCCGACCTCCAAGCCTTGCCCCATTGCGGCGCATCACGCCCAACATTGCCGATGCGCAGCTATTCGGTGGCATAGACATCTCTGGCACCTTGGCCCAAGGGCGCGTGGTCAAGTCAAAGGGGCTTTTGGCCGAGCCTCAATTTCTGTTGCTGACGATGGCCGAACGCTGCACGGCAGGATTGGCCGCGCGTTTGGCGCAGGCACTGGATACGCAAATGGGCCATTGCCTGATCCTTATGGACGAAGGCGCCGATGATGACGAAGTGGCGCCAATGGCGTTGCGCGAAAGATTGGCGTTTTCCTTGGAGCTGGACGGTTTGCGCGCGGCAGAACTGGCCGAGATCGTTTTGGATCAGCACGACGTCCTGCGCGCAAGAAAAGCTGTCGGTGAAATCGGCGTTCCAGAAGACGCGCTTGAGATGTTGGTCGTGACAGCGGCGCGATTTGGCATCGACAGTTTGCGCGCACCGCTTTTGGCACTGGCCTGCGCACGCGCACATGCGGCCTTGGTTGGTCATACATCTGTCACCGGTGAAGACCTGCAAATCGCGGCGCAACTGGTCTATTCGCACCGCGCAACGATGATCCCGCAAGAGGCCGAAGACAGCCCTGATCAACCCGATCAAGCCCCTGAGCCAGAAGAGCCACAAAACCATGAGGCGGATGAAAATCTGCAAGACATACCAAGCGAGATGTTGATCGAAGCGGTCAAGGCTTTGCTTCCCCCAGAGATCTTGTCTGCATTGAACAAGCCCGGCAGCGCCAAAGGTGCAAAAGGCTCTGGCGGCGCGGGGCAAAAACGAAAAGGCAACCGGCGCGGCCGGCCACTGCCATCGCGGATGGGTACACCGACCGGAGACAACCGAATAGACATCGTCGCCACACTGCGCGCAGCGGCACCGTGGCAACCGATGCGCCGAAAGGCACAGCCAGAGGCAAGTGGCCTTCTCATCCGATCCAGCGATATTCACATCCGCCAATATCAGGAACTGTCCGATCGTTTGATTATTTTCGGGGTCGATGCCTCCGGCTCATCAGCCGTTGCCCGATTGTCCGAAGCCAAAGGCGCTGTCGAATTGATGCTGGGCGAAGCGTACTCGCGGCGTGACCATGTGGCTTTGATCGCCTTTCGTGGTGAAGGCGCGGAGGTGATCTTGTCGCCTACGCGTTCTCTCGTTCAGACGAAACGCAGGTTGGCAGGATTGCCGGGGGGCGGTGGAACGCCTTTGGCCGCGGGTCTTAAGGCCATGTCCGAACTTGCTCAACAAGCGCAAAGCCAGGGTTTGTCGCCGTCGTTGGCTATACTGACCGACGGCCGCGCCAATGTACCCTTACCCGGACGGGTTGGACGTGCCGCAGCAAAGGAAGACGCCGAGACAATGGCCAGTGTCCTGCGGTCAATGAACTTACCCTCTGTTATGGTTGATACGTCAGTGCGACCGCAGCGCGACTTGAATGTTCTTGCCGGTGTTTTGGGCGCAACTTATGTGCCCCTTCCACGCGCGGATGCACGCGGTCTGAGCAAGGCCATCGGCGCTGCTTTGGAGGTATAAGGTGGATCGCTCTGTGCCGCCGGATTGGCCTTGGGCAGATCATTCGACAGTTATCAGAAACCGGCCACACGAGTGGCATGTCCAATGTGTTGGGTCTGGGCCAGAACTGCTGCTGCTTCATGGCACAGGCGCCTCGACTCACAGCTGGCGCGATCTCATTTCAATTCTGTCAAAGTCGTATCGGGTCATCGCGCTCGATTTGCCCGGGCATGGGTTTACCAGTCTGGGAAGCCGGATGCGATCATCCATGGACTGCGTGTCGCAAGACATTGCAGGTTTAATCAGAGCGCAGGGTTGGCAACCAAAAGCGATTGCGGGTCATTCGGCCGGTGTTGCGATTGCTCTTAGGTTGGCAAGTCTGTTGGACAACGACGCGAAAATCGTTGGGATCAATCCAGCACTGCAACCATTTCAGGGGTTGGCCGGACTCATGTTTCCAATGGCGGCACGCATGATGGCAATGACACCCGGTATGGTCGATATCCTCACAAAGAGCATGGCCCAGCCTGATCGTGTTCTATCACTTTTGGCTGGAACAGGGTCGGATATACCCAGCTCAAACAAGGATCTGTACGCGCGGCTTTTCCGTAAAAGATCACATGTGGATGGGACGCTGCTCATGATGGCCCAGTGGAAACTTGATGGTCTGCTCAGTGATCTGGGACGACTGGAACACCCTTGTTTGTTCCTAACAGGGAGCAACGACAAAATGGTTTCACCGGTCGGTGCGGTTGAGGCCGCAGATCGCATGGTCAACGCACAGGTCATCAGTCTCGATGGCTATGGCCATCTGGTGCACGAAGAAGTGCCCGATGTCGTCGCCGACTACATCCAGCGTTGGTTGACGGCCAACGACATTTAACAGGAAACGCTTGCGAGATTTGATTGGCAGGTTCATAGGCAATTTATGGGCCTGTTCAATTTTCTCAGAGATAACGCACGCTGGCTTTCTGCTGGTGTTCTCCTGACATTTCTTTCCAGCTTTGGACAGACATTCTTCATTTCGATCTTTGCCGGTGAAATCCGCGAAACCTTTGAACTCAGCCATGGGGAATGGGGCGGGATCTATACATTGGGAACCAGTGCATCGGCTGTCGTGATGCTTTGGGCCGGTGGCTTGACGGATCGCTTTCGCAGCCGAACGTTGGGGGCCGTTGTTCTGGCCATGCTCGCGAGCGCCTGCCTGTTGATGGCGCTGAACACTTGGGCTGCTTTGCTTCCGTTTGTCATCTTTGCGCTGCGTTTCAGTGGACAGGGAATGGTTAGCCATATCGCGGTTGTATCGATGTCCAGATGGTTCGTGGCAACGCGGGGCCGGGCGCTATCTGTTGCAGGGCTCGGGTTTGCCATCGGCGAAGCGCTTTTGCCTATCAGCTTTGTGTCGCTCATGCTGATCATGGACTGGCGCTGGCTGTGGGTTGGGGCCGTGATGGTTAGTCTGGTATCCATTCCAATTCTGCTGACTTTGCTAAAACAGGAACGAACCCCGCAAAGCCATGCCGAAGAAGATCATGCCAATGGCATGTTGAACAAACATTGGTCCCGCAAAGACGTTATGGCGCACCCAATGTTTTGGTTCATGGTTCCAGCTTTGTTGGGGCCCTCAGCGTTCAACACTGCGTTCTTTTTCCAACAAGTTCATTTCGCCGAAATCAAAGGCTGGGCTCACATTGATCTCGTTGCTCTGTTTCCGGTTTATACAATGGCCGCAGTGGCTGTGATGGTGGCGTCTGGCTGGATGTTGGACCGGTTTGGCTCTGCTCGTTTGATCCCCTGGTATCAGCTGCCCATGGTCTTGGGGTTCGTCGCTTTTGCGCTGGGACAAAGCATTACGTCTACCTTTGTCGGAATGCTGTTTCTGGCTATGACGACAGGAGCAAATGCAACCTTGCCCAATGCGTTTTGGGCAGAGTTCTACGGCACCCGCCATCTGGGTTCGATAAAGGCAATGGCCGCAGCAATCATGGTTCTTGGATCAGCCATTGGGCCGGGCATAACCGGTGTGTTGATTGACGCTGGTATCGGTCTTGAAAGCCAGTATCTCGGCGTGGCAGCCTTTTTCGTTCTCGCCACGGTTTGCATGGCCGTAGGTGTCGGTCGCTCAGCGCCAGATTTACCGCCCAGCGCGGCCTAGCGCCGCCTGCGAAGATAGACGTAGTAGGCACCACCCCCGCCATGTTTCCGGTGTGCTTCGCTAACCTGCAAGACGGCCTGCGCCACAGGCGGCATGCGAAGCCAAAGGGGCACCTGCGTTTTCAAAACACCGCGTCGGCGCGGCATGGGATCATAAGGATCTTCGCGATCGCCTTTGCCAGTAATCACAAGCACAAGTCTGAACCCGCGGCTTTGAGCCGTTAGTATATACCGAACCAAAGCGCCATGCGCCTGATCCAGCGTCATTCCGTGCAAATCAAGTCGACCTTCGGGGACGAGCTTGCCGCGTTTCATCCGCCCGAACGCTTTTGCATCCATCGAAACGCCATCCTGCTTTAACCGATCGGCAGTGGTCGGCGGCGGGATGATCGTATCGCTTCTGAATTGGGCGGATTGGCCTGCTTTGAAAGGCGTAATAGCTTTGGGATTATTCTCGCCAATCGAAGCCTTTTTGGGCAGTGGTTTGGGTTTTGGCTGCGGCGGTCGATGCTTGTGAAGCGGATCAGTACTACGGGCGATCTGTTGCCAAAGCTCCAATTCGTCCGGCCGCAAGTGCCGCTTCGTCATTGCACCGCTTCCGGCAGCAGAGCATAGGCGCGCTGAATTGGCATCAGAACGACCAGACGACCGGGGTCCTTGATGCGGCCTGCCATGCGACCAGCCTCATCCCCGGTTCCAAAGAAAATATCCGCGCGTTGGGCGCCCTTGATCGCGGATCCCGTGTCTTGCGCCACCATCAGCTGGCGTATTGGCGACTTTCCCTCTTTCTCAATCCAGACCGGCGCGCCCAGCTTGGTAAATGCGGGATCAACTGCGATTGAGCGCATTGTCGTAATGGATCGGTTCATCGCACCCAACGGACCTTTGTCTGCCGGGACTTCGCTGACCTCTCGAAAGAAGACGTAGGATCCGTTGTGGTACAACAATTCCTCGCCTTGTTCAGGGTTTCGGCGCACCCAGTTGGCTATGACCTGAGCAGAGACCTGATGCGGTTGATATGTGCCGCGGCGTACAAGCTCTTGGCCGATTGAGCGGTAGGGATGACCGTTGAAACCGCCATACCCGACGCGGATATACGAACCATCCGGATACTTGACGCGACCTGAGCCCTGAACCTGCAAAAAGAACAGCTCAACCGCGTCATCAACCCATGCAATTTCCAATCCACGACCCTGCATCACATCTGTCGTCAGAATTTCGCGTCTGGTCAGCCAGGGCCGAATTTTTTTGGCCTCGGGGGGCATCGCGTAGATGGGATATTTGTATCGCGGCGTGCGTACAGGAGAGCCATCCAGCTCGGGTTCAAAGTAGCCCGTGAATAGTCCGTCGTTTCCGTCGGTAATCATCACCGGACGAAAGAAAAGTTCAAAGAACTGCTTTGCGTTGCCAGCCTCAGCCGCAAGATTGCAAAGTGCAGTCCAGTCTGGATCTTTCATGTCGCCGCAAGTGTTCTTGAACACCTCAAGCGCGGCGGCATGATCATCGTCTTCCCAGCCGTTCAAATCCTCGAATCCGAGGATGGCATAGCTGGGTTCTGTTTCAGCAGAAACCGGGCCAGCCATCAGGGATATCGCAATTGAAATAGCAAGGAGGTACCGGGTCATTCGTCCGTGGCGATAAGTTGCCAGTTAGGATCGCCTGTTCCCATTTTCCGTGCATAGGTCCAAACGTCTTTTTGTTTCTTTACTGCGCGGTCAGAACCTTCGACGATTTCACCTTCGGCGTTCTTAACCACAGACGACAGTTCACCGATGTACTTCACAGTGATTTCGCCGGTCGCAGTCGCTTCGTCAAAATTGGCATCCACGAGGGACAGTTCCCGGACGCCAATGAACTCCGCCTCAATCTTGAGGCCTTGTTCCTCGCGTGCGGCCACAACTTCAGCAAAGGTCTGATAGACATCATCGGCCAGGAATGGCTTCAGCTCTTCGATCTCGCCACGCTCAAAACCCATGAGGATCATCTCATAGGCGCCCCGCGCGCCGCCCAGAAAATCGGAAACACCGAAACCGGGTTCGGCCTTCTTCATTGCGGCCAAGGCTTCGGCAGCATCACTGCCTGCAAGAACATGGTCTGTGATATCCAGATCTGGGCCGCCATCGATAACTTCGAAGTCGCGGCGCGGGTCGGGGCCAGCCGGTGCTGTAGGCGCTTGGGGCTTTTCAAAACCCTCGCGCGTGCCCAGCACGCTGCGCAAACGCAAAACGAGAAAAATGGCGATACCGGCCAGAACCAGTAGCTGCAGGATAGCGGAATTCATCGGCACCTCTTTCAGGGTGTGGATGGAAAAGGAGTGTTCGAATTCCTATGTAGGGGCTGCACCCGGGCGAGTCCACCTACGCCCAGCTATTGGAGGCGATGCTATGTGGCTGTTTTTGGCCTTTCTATCTGTTCCACTGATCGAAATTGCCCTGTTCATCCAGATTGGCGGTCTGATCGGGCTTTGGCCGACGCTCTTGATTGTGGTTCTGACAGCGATTTTGGGAACTTGGCTGGTGCGTGCGCAGGGAAGGCTGGCCATGAATGACCTCAGAAACAGTTTTTCCCAACTGAATGATCCAAGCGAGCCTTTGGCACACGGGGCAATGATCCTGTTTTCCGGCGCTTTGCTCCTTACACCCGGCTTTTTTACCGATGCCGTTGGTTTTGCCTTGCTGGCACCCCCCGTTCGAAAGGCGGTTTTCCAGTGGGCCCGCAAGCGAGTGAACGTGCAGCGGTTTGATATGGGCGGGCCACCCCAATCCGGTTTTGATGATCACCATCAGCACACGAGCCCCGCTAAAAGGCCGCAGGATGACGTGATCGACGGCGACTACACTGAGGTTTCAGAAGAAAAGAAAGCCAATCATCCGGGTTCTGGCTGGACACGGCATTGAGCAAGGCGCGTCAGCCTGCTATGCCCTGCTGCGATCTATTTTAGCGGAGAGCGGTAAATGGCCGAGAACGAAAACGGTGCAGCGGCGGCGGATGCGCCCCAAGCCCCAAAAATGAACGTATTGGCACAGTTTGTGCGGGACATGTCTTTTGAGAACATTCTTGCGCAAAAAGGCATCAATGGCGAAGTGCAGCCTGATGTTCAGGTGCAGGTAAATCTGGATGCAAAAAAGCGCGCCACAGAAAACCAGTACGAAGTTGTTATCAAGCTCAAGATCGATAGCAAATCCAAGTCAGGCGGCGAGCAGCTGTTCTTGCTTGAACTCGACTACGCAGGCGTTTTCCAGATCGAAAACGTCCCTGAAGAACAGGTTCATCCGTTCTTGCTGATCGAATGTCCTCGGATGATTTTCCCGTTTGTGCGTCGCATCGTTTCTGATGTCACCCGCGACGGTGGTTTCCCACCGCTGAATCTCGAGACTATTGATTTTCTTGCGCTCTACCGCGCAGAAATTCAGCGTCGTCAGGCTGCTACGGCACAGGGTACTGCCTGATCCTAAGGCGTCTAGGTCTTGGACCAAAGTGCCTCAGACCCAAGCTTTTCGACAAAGGCGGCGTGAGCCGCCTTTTCTTTTTCTGACAGGCGCGGCTCTAGCGGAGCAGGGCGGGGTGTGGGTCTCCAAGCTGTCTCGCTACCACCTGCAACCTCGACCTGCTGGCCCGGTGATGCGAGCCCAAAGTCCGGCTGTTTACCACCAATCAGTTCAAGATAAACTTCGGCCAGGATTTCACTGTCGAGCAAAGCGCCGTGTAGCGTTCTGGCGGAATTGTCGATGTTGAAGCGGCGGCAAAGTGCATCAAGAGACGCAGGCGAGCCGGGAAATCTGCGACGCGCAATGTCTAGGGTATCGATAGCGCAGTCAGGTGCTAGGACTGGACGCTTGCACCAACGCAGCTCAGCGTTCAGAAATTTCACGTCGAAAGACGCGTTATGAATGACCAGCTTTGAATCCCCAATGAAGGCGAGAAAATCGTCGGCGATTTTTTCAAAGACCGGTTTATCCCGAAGGAAGTCATCGCCAAGCCCATGCACCTCAAAAGCTTCCTGTGGCATCGACCGTTCAGGATTTATGTACTGATGATACGTCTTACCTGTGGGCACGTGACCCATCAGTTCAACAGCACCAATTTCCACGATGCGATCACCCGTTTCCGGATCAAAACCTGTGGTTTCTGTATCCAAGACGATTTCACGCATCCGGCAAATCCTTTTGTATTTCCCGCAGTATAGCCTGAACCTGAGCCTTTGCATGCTCAAGAGTGTCGGTGACGATTATGAAATCGGCCCGTTCTTGTTTTTCAGCATCCGGCATTTGCCGTGACAAAATGTTTTCAAGGTCTTGTTCAGTCATAGTTCCGCGCTCAAGCACCCTGCGTTTTTGGGTTTCAGCGTCGACTGTCACAACGGCGACTTTATCGCATTGCTCATCCAGACCAGTTTCAAAAAGAAGGGGCACATCCAGAACGACCACGCCTTGGGCCACCTTTAGGAATTCGGCGCGATTGCGCGCGACCATAGGGTGAACAATTGCATTGATTTGATCCAGTACGGTTGAATCCTTGGCGATCAGAGCGCGCAAAGCATCACGGTCAACATGTCCATCAGGTCGGATTGTTCCCGGAAACCGGGCCTCCAACGCTTTGGGTGCAGGTCCATCGGGTGCGTAGAGTTTGTGAACAACTGCATCGGCATCCCAAACCGGAATACCGAGATCTGCAAACATCTGGGAGGTTGTCGATTTGCCCATACCGATCGAGCCGGTCAGGCCGAGAACAAAGGTCATCGCAGTACAGCGGCACGCGTCGCTTCGTCGACTGTTGGCCGTTCTTCGAACCAGCGCTCAAATCCGGGTACAGCCTGATGCAACAGCATGCCCAAACCATCCACTGTCGTGCAGCCCTGTTCAGCCGCGGTTCTAAGCAATTTCGTGTTGAGCGGCGTATAGACGAGATCGTTCACAACCGTCCCTTTGCGCAGCCCATCCAGCGGAACACGCAGTTCTTGCTTTCCCGTCATGCCCAAAGAGGTTGTGTTGACTACCGTCACTGCGTCTTCGAACAAATTTCCGGCCTGAACCCAATCATAAACGTGAACACGATTGCCAAAATCAGCGCGCAGCTTGTCTGCCCGCAGGCGAGTGCGATTGGTCAAACGGATCTCAGGAACACCAACGTCTAGTAGCGATGCGATCACGGCCCGCGCCGCGCCCCCAGCACCAAGGACTGTGGCTGGGCCTGACGAGGCTTTCCATTGCGGGACATTTTGGCGAAGGTTTTCGATGAAACCATAGCCATCTGTGTTGTCCGCATGGATCAGACCGTCTTTTCGAAAGATCAGCGTGTTGGCTGCACCGATCAACGTCGCGCGATCTGAGATAAGGTCGGCGATCTCCATCACGCGTTCTTTGTGCGGAATGGTTATGTTGACGCCGACGAAGCCAAGCTTTGGCAACATGCGCAGCGCGTCTTCCAGATCGTCCGAGGCAATATCCATCGGTATGTAATGGCCGGCGATGCCGTATTTTCGCAACCAGTGCCCGTGCAATCTGGGAGAACGGGAATGTGCAACCGGTGATCCGATTACACCTGCCAATGGTATCTTCGGGTTTGTCATGCCTGGATCGTTCCCCGTAGCGCGAGATAGTTGAGCAGTTCGAGCAGCGGCAAACCTAGAATAGTGAAATGATCACCCTGGATTTGCGCAAAGAGGCGTACCCCTTCTTCTTCGAGTTTATAGCCCCCAACCGAGGTTTGCACAGAGGGCCAATTGCGTTCGAGGTAAGCTTCGAGGAAATCGTCGCTGAAAGGTCGCATGGTCAGACGGGCCATGGAAATGTGGCGCCAGACAGGTTCTCCGTTTTCGTACAAAACCGCGGCCGACAGTAGGCGGTGTGTTTTACCACGCAAAGTTACAAGTTGTTCGCGTGCTTCATCGATTGTCTCAGGCTTGCTGAAAAGCTTGAACTCATGCTCCAGAACTTGATCACAGCCAAGCACCAATGCCCCCGGAACCTTACCCGAAACTTTGCGCGCCTTTGCCTCAGCCAAAGTGTCGGCAATGTCCCTTGGTTTTGCTTCTTCTTCGAGAAGCGCGTTTTTGATCGACTCTTCATCGACGCGAGGCGATTCGACAGCAATCATCAGACCTGCTTTTCTGAGCAGATCAGCGCGGATTTCAGAGCCAGAGGCCAGGATAAGATCAAAATTCATGCGGATGGATTTGTGGACAAGTTCTGTGGAAAGGGTCTGATGGTTTTGAGGATAATCAGACCAATCCGCAAGCCCATGAATAACTCCTCGCTTTTCCAGTCATCTTCAGTGGTTCATGCAGACTGTGAAAGGGATAACCCGGCACCTTGCATGAACGAACTTCAACACTGGTGATCCCTAGTCTTATGCACAAAATTGAATTTTGGTTGAGTTCCAGAATTTTGGCTTTGTTTATCTCGGAGTTTTAGGAATGGTTACTGATGCGTACAGGAACAATCCTGTAAGATGTCCACAGATCAGTGCGGTGTGGATGAAACTTGGGTAAGTCAGTAATCCACAAAGAGTGCGCTGCCTAAGTTCTACTACCACCTTAAATTCTTTTTTATATTTGGTTTTAAGAAAGCAGTGAAAACCACGTCTGATTGACATTTTGCCGTCTTGGTTCTATCGACGCTGTACCTCCTGTTCTGGAGGGTTTCCCCGACACAAGAAAATACAGGGTCATATTTGATCCTGAAGGATATCGTATGAGCCAGGAAAGACTGAACCTAGCAGACCTGAAGGCGCAGAGCCCCAAGGATCTCTTGGCCATGGCCGAAGAACTGGAAATCGAAAACGCCTCGACGATGAGAAAAGGCGAAATGATGTTTCAGATCCTGCGCGAACGCGCGGATGAGGGTTGGGACATCTTCGGTGACGGCGTGTTGGAGGTTCTTCAGGACGGTTTTGGTTTTCTACGCTCACCCGAAGCAAACTACCTTCCGGGCCCGGACGACATCTACGTGTCTCCGGATATGATCCGCAAATATTCCTTGAGAACAGGGGACACCATCGAAGGTGAGATTAAAGCACCGGATGAAGCTGAGAGATATTTTGCGTTGATCAGTGTGACTCGGATCAACTTTGAAGATCCTGAGAAGGCGCGCCATAAGATCGCGTTTGACAACCTCACACCACTTTATCCGGATGAACGTCTGCGTATGGAGATTGAGGATCCGACGATCAAGGATCGATCTGCGCGGATTATCGATCTCGTAGCGCCGATTGGTAAAGGTCAGCGTAGCCTCATCGTGGCGCCGCCTCGGACTGGTAAGACGGTATTGTTGCAAAACATTGCTACCTCAATCGAAAAGAACCATCCTGAGTGCTACCTAATCGTTCTGCTGATTGATGAAAGACCGGAAGAAGTGACCGACATGCAGCGTTCGGTTAAAGGTGAGGTTGTTTCCTCTACCTTTGACGAGCCGGCAACACGCCACGTTGCGGTGTCTGAAATGGTTATCGAGAAAGCCAAGCGTCTCGTGGAACATAAACGAGATGTTGTGATTCTTCTCGATTCGATCACAAGACTTGGTAGAGCGTTTAACACCGTTGTGCCGTCTTCGGGTAAAGTTTTGACTGGTGGTGTGGACGCGAACGCGCTGCAGAGACCCAAGCGTTTCTTTGGTGCGGCGCGGAACATCGAAGAAGGCGGTTCGCTGACGATTATTGCGACTGCGCTTATTGATACTGGTAGCCGGATGGACGAAGTTATCTTTGAAGAATTCAAAGGCACGGGTAACTCTGAAATCGTTCTGGATCGCAAGGTTGCGGACAAACGGGTCTTCCCTGCGCTGGATATCCTTAAGTCTGGAACACGGAAAGAGGATCTGTTGGTGGACAAGATCGATCTGCAGAAGACGTTTGTCTTGCGCCGTATCCTGAACCCGATGGGTACGACCGATGCCATCGAATTCCTGATTTCGAAGCTCAAGCAGACCAAGTCGAATTCTGAGTTCTTCGACTCAATGAACACCTAATCTCAATCGAGGTTGAACATGGATACGATTTTTGCTCAGGCCACGGCGCCTGGAAAAGCAGGCGTGTCGATTGTTCGTGTCTCGGGGGTAGGGGCAGCAGCTATTGCTGAGACGCTTTGTGGTCCTCTTCCAGAGGCCAGAAAAGCAGTACTGCGCGAGCTTAGAGACAAAAATGGCGTGGTATTGGACCAGGTTGTTTTGCTTTATTTCAGCGAGGGTGCCAGCTTTACCGGGGAGCCAATTGTCGAGTTTCACTGTCATGGCAGTGTTGCTGTGGTGTCATCACTGCTGCGGCTGTTGTCTGAATTTGAAAACACAAGACTAGCAGAAGCGGGCGAGTTTACACGCCGGGCTTTGACCAACGGCCGTATGGATTTGACCCAAGTCGAAGCGCTCGCGGATCTCATCGAGGCAGAAACCGAAGCGCAGCGTAAGTCGGCATTGGCTTTGCTTTCAGGGGAACTGTCTCAGAAGATCGCAGTATGGCGATCCAAATTGGTGCGGGCCGTGTCACTACTGGAGGCCGTAATCGATTTTGCAGATGAAGAAGTTCCGGTGGACGTCAGCGACGAAGTAGCGGAGCTTCTTGAATTTGTTTCGATTGAAATTTCTCGACAGTTGCGAGGGTTGGATAGTGCTGAAAGGGTAAGGACCGGTTTCGAAATTGCGATAGTCGGGGAACCCAACGTTGGCAAATCCACATTGTTGAACCAGTTGGCGGGGCGTGAGGCTGCGATCACTTCTGAAATCGCGGGCACGACACGGGACGTGATTGAGGTACGCATGGATATTCTTGGGTTTCCTGTCACGTTACTGGACACGGCCGGAATTCGGGAATCTGACGACACAGTCGAAAAGATCGGGGTTGAACGGGCGCTGGCCCGCGCGCAGGGTGCGGATCTCCGAATCCATCTTTATGCCGATTCAGAACTTGCGATGCAGCCTGGTAGCGATGATATCGTTGTTAAATCCAAGGAAGATGGCGGGACCGGCCCGGATGGGATTTCTGGGAAAACAGGTGCAGGCATTTCTTGGCTGCTTGAGCAAATTGGCTCACGGCTGGAAAATCAAGTTTCTGGTGCAGAGCTTGCCAATCGTGAACGCCATAGAGTTTGTTTGGAGCAAGGTCAGGAAAAGCTGGATGTGGCTCGCAGAATGTTGGTAGACGGTCCCGACGTTTACGAACTGGTCAGTGAAGAAGTTCGTTTTGGTATCCGTGCTTTGGAAAGTTTGGTGGGCCACATTAATGTAGAACATGTTCTGGATGAAATCTTCTCCAGCTTCTGCATTGGGAAATGAGGATTGTTTCACGTGAAACACAGTGATTTCGACGTTGTGGTTGTTGGTGCTGGGCACGCAGGTACCGAAGCCGCTTCGGCTGCCGCGAGGATGGGCGCCAAGACAGCCTTGGTTTCGCTCAAGTTTGCGGACATCGGAGTGATGTCATGCAATCCCGCCATTGGCGGTTTGGGCAAAGGTCATCTCGTTCGGGAAATTGATGCGCTTGACGGGTTGATGGCTGGTGTCGCGGATCGGGCAGGAATCCAGTTTCGTCTTTTGAACAGACGCAAAGGCCCTGCGGTACAAGGCCCCAGAGCACAGGCGGACCGGCAGCTTTATCAAGCCGCGATGCAGGAAGCGATCGGTAAGATCGAAAACCTTGAGTTTATCGAGGGGGAGACCGTCGATTTCTTGATGTCAGGTTTAAATGTTGCTGGCGTCATTTTGCGTGATGGATCTGAGATCAAAGCCAAATCAGTTGTTTTGACCAGCGGGACTTTCCTAAGGGGCGTCATCCACATCGGGGACGTTTCATACCCCGGAGGCCGAATGGGTGATGACCCGTCTTTGAAGCTTGCAGAGCGAATTGATCAGTTTGCCCTGCCTTTGGGGCGTTTGAAGACTGGAACTCCACCGCGGCTTGATGGAAAAACCATCGCTTGGGAAAAACTGGAAGAGCAGCCAGGGGACGAAGATCCAACTCTGTTTTCGTTTCTTTCCAATAAGCCATTTGCGAGGCAGGTTTCTTGTGGGATCACGCATACCAATGAACAAACCCACGACCTAATTCGTAAGAATCTGGATCGTTCTGCCATGTATGGCGGTCATATTGAGGGTGTTGGCCCGCGGTACTGCCCGTCAATTGAAGACAAAGTTGTTCGGTTCTCTGACAAAGCCAGCCATCAAGTTTTTCTTGAGCCTGAAGGGCTGTCAGTGAATACCGTTTATCCCAACGGAATATCGACCTCTCTGCCGGCGGATGTTCAGGAATCCTATGTTCATTCGATTTTTGGTTTGGAGAATGCTGAGATTTTGCAGCCAGGCTATGCGATCGAATATGATTATGTTGATCCCCGGGCGCTTTCGTCGACCTTGGCGGTTCGTGATGTTGCGGGTCTTTTTCTGGCCGGTCAGATCAATGGAACAACCGGTTATGAAGAGGCGGGCGCGCAGGGGTTGGTTGCCGGCCTTAACGCTGCAGCTGTTGCGCTGGGTAAAGATGAGATCACGTTTTCCAGAATGGAAAGCTATATCGGTGTGATGCTGGATGATCTCACGACACGGGGTGTTAGTGAGCCATACAGAATGTTCACATCAAGAGCCGAGTTCCGGTTGTCGCTGAGAGCTGACAACGCAGATCAACGCTTAACGCCTAAAGCGATCGATCTTGGTATTGTTAACGAAGAACGTCGTGAAGCCTTTGAACACAAGGCTGAAATGCTGGAATCAGGTAAAAAAGCCCTGTGCACCAAAACCTTCTCGCCTAGTGAAGTTCAAAAGATTGGTGTGACGGTGAATCACGATGGTACAAAGCGCAGTGCGTTTGATCTCTTGTCGTTCAAAGACGTTACTTTTGAGCACGTTTGTATGCTTGATCAATCGCTTAAGGTCTTGGAACCAATGATTGCCCGGCAGCTCTCCATAGAAGCTCTTTATTCGAATTATATTCAAAGGCAGCAACGTGACGTGGATATGTTGCGTAAGGATGAGGGTATCCAGATCCCGAACGATTTCGATTATGAATCGATCTCTGGGCTTTCGAACGAACTAAAGGCAAAGCTGATCAAGTCTAGACCGGAGTCGATTGGGCAGGCTGGCCGTGTTGATGGTATGACTCCCGCCGCGTTGACTTTGATCCTGGCCTTCATCCGTCAGGCAGAGCGAAAGAAGCGGGCATGAGCCACCCTGTTGTTTCACGTGAAACAAAGGAAAAGCTCCGGCATTTCCTGAATCTCCTGAAAAAATGGAACCCAAAAATCAATCTCGTTGCAAAGTCGACGATCAATGAGGCTTGGGATCGGCATATCGAGGATTCGATACAGGTTTTTGACTGCCGGCCAGACGCTTACGGGGGCTGGGTTGATCTGGGGTCGGGGGGTGGATTTCCCGGGCTGGTCGTTGCAATCCTCAGTCAAGAATTCTACCCAAATAGCTCAGTCACAATGATTGAGAGCGATGTGAGAAAAGCAACTTTTCTTCGTACGGTGCTCCGCGAAACCGACACAGCCGGCACTGTTCTGGCGGAGCGGATAGAATCCGCAACTCCACAAAACGCGGAAGTGGTAAGCGCGCGTGCTTTAGCCCCGTTGGATCATCTTTTGGGTTACTGTGCCCCGCATATCGCGGAGGGTGGCGTTGCGTTGCTTCCCAAGGGGGCTAGTTGGAAAAAAGAGTTGGACCAGGCGTTACAGACGTGGCGCTTCGATTGGGAAATCACTACAAGTAAAACCCAGGCAGATGCCGTGGTAATGAAAATCCGGAACATAACAAATGCTTGACGTTCTTCGAACGAAAACTCCGAAAATCATAGCTGTAGCCAATCAAAAAGGCGGTGTCGGCAAGACCACGACCACGATTAATCTTGGTGCTGCGCTGAGTGAATCTGGGTCCAAGGTGCTGATCGTCGATCTTGACCCTCAGGGAAATGCCTCGACGGGGCTGGGTATCGAGCCCGAAGATCGCGAATTTACGACTTATGAACTCTTGCTGGAGGACGTGGACCTGCAAGAGGTTATCGTGCCAACAATGATGGATGGACTTTCGTTGATCCCGGCAACGGTTGATCTTAGCTCAGCGGATATGGAGCTGATCTCCAACGAAAAGCGTAGTTTTCTTTTGCATGACGCGTTGCGGCAGCCGCAGATAGACGGGTTTCAGTTCGATTATATCCTGATCGACTGCCCACCTTCGTTGAACCTGCTGACAGTGAACGCCATGGTCGCCGCTGATTCCGTGCTGGTCCCCCTGCAAAGCGAGTTTTTTGCGCTTGAAGGGCTTTCACAGCTTATGCTTACGGTCCGAGAGATCAGACAAACAGCAAACCCAAAGCTGAGGATCGAGGGTGTAGTTCTGACGATGTATGACAATCGCAACAACCTTTCGCAGCAGGTTGAGGCGGATGCCCGTGACAATCTTGGAGAGTTGGTTTTTTCGACAATAATCCCAAGAAATGTTCGGGTTAGCGAGGCACCTTCCTATGCGTTGCCGGTTTTGTCCTATGATTCTACATCAAAGGGTGCATTGGCGTATCGCGCGTTGGCCAAGGAATTGGTTGAAAAGAACGGAAAAAATGCCGCCTGACGGCACCGAAAAGGGATTTAACTGATGGCAGATCGTAAAGACCAGAGACGGGGTTTGGGCCGGGGCTTGTCTGCACTTATGGCGGATGTTGAACCGCGCGTGACGGAAGGTGATTCCGCTGGCGCACAGCCTGATCGCAGAATCCCGATTGAGAACATTGCGCCAAACCCTGATCAGCCTCGGAGGCACTTTTCCAAGGATCAGCTCGAGGAGCTGTCCAACTCGATACGGGCAAAAGGCGTGCTGCAGCCCTTAATCGTTCGCCTGGATCCTAAAAATGAGGGGCAATACCAGATTGTGGCAGGCGAACGCCGTTGGCGTGCTGCCCAAATCGCGCAAGTTCACGAACTGCCTGTTATCGTACGCGACTTTGATGATACCGAAGTTTTGGAAGTCGCAATTATTGAGAACATCCAGCGCGCTGACCTGAACGCAATCGAAGAAGCGGCCGGTTATCGTCAGCTAATGGATAAGTTTGGGCACACGCAGGAAAAATTGGCTGAAGCCCTTGGAAAGAGCCGCAGTCACATCGCGAACTTGCTACGTTTGCTTAATCTGCCGCCGAGTGTTCAGGACATGGTTTCAGAGGGCGTGCTTTCTGCAGGCCATGCCAGAACGATGGTTACCGCTGATGATCCTGAAGGCCTTGCCAAGGCGGTTGTACAGCGTGGTTTGTCCGTAAGAGAAGCTGAAAAGCTGGCCAAAGGGGACACCCCAAGTGGGAAACAGAAGAACCCGGCGTCCAAAAGCCAAACTTCAACCAAAGATGCTGATACCAAAGCACTGGAAGGCGATCTTTCTGCGGCTCTGGGTATGAAAGTCACGATCGATCACGCTGCGGGCAAGGAATCTGGGCGCATTTCGATCAACTATGACTCGCTGGAAGATTTGGATTTGCTTTGTGGAGTTCTGAGTTCGGCTAAATAGCGGGCTAGACAGGTTCAGGCAAAAGTTCAGTAATCACTGAGTTCAGCAACAGCGTACCTTGACGCGTCGGTTTGATCCGGCCCCCGTCCAGTTCGATTAAATTGAGATCCTGTAACTCACTCAGCTTTGCTGAAGGCAGAGCATCCGGGTGGATTTGGCGAACCCGATCAACATCTAGGCCGTAAATAGTACGAAGTCCCATCATGATGGCTTCACCTGCCATATCTGGTGGGCTGATCACTGCACTCAAAACATCGGCGTTTCCGAGTTCTGCGGCTTTGATCCATGCACCCGGTGCAGAGATAGCCTCCGTCGCATATTTCTGGCCGTTCTTTGTTACACGACCATGCGCGCCGGGCCCAACACCAATGTAGTCCCCGTAGTTCCAATAAACCAAGTTGTGCCGAGATTCAGATCCATTTTGTGCATGATTAGAGACTTCATAGGCCGAATAGCCAGCCTGATCACAAAGTTCCTGGGTCAAATCATACATATCCGCTGACAAGGAATCTTCTGGCAGGCCCCTCAAACCACCGCGCTGGGCGCGATCCCAAAATGCGGTGCCGGGTTCGATTGTTAGCTGATACAAAGAGAGATGATCGCCTGCCATAGATAGCGCTTCGGTCAATTCACTCCGCCAATCTGCCAAGGATTGGTCCTGCCGTGCATAGATTAGGTCAAAGCTGACCCTGTCAAAGAACTTGCGCGCGGTATCAAACGCAGTTTTGGCCTCGGCTACCGAATGTAAACGACCAAGACGTTTTAGATCAGTGTCGTTCAAAGCCTGTATGCCGAGGGAAACCCGGTTCACGCCAACTTCCGAAAATCCCTGGAATTTTGCGGTTTCGACAGATCCAGGGTTCGCCTCGAGTGTGATTTCGATATCGTTCGCCCAAAGCCAGTTCTTTTTGGATGCTTCCAGAACGGACTGAACGGTTTCCACGGCCATCAAAGATGGGGTACCGCCGCCAAAAAAGATCGATCTCAAAACCCGACCTTTGGTGAGCTCAGAATACCGATCTATTTCTGACACCAAAGCACGCGCCCAACGCTGCTGATCCACAAATTGGGAAACATGTGAGTTAAAGTCGCAATAGGGGCATTTGGACTCGCAGAAAGGCCAGTGCACATAGAGTGCAAAGCCGCCTGCTTTCCAGTCGTCAGCGATCAAAACAGCCCGTCACAAACTTTGAAAACGCATCTGCCCTGTGGCTGATCTTATTTTTTTCCCAGCGATCCATTTCCCCAAAGGTAATTGCATAGCCTTTTGGTTGGAAAATAGGGTCATATCCATGGCCTTGATCGCCACGCATTGGCCAAACGACGCTGCCTTCCATCACACCTGGAAAAACTTCATCGTGACCGTCTGGCCAAGCCAAAACAAGTGTGCAGCAAAACCGTGCCGTCCAAGGCTTGGGCGCACCTGATTGGGCAAGCAAATCATATGACTTTTTCATGGCCATGACAAAGTCCCGACCAGACTCTGTTTCTGCCCAATCCGCAGTATAAACCCCTGGTGCTTTGTCCAGCGCATCGATCTCGATACCGCTGTCATCAGACAGCGCAGGCAATCCTGTGGCCTTGGCCGCGGCATGTGCCTTGATCCGGGCATTTTCTACAAACGTTGTGCCGGTTTCTTCAGGCTCTGGCAGGTTCATTTCCTTTGCGCCGACCACTTCAACACCAAATGGTGCCAAAAGGGCGGTGATCTCTTCCAGTTTGCCCTGATTGTGCGTGGCAACAAGAAGCCGATCACCGTCAAATTTGCGCGTCATGCGACCGCTGAACGTTGAAGAGCAACCAGCTCGCCTACGCCCTTTTCCGCCAGATCCATCAATTCGCCCATTTGCTGTCGCGAAAAGGTCGATCCTTCTGCGCTCATCTGGATTTCGATCAGACGACCGTCACCACGCAGAATGAAATTCCCGTCGACGCCCGCATCACTGTCTTCAGGATAATCAAGGTCCAGAACAGATTGCCCGGCATAGACACCACAGCTGACCGCCGCCACTTCTGAGATCAGGGGATCTGATACCACGGCACCGGTCTTCATCAACTTGTTGACCGCCAATCTCAGGGCCACCCAGCCACCTGTAATGGCGGCGCAACGTGTACCGCCATCAGCCTGAATGACATCACAATCGATCGTGATCTGGCGTTCACCCAATGCAACACGGTCAACACCAGCCCGCAAAGCACGACCGATGAGCCGTTGAATTTCAACAGTACGGCCACCCTGTTTTCCGGCGGCAGCCTCGCGGCGCATTCTGGAAGACGTCGAACGCGGGAGCATTCCGTATTCCGCAGTCACCCAACCGAGGCCAGAGCCCTTGATGAAAGGCGGAACGCGCTCTTCCAATGATGCAGTGCAAAGAACATGAGTATCACCCATGCGGATCAAGCAGGACCCTTCGGCATGTTTTGTAACGCCCGTTTCAATTGAAACTTCGCGCATTTCGCTTAAATCTCGTCCCGATGGTCTCATTTCTTTTCTCCATTGTCTGGTTTTAGGGGATAGCCATGCAGACACATTGGGCGCAACCCTGTTCCGACGCATTCAGCACGGATTGACGCCCGCGCTCAGCCGTCTTTAATGATCCCGTTGCCAAAGGACTGTCATGTCGGATCACGATCAGCTTTTTTCACAAATGAACGATCGGTCACGCGAGGTGTTCCGGCGTGTGGTCGAGGGCTACCTTGATTCTGGTGAACCGGTTGGCTCTCGTTCACTGACACGCACTTTGAGCGAGCAGGTGTCTGCAGCCACGATCCGAAATGTCATGCAGGATCTGGAGTTTCTTGGATTGCTTGATAGCCCGCACGTCAGCGCAGGCCGTATTCCGACGCAGCTTGGTCTGCGGATGTTTGTGGATGGCTTGTTGGAAGTACGTGATCTGGATGAAAACGACCGTGAAAAACTCGACGCCACCATGGGCAGCAACACTCAGGATGTTGGTGGACTGTTGGACCGTGTGGGATCCGCTTTGTCCGGGGTTACGCATGGGGCCTCTCTTGTACTGACTCCAAAACATGAAGCGCCGTTGAAACACGTTGAGTTCGTCAGCCTGTCACAAGACAAAGCGCTGGTTGTTATTGTGTTTGCGGATGGTCACGTGGAAAACCGCTTGTTCACGCCACCACCCGGACAAACCCCCAGTTCAATGAGAGAAGCCGCGAACTTTCTGAATGCGTTTGCCGAAGGCCGTACTCTCAGCGAACTGCAGACTGTGATGACCCATGAAATCAAAAGACGCCGGCAAGAGCTGGACAGTCTGGCCGCACAGCTGGTTGAAAATGGCATCGCATCATGGAGCAGCGATACAGATAATTCCGCGCGCCTGATCGTACGGGGACGGGCGAATCTTTTGGGCGAAGAAACGGCCGAAGATGAGCTTGAACGCATCCGCGAGCTGTTTGATGACCTGGAGCGCAAGCGAGACATCGCTGAATTTCTGGAACTTACCGAAGCTGGCGAAGGTGTTCGCATTTTTATTGGCTCAGAGAACAAACTTTTCTCACTTTCGGGTTCCTCTCTGGTGGTCTCTCCATATATGAACGCTGACCGTAAGATAGTTGGCGCCGTGGGAGTCATCGGGCCGACGCGTTTGAATTATGGCCGGATCGTTCCCATCGTGGACTATACGGCACAATTGGTTGGCCGGCTGATAACAGACCGGTGACAGAGGTGAAGAATGGCAGACGCAAACAAAGATGAGGAATTCCTCGACGATCCCGAAGCTGTCGAGCAGGATCAGGAATTCACTGCAGACGAAGAAGACACGCTTTCGTTGATTGACCAGATCGACGCGTTAACGGCTGAGCGGGACGAATACAAAGATCGCTTTATGCGCGCTTTGGCAGAAGCTGAGAATGCGAGAAAGCGGGCGGACAAAGATCGCCGAGAAGCCAACGCATATGGCGGAACACGGATCGCACGGGATCTTCTACCGGTGTACGACAATCTGCAGCGCGCGTTGGCTGCCGCCAAAGAAGACGAAGGCAATGCTTCGGTCGCTCTGGTCGAGGGTGTGGAACTGACGCTCAAAGAACTGCTAACCGTTTTCGATCGCCATGGCGTGAAACGCATTGCGCCCGAAGTTGGGGATCGTTTTGATCCACAAAACCACGAAGCAATGTTCGAAGCCCCTGTTCCGGGAACAAAAGCGGGGGATATCATTCAGGTCAGCGCAGAGGGATTCATCCTTCACGATCGACTGTTGCGCCCTGCACAGGTTGGCGTTTCGTCAATGACGGGCTAATCCGTGTCGAAAGATCATGAACGGGGCGGGATTTTCCCGCCCTATTTCTTTTGGAGCGCCTTGAGTTCGTAAAGCGCTTGAAGCGCCTCTCGCGGCGTCATTTCATCTGGCAACAATTCGTCCAGTTTGTCTTGTAGCTCAGAGTCGGCTGCGGAAAGAACTGCGGGTTCCGGCGCCGTAGATGCCGCCGAAAACAGCGGTAAATCGTCAATCAGAGCTTTGGGTGATGTTCGGTCACGTTCACCCTGTTCCAAAGCGTCCAAAACTGAACGCGCCCGCGATATTACAGCTTTGGGCAAACCGGCCAATTGCGCCACTTGTACACCGTAAGAACGATCGGCTGCACCATCACGAACTTCGTGCAGGAAAATCACTTCGCCGTCGAACTCCTTAACAGACACAGTGGCATTCTTTACGCCGTCCAACGTGCCTGCCAGTTGGGTCAATTCATGGTAATGGGTAGCAAACAATCCGCGCACCCGGTTCACCGACTGAAGATGCTCTAGGGTTGCCCAGGCAATGGAAAGCCCATCGTATGTGGCTGTGCCTCGCCCGATTTCATCCAAAATGACCAAGGCGTGATCATCAGCTTGGTTAAGGATGGCGGCTGTTTCAACCATTTCGACCATGAATGTTGAACGCCCTCGCGCCAGATCATCCGAAGCACCAACACGGCTAAAGATCTGGCTGACTAACCCGATGTGCGCCGCTGATGCGGGCACAAAAGACCCGATCTGGGCCAACAAAACGATCAAGGCGTTTTGCCTGAGATAGGTCGATTTACCAGCCATGTTTGGACCAGTCAGCAACGTTACAGAGGCACCTTTGTCCGCTGCTGTGAGATCACAATCATTTGCGATAAAGGGTTCGCCAGAACGTGAAAGCGCGTCTTCGACAACCGGGTGTCTTCCTCGTTCAATCCGAAATGCACGCGAAGTGTCCACTTTGGGTTTCGACCAGTCACGAGATCGCGCCAAATGACCCAGACCAAGGGCAAGATCGATTTCCGCCAAGCCCAACGCGCAAAGAGACAAGGCCGGTGCAGATGCCAAAATTGCCGATTTTAAGGTGTCATAGACACGTTTCTCTATCTCGAGCGCCTCATTGCCAGCATTCAATATCCGGGTTTCAAGCTCTGATAGCTCAACGGTCGTGAAGCGAACTTGATTGGCCGTTGTTTGGCGGTGGATGAAGGTTTCAGAGAGAGGGGCCGACATCATCTTTTCGGCGTGGGTTGCCGTGGTTTCGATAAAATAGCCAAGTACGTTGTTGTGTTTGATCTTCAGGCTTTGAACACCCGAAGCCTCAGCATAGTCGGCCTGCATCTGCGCGATAACTGCACGCCCTTCATCCCTTAAACGGCGCGCTTCATCCAATGCGGGGTCATAGCCGGGGGCGACAAAACCGCCATCGCGCAACATCAGCGGGGGCTC
This sequence comes from Thalassococcus lentus, assembly GCF_028023555.1. NCBI lineage: Bacteria > Pseudomonadati > Pseudomonadota > Alphaproteobacteria > Rhodobacterales > Roseobacteraceae > Thalassococcus > Thalassococcus lentus. The sequence continues at coordinate 319,009 of NZ_JAQIOY010000001.1, forward strand.
AGCCACCAACGCAGAGTCCAGTAACTCCAAGAGGGTGTCATGACCGCTCAAAGAACCAACTGCGTCGGTGATCAGTTCTGGATGTTGTGTGTTATCCAGTGTTTCACAAATCGTTTCTGCTTGGCTTAGTGCATTTCGAACAGCGGCGAGATCTCTTGGGCCTCCACGATCCAGACCAAGACGCGAAAGCGATCGATCCAAATCCGGCACGCGTCGCAGCGCATCACGCAGTTGGTCCGCGATACTGGTCTCGAGGCCCCACTGAACCGCCTCTTGCCTCGCATGGATCAGTGTCAGCTCACGCGACGGCGATGAAATACGTCTTTCCAGAAGTCTGGCGCCGGCTGCGGTCACGGTTTTGTCGATCACGGCCAACAATGACCCTGCACGCCCTCCGTTCATGCTTTGCGTTAGTTCCAAATTCCGACGCGTGGCAGAATCGATTTGCATCAAGCGTGAAACTGTTTCCGTCTTGGGTGGCTGCAGCAGAGGCAGTCGTCCCTTTTGTGTGATGTCCAGATAATCAACAACAGCACCCATCGCGGATAGCTCAACCCTAGAAAAGGAACCGAACCCAGCAAGGCTTTTGACACCAAAAAGACCGCAAAGTCTTGTGTCCGCAGCGGTGCTGTCAAATGACGACGCGCCGATGATTGAGGGGTAAACGCCAAGATCGGACAGCACCTCCCGCATCGATTCATCGACGGCTTCAGTGGTCAAAAGCTCTGATGGCGCAAGGCGAGCGATTTCGGCCCCAATCCGGGATTGGCCAACCGACATAACTTGGAAAGCGCCTGTGGAGATGTCAGCCCAAGACAGGGCCCATTCGTCTCTAACACACGACAAAGCAGCCAGATAGTTGTGCCGACGAGCCTCCAGAAGAGATTCTTCGGTCAAGGTTCCGGGGGTAACGAGACGAACAACATCGCGTTTTACGACGGCCTTGTAACCTCGCTTTTTCGCTTCTTCCGGACTTTCCAACTGTTCGCCGACTGCGACACGAAATCCTTTGCGAATGAGGGTCAGCAGATAGCCTTCAGCTGCGTGGACCGGGACGCCACACATCGGGATGTCTTCGCCGTCGTGCTTTCCGCGTTTGGTCAGCGCAATGTCCAACGCTTCGGCGGCGGCCACGGCGTCATCAAAGAACATCTCGTAGAAATCGCCCATGCGGTAGAACAACAAGGCATCTGGATACTGCGCCTTGATTTCCAAATATTGCGCCATCATGGGCGTTACGGCATTTTTATTAGCCTTGTTTGCGCTCACGGCCTTCCCCCCACCGATTTGCCGTGACATTAAGGCGGCTGACAATCGGGTAAAACCCGAAACAGACAGCCGGTACGGAAAGAACATGTCCAAACTCAAATATACGCGCGAAGAAGCCCTGGCTTTTCACCTCGAGCCTACCCCTGGAAAGTGGGAAGTTCAGGCCACCGTTCCGATGACCACCCAGCGCGATCTTTCGCTGGCGTATAGTCCAGGTGTTGCGGTGCCCTGCGAGGACATCGCTGAAAACCCAGAGCTTGCCTATGACTATACCAACAAAGGCAACCTTGTTGCGGTCATCTCAAATGGAACGGCTGTTCTGGGTCTTGGCAATCTGGGCGCGCTGGGCTCGAAGCCGGTCATGGAAGGCAAGTCGGTTCTGTTCAAACGCTTCGCCGACGTGAACAGCATCGACATTGAACTGGATACCGAAGACCCGGATGAGTTCATCAAGGCTGTTCGTTTGATGGGCCCCACCTTTGGAGGTGTGAACCTTGAAGACATCAAGGCGCCAGAGTGTTTCATCATTGAGCAAACTCTCAAGGAGCAGATGGATATTCCGGTGTTCCACGATGACCAGCACGGGACCGCTGTTATTTGTGCTGCCGGTCTGATCAACGCGCTGCATTTGTCTGGCAAAAAAATTGAAGATGTCAAAATCGTTCTGAATGGTGCGGGCGCTGCTGGAATCGCCTGTTTGGAGCTGCTCAAAAGCATGGGCGCCAAGCACAACAACTGCATCATGTGCGACACAAAAGGCGTAATCTATCAGGGCCGTTCCGAGGGCATGAACCAGTGGAAATCTGCCCATGCGGTTAAAACCGACCTTCGGACGCTGGAAGACGCGATGAAAGGCGCTGATGTGTTCTTGGGTGTGTCGGCAAAAGGCGCGGTCACTCAGGACATGGTGGCCAGCATGGCGGACAATCCCGTGATTTTTGCCATGGCCAACCCGGATCCTGAAATCACGCCTGAAGAGGCGCATGAAGTACGGGTAGACGCAATCGTTGCGACCGGCCGCAGTGACTACCCGAACCAGGTGAACAATGTTTTGGGCTTTCCGTATCTTTTCCGCGGCGCTCTCGATGTCCACGCACGCGCGATCAACGATGAAATGAAGATCGCTTGTGCAAACGCATTGGCTGAGCTGGCACGTGAAGACGTTCCTGATGAGGTTGCGCTGGCCTATGGCAAGGCGCTGACTTTTGGTCGGGACTATATCATCCCGACACCCTTTGATCCGAGACTAATTCACCGCATTCCGCCTGCTGTGGCCAAGGCGTGCATGGACACCGGTGCGGCGCGGCGTCCGATTATTGATATGGAAGCATACGAAGTCGGTCTGAAATCCCGGATGGATCCAACCGCCAGTATTCTTCGGTCGATAAACGCACGTGCACGGGCCGCGCAGGCCCGGATGATCTTTGCCGAAGGGGATGACCCTCGGGTCCTGCGTGCCGCGGTTATGTACCAGCGATCGGGTCTGGGTAAGGCGCTTGTTGTCGGTCGCGAAGCGGACGTGAAAAAGAAACTGGAAGACGCCGGTCTGGCAGACGCGGTCCGTGAGCTCGAAGTCGTCAACGCGGCAAACACACGGCATTTGGAAACCTACAAGGATTTCCTGTACCAGCGCCTGCAACGCAAAGGCATGGACCGTTCCGATATTCACAGACTTGCCGCCCGCGATCGTCACGTGTTCGCGTCGCTGATGCTTGCGCATGGCCATGGCGACGGTCTGGTCACGGGCGCCACGCGCAAGAGCGCTCATGTCATGGAATTGATTAACCACGTTTTTGACGCGGACGCCTCTCATGGGGCGGCCGGCGTTACGGCGCTTTTGCACAAAGGACGGATCGTGATGATCGCGGATACCTTGGTGCATGAATGGCCTGATGAAGAAGATCTGGCAAACATCGCGGAGCGCGCCGCCGGTGTAGCACGGCATCTGGGGCTTGAGCCAAGGGTCGCGTTTGTTTCCTTTTCGACCTTTGGATACCCCGTGTCCGAACGCGCTGAGAAAATGCACATTGCGCCACGCGTTCTCGATAAACGGGGCGTGTCATTTGAATACGAAGGCGAAATGACAGTCGACGTTGCGCTGAACGTCAAAGCGCAGGAAAGCTATCCGTTCCAACGTTTGACCGGACCCGCGAACATATTGGTTGTTCCAGCTCGGCATTCGGCATCAATCTCGGTCAAGCTGATGCAGGAAATGGCAGGGGCTACCGTGATTGGCCCAATCCTTGCGGGTGTCGACAAGTCTATCCAGATTTGTTCAACCAACATGACGGCCAATGACATTCTCAACATGGCTGTCTTGTCCGCCTGCAAGGTGGGATGATCGCGCGTTCTGTGTCATGGTTTGATGGCTTGCGCGTCTGGCGCAAGTCATGAACGGAGGACACTGGCGTGACCATCTTCAATCTTGGATCGATCAACGCAGACCAGGTGTATCGGTTGCCGCATCTCCCAGGACCGGGTGAGACGCTGGCTTCGACCGGCTACAAGCGCGGATTGGGCGGGAAGGGCGCAAACATGTCTGTCGCGGCGGCCCGCGCGGCAGCTCATGTTGTTCACATTGGTTCTGTCGGCCCGGATGGGCAGTGGGCGGTTGAGCGTTTGATGGAATACGGTGTCGACACGCGTCAGCTCGAAATGGTTGAAACAGTGACCGGCCATGCGATCATCGCTGTCGATGATCATGGCGAGAATTCCATTATTCTGTACCCCGGAGCCAACGCGGAAGTATCTGAGACCAAGATTGAGACGGTTCTGGCTGAAGGAACCGAAAACGACCTGTTTCTTTTTCAAAATGAAACCAACGCTCAACGGTACGCCGCTGAAACAGCATCGAAACAGGGTATGCGCATCGCCTATGCGGCTGCGCCATTTGATGCGAATGCTGTCAAATCAGTATTGCCGTTGTTGGACCTTCTGGTCCTGAATGAGGTTGAAGCCGATCAGCTGGAAGAAGCCATTGGCCAAAGTGCTGAACAGCTTCCCGTCAGGGATGTGATTGTGACTTTGGGGGGTGATGGCTGTCGCTGGCACAACACGGATGACGGCATCACGCGGGAATTCCCGGCGATACCCGTCGACCCCATCGATACGACTGGTGCGGGCGACACATTCACAGGGTACCTGCTTGCTGGTTTGGATCGGGGCATGCCCACCGAGCAAGCCATTCAACTTGCCATAAAGGCGGCGGCCTTGATGGTAACCCGTCTTGGTACCGCGGACGTCATTCCGGATTTGAAGGACGTTCAGGACTTTGCGCCCTGAACGCCGATCTTAGCCTGCAAAAGCGGCGTTCTTACCCCAGAGCTGTTTAACCCGTTTGTCACGACCACAAGCGGCTCGATATCTTTTGTAGGCCTTTTCACGCGTGATGTATCCAAACCGGGTCAGAGTCTGTTTCTGGCTCTTGTAGTAGTTCTGGTGAACCTTCTCGGCTTTGTAGAATTTGGATGCCGGCAGGATTGGCGTGACAATCTTACGGCCCAACGCCTTTTCAGCGGACGCTTTGGCGGCCTCGGCCATCAAACGATCTGTCGGGTTGGCGACAAAGATGGCTGTGCGATAGCTGTCACCGCGATCACAAAACTGGCCGCCCGCGTCTGTCGGATCTACAGACCGGAAGAACAAATCATACAGCCGACGTGTATCAACCTTCTTTGGATCATACTTGATTTTGACGGCTTCGTAGTGGCCGGTCCCGCCATTGACGACCTGTTTGTAGTCGGGGTTTTTGACAGATCCCCCGGTGTAGCCGGAAATCGCTTCCTTGACGCCTTTGACCTTTTCGAAGTCCGCTTCCACACACCAAAAGCAGCCACCGGCCACGATGATTTCCGCGGCTTCGACCCGGGGACTGGTCAGGCCTAGGATGACGATCAGGGACAGAACAAAGCTACGCATTTCATACTCCGGTTTGTTTCGTGAAAGATTGCTCTTGTTGGCTGGCTGACTCAACTCACCGCAGCGTGATGTCACGCGGCTGTGAACGCCGCTTGTTTCTGGACAGACCCACTCAATCGTGGTCCGCTTGCCGAAAGCGACAGAATAATGGAACCGGGACAGGTACAGATGAAATCACCGCATTCAGGAGAAAAGGCATGAGGCTGGCTGTTTGGAGCGGGCCGCGAAATCTGTCTACGGCAATGATGTACAGCTTTGCGCAGCGTGCAGATTTCACGGTGTGGGACGAGCCGTTTTACGGCCCGTATCTCCGATTGACTGGCTTGAATCATCCGATGCGCGACGACGTGCTGAAATCCAGGCCAGAGACTGCAGAACAGATTGAACAGACTCTATTAAAGCAGGAATCGAGTGAAAAGACGCACCTCTATCACAAACATATGTGCCAACACATGATCGACGGAATCCCGCGATCGTTCATGATCCAATGTAAAAACGTATTCTTGCTCCGCCACCCAGCGAGGGTCGTCGCCAGTTTTGCCAAGAACTATCCAGAAGTAGACGCCGAAGACATAGGATTTGCAAAACAGGCTGAGCTGTTCTCAGAATTGGTTGATGCCGACCAGCAGCCTTTGGTCCTGGACAGTGAGGATGTTCGACGAAACCCAGAGCACATGCTTCGATTGCTTTGCGAAAGATTGGGTCTGCCGTGGGACTCAAAGATGCTTGCGTGGCCAGCAGGGCCCAAACCCTATGATGGGGCATGGGCGCCGGTCTGGTATAAATCGCTTCACGCGACAACTGGCTTTGCCGGCCCCGAAGGGCCATTGCCGGAATTGAGCGGACGATTGGCCAGTCTCGCGAATGGAGCTTTGCCGCACTACGAATTGTTGCGCGAAAAGGCCATAAAAGGCAGATAGCGGGAAAGGCGTGTTGTTTTCCCCGATGAAACCTGACTGTTGCAGCACCATCTCTGTTTCATGAAACGACGTGATTTTCTTGCCCTCACTGCAGGTGGTGCCGCTGCCGCCACACTGCCTGTTCCTCAAATGGCCGCGGCCACTACGCGGGTTGCTCCACGGTCCATGATGACCGCATGGGCCACAGCAATGGCGCGCGCTGGGAATCCGATTTCTCACAAAACGCTGAACAGCGCGCTCAAGGTTTCCAGCGCCGAGGCATCTGCCATCATGAACCGCTTGGCAGCCCAGGGCGTCATTGCGGCGCCGAATGCCATCGGTGTCGCGCGGGCGGTTTCCGGAAAATCACACACAGACCTATCAAGTGACGGACTGAATCGTTTGCGTGGGTTTGTTGAGCGTTGGGCAAATGAAAAAGGCGCGCCCGAAGAAGACGCGCCCAATTCAAATCTCGATGCTTCGTCCGAACCGGAACAGCTCGATCAACCCTGACGTTTCTTGCGGGCTGCCAACAAGCGCAGACGCAACGCGTTCAACTGGATGAAACCTGCTGCATCCTTCTGATCGTAGGCACCTGCGTCATCCTCGAAAGTAACGTGGGCCTCGGAATAGAGCGAGTTGTCGGACCAGCGACCAACCGTACGCGCCAGACCCTTGTACAACTTCAGACGAACAGTTCCCGAAACATGTGTTTGAGAAGCGTCGATTGCGGCCTGCAACATTTCGCGTTCCGGCGAGTACCAGAAGCCATTGTAGATCAATTCAGCGTAGCGGGGCATCAGTTCGTCCTTAAGGTGGGCTGCGCCGCGATCCAGTGTGATCTGCTCAATTCCGCGGTGCGCTTCCAACAGGATCGTGCCGCCTGGAGTTTCGTAGATGCCGCGTGATTTCATCCCGACAAAACGACCCTCAACCAGATCAAGACGGCCAATGCCGTGTTTGCGACCGTATTCGTTCAGAGCGGTCAGGATCGTGGCGGGGCTCATTGCTTCGCCATTGATCGCAACCGCATCACCCTTGTCGAAGGTCACTTCGATAAATTCAGGCGTGTCAGGCGCTTCTTCGGGTGAAACGGTCCGCTGATACACATACTCAGGTGCATCCTGTGCCGGATCTTCCAGAACCTTGCCTTCCGAGGATGTGTGCAAGAGATTGGCATCAACGCTAAAGGGCGCTTCGCCGCGTTTGTCCTTGGCGATCGGGATCTGGTTCTTTTCTGCGAAATCAAGCAGCGATGTCCGTGAATTCAAATCCCATTCGCGCCAAGGCGCGATGCATTTGATATCCGGGTCCAACGCGGCGGCGCTCAGCTCGAACCGAACCTGATCGTTGCCCTTGCCCGTGGCGCCATGGGCCACAGCATCAGCACCTGTTTCATGTGCGATTTCAACCAGCCGCTTTGAGATCAATGGACGTGCGATTGACGTTCCCAGAAGGTACAGACCTTCGTAGACAGCGTTGGCGCGGAACATCGGGAAAACAAAGTCGCGCACAAATTCCTCGCGAACATCTTCGATGTAGATGTTTTCCGGGGCGATCCCCAACATTTGCGCCTTTTCGCGCGCCGGTTCCAATTCCTCTCCCTGACCGAGGTCAGCGGTGAACGTAACGACTTCACAACCGTATTCGGTTTGTAGCCACTTCAGGATGATGGATGTATCGAGGCCGCCGGAATAGGCGAGAACTACTTTCTTGGGCGCGGACATGGGGATTCCTCTTGTCGGGTCGGGCGCGGATTAGCGGTTTTTCGCGCCTTGAGCAAGCATAGGGCGTTGACGCGAAGCCGCAGGCTGTTACCGGTTGAGTTGCCCAGTGATTAGGAGTGGCCTGATGAAAGGTTGGCAGATTTTTATGCATTCGGTTCGGTTGGTTTTGAACAATCTCGGACCTGCCCTGAAAATTTCGGCGGTTTTATATATGGCTCAGGTCGCGCAGCAGCTGACCTTTTTCATGAACCCTCCGAACATCGATGAAGACGGACTGGTTTTTGTAGCGCCAGATGCCGCTGTTCAGACACTCGTTCTGAGCCTCATTTCACTGATCGCCGGTCTTTGGATTGCGGTGGCCTGGCATCGCTATGTTCTGGCCAACGAAGAACCGCAGGGCTGGCTGCCCAGATGGCATGGTTCAAACATCCTCAGCTATCTTGGACGTTCGATCATGATCGGTCTGCTAATCGGCCTTGGTTTGATTGTTGCAGCTATCCCCGTTGGGTTAGTCGGGGCGTTTGCACCCGGACTTGTCGGTGTGTTGACTTTTGGGTTGATCGGTTTGGCTTCTTACCTGTTTTTCAGGATGGGTGTCATGCTTCCGTCTGCAGCCATGGGTGAACCCATGAGACTGGGTGATGCCTGGAGCGCAACCAACGATAATGATGGCGCGGTGGTCGTTCTGGCGCTGTTGGTCATCGCCGTGAGTGTTCTGGTCCAGATTCCATCATGGCTGAACCCTGATCCGGGTTCGATCATCAACCTGATCTACGGTATCGTGACGGGCTGGTTTGTGACGATCATTGGTGTGTCAGTATTGACCACGCTGTATGGTCATTATGTCCAAGGCCGCCCAATCGACTGACTTGCTTTGGCGATTGCGCTGCGGCACTGATACCAAATGACTAATTTTCGTGATCAGGTCGAAACGGCCACCCAAGCCATGCGTGCGGTTTTCCCCGAAACACCGCTTTTGCTGAATGCGCACTTGTCAGACAGATTTGGTGCTGAAATTTGGTTAAAGCGCGAAGACCTGTCCCCTGTTCGAAGCTACAAGCTACGCGGCGCTTTCAATGCAATGCGCAAACGCGAGAGCGATGACCTTTTTGTGTGCGCCAGTGCCGGAAACCACGCGCAAGGTGTCGCCTACATGTGTCGGCATTTTGGCAAGCGTGGCGTGATCTTCATGCCTGTGACAACACCTGATCAGAAGATTCAAAAAACGGGCATGTTTGGCGGCGATAGTGTCGAAATCAAACTGGTTGGCGACTATTTCGATGACTGCCTTCGTGCGGCCCAAGAGTTCTGCGCCAAGGAAGGCGGTCATTTCCTTTCTCCGTTCGACGATGAGGATGTCATCGAAGGCCAGGCCTCTGTCGCCGCGGAAATCGCGCAGCAGTTGGGCCGCGTACCGGACCATCTTGTGATCCCGGTTGGTGGCGGTGGACTAAGCGCGGGCTGTCTCAGCTATTTCGGAAATGACTGCCAGTACACGTTTGTCGAACCTTCAGGTGGGGCCAGCCTTCGTGCTGCACTGGCAGACGGGAAACCCGCCACTCTGGAGCATGTAAATACCTTTACGGACGGCGCTGCGGTTGCGCGGATTGGAGAAAAGCCGTTTGCGCGGCTTGCCGATGTCGGGCTGGCCAGCACATTGACCATCGACGAGGACCGACTTTGCACAACGATGCTCGAGATGTTGAATGTCGAAGGCATCGTGCTGGAACCGGCCGGAGCATTGTCGGTTGATGCGTTGAAAGATCTTGGTCAGGCTATTCGGGGACGCACGCTCGTCTGTGTGACGACCGGTGGGAACTTCGATTTTGAACGGTTGCCAGAGGTCAAAGAGCGCGCTCAGCGCTGGGCGGGTTTGAAGAAGTATTTTATTCTGCGATTGCCGCAAAGACCGGGTGCTCTCAAAGATTTCCTGAGTCTTATGGGGCCAAACGACAACATCACCCGGTTTGAGTACCTCAAGAAATCGGCCCGGAATTTCGGCTCGGTTCTGATTGGAATTGAAACATCGGACCCAACCAACTTTCCACGCTTGTTCTCTTTGATGGAGGATCAGGGGTATGCCTATCAGGACATCACTGATGACGAGATCATCGCACAGTTTGTAATATGAGCTTTGCCGGAAAAACTGCTTTTGTAACGGGTGCGGGACAAGGCATAGGGCAGGCTCTTGTCCGGCAACTTGCCAAACGCGGAGTGCAGGTGTGCGTGGTTGATTTAGACTCTGTTTCAGCGGAAAATACAGCGTCAGAGATTGGTGGCATTTCTCTGACCTGTGATGTCAGTAAAGCCTCTGAACTGGAATCTGCCATCGAAACGGCCCGCGAAAAGTTGGGGCAAATCGACATGGTGATTTCCAATGCCGGGTTCGCCCATGGTGCATTGGATGGGCCGGCCAGTGCCGATGATCAACAATGGCAAATGAGCTGGGATGTGCACGTTATGGCTCATCTGCGCGCATGCCGAGCGGTCCTGCCGGAAATGCTGGAACGCGGTGAGGGTTGGCTGATCAGCGTCGCATCGGCAGCAGGCTTGCTGAGCCAAATCGGAGATGCCCCCTATTCTGCGACCAAACATGCGGCTGTTTCGCTGGCCCAATCGTTGGCCATCGAACATGGGCATCAGGGAATCCGGGTCAGTACGGTTTGCCCTCTGTACGTGGCGACGCCTTTGCTGGGATATGACGCGGATCAACCGAACGACCGTCCAAATGATCGGGTCTTAACCGCCGCAGAAGTGGCCGCTACGATTGTGCAGGGTATCGAAGAAGAACGATTTATGATCCTGCCGCATCCTGAGGCAGCGGCGCACTTTCAACGGCGCGCGGCCGATACGGATCGATGGATCAAAGGAATGCAGCGATTGCGGGGAGACGCATTTGAGTCGGGGAATCCGCAGCATTTCGTCGATCTGCATCGCTTGATCTGACAGGCGGGTTTCAAGCGGCAAACCGCACGTGAAACCCGGCAAAGAACGCCTCTTTGGATTGTTCAAAGCAGGCTGCAACGACATCCGACTTTACCGCTTGATCGTCGCCACCTTTCGCCCTTTGCTCTGCCTTTGCACATAGATCGGAAAGCTCTGAAAATCCCAGGTTTAAGGCTGCGCCTTTCAAAAAATGCATCTGTTCCTCGGACAGTTTGGCGTCGCCCTGGCATTGTGGGATCTGTTGAATTGCGCTGCCCACCTCGTCGAGGAACAGTTCCACAACTTCTTCGAAATCATCCGCACCGATTTCATCGCGCAGTTCAGAAACCCTTTGCCAGTCAATCATGGGGCGCCCTTTCGTTTTGGTGAAAGAGTGATGCGGGATGGTTAAGAACTTATGTCCGACCCCTGATGAACTACGCAGTATTTTAGCATTCACACACTCTTAATTCCGATTCCACTAAATGGTCTGAACGAGACTTTTTGAGGCGATAAAAGTGAGTAACCCGTCCCCCATCTCAATCGGGCTGGATGCGCAAACGGCGCAGACAAAAAGGGTTTTGATTGTTGACGATAGCCGTCTGCAGCTCAAAATCATGCGTTCGATTTTGATGAAGCAAGGCTATGAGGTTGTCGAGGCAGCCAGCGGCTCTGACGCCTTGGAAATCTGTAGATCGGATCCACCTGAATTGATCGTTTCGGATTGGATGATGCCCGGAATGGACGGGCTGGAGTTCTGTCGGCGGTTCCGGACCCTTCCGCATGAGGGGTATGTTTATTTTATTCTTCTGACCTCAAAGAGCGAAAAGGGCGATATCGCTGAGGGACTGGATGCCGGTGCCGACGACTTTCTGACAAAGCCAGTCAATCCAGCAGAACTGCGGGCGCGGCTGAATGCTGGCGTTCGAATATTGTCGATGCAGCAAGAGCTGTCTGAAAAAAACAGACTGATATCCGAAGCTTTGAGCGAGCTGCAGGTTGTCCATGAGGCAATCGACAAAGACTTGCGACAAGCGCGCACAATTCAGCAATCTCTGGTGCCAGAGCGGAGCCGTGTTTTCGGAACGTCCCGGGTCAGTCTGTTGCTTGAACCATGCGGCCATGTCGGCGGCGATCTGGTGGGAATGTTTTCGCCAAGCGAAGGGCGTCTCGGACTCTACAGCATTGATGTGTCAGGCCATGGGATCACATCGGCCATGGTTACAGCACGGGTTGCCGGCTACATGTCCAGCACCTTTGCGGATCAGAACATCGCTCTGCGCAAAGTCAGCGACGATTGCTACGACATGCGCCATCCTGAAAAAGTTGCGGTTATGTTGAACGATCGTTTGGCCGCTGATCCCGGCGTAGAAGAGTATCTGACCATGGCCTACGTGAACGCCGATCTTTCTTCGGGACATATGAATATGGTCCAGGCTGGACACTCTCCGCCCTTGGTTCTGCGCGCGGACGGTGCAGTGACCTTCTTCGGAGACGGGGGATTGCCAATCGGTTTGGTTGACGACGTCGATTACGATGGCCTTAGCTGTGATCTGTCATCTGGGGATCGCTTATTGCTCTATTCGGATGGCTTTACAGAGGCTGTCCTAAAATCCGGAAAAATGCTGGGCGAATCTGGATTGGCCGATCTGTTTCGAGCCGCCGCAAGACAAGGCGAGGGAACAGAGCTACTGGCTGACATGTTTTGGCGGCTGCGAGAAGCCATGGCCGACGGCGGAACGCTGGGTGATGATGTTTCAGCCGCTCTTCTGGAATACGATGTTGTCTGAAACACGTCTCTAACTCAGCACAAAACGCGCCACGAAGGCTCGATCCCCAGGATTACCCAAATGCGCAACGGCGACCTCTGGCGGCATCCAAAGTGCAAGGTGATCTGGCTCGGTTGGTGGCCCTAGCTGGCGGACAGGTCTGGCCGTGTAAATGATGCAGATTTTTTCGGCCCAGAGGTCGTATTCCGGCATATAGGTATAGCGCCGAAAGGCACCCAACCTGCGCGGGCAGGCGATGCGCCAGCCGGTCTCTTCGAAAACCTCTCGGTGCAGCGCTGCCAAAGGATGTTCACCGGGGTCTATCCCTCCGCCGGGCAGCTGCAATTCCTGTTGATCATCGTCCTGATAGGTCAAAAGCAACGCGTTTTTTTGGGGCAAAATCGCATAGGCGCCGGGTCTGACACGGTATCTTTTGCCCGGTTCTGGCGGGCTTCCTATGCGCTGGATCATATCGCCCCCGTTGCGCTTGCCTTGATCGTCCCTATATGGCTGCGGTATGCCAGCCCCCGGCACATAAGGAAACCCCATGAGCATCGGCACAAAACTCGCTTGGGACGATACAGTCCTGCCCTTTCAGCTTGATCAGGCGGATATCCGTGGTCGCATTGCGCGATTGGACGGTGTTTTGTCCGGCGTTCTAAAGCAACACGCCTATCCGGAGCCGGTCGAGGCCTTGATCGCGGAAATGGCGCTGTTGACCGCGCTGATCGGCCAGACGATCAAACTGCGCTGGAAGCTGTCGCTTCAGGTGCAGACAAAAGGTGCGGTGCGCATGATTGCGACGGACTATTATGGGCCGAACGAAAAGGGTGAACCGGCTCGGATCCGGGCATACGCCAGTTTTGATCAAGATCGCATCACTGACCAGGACCCCTTTACCCAGCTTGGCGAAGGGTATTTCGCGATCCTGATCGATCAGGGTGAAGGCATGCAGCCCTATCAGGGAATTACGCCGATTGCAGGCAATTCCCTGTCTGATTGCGCGTCCGCCTATTTCGCGCAGTCCGAACAGTTGCCAACCAGTTTTGCACTCTCCTATGGCCGTTCCACTGAGGCTGGCGGGCAAGAGCACTGGCGCGCGGGCGGCATCATGCTTCAGCATATGCCCAAGGCGTCGCCCTTTGCCGAAGGTGCCAGTGGCGAAGAAGGGCTGTTGCAGGAGGCTGATCTGGTTCACGGTGAAGAAGGTGAGAATTGGAGCCGTGTGAATTTTCACCTCGATACGGTTGAAGATCTCGAATTGATTGGACCCAGTGTATCGCCCGACCAATTGCTGGTTCGACTGTTCCACGAAGAGTCGCCGCGGGTGTTTGGGGCCCAGTCCATTCGGTTTGGCTGTACCTGTTCAGAAGATCGGGTGCGTCAAAGCCTGTCGATCTATTCTGCAAAGGACATCGAGAAGATGACCAACGAAGACGGTCGAGTAACGGCGGATTGCCAGTTTTGTGGAGCACATTACGATTTGGATCCAACAACCGTTGGATTCGAGGCAGGCAATGACAGCCCCTGATCAGGAACGGGCGCTCAGACGCGCGCTTGCGTGTAAGAGCGGCCCTTCTACAGATTTTGATCTGAACCCTCAGGTTGAATTGCCAGAAGGGCGCAAGTTGCGTGCTGCCGGTGTTCTTGCCGCGTTTCAAAAAAGTGATCACGGACTCGAACTGGTTTTGACGAAACGATCATCGCGGTTGAAACACCACCCGGGCCAGATTGCCTTTCCCGGCGGCAAGCAAGACGAAGGTGATCGTGATCCGGTAGCGGCGGCACTTCGGGAGGCTCAGGAAGAAGTCGGGCTTGCCCCGGATACAGTTGATGTCCTGGGCACGCTTCCCACGCATGAGACTGTGACTGGTTTTCTGGTGACGCCGGTATTGGGCATAATCAGAGACACATTTGCACCCATCCCCGAACCTGGTGAAGTGGACGAAGTGTTTACTGCACCGTTTTCTCATGTGACAGATCCGGCCCGTTTCAGGATCGAAGGCAGGCGGTGGCGCGGGCAGCGCAGATTGTACTACACCGCGCCGCTTGGGCCCTATTATATCTGGGGCGCAACGGCCCGAATTCTGCGCGGTTTGGCGGAGCGTATGAACCGATGACTGGTGTATCCGGTGAATGGCTGACCAATCCCAAGACCCAGCATGTTCTGGGCATGCTCGAGGCTGGGGGCTATGAGGCCTACGTGGTTGGGGGTTGTGTCCGAAACGCACTGTTGGACGTTCCTGTCACTGATGTTGATATCTCTACAAATGCAAAACCCGACGCGGTGATCGCCTTGGCCGAAGCTGACGGTTTGCGATCGATTCCTACCGGGATCGATCATGGCACGGTCACTGTCTTGATCGATGATGAGCCTTTCGAAATCACGACGTTTCGGGCAGACGTCGAAACAGATGGTCGTCGTGCCGTCGTGCGATTTGCCGAAACACTGGAACAGGATGCTGTGCGCCGTGATTTCACGATGAATGCGCTTTACGCAGATCGGTGCGGCAAGCTTTTCGATCCGCTTGGTGGGTTGCCCGATCTGAAACAGCGTCTGTTCCGATTCATTGAGAATGCAGAAACGCGTATCCAAGAAGACTATTTGCGAACTCTGCGTTACTTTCGGTTTTCCGCTTGGTATGGCGATCCCGACGCCGGAATGGATCCCGATGCTCTGGCGGCCATAGCTGACAACCTCGAGGGCCTCGATACTCTCTCACGCGAAAGAGTTGGGTCAGAGGTACGCAAATTGCTGGCGGCACCTGACCCGGTCATGGCGGTTTCAGTGATGGATCAAACCGGAGTGCTGCAACGTGTCCTTCCGGGTGCCTGTGTGCGGCCCCTTGGTCCGCTGACCGTACATGAACGGACTCTTGGTTTGATGCCAGATCCCCTGCGCCGCTTGGCCTCGATCGGGTTTTGGGATGGGGCTGCGCTTCGGTTCTCAAAGGCTCAGACTTCGAAACTTGGGCTGTATCAGAGACTGATTGAATCCAGCCAGGGACTGGCTGAAATCGCTTGGCGTGACGGGTCTGATACTGCATTTGACATTGCTGCTTTGCGGGCGGCCATGTTCGAAAGCCCGCTGGATCCCGCGACGGCTGCGCATATAGCTGAGGGGTCACAGGCTTGTTTCCCGGTTTCGTCTGCAGATTTGAAAGATGATTTTCAAGGTCCAGCGCTGGGCGCGCGTTTGCGTGCGCTTCGGGCCGCGTGGATCGCGTCGGGATTTGCGATGACCAAGGCGGAATTGCTGGCCTTGCCAGCGCAACCAGACAGCGAGGGGTGACAGGCGGTCATATCTGAGCTATGACGTCTGCATTCATTCGGAGGATAGCGCATGTATCGTGACAGGACCCTAATCAGCTTTAACTAAGGCTGCCCTGCGCGCGCGGTGGCCGAGTTGTCCCGCTTTTCCATGCACTATTTGCTCGTTTTTCCCGGAGCTTCCGAATGTTTCGCTTTTTTGAAAATCTTGTAGACCCTTATTGCGACTATCCCCAAGTGGATCGTCCTCCAACGCGTCTTTGGCCGTTTATGAACGACTATGCGCGCCCGTTTCGATCGATATTTGTGGTTGCGGCGTTTCTGTCGCTTGTGACCGCTGCGGTCGAAATCGCTTTGATCCGAATAATGGGCTGGGTGGTCGATATTTTGGCAGGTGATCCTGCACAGGTCTGGGCGGATCACGGCAATACGCTTATCTGGCTTGCTGTTTTTGTTTTGCTGGTTCGTCCGCTTTTGCAGGGCATCGATGTCATGGTCCTGAACAACGGGATCATGCCGAACTTTGGCACATTGATCCGCTGGCGCGCGCATCGTCATGTTCTGCGGCAATCGGTTGGCTGGTTCGAAAATGACTTCGCAGGACGAATTGCCAACCGGATAATGCAAACGCCGCCTGCGGCCGGAGAGGCGGTGTTTCAGGTTTTCGATGCGCTGACCTACGCTGCGGCCTATGTGGTCGGAGCGCTGATCGTGCTGGGCGGCGCCGATCCCAGATTGATGATCCCCTTGGCGGCCTGGTTGGTGCTGTATGGTCTGCTGATGCGCTGGACGATCAGGCGTGTTGGCCCCGCGTCCGAAGCTGCATCAGATGCACGATCGGAAGTCACTGGGCGTGTTGTCGACGCCTATACAAACATTCACAGCGTCAAGATGTTTGCGCATCACGACAATGAAATGGCCTACGCCAAAGAGGCAATCGACAAGACTCGCAGCACATTCATGCGTGAAATGAGAATTTACACGGTGATGGACATCTCGCTGGTGTTCCTCAACGGCCTGTTGATCGTTGGCGTGGTGGGCTGGGCAATAGCCCTGTGGATGAGTGGCGCAGCCAGTGCTGGTATTGTGGCCGCCGCTGCTGCCTTGACGCTTCGGCTGAATGCAATGACGGGCTGGATTATGTGGGCCCTGACCTCGTTCTTTCGCCAACTTGGCGTTGTCGCCGAAGGCATGGAAACCATCGCACAGCCGATCACGTTGCTTGATGCGCCAGATGCAAAACCATTAAGCCTCGAACACGGAAAGATAGAGATACAGTCTCTAACACACCATTATGGACGCAAATCTGGTGGGCTTGAGAGCCTTGATCTGACTATTCAACCGGGTGAAAAAATAGGTTTGGTCGGCCGGTCCGGTGCTGGGAAGACTACGTTGGTCAAGCTTCTGCTGCGTTTCTATGACGCTGAACAGGGCAAGATCCTGATTGATGGTCAGGACATCCAGTCCGTAACGCAGGACAGCCTGCGCCTGAATATCGGGATGGTTCAGCAAGAGTCCTCTTTGTTGCACCGGTCGGTTCGGGACAACCTTCTCTACGGACGGCCGGACGCAACTGAAGAAGAGATGATCGCCGCTGCCAAACAGGCGCAGGCGCATGACTTTATTCTAGATCTGCAGGATCCACAGGGTCGCATGGGCTATGATGCGCAGGTGGGCGAACGCGGTGTCAAATTGTCAGGCGGGCAGCGCCAAAGGGTGACTTTGGCCCGGGTCATCCTCAAGAACGCGCCCATCTTGCTGTTGGACGAAGCGACGAGCGCGTTGGACTCTGAAGTAGAAGCCGCCATTCAGGATACGTTGTATGGCATGATGCAAGGCAAGACGGTCATCGCGATTGCACATCGGCTTTCAACCATCGCGCAGATG
The DNA here is from genome assembly GCF_028023555.1 of Thalassococcus lentus. Classification (NCBI taxonomy): domain Bacteria; kingdom Pseudomonadati; phylum Pseudomonadota; class Alphaproteobacteria; order Rhodobacterales; family Roseobacteraceae; genus Thalassococcus; species Thalassococcus lentus. Next base: position 336,673 of record NZ_JAQIOY010000001.1, read on the forward strand.
GATCGCATTCTCGTGCTTGATCAAGGCAGGATTGTTGAACAAGGCAATCATGACGCGCTTTTGAAGCGCGGAGGCCTATATGCTCAGTTCTGGGCACGACAAAGTGGCGGCTTTATTGATCCGGATATGCGGGCAGAAAAATGAACCTTTTTCGAATTGATCCATTCCAGCCCGCAGATGGCCCACCCCCAAACCGGCTAACCGGGTTTTTCGCTTGGGCACTCAAGGGCAGTTGGCCTGTTATCCTTCTGGCCGGGACATTCTCGGTCATTGCCGGGGTAGGCGAAGTGTTTGCCGCAATCTTGTTGGGCTGGGTTGTTGATGCCGCGCTCGATTCCGATGCCGCAACAGTCTTTTCAGATCACACTGGGCTTTTGACCGTCTCATTGTTGTTCTTTGTTGTGTTCCGGCCTGGCCTTTTGGGTTTGTCCGCGTACAGCCAGTCGATCCTTATGCAGCCGAACGTCATGAATTTGGTTCTGTCGCGTGTGCACAGATACACGTTGGGCCAGTCAGTCACGTTTTTTGACGATGATTTTGCTGGCCGAATTGCGCAGAAAGAAATGCAGACCGCACGCGCGTTGAACGATGTTGTGGTCGAAATCATTCACACGGTTCTTTTCGCTCTGGCCTCGGTTATTGGGGCGATCCTTTTGCTGGGGACTGTGGACTGGCGCATTGCGGCCGGTTTGTTGGTTTGGTTGGTAGGATATGCCTTTCTGATCCGTTTCTTCATGCCCAAGGTTCGCCAGCGATCAAAGGCCCGTGCCTCAGCGCGGGCGATGGTGACAGGACAGGTGGTCGATACGGTAACAAACATCAAAACCGTAAAGCTGTTTGCACATGCCGAACACGAAGACCGTGCCGCGCTGGAAGCCATGGGTACCTATCGAGACAGATTCCTTGAATTCAGCTGGGTTAGTGTCTCATTTCGGTTCTGGCTCATGGCTTTGGCCGGGATCCTGCCGGTTCTGCTTGTTGGCGGCGCACTGTGGTATTGGTCGCTTGGGTTCATCACTGCTGGTGATATTGCCGCAACTGGCGCTGTCAGTCTCAGGCTGGCACAGATGACGGGTTGGGTCAGTTTCACGCTGATGGGACTTTACGCCAATTTGGGCGAAGTCGAGGACGGTATGCGGACTTTGACGCCGGCTCACACTCTTGTTGATGCAAAAGACGCGCCAGACCTGTCTGTTGAGCAAGGCGAGATTTCTTTTGACGATGTTGGTTTCGCTTATGGCCGCGATGTGGGTGGTGTTGAGGGGCTCGATCTGACGATCAAGCCGGGTGAGAAACTGGGCATTGTCGGCGCGTCGGGCGCAGGGAAATCCACATTGGTTGCGCTCGTCCTTCGCCTCTATGATGCCGAGCGCGGCAAGGTGGAAATTGATGGCCAGAACGTAAGCACGGTTACGCAGGAAAGTCTGCGCCGGCAGATCGGCATGGTCACTCAGGAAACGGCGATGTTCAATCGTTCGGCCATGGACAACATTCGCTATGGCCGTCCAGACGCCAGTGACGAAGAAGTCTTCGAAGCGGCCCGCAAAGCCGAGGCTCACGAGTTTATCCAAAGCCTTCAGGATCATGCTGGCAGAAAAGGTTACGCTGCCCATCTTGGGGAGCGCGGTGTCAAATTGTCTGGCGGTCAGCGCCAGAGAATTGCGTTGGCGCGCGCAATCCTGAAAGACGCACCAATTCTTGTGCTGGATGAGGCAACGTCTGCGCTGGATTCCGAAGTTGAGGCAAGCATTCAGGATGCGTTGCAGCGTGTCATGGAGGGCAAGACCGTTTTGGCCATTGCGCATCGGCTTTCGACAATTTCCAGCATGGACCGCATCATCGTACTTGAAAAAGGCCAGATCGTCGAAGCCGGAACACATGATGCGCTTTTGGAACAGGCTGGTTTGTATGCGCGCTATTGGGACCGGCAATCTGGGGGTTTCCTTGGCGCGGATGACCAGCAAGCTGCAGAATGAAACGTGTCATGATTTTGGGGCAACCGGGCTCTGGTAAATCAACACTCGCTGTCTGGCTCGGGCAACTGACGGGCCTACCCGTGGTGCATATAGACCGCATTCATCACATGCCGGGGTGGGTCGAGCGGCCAAAGCCGGAAAAGATCGTTCTTGCCATGGCTGAACAGGCCAAGGATCGATGGATCATGGAAGGCGGATTGTCTGCCACTTATCCGAACAGGATGGACCGGGCAGACACGATTATTTGGCTCGATCTGCCTTTGGGGCTCAGAGTACGCCGGGTGGTTTGGCGAACTTTGCGGTTCTATGGCACGACCCGACCAGACATGCAGGATGATTGCCCCGAAGGCTTTCACTGGGATTTTTTCAAATGGATCTGGGACACAAGGCGCACAGGGCGCCAAGGTCCTGCGCGGGTGCTTGCCTCTGCTGGTCCTGAAAAGGCTCTATTTCACCTCAAGTCACCCAAAGATGTCAGGAACTTTCAATTCAGAATAAAGACGGAATTTGATCCTTTGCATTCCACGCGGGATTCAACCACTTGACGAAGTTATGCAGCCTTGGGATTGCGTAGCCTAGCAAAGCGGTGCGCAAGGCAGACAGAAAGCAGATGGGCAAATGCAGGTAAAGATCGACAGGCTTGGACATCTTGGCGACGGCATCGCGCATACAGACGAAATGGGCGTTGTCTATGTGCCTGGCGGGCTGCCCGGTGAAGTTGCCGAAGGTGCCGTTGAACGCGGCGTGATGTTGGCGCCAAAGATTGTCACACCTGTCCCTGAGCGGATCAAGGCGCCCTGTTCGCATGCCAAAAGCTGTGGCGGCTGTCAGCTGCAGCACGCTTCGGAATCGTTTACAGCGCAGTGGAAGGAAATGGTCGTTCGGCGTGCGCTGGAGGCACAGGGTCTTGAGGCGGAAGTGTTGCCCTGCATCACATCCCCATCGCATTCGCGCCGTCGTGCTTCGTTTTCTGCCAAGAGGACCAAGAAGGGCGCGCTTGCCGGATTTCATCAAAAGAACTCTGATGTCATCGTTGCAGTTCCGAACTGCACATTGGTCACACCTGCATTGGTATCATCTTTGAAAATGGTCGAGGCCTTGGCGGTTTTGGGCGCTTCGCGGAAACATGAACTGTCTGTGCAGGTGACGGAATGTCTGACAGGCCTCGATGTGGCGGTCACTGGCGGCAAACCTGTGGATTCGGCGTTTCGGTCGGCTTTGGCGGATTTGGCCCGCGAATATGATTTGGCGCGTATCGCTTGGGATGACGAAGTTTTGGCAAGACGCCCGGCGACCCAGCGGTTTGGCGAGGCCGATGTTGTTCCGCCGCCCGGGGCATTTCTACAGGCAACGAGATCTGGCGAAGCGGCATTGCTAAAGGGTGTTCTGACGGCGGTGCAGGGCGCCAAGCGTGTGGCTGATCTATTTGCAGGTTGCGGGACCTTTGCCTTGCCCTTGGCCCAGAATGCCGAGGTGCTGGCAGTAGAAGGTGACAAGGCCATGGTTCAAGCCTTGGATCATGGATGGCGCAACGCGAAGGGGCTGAAAAAGGTGACCAGCCATTCGCGCGACTTGTTTCGAAACCCACTGTTGCCGGATGAGTTTGCAAAGATCGATGCGGTGGTGGTTGATCCACCTCGCGCAGGCGCCGAAGCGCAAATTGCGCAGCTGGCCAAGTCAAGGATTGGTCAAATTGCCCATGTTTCGTGCAATCCGGTCACCTTTGCCCGGGATTGCGCGACTTTGGTTGCGGCGGGTTATCGCCTTGGGCCGGTTCAGGTGGTTGATCAGTTTCGATGGTCGACCCATGTCGAAGTCGTCGCAGGTCTTACATTTGAGGGATAATCCATGGGTTTTCGTAGCCAGCTCGAGCAATTCCTAGATCGCGCAACTGTACGCAATGCGATCATTGTGGTGATTGTCCTGAATGCGATCGTGCTTGGGATGGAGACCTCTGAAACATTGATGGCATCCTTCGGGCCATTGATCACGGCGTTCGACAAAGCGTGCCTGGCAATTTTCATCGCTGAGATTGCGGCGAAACTGGTCGCAAAAGGACCGAGGTTTTTCCGTGATGGATGGAACGTTTTTGATTTTGTGATCGTAGGTATCGCACTGATTCCTGCGGCGCAGGGTCTGTCGGTATTGCGGGCGTTGCGAATCTTGCGGGTTCTGCGGGTCATTTCTGCGGCCCCAAGCTTGCGCCGAGTGGTCGAGGGATTCGTCACAGCCCTCCCCGGCATGGGGAGCGTGTTCCTGTTGATGGCTCTGATTTTCTACATTGGGTCTGTCATGGCGACGAAACTCTTCGCGTCCAGCTTTCCCGAATGGTTCGGCGATCTTGGTTTGTCGGCATACTCGTTGTTTCAGATCATGACCCTGGAATCATGGTCCATGGGAATCGTTCGGCCAGTGATGGAGGTCTATCCATACGCCTGGGCGTTTTTCGTGCCGTTTATCATGGTGACCACCTTTGCCGTGGTGAACCTGTTGGTGGGTTTGATCGTGAACTCGATGCAGGACGCCCATACGCAGGAAGAGACCGACAAAACGGACGCCTACCGGGACGAGGTCATGGCGCGGCTAAATGCGATTGAGCGTCACTTGTCCGAAAGCAAAGGGAAGTAGTGCCAAAATCGTGATCTTCTTTGTTGGTCTACTTCAGCCTATACTTGGCAAAAATATTTGAGGCACCGTTATGCGTTTTATCAAGTTCCTGTCAGTTCTGATCTTATTTGCCGGGCTTTCAGCCTGCTCGAAGATTCCGGTTTATACCGGTCCGGCTGTAACCCAGATCGTCGTCAACAAGGGTGCGCGCGAGATGTTCTTGCTGCACCATGGGCAGGTGCTAGAGAGATATGACATCGGGCTTGGCTTTGCCCCGATCGGTGACAAGAAAGTCAGAGGTGACGGAAAAACGCCCGAAGGCGACTATCGAATCGATCGTCGGAATCCGAATTCGGCATTCTACCTAAGCCTCGGAATCGACTATCCACGCCCCGAGGACATTGCCGAAGCGAAGGCGATGGGCAAAAATCCGGGCGGTGACATCTTCATTCATGGACGCGCGAATAAGAATTGGCGACAGCTGCGCAAGCGCGGTCGTGATTGGACCATCGGCTGTATCGCGGTGACCAATGCCGAGATGCGACAGATCTATTCGATGGTCCGCAATGGAACACCGATAAGGATCAACCCGTAAATCGTGAGATTTAGGTCAGGATGCCGTTTCCACCGGTGCAGCACCCGTTCCCGGGATGGCTGCTACGCCAGGGGCGCCCAGAACCATGCACCACCAGATCTTGCCGTTGCTTTCCTGATGCCAAGAAAACCCAAGATCGCGGGCTGTCGAATCGATGATGACCCGGCGTGTTGGCTCTTCTTCCATCCACGCGGCCAACGTCTCCAGCTCGGTCTCATAGGTTTCCGAAATAGTTTCGCCAACAAGACGGCCGTTGTAGCCGACGCGCTGAAGTCGATCGATTGGCGATGAACCATCGGACCCGAAATGCCACGGACGATTTTGAACCGACATATCCCGAGCATGGGTCGCAGCGGCGGCATTGAGCTTTGAGTTCAGTGAGACCGCCGGAACGCCAGCGGCTTCGCGGAGCGAATTCACCGAATCAAGCATTCTGAATTGAATACGTCCGGCCATTCCCGCGGTGATCCGGTAGAGCCGTGGCAGTGGTTTTCCGTCAGGCCCCAACTTGTTTGCGGGTGGCGGGGTCGAAGCGCAAGCCGTCAGGGCCAGCGCTGAAGATGCAATTACGAAAGACCGACGGTTCATTTTTCTGCTCACAAACTTAACTTGTTTGCCTTGGCTTATCCCGACCTGCGTTGCCAATCAAACCCACATCGGCGTGAGCTTGCCAAATAACGGGTGTTTGATTTGCGACTGAGGCTTTCAGGCAATATGTTGCCGATCCAGAAAAACACTGTCTGAGAGGAGCCTCAGAATGAAGAATTTGGCAGGAACATCGTTGGGACGGCGCGCTTTTCTGGCGGGCACCGCTGCTGCGATTGCGTCACCGGCGGTTGCCCAGGACGTCAACGATGGCACGACAGAGATCGAGCGTGACATTTCCAATGTGGTGCGTCGCAATATTTCCAGCTTTCGTACGCTGGATTGGCAGCCCTACTTCACCAACCTGAACAAAGGGGCGATTCTGGTCGATATCAGCTCGCGCGCTTTGCATTACTGGGAAGAAGGCGGTCGATACCACCTGTATCCTTCGTCAGTTCCACTGACCGAAGACCTGACACGCCGGGGCCGTACACAGGTGACGCTCAAGGATCCGAGCCCGGACTGGCGTCCAACGCCATCCATGAAAAAGCGGAACCCTGAATGGCCGGATTACGTGGGTCCTGGTCCTGATAATCCGCTTGGCACACGTGCTTTGCACCTCAGCTGGACGTATTACCGAATCCATGGAACGCACGACACCCGCAAGATTGGCCGTCGTTCGTCCAACGGTTGCATCGGTCTCTACAATGAGCACATCGAAGAGCTGTATGAGATGGCAAAAGTAGGCACACAGGTGTTGCTAATTTGACGACACAAGGGCGTAGCTCGGATTTTCGGCTGCAAGATGCATTTGCAATCGCCTGAAAATACTGGTTATACGGAATTACGAGGTAAGTCTTGGGTGCCTGTCGTGCGGTCCTTTGTGGCCACGATGGGTGAATATCTGGAGGATAACATGAAGAAACTCGCACTCGCCGCAGCATTCGCTGGCGCAGCATCGACCGCAATGGCCGGTTCCTATGCAAAAGACGACGTGGTTATGGAACCAGTCGTAGTGGTTGAAGAAGCCGCACAGAGCTCGTCCTCTGCTGGCATCCTGATCCCACTGCTCCTGCTGGTGGTCATCGCTGCTGCAGCAAACAACTAAGTTGTTGCTGAAGATTTAGGAGAAGGCGGCGCGACGGTGCCGCCTTTTTCTTTTTGTGCAGGACGCATCTGCAAAAAAAGGCTGGCCAGTGAATGGCCAGCCTTTTTCAATTTGCGTTGATTTCGCGGGTTAACGCGCAATCCAGCCGTTCAAATTCTCATCAATAACGGCACAAAGCGCCTTAATATGCGCGTCATCGTCGTTAAGGCATGGGATATAGGTGAATTCTTCACCACCAGCCTCTTCAAAGCTTTCTTTGATCTCTTCGTTGATCTCTTCAAGCGTTTCGATGCAATCGGCTGAGAATGCAGGCGCGCAAACGGCGATATTCTTTTTCCCGTCTTCTTCAGCCAGCCGGGCCACTTCCTCGACGGTATATGGTTTGAGCCATTCTTCGGGTCCAAACTTGGATTGGAAGGTCGTACAGATTTCGGTTTCGTCCCAACCAAGCCGTTCCCGCAATAGCCGCGTCGTCTTTTGGCATTGGCAATGGTACGGATCACCTTCCATCAGGTATCTCTTTGGGACACCGTGATACGAGCAAACCAGAATGTCCGGGCGCTTCTCGATTTTCGCGTAGGCTGATTCGATAGATTGGGCCAGGGCCTCAATATACAGCGGATGTTCAAAGTAGGGATCGACCGTGCGGACCGTCGGTTGCCACTTCTCTTCCATCAAAGCGCGGAAAAATTGGTCATTTGCCGTTGCGGACGTTGCCCCGGCGTAATGCGGATAAAGTGGGAAAAACAGAATCTTACGGCAACCGGCTTCGACCATTTCACGAACTTTGGATTTGGTAGAAGGATTGCCGTAGCGCATGCAGAAATCGACCATCACGTCGTCCCCATACTGCGCTTTCATCTGCTCAGTGACCTTTGTGGCCTGATCCTTGGTGATCGTCATCAAGGGGCTTTCGCCCTGCTCTTCGTTCCAGATCGACTTGTACGCTTCGCCCGAGCTGAAAGGCCGCTTGGTTAGGATGATCAACTGCAACAAAGGCTGCCAAAGCCACGGTGAATAATCGATCACACGACGATCGGACAGAAACTCATTCAAATACCGCCGCATCGACCAATAGTCGTAGTTGTCAGGCGTTCCGAGGTTGGCGAGAAGAATACCGATTTTGGCGGGTTTGACCTTTGGATGGTCAGCTGCCGCATGTGTGGGCCGCATGGCCGTGTTTGTGGCGTCCAACATAACAGGTCCTATCGTAATTTCCGTGCTTGAAGGGCTAAGTAACCTCTACGTCGCTCAGGTCAATCTTTCAGCGGTGTTTCATTGGTATTCAGGGCATCCGCCAAACGGGCCGAAGCAGAGCCGGGTCGCAACGGTTTTGGCTGGCTTTCGTCAGGTGCCCATCCTGTAAGCGTTATGATCTCAAAGGTCGCCGACACCCGGCCATCGTCTGATCCGAACTCCTGCGCATAGAGTGATGCGGCGCGCATCATCACAGAACGGGGGGCTGTCCGGCGCAGACGTTGTGCCAATGCGTTGGTTTCACCCATGGCTCTGAGGTCTCGCATCAGGTGCAGCGCGGATTCGTAACTGGCCTTGAGCGGCCAGCTGTCCGCAACCGGAAGCGCGAGACCTGCGCGCTGCAACAATGCGCCCAAATCACGAATCTCTGCCATGGGCAGCACACGCGGTGACAACCCACCGAGTGTTTCAATCTCGGCCTGACCCAAAACACTGCGCAACTCGTGCAGCGTTTGACCGCCAAGACAGGCAACAAGCAGCAAACCATCCGGCCGAAGCGCGCGTTTGCATTGGATTAGTTGTCCAACGGGATCGTTCGCCCAATGCAGGCACATTGCGTGGATGACCAGATCGTGGCTGTTTTCCTGAAGATCGAGAACGTCATCGTCCGAAACGATATGAGCGTGGTCGAACATGCCATGCCAAATCTGGGCAAAAGGCGAGACGATGGCGACTGATTTAAAGCCTCTGTTAACCATCGACAGCCGATCCTGAATCTCGTCACGAGCGGCTTCGTGCAGAAAAAGCGCCGGTGACTTTGCTGCCCGGGCGCGATGCGCTGCCAAGGCTTGGCGGTCGATGAGTTCAGGAGCAGAGGACATGGAGGACCAAATATGATGTGGCAGCGCGGGATGCAAACTTTGGTTCAGTTGGTGTATCCGCCCCGCTGTCTTTCGTGTGGCGGGCTGGTCGAAAGCGACTTTGGTCTGTGTGGGGCATGCTGGCGTGACACACCTTTCGTGACGGGGCTTGTTTGCGATTTATGCGGCGTGCCATTGCCGGGTGAGTCTGACAGCATTGAACACTGTGATGAGTGCCTTAAGACCGCTCGGCCCTGGATGCAGGGACGCGCCGCGCTGATTTACAAGGATCGCGCCCGCCGTTTGGTTCTGGCTCTGAAACATGGAGACCGGCATGACATCGCAAAACCTGCCGCCAAGTGGATGGCGCGACAGCTACGCCCTATCGTCAAACCAGACACCATCGTCGTCCCGGTACCACTGCACCTCTTTCGGTTAATGGGGCGGCGCTACAACCAGTCAGCGCTGCTGGCGGATGCCTTGGCCACAGAATTGGGATGTGTTTGGTGTCCGGATGCTTTGGAAAGGCGCCAATCAACGCCAAGTCTGGACGGGAAAACTCGCGATGAGAGGTTTGCGATCCTAGCGGGCCGAATCTCGGTTCCGCGTGAGAGAGCCCCATTGCTCAAGGATCGACCGGTTCTCATCGTGGATGACGTTATGACCTCAGGTGCAACGCTGGCGGCTGCCACTGAAGCCTGTTTTGCAGCAGGCGCATCAGAGGTTTGCGTGTCGGTGCTGGCACGCGTGGCGAAAGAAGATTAAGTATCCCGAAACTGCCCATCAAACGGGGAACGGATATGCAGCCTGTCGAACTCTATACCTCGCCACTTTGTGGTTTCTGTCACGCGGCCAAGCGTTTGCTGAAGTCCAAAGGTGTGGATTTTTCCGAGGTCGACATCATGGCCGAACCGAACCGCAGGTCCGAGATGATGGATCGTGCCGGAGGACGGCACACAGTTCCACAAATCTTCATCGGTGACACGCATGTTGGCGGCTGTGATGAACTCTATGCGCTGGAACGGGCTGGAAAGCTTGATCCCATGCTTGCGGGCTGATGCGCGCTGCGATTTTGCAACTGACGTCTTCGGACGATCCTGAGCAAAACACAGAACATGTTCAGTCCTTGCTGGTGGAAGCGGCCGGCAAAGGGGCAGAATGTGTCTTCACTCCGGAAGTCAGCAACTGCGTATCCATGGACCGGGCGCATCAAAACGCCGTTTTGGTCCAGCAAGAGCAGGACGGGTTCCTGCACATGGTCCGTGAACAGTCGAAGGCTTTGAACCTATGGATTCTGACTGGCTCTGTCGCACTCAGGGCGGAGCCCCCGGAAGACCGGTTTGTGAACCGTTCGTTTCTGACGGCACCCGACGGGGGAATCGCCGGACAGTACGACAAGATTCACATGTTTGATGTGCAGGTCAGCGTCGAGGAAACCTATCTCGAATCCAGTGGCTATGCGCCGGGCAGCCGTGCTGTGGCCTGCGAAACGCCTTTTGGCAAAATCGGAATGACGATCTGCTACGATCTTCGGTTTTCCTATCTCTACCGTGCATTGGCCCATGCCGGTTGCTCGATCCTTGCGGTACCATCAGCTTTTTCACCGGGTACAGGGCCCGCGCATTGGCAGCCGCTTTTGCAGGCGCGTGCGATTGAAACGGGCTGTTTTGTCATCGCCCCGGCCCAAACTGGAACGCATTCTGCAAGCAAAGGTAGACAGCGCAAAACCTATGGTCATTCGATGGTGATCAACCCTTGGGGCGAAGTTGTGCTGGACGCAGGAACAGAGCCGGGTATCCATATGGTCGACCTTGACCTTGCTCAGGTGGCAGATGCGCGACGCCGCATTCCTGCTTTGACGCATGACCGGGCTTTTGAAGGACCCTGACTGATGAACGATGCCAGCTCTGTCGCAATTTCGCTGTTCAGCGAACTGCTGACCGCAGACCAGCTCTTGCGGGCGCGGCTGACGAAAGTGCTGCCCAACAAAATGGAGATTTCCCATTTTTCGGTGCTTAATCAGTTGGCCCGCGGTGGCGAACGCACGCCAGCCCAATTGGCGCGGTCTTTTCACGTCACGCGCGGCGCGATGACCAATACGCTGGGAAAGCTCGAGCTGGCGGGCTTCGTGCATATCCGCCCGGATTGGGACGATGCGCGACGCAAGCTGGTTTCGATCAGTGGGTCAGGTCAAGCGGCGCGTGATGCGGCCTTGGCGGCGATCACCCCGTTGATTTCGGAAATGGTTGGCGATCTTGGAGAGGCCAAGGTCAGAGCTGTTCTGCCGGTGTTGCGTGAGTTGCGCGTCAAGTTGGAAGAAGAGTAGCGACGCCGGACGCCGCTCGTTGCCTCTGGCAACGTCGCCCCGCCCGCCGTCCCGTTGACCAGTCCCTGCAATCAGGATTCGAAAACGGTTGAAATCGTATTTGCGCGGAACTCTGTGATCGTCACGGTGACCGCCCCGGCCGTGCAAAACGGATCTTGTGCCATGCGCTGTTCCAAGGCCTCTCGCGATGGCGCGCTGGCGAGGATCATGCCGCCGTTTCGCGGAACTTTGGGCCCGGCCACCAGAAACGTCCCATCATCGAACCCCTGTTTGATAAAGACCATGTGATCATCGATCAGCGGTTCGATCCGATCGAATGGCCAGTCGTAGTGGATATCCACTGCAAACAGACTTTGGCCTTTTTCAAAGATACTCATTGTGGGTTCCCTGAGGATTTATGGTTTGAGTGCGGCGGTCACATAATTGACTGACAGATCCCGATCAGACAGCTTCCACGTCCAGGAAATAGGATTGAAGACAAACCCCTTGCGATCCACCGGGTTTAGCCCGGCATTGCGCATCAGATCGAAAAGCTCATCCGGTGTGATGAACTTGTTCCATTCATGTGTGCCTTTGGGGAGCCAACGCATCACGTATTCCGCACCCACGATGGCCATGGCAAAGCTCTTGGGATTTCGGTTGATCGTTGAGCAAACATGCAAGCCGCCGGGTTTCAGCAGTTGCTGGCAGGCGGTCAGATAGGCCAGTGGATCCGCCACGTGTTCGACGACTTCCATGTTCAGGACGATATCGAATTGTTCGCCTGCTGCGGCCATGGCTTCGGCAGTTGTGTGCCGGTAGTCGATCGTGAGGCCGGATTGAGCTGCATGCGCCTGCGCGACTGGAATGTTTCGTTCCGCTGCGTCCACTCCGATGATTTCGGCGCCGAGACGGGCCATTGGTTCGCATAGCAATCCACCGCCGCAGCCGATATCGAGAATGCGCAGGCCAGCGAAGGGCGTGGCACTGTCCAGATCCTTTTCAAACTCACCAGCGATTTGCGTTGTAATATAGTCGAGCCTGCAGGGGTTCAGCATATGCAATGGCTTGAACTTTCCGTTGGGGTCCCACCATTCTGCGGCCATGGCCTCAAACTTGGCGACTTCGGATGGATCAACGGTATTAGTCATGACATTCCCCATGGTCTTTTGCCTGCCTCAACCAATATAGATGTCCTATGGATAAATTCCCGAGCCAAAAGCGCGCAGTTCAGTATCTCTATCCGCCGATCGACCCGTTCGATCAGCAAATACTGGATGCGAGCGGCGGGCACCGGATTTATGTTGAGCAATGCGGAAATCCTGATGGCGTTCCGGTGATCATCCTGCACGGCGGTCCGGGCGGGGGATGCAGCCCAGCGATGCGCCGATATTTTGATCCCAAAGTCTATCGGGTGATCCTGTTTGATCAACGTGGATGTGGCCGATCGCGCCCGCATGCGAGCGTCAAGGACAACACCACCTGGGATCTGGTTTCGGATATTGAACTTATCCGCACGACGCTGGGCGTTGAGAAGTTTATTTTGTTTGGTGGAAGTTGGGGTGCCACGCTGGCGTTGATTTATGCCATCAGCCACCCCGAGCGCGTGACCCACATGGTGTTGCGTGGTGTGTTCCTGATGACCCAATCAGAACTGGACTGGTTTTACGGTGGTGGTGCAGGAAAGTTCTGGCCAGAGCCTTGGGCCCGGTTTGTCGATATCATTCCAGAAGACGAACAAGACGATTTGATCGCAGCATACAATCGACGCCTTTTCAGCGGTGATTTGAGAATGGAGACCAAGTTTGCACAGGCTTGGTCATCTTGGGAAAACGCTTTGGCGTCTGTGTACTCCAGTGGTCAAGGCGGCGAAGCGCCGGGCGACTATGCGCGGGCTTTTGCGCGATTGGAGAACCACTATTTCATTAACAACGGGTTCCTTGAAGAAGACGGTTGGATTCTGAAAAATGCCGGTCGCCTGAAAGGCATTCAGGGTGTGATCGTTCAGGGACGCTACGATATGATCTGTCCGCCACGTGGTGCCTGGGAACTGGCCCGTGCGTGGCCCGAGAGCGATCTGCGCATGGTGCGAAATGCAGGTCACGCGCTATCCGAGCCGGGAATTAGCGCCGAATTGGTCCGGACGATGGATCAAATTGCCGAAAACCTCTCGTAAATCGGACATCTTTGGTCGAATCGGACTTAGAGGCTTTACACTTGTTGCTCAGCCGTTAACGTTATCGGCAACAATAACAATACGCCGTCAGGGATCTTGAACTCAGTTTTGAAAATCATTCTGCAACGTCTGGCGCTTGGCCTTTTGACGTTGTTCATCGTCTCGATTGTCATCTTCACCGCTGTGAACATGTTGCCGGGCGATTTTGCGCAAGCCATTCTCGGCCAGAGCGCAACTCCGGAAGCTGTCGAAGCGATCAGGAAAGACCTGGGCCTCGATAAAGGGCCCGTGACCCGGTACTTTGAATGGCTTGGTGGCGCGTTGCGCGGCGATTTGGGCAATTCTTTCGCTCAGGCCAATTTTGCAAGCTTTGTCGGCGATGACTCAGGCGTCCGAACATCGGTCGCCCAGCAGATTGCGCCGCGGTTTGCCAATACGATGTTCCTTGCGGGTGTGACGGCGGCGATTGCTGTGCCCTTTGCGGTGACACTGGGAATACTGGCTGCGCTTTACCGAAACTCGGTTTTTGATCGCGTTGCCAACATTTCGACTCTGACGTCGATCTCCAGCCCTGAATTCTTCATGGCTTATGTGCTGATCCTCTTTCTGGCTGTGCTGAACCCGATCCTGCCATCGCTGTCCAACATCTACGACGGGATGAGTTTTGGTGAGCGTCTGGAAAAGACGCTGCTGCCTGCACTGACGCTGACATTGGTGGTGACGGCACATATGATGCGGATGACCCGCGCTGCGATTATCAATCTGCTGGCATCGCCCTATATCGAGATGGCGCGCCTGAAAGGCATCAAGCCAATGCGGGTGATTGTCCGGCACGCGTTGCCGAATGCACTGGCGCCGATCATCAACGTTATCGCGCTCAACCTTGCCTACCTGATCACAGGTGTGGTGGTGGTAGAGGTGGTGTTTGTTTACCCAGGCATTGGTCAGCTGTTCGTAGACAGCGTCAAAATTCGGGACATCCCTGTTGTGCAGGCATGCTGCCTGATTTTCGCGGCGGCATATATTCTGCTGAATCTTCTGGCTGACATCCTGTCGATTTTGTCCAACCCCCGTTTGAGGCATCCGAAATGAGCGGTCTCGCCACCATCGTTGTCGCTCTTGTGGCGATTGGCATTGTGGCCTGGGTGGGCCGCTTTGCGATGCAAAAGATATCCGGTAATGCGCCAAAGTTTCGCGACATGCCCTTTGCAGTCGCTTTTGGTTACGTATTGGCTGCGGTTCTTGTGGCGCTGGGTGTCTGGTATTTCTTCCAGCCCAAAGCCAATGACCAAGGTATTCAGAACGCTGGGGTGATCTTTTTCCGCTGGGCTGTACAGGGCGTTCTGATTGGCATGGTTGCGGCTTGGATCTTTCGCTTTCTGGGTCGCATGGTGGGAACATCCGGTTCTCGCAAATTGTTCCGGCAGATGCCGCTTACAGCCAGTTTTGGAATTCTGGTCATCGTCGTCTATGCGGTTCTTGCGATTTTTGCGGGGTTGATCGCGCCGCATGGGCAGGAAACAGTATTTGCTCAGGCGAACGTCGTTCCGGGCGGAAACCCTGCGCTGGGCGGCAATCCTGACTTTCCACTCGGCACCGACCAGATCGGCCGTGATATTCTGTCCCGATTGATCTACGGGGCACAGAATACCGTTGGCATTGCTTTTGCGACGACGTTGATCGCTTTCTTCATCGGCGGCACGCTTGGGTTTCTTGCGGCAACACTGCAGGGCTGGCTGGATCAGGTTCTGAGCCGCGCTGTTGATGTACTGATGGCAATCCCCTCGCTCATCTTTTCGCTGCTGTTGATTACAGTGGCGTCGGCTTGGGTTTCCGGCTTTGGCCTGACCATTGCGATGGTGCTGATCATTGCCGTGATCGATTCGACACGCGTGTTCCGGCTGGCCCGCGCGGTGGGCATGAACATCGTGGTCATGGATTACATCGAGGCAGCCAAACTACGCGGTGAAGGTTTGGGATACTTGATCTTCAAGGAAATCCTGCCGAACGCGACAGCGCCATTGCTGGCCGAATTCGGTTTGCGTTTCTGTTTCGTGTTCCTGACCATATCGGCGCTGTCTTTCCTTGGCGTTGGTATCCAGCCACCCTTGGCGGATTGGGGGACGATGGTTCGTGACCTGTCAGCCTTTATCAACTACGCGAGCTTTGCGCCTTTGGCGGCCAGTGTCCCGCTTCTGGCGGCTGGCGCGATTGCGCTGCTGACTGTGGCGGTAAACTTCGTGGTGGACTGGATGCTGTACCGCAGCTCCGGACTGAAGGAGTAAGCGCATGTCTGATACCGGCGAACTTCTTGTCGAAATGCGTGGCATCCATATGGAAGGCCGCAGTGATGAGACCTGGAACCCGATCATCAAGGGTGTGGACCTGACGCTTAACAAGGGTGAGGTTCTTGGCTTGATCGGTGAATCCGGTGCGGGCAAATCCACGTTGGGTCTGGCGGCGATGGGCTTTACCCGTGACGGCGTGCGGATCTCTCAGGGATCGGTAATGTTCGACGGGATTGACCTGCTTGCAGCCTCAGCCGACCAGAAACGAGCCTTGCTGGGCAAACGCATCGCCTATGTGGCGCAATCGGCGGCAGCCAGCTTTAATCCCGCACACAAACTGATTGATCAGCATAGCGAAGCGCCCGTGCAGCACGGTGTTATGTCCCGAACTGAATCTGAACAGGACGGGATGGAACTGTACCGCAAATTGCGGCTGCCCAATCCTGAACAAATCGGTTTTCGCTATCCCCATCAGGTTTCTGGTGGACAGTTGCAGCGCGCGATGACGGCCATGGCCATGTCATGCCGCCCCGATCTGATTATTTTCGATGAGCCCACAACCGCGTTGGATGTGACCACGCAGATTGAGGTGCTGGCTAGCATTCGCGATATTGTCGAACAGTTTGGTACGGCGGCGATCTACATCACGCATGACCTTGCCGTGGTTGCACAGATGGCCGACCGCATCAAAGTGCTGCTTAAGGGTGATGAGGTCGAAGAGGCCGAAACCCGCGAGATGCTTTCGAACCCGCAACAGGACTATACCAAGAGTCTCTGGGCTGTTCGTGAATTCCAGCGTCCGCAAAAACCAGCCGTTTTGACAGACGCAACCCCAGTCATTTCGGTACAGGGTGTGACGGCTGCCTATGGCAAAGTTGACGTGTTGCATGACGTCAGCTTCGACATCCACGAAGGCCGCACAGTGGCCGTTGTTGGCGAATCCGGGTCCGGAAAATCAACGACTGCTCGCTGTATCACAGGTTTGCTGCCGCCTCGTCTCGGACAGATTGAACTGGATGGACAGGCGCTGCCGCTTGATTATCGCAAGCGCAACAAGGATCAGCTGAGACAGGTTCAGATGATCTATCAGATGGCCGACACGGCGCTGAACCCTCGTACGCGCATTGGTGACATCATCGGGCGTCCTGTGCAGTTCTACGGGGGCCTGACCGGTAAAGACAAACGCAGGCGCGTCGAGGAATTGCTGGATCAGATCGAGCTTCCGGCGGCCCAGTATTTTGATCGTTTACCATCCGAGCTTTCGGGTGGACAGAAGCAGCGCATCGGGATCGCGCGCGCCTTGGCGGCGGAGCCGAAGTTCATCATCTGCGACGAAGTCACTTCGGCGCTGGATCAGTTGGTGGCCGAGGGCATCCTAAGATTGCTCGCGCGACTACAAGACGATCTGAAGCTATCTTATATGTTTATCACACACGATCTGGCCACAGTGCGCTCTATCGCCGATGAGGTCGTCGTCATGAAGGATGGTGTTGTTGTCGAGCAGGGGCCGAAAACGGACATGTTTAAGCCGCCGCATCACGCCTACACCGACTTGTTGCTGTCCTCGGTTCCCGAAATGGACCCGGATTGGCTTACGAATCTGCTCACTGAACGCGGAGTTGATAACATCGGCGACGCTGCAGTTGATAAGATGACATGAGAATCAGTGCATAACTGAAGAATCGAACGGGCGGGGGACGCCGCCGAAACTAACTAGGGAGATAAAAATGACACGTATCAGCCGACGTGGACTACTTAAGACAGGGGCAGCAGCCGGTGTACTGGCTGCATCCGGTCTGCCACTGCACGCGCAAGCCAAGCGGGGCGGACGCCTTCGCGCAGGCCTGTCCGGTGCCAACACATCCGACAGCTGGGACGGCCGGACGCATTCCGACCTGTTCATGATCGCAGCAGCGCAAGGCACCGTTTTTGACAGCCTGACCGAAGTTGCTGCCGATGGCTCGCTCAAGGGCGAACTGGCCGAGAACTGGGAAGCCTCCGCTGACGCAAAGACGTGGACGTTCAACCTGCGCTCTGGCGTGACCTTCCACAACGGTAAGGCCTTTGGCGCTGACGACGTAATCGCGTCGTTGCAGATGCACGTTGCAGAAGGCGCGAAGTCGGCGGCCAAGCCGATCGTCGAAGCCATCACGGAAATGAAGAAGACAGGCGATCTGCAGGTTCAGTTCACGCTGGCCGCGGGCAATGCTGACTTCCCATATCTGATGTCTGACTATCACCTGCTGATCTACCCAGCGGGTCAGATTGAAGAAGCGATTGCGAAGGGCATCGGTACCGGCCTCTACGCCGTTGACAGCTTTGAGCCTGGTGTCCGCATGGTCGCCAAGCGTGTGGACAGCCACTACAAAGGTGACAACGCTGGTTACTTTGACGAAGTCGAATACATCGCCATCAATGACAACACAGCCCGGATGAATGCGCTGCTGACCGGTCAGGTTGATGCCATTAACCGCGTCGATCTCAAGACCATCCAGCTACTTCAGGCGAACCCGATGGTGCGCATTCAGGAAGTGACGGGCAACCAGCATTATACCTTCCCGATGCTGACAGACGTTGAGCCTTTCAACGACGTGAATGTTCGTCGCGCGCTCAAGTATGCGATCAACCGTCAGGAAATGGTCGACAAGGTTCTGCTGGGTCACGGACGTGTCGGTAACGACAGCCCCATCGGTCCCGCTTCTCAGTTCTTCCACGAAGACATGGAGCAGCTGGCCTATGATCCGGACAAGGCAAAGTTCTACCTCAAAGAGGCAGGTCTGTCTGAACTCAACATCGACCTGTCTGCTTCCAACGCTGCCTTTGAAGGTGCGGTAGACGCGGCCCAGCTGTATCAGGCTTCGGCAAAGTCAGCAGGCATCAACATCAACGTGGTGCAGGAGCCAGCCGATGGCTACTGGTCCAACGTTTGGCTGAAAAAGCCGTTCTGTGCTTGCTACTGGTCGGGTCGTGCGACTGAAGACTGGATGTTCTCTACTGCCTACGAAGCTGGCGTTCCATGGAACGACACCCAGTGGGATCGTGATGACAGCGGTCGGTTCCAGGACCTGCTTCTCGAAGCGCGCGCAGAACTCGACAGCAACAAACGTCGCGGCATGTATCAGGAAATGCAGACCATCCTGAAGGACGACGGCGGTGTGATCCTGCCGATGTTCGCCAACTACGTGCAGGGCGTCTCCAACAAGGTTTCCAGCCCGGAGACTGTTGGTAACCTCTGGCAGATGGACAACGGCCGCATGGCGGAACGTTGGTGGATGGCATAAGCCAAATCAAAGCTTAAACGCACAAACGCCCCGCGGTTTCCGCGGGGCGTTTTCTGTTTACGAGGGTCCTTGGCATCTACCACGACATAGGGGTTTGCTCTGATTCGCAGATTCTGTTATAGAATAGGAGTCAGGCTTGAGGCTTCGCGCCCAAGATTGAAAAGGTCTCAAGCCGCAAGCTTGGGGCCTTTTCTAATTGAGCTCTGGCTGGACGTAGGCGCAAATCGATCTTCGGATCGGACCTCATGACTTTTTCAAGCAATTGAAAACAAACAATTTTTTCCCTTTTGCGAATCGATTCAACGGCTTATGCTTTAGTTCCAAGGAGCGGCGCTAAGCCTTCAAGCCTGACACCTTGGACAGCGTCTCTCCGAAACAGAGTAAGGAGTGACGCCATGATTTGGCCAATTCGAACTAACTCAACCCATCTGTGTCCTAAGACCGGTATCTGGCAGCCCGTGGACGGGCCGCCTGACCGGCAAATTGTGCTGAGGGGAGCTCCATTCCCGAAGCACGACAAGCATCGCGACTGGATGCTGGTTGGAAAATTTGAATGACCTTAGCGCGCCTCTGGCGCGCTTTTTTTGTCCGAGGAGAACTCGATGGAAATTAGATCATATCAATCGGCCGAGCGTTGCCCGGTTTCAGGTATTTGGCGCTGCAACTCATGTCAGATGGCAACGGCAGTATTCGCCGCCGGAGAGCCATTCCCCAAACTACATGGCCAGTCTGTCAAATGGAGACTGGTCCGTTCGTTCGCCTGCTAGACGAGCTTAGAGAACGTAGCGGCTGAGGTCGGTGGAACGCGTCAGTTCGCCGAGGTGACGTTCAACAAAGTCGGCATCAACGACGATGTCTTCGCCGGCCTTGTCCGGTGCGTTGAAAGACAGCTCTTCGAACACGCGTTCCATGACAGTGTACAAACGCCGGGCACCGATGTTTTCTACGCTTTGGTTAACTTCGGCGGCGATCTTGGCCAGCGCCGCGATGCCTTCTTCGGTGAAGGTCACAGTCACTTCTTCGGTTGCCATCAATGCAGTGTATTGAAGGGTCAGCGCATTGTCGGTTTCTGTCAGAATGCGAACGAAGTCTTCTTCGGTCAGCGGACGCAGGTTCACCCGGATCGGTAGTCGGCCCTGCAGTTCTGGCAGCAGATCCGACGGCTTCGCGATGTGAAACGCGCCAGAAGCGATGAAAAGGATATGATCGGTTTTGACAGCCCCGTGTTTGGTGCTGACGGTTGTTCCTTCGATCAGGGGAAGCAGATCACGCTGCACGCCTTCACGGCTTACGTCGCCGCCGCGTGCTTCTTGGCGCGCACAGACTTTGTCGATCTCGTCCAGAAAAACGATCCCATTCTGTTCGACCGCCTCAAGAGCAGCCTGTTTGACTTGCTCATCGTCCAGCAGTTTGTCGGCTTCTTCGGCAATCAACACCTCGTAGCTGTCGGCAACGGTCATTTTCTTGCGAGTGGTTCGCCCGCCCAGTGCTTTGCCGAACAGATCGCCAAGGTTCATCATGCCCATGTTACCGCCGGGTTGCCCGGGTATGTCCATCATTGGAAATGGCGAGGCTGTTTCAGCCACGTCCAGTTCAATCATGGTATCATCCAGCTCGCCGGATTTTAGTTTGCGGCGAAACATCTCGCGCGTTGCGTCGCGCGCATCTTCGCCCGCGATGGCCTCGATCACACGCTCTTCTGCGGCCGCATGGGCGCGCGCTTTGACGTCTTCGCGCATATGTTCACGGACCATCGCGATCGCTGCATCAACCAGATCGCGAACGATCTGTTCGACATCGCGCCCGACATAGCCAACCTCGGTGAATTTGGTTGCTTCAACCTTGATGAACGGGGCTTTGGCCAGCTTGGCCAGGCGGCGACTGATTTCGGTTTTGCCAACGCCGGTTGGCCCGATCATCAAGATGTTCTTTGGATAAACCTCATCCCGCAGATCATCAGAGAGCTGCTTGCGGCGCCAACGATTGCGCAGCGCTACGGCGACCGCGCGTTTGGCGTCACTTTGTCCAATGATGAAGCGATCGAGTTCGCTGACAATCTCACGCGGCGTTAGGTCGGTCATGACGATCCTTTCCGGTGGCCGAATTTCTTTGTTCATTCGGCCAGGCATTGAATTAGCTTAGCCGCCGATTTTCTCGACGGTTAGATTTCCATTGGTGTAAACACAAATGTCGGCAGCAATCGCCATGGCAGACCGCGCGATCTCTTCGGCGCTCTTGTCTGATTCCATCATGCCTCTCGCCGCGGCGAGCGCGAAGTTCCCGCCTGACCCAATGGCTGTCACATCGTGCTCCGGCTCCAGAACGTCGCCCGCGCCGGTGATAACCAACAAGTCGGTCCCGTCCGTCACAATCAACATGGCTTCGAGCTTTTGCAGGTATTTGTCTGTGCGCCAGTCCTTGGCCAATTCAACACTTGCCCGCTGCAATTGGCCGGGAGTTGCCTCCAGTTTTGCTTCGAGCCGCTCAAGCAGGGTAAAAGCATCGGCGGTCGAACCCGCGAACCCACAAACCACGTCATAACCACCCGGGGACAGCCTGCGAACCTTTCGCGCTGTTCCTTTAATGACCGTCTGGCCCAGAGAAACCTGCCCGTCACCAGCAATAACGACTTCGCCACCTTTGCGAACGCCGATAATCGTTGTGCCGTGCCAACCGGGAAATTCATTGTCAGCCATGGGGTCTCCATCCTTGTTCGTGCCCATATGGGGGCTGGACTTTCCCCCGGCAAGGCAGTGCATTGATCGCATAGCGTTATTGGCGGGGAAAGGGAATGGACGCACTCGCGACCGAAGCCATGGGCCTTTGGCCCGAATTGGCATCTCAAATGGGAGAAGACCCCGGCAGCTGGACTGCAAAAGTCATTGCAAAAAGATCTGACAGCCGTGTGCAAATGGTGGTTCTCAGTTTGAACAAAGCGGACCAGAGGCTTGTGCTGAAATGGCAGAAGTCGCCCATTGCCACAGAAGATTTTGCCAAATCCATACATGTCCAGATTCAGGCCGCGGAGGTATTTGAAACTGGCGTTCCGGCGGTTCATGCGATCGATCTGGAAAGACAGGCCTGCGTCATGGATTTCGCTGGCGGCCTGCCATTGGCAGTCGCCATTCAGAACGGCAAACCCGAGGAAAAGCTTCAGCAGGCCGGACAGTGGCTCGACCGGTTTCATAGAACAGGCTTGGCTGAACCAAGGGTGTTTCAGCCCAAATATACGATAAACTATCTTCGGCAGATCCTGACGGAGATCAATCAAGGCATCCGGACTGTGCTGGACCGATCACAGTTCGAACAATGCGCGGCTGCGTTGATCGATCGGCAACCTGTTTTTGAGGGCCGGGTCACACAGGCCGCCACCCCGCATGGTGACCTGCACATGCGCAATCTGATCATGGGTGAGGTCGTAACCGGAATTGACTTTCGCGGTGGCAATCCGGTTCCGGTGGGCCATGATATCGGCAGACTTCTGGCGGATGTGGCCATTCTGCGGGCTGACCACGCGACAGTTCCGCCAGGACAGGTGTTGCCCAGTCCACTGATGGATGCGTTTTTTGCAGGATACACGCTGGTCGGCCCAGAAGACCCATCGGTGCAACTGCTCATGCGTCACCGGTTTCTGGCAGAATGGTGGGGTTTACCCGCCGATATCGACCGTTTGAGCATGGCACAGTTTCGTCGATGGCAAGGCATTCAGAGCCTGTACCCACGGATATTTCCGGCGGTTTAGACACCTGAAAAAAGAACGCCCCACCTATTTGGCGGGGCGTCGTGTATCAGCTGATCAGCCAGTGATCAGATTGTTTCTTCAATCCAGCTTTGCAGAGCTGCCTTTGGTGCTGCGCCGGCGCGGTTCGAAATTGGCGCGCCATCCTTAAAGATGAACAGCGCCGGAATGCCGCGAACGCCCATGGCAGCAGCCGAGTTGGGGTTGCTGTCTACATCGACCTTCACGATTTTGACCTTGCCATCCATTTCGGCGGACAGCTCTTCCAGAGCGGGGCCGATCTGTTTGCAGGGGCCACACCATTCGGCCCAGAAATCCACCACAACGGGGATATCGGAATTCTTTACTTCGGCATCGAAGGTATCGTCGGTGACGGCAACAGTGGCCATGTCAGTCTCCTTGGGATCAGGTGGGAGTCGCGCTGCGTTTCAGGTCAGGGAAGGTATGAGCGCAGGGTGTCGACGTCAAGATGTTGTGGCACGTTGCAGGGCATTGCTCACAAGATCGTGCGACAATGGCATGTAGACCGGTTTTGCGGTCCAGATCAGACCCACCTCAATCTGATGGTCAGGATAGAGCTGGGACAGCATAGCTTCATAGGCACCCATCTGCCGCAGCAGACCTTCGGGCGTCTTTACGCTGTCATCTGGGATCACCCGGTTTGATTTGTAGTCGATTGCCGTGACTTTTTCCGGTGTCACGATCAGCCGATCGATGATGCCATGTAGACGACCGATACCAGCGACTTTGGCCGAAATAGAGACTTCAGCCAAGGATTCAGGCCCGTGCAGCGACGCCAGATCGGGATTGGACAGAACGTTCAACGCTTCGGTTCGAATCTTTGGCAAGAGATCGAAAATGGGTTCCAGATCAATGTCGGTGTTTTGATGGGCCATCAGGGCATCTGCAGCCTCTTGCCTTTCGCTCTCTGGTATCGCCGCGAGCAACTCCAACATCTGGTGCAGCGCGCTGCCCCGAAGCTTTGCGACTTCTTCGGAATCACCTTCGGCACCTGGCAGAGCCTTTGCTCCCCCAAGGTCTGAGGGTGATTTGGTTTCGGGAAAAGGATCGGCTGGCTTGGCTGGTTCCAACAGATAGGCATCCAAATGGGGGGCCGTGTCCGGGACAATTTTCTCTTGAACGAAGGGCAAGTGATCCCAGTCGTTTCCGACCCTCAACCCATCTGTCAGATCAGGCTCACCCAAATCAAACTTTTGCGGAATTGCGCCCGCCCCATCCATCCCGCGTTGGACTTTCTCGTACCAGGTATTTCCACTTGTTCCCGGACTACCAGCACCGGCCACAACCAGCCATTTTTCCGCTCGCGTCAGCCCGACATAAAGCAATCTGTCACGTTCCTGTGCTTGCCTTGTCTTCGCGTCTTCAAGCACCTCGATTTGTCTATCCGGCTGGAGTTTTCCGGGCTGTTTCCAGACGAGCCCTTCGTTGTCCTTCAACAGCTCGCTTCGGATATCGTTCTTTACGTTCACGCAATCGGGCATGATCACAATTGGGGCTTCCAGCCCTTTGGCGCCATGCACAGTCATGACGCGCAGCGTACGCCCGGCACCCTCGGCGGCGCGTTTTATCTGAAGATCATCCGCCTGCACCCATTGCAAAAAGCCTGTCAGAGATGGCACGTCGCTCTGTTCGTATGAAAGGGCCTGACCAAGCAATGCGTTGATCCCGTCCTCGGCTTCGTTGCCAAGACGTCCGATCAGACGGCGACGGCCCGAATGTCGGGTAAGGATGCGATCAATCAAATCGAAAGGCCGCAGGAAATCCGTATTGTCGCGAAGATCCTCTAAGACAGAGACTGTTTCTGCGTAATTTGCCCTTTGCTCTCGTAGATACTCCCAAAGATAGGCTTCGCCACGCCGGTGCGCGAGATCGAACAGATCCTGTTCAGACAGACCAAAGAGGGGTGATCGCAGCGCTGTTGCAAGAGAGAGGTCATCTTCCTGCGTGGCCAGGAATTGCAACAGCGCAACAATGTCCTGAACCGCCAGTTCAGCAGTCACCTTCAGGCGGTCAGCCCCGGCAATCGGAATTTCCGATTGTTTGCAGGCTCTAATGATTTCGCTGAACAGGCGTTGGCGTCCGCGAACAAGAATGAGGAAGTCACCGGCATGCGCGGGCCGTGTTTGATAGGTGCCCGTGTTTCCGATTTCCACCGGAATGGGTGTGCCGATCGTTTGCGCAACGAAATGAGCGACGCGTTTTGCCAGTATGACGGTGTGATGTTGGCTGCCCAGCCGATCAATCGGATCGTACCAGTCGCCGTCAGTTTCGCGGGGGGCGTTGTCAACCAGCGGCCAAAGATCAACCCGTCCAGGCATTTCGGATTTAAACGCCGCGTGTGTTTGATCTGGCTCGAAACCGGATGGCTGAGCGCCGGCAAAGGTGTTGTCAACGACCCGCAGGATTGGTTCAGCCGACCGGAAGCTGTATTTCAATGCGAGGCTTTGGAGTGGTGCGTTGGTGTCTTTCAGACGTTCCGCGAATTCGTTGCGCATGCGGTCGAACTCGTTTGGGTCGGCCCCTTGAAAGGAATAGATTGATTGCTTTTTGTCTCCGACCACAAAGATCGTCCGGGAGACATTGGCGCGCGCGCCAATCCCAGCGGTGAACTCTTGGGCCAGACGTTCGATGACCTTCCATTGCACCGGGGATGTGTCTTGGGCTTCGTCCACCAGAATATGATCGATGCCGCCATCCAATCGGTAGAGAACCCACTCGGCGACGTTTGAATCAGAAAGCAGATCTCGTGCCCGGGTGATCAAATCATCAAAGTCCAGCCAGCCGCGCGCTTGCTTGGCCGCCTCATAGGCTGGAACAAACACGCGACCAAATTCGTATAGCGCCAGTTCACGGTCAGCCGCGACCAACGCCAGCATTTTTTGATGAAGGGCCATGACCTGTTCAGTCAGCGTTGCAAATCGGGGCAGATGCACAGCCATCGGGCCTTCGGCCAGACCCTTGTTAAAGAACTTTTTGCGCAGCTCATTCTTTTGCGTCGTTATGGCATCGAACAGCGCGTCAAAGCTGGGCTTGTCGTTGCCTTTCACCGGTTTCAACGCGGCTCCGAATTTAAGGTCGTTCGCTGATCCGTGAGCGAGGCAAAGCTCAGCCACGTCTTGCACGAAAGAGACGGTATCTTCGAAAAAAAGATCAGCGATCAGGCTTTGTTCGTCCACGCCGGGTTGGATTCCATAGGCAGACCGAATTTCCTGTCGGGTTCGACCGGGGACAAAGTCATCACCATGTTTCGTGATGGCGCGCAGCAGGTCGTCCACATTCTCCTCGACAACGAAAGGCGCGATGCCGCGAACCAGTCTCGATTGCGGCCCATCAGCGATCTGATCGAGGATTTCGGCACGCAGCAGATCGGCTGCACGGTCTTCCATTTCTGTGAACTGTGGGCTGACGCCCGCCTCGAGCGGGAACCGTCGCAAAAGGGCAGCACAAAATGAGTGGATGGTTTGAATACGTAATCCACCCGGTGCTTCGATTGCGCGGGCAAACAGGGTGCGGGCTTGTTGAAGAAATTCGTCCGATAGATCAGCGTCAGCGCCAAGTTGGCGCAACTCGTCGCGCAGGGCGTCGCTGTCCAGCATTGCCCAAGCACCAAGCCGTTTGAACAGGCGGTTCTGCATCTCTGTCGCGGCGGCCTTGGTGTAGGTCAAACACAGGATGTGTTCTGGCTGCACACCGTCCAGAAGCAGTCGTGCAACCCGATCTGTCAAAACCCGTGTTTTGCCCGATCCGGCATTGGCAGCCAGCCAGGTTGAGGCGCCCGGTTCTGCTGCACGAACCTGTGCCTGTGTTGCTTCGTCCCGGATCATTTCAACACAACCTTTTTCGGCGCATCCGTCACGTCCCACTCCCCGAACCGGGACAGGTGATCGTAGTTGGCGCGATCATCATCCTTGAGCAAGGCGCGGCGCGCGGTGAATCCCTGTTCTGCGGACAGATAGGCCGTGATCAGTCTCGTGAACTCTTGCCACGTTTCCTGCGGTGGGCACTGCTCCAAAGGCGCCTCGACTTGTTTGGGATCGCTTGGCTTCAAAGAAACAAATTTGGCGGCTTCGATGTGGCGTGGGCTTACGCCGGGAAACCCACCTTCCAGCACCATGGCCGCCTCAAGCAGCAGCTGGCGATCAAAATGGATCTGCTGTTGTTCACTCGAAGCCTTGCCTGTCTTGTAGTCGTAGATATAGGCCCCTCCGCGTTCGTCGATGTCGATCCGATCGGCCTGAGCGGTCAATGTAAAACCAAGCAAGGGAAGCTGGACTGCGCCTTTGACCTCGAAATTGTCCGGGTGTGGCGTTGCATGGAATTGGCGGTCTTTTTCAGACTGAACAAACCAGTCCGCAACCTTTTGCATGCGGGCAAGCCACAAGGCTCTTGTGGTCGGAAACGGCACCTTTCCGGGATCGCCGATAATTCGCTCTGATACCTCCATGAAACTTTCCGGGGTAAGCCGGTTTGGATCAGCCATCGACTCGCGCAGGAATGCCTCGATGGTGTCATGCAGCATGATGCCCCGCATCAGGGCATCCGGTGCGCGCATCAGCGGATCCAGCTCGCGCAGGCGCAGCACTTTGCTCGCGTAGATATCGTAGGGGTCCCGAACCAGCCTCTTGATGGCCGTGACGGATAGTTGCCGCGGACGTGAATCTACGGGCGGCGCGGGTGAGGGCCGCGGCTCGGGGCTGGTTTCGATAGGAGTTTCCGCGACGCGCGCCAGTGCAAGCCAATGGGCACCGCGATCCTTCATTTGCCCAAGAGCGTCCGGGCCCTGTTGTGCAGGCAGGCCAGCCATGAGATTCATCAACCGATTGACCCACCGCGACGGCACGGTTTCCGCATCATCCGATTTTACCGCCCGCGTCAGCCAGACTTCGGGTGCGGCGGCGGCCTGCTGAAAGTCGTGCGCAGAAAGGCCAATGCGCCTTTCAGGCAATAATAGACCCGCATCTGACCGCATTTTTCTGTTCAGCCAAGGATCAGCACCGGGCATCTCGGGCCAGCTGCCTTCGTTCAGCCCCGCAAGGATCAAGAGATCTGCATCCATGACTCGGGCTTCGAGCGTGCCCCAAATCAGAATATTCGGATGCGGCGCATCGCGATCCCGAACATCTGACTGGGACAGGATTGCGCCAAACAGACTGGCGTAGTCCATTGCAGACATATCTGCGCCGTAACCGGCTTCGGCCTCGAGGTTTTGAACGACGGCCTTTACAACGCGACCGGCGTTTTCCGCCCAAAGCGCACCTGCGTCATCACTGGATGATCCCGCCACGATTGCACTGGCCAGTGCAATATGCTGCTTGACCCAATCCGCCAGTGATCTTTGTCCTTCGACCGAATTGTCCGAGAAGGTCTTGGCCACCCAATTTGCCCAGTCAGGACAATTGCGCGCCTGCCCCCAGGCACGGATCAGATCGGCGTCGGGGTAAGGCCATCCTTTTCTGCGGATGTGTAGTTCGAGATTGGACGAGTTTAACCGATGGGGCCCGCGTTCCGCGCCAGTGTGGGTCAGCGGATGCTTGAGCAGTGTCAAAAGCGCTTCGGCTGTCAAAGGGCCTGAAAAGAGTTCAGCCACGTGGCGCAACAGACGCCCCGGGGGGCTGAGTTGCGCAGGCGTTCCGGCGCTGTCGTCTGGCAGAATATCCCAGCGATCCAGAGCCGATGTCACCTGTCGGGTCAACATACGATCCGGAGTAATCAGCGCGGCCCGAGTTCCCTTTTCCGCGGCCTCACGTAGCCGCAGGGCAATTGCGATGGCTTCTTCGCGCGGACTGCGCGCCTCGAGCAATGTAACGTCGTTCATTGCGTCGGGTAGGCTGGGAAGGTTTGGTCCCTCGCTGCGCCATTGATGGGTGACGGGTGCCGGCCTTAAGGCCAAGGATACTACCGCGTTGCGCGCTGGGCTGGGGGCCGGGTCATTCGCCCAATGACCAACCCGCGAGACACGATAGTCCAGATCAGCCATCATGCGCGCAAAGCGATATTGCGGATGATCTTCAGCCGCGAGGCTGCCCTGATCAGACGACAGCGCCAACCGATCCCAAACGGTTTGTGGCATATCGAAATCGAACCCGGGCAAGATCACTGCTCCTTGTGGCAACTGCGTAACCGCGCGCATCAATTCAGCCGTGGTGCCGCGTGACCCAGTTGATCCCGCAATGATAATTGGGTTTTGAGGCGGATTCTGTTGCCAGCTCTCGAGTTTGGCCCGAAGGGCAATTCTATTAAATCCTGCTGAATCAGGCTCTGATTCCGGGTCGAAAAAGGGCTGAACGATCTTAATGAACTGCAGTGCACGGGCCCAATGGCCGGACTGATCCGAAACGTCGAGGTTGGCCACGGTTTCCGGCAGAACACCTTCACCCTGCATCTCTTCCATAAGCGATGCAAGGCTGTCGGACAGATCAAAAAGCGCACTGCGTGGCGCCAGCTCTTTTTCGGCGTCCAAAAGCCGTGAAACCAGTTGGGTCAGCTCCAAACGACGACGCAATGGCGGGACCGTGCAGGGCAATTTTGCGCGCAGCAAAGGATCCGCAAGATTGGTCACGAGCTTGATCTTGGGAAGGAAGGTGTGTTCGCCGGCGTCAAAAACCGTTCTCAAGCGGCGTGCCATTCGGGTTGTGTTCACAAACAACTCGATCTTTGCAATCTCCTCAGGCGGACCAGCGAGACGTTGTCGCAGCCCGGCCACGAGTTGTTCCGCGAAGTCAGCCCCGGGGGGTAGTCCGAACAGGCGCGGCTCTGCTTCGTCAAACATCATTGGCCAACATCTCTTCTGCCAGACTGATACCCTCTGGATGACCAACGTCACACCAATTGCCCGCATATTGCAGACCATGTAGCCGCCCGGATTCGGCCATTCGATTCCAAAGGACGTTCAGAGAAAAAGCCTCTTCTTTGACCTCATGCAGTAGATCGGTCTTGATGATTTGCGCCCCGGTGTAGACCAGATCGCCTTTCCGAGTGAGGCGGCCCTCTGGCGTTAGACTGAAGTCTCCGCCGCCTTTTCGTCCAATCGCCCGTTCTACCGGAACACACAGCAACAGAGCATCCATGGCGTCAGGGCGCCAAGCGTCACGCAATAGGCCCAGAGGTGCGTCGCCGGACCAAACAGCATCCGTGTTCAGCGTATAGACCGGCGACGTGTTCAGCAGGGGCAGCGCCTTACGCAATCCTCCACCCGTGTCGAGGATGTTCGGCTCTTCAACAGACACAGCAATTCCGGAACCCGCCAGATGATCCACAATTTGATCGGCGTAGTAGTGAGCGTTTACCACCCTGTTTGGAATACCTTCCGTAAGCTCTAATGCATGATCCAGCAGTGTTTTGCCTGCGACGGGAACCAGCGGTTTTGGGCGGCGTTTCGTCAGATCACCCATCCGGGTGCCAAAACCGGCGGCAAAGAGCATTACTGCATCGGGCATGCGGTTTTCAGCCTTTCAAGATGATCGCCAGTTGGCTCTGGAAGAGCATCCAGGATCAGTGGTGCAACATGGGCCAGCGCAGGATGTTTGAGGTCGTTTTTGAGGTGTCCCCAAACACGCGGGATCAGATCAATATACCCGGGCTTCCCACGGGTTTTCGCAAGGCGAGCGAAAACACCCAGAATTCGCAGGTTTCGTTGTGCTCCAAGTACACTCAACGACGTATTAAACTGATCGGAATTCAGCCCAGTTGTGGTGATATAGTGACTGATGCAGGCGTCTTTGGTGCCCGGAAACAAATCCCGTCTGGCGTCTTCGAGCAAAGAAATCAGATCGTAAGCCCTGTGCCCCTGCAATGCGTCCTGAAAGTCCAATAGCCCGGCGCGCGCCGGTCCGTCGCGAGTGTCCAGATCGAGGATGTTTTCCGCATGGTAGTCGCGCAGGATCATCACATCGGTTGGCGTGGCATGGGCTTCGAGGATCGGTTGAAAAGCTGCGGCAACTTTGGCCGCCACATGCTTTTGATCAGCGTAGTGGACAAAAGCCAGGTCGGTCATGTTTGCCAGAGTCCGCGCATCGGCGACCGGCAAATCGGAGGGCGGCTCATGGCGATGCAGTTCTATCAATGCGTCCGTGGCCGTCAGATACAATGCACGTTCCGTGTGGTCATCAATGGCCAGCTTTGCGATCAGACTGTCACCAAAATCTTCAATCAGCAGTAGCCCTGCTTCTGGGTCTTCTGCGTAGATTTCCGGCGCACTGAGTCCCAGAGACTTAAGATGCCGTGAAAGACGAGCAAACAGTGACACATCGCCGTCAGGGTCTTGCATCAGCATCGCGGTTTGACCGTTCATTCGTAGACGAGTGTACCGGCGCGTTGACGCATCTCCCTGCAATGGGTGGTGCTCCGCATCGCCCCACCCGGCATTGACCAGAAACGAATTCATGCCCTCAGCTCCGCACAGACGGTGTCCCAACGAATGTTTGACCAAGTGAACGTCAATGTTCGCTCATGTTCGGATCGGGGCGGGGCATGAGTTTCGAAATTGACCGACAGTGCATTTTCGGGCGTCATGTCCTCCAAACGGTTCGGCCATTCGATCAGACAAATCGCATCCTGCATTGCGTCCAGTAGTCCAAGTTCGGCCACTTCGTCCGGATCGGATAGGCGGTACAGGTCAGCGTGCCACAGCATGCCTTTTTGGGTTTCGTACTCCTGAACCAATGTAAACGTAGGTGATGGGACATCTTCGGGGACGTCTTGCAAAGACTGGATCAAACGACGGGCAAAATGCGATTTTCCGGCGCCGATACCGCCAGACAAAAGCAACACGTCTCCACTCCGGAGCGTTGCGCCGATCCGCACTGCGATCTCGGCAGTTTTTTCCGGTCCATTTGTTGTCAGGGAGGTTGATCGGCTTGTCATAGGCGCAAGGATACCGGGCGGGCAGTCAGCCGCAAGTGCAGATCAATCCCTGACTACTCCGTGGTGTCCATCGTTGCTGCCGGAACCGCGCTTGCTGCGGTCATCTTGGAAAAACGAACTAGGGTCGATCCAGCTGCGACTGGCTCGACAGAGCAAAAGAGGCTCCCACCTTGGCGCAGATCAAGCCCGGTATCCCAAGCAGCGCGATCCCGTAGCGTCAAAACGAATTCACGTATTTCCGGCCATACGGGTGTGGGCACGCAGGCTTTCGACCATGCCTGTGTTGCGTCGACAATTGTCATTTCGGCAAAGGCGCTGTCCGGCTCGCAATCCCACAGGGTTCGGTATGCCGTATTGCAAAACGTCAAAACGCCCAGCTGGGAAAAAACGGCGACCGCGTCGTCAAAACTGTCGATCACAGATTGCGTCATTTCCAGTTCTGATCGAAATCGTCTCGTCAATGAAATCTCGGCGCTGATGTCTTCCAGTAGGAAAGCGATTGCACCGTCGGGATGCGGACGGCCTGTGATCTTGTAGGTCAACCCGGATGGCAGGTTCCAAGTCTCGCAATAGCGGTCATCCTGAGCGGCGTTGACAACGTTGGTCAACTGGTCGCGCCAACTGGTGTAGTTCTTTGGCTCTGGCATCATGCGGTTCTCACGCATGTGATCAAAAAAGCTGAGCAGGTTGGGACGCGCAGACAGGAATTCGACCGGTAGTCTGGTCAGATCAAGGAGCGCGGGATTGAAAAGAACCAGACGGTGATCTTTGTCGAACACGGAAAGCCCGATGGGCAGGTGTGCAAAAGTCTTGGTCAGGGTTTGCACGAAATTGCGCTGGGCCAATTCGGCCGTGACAAGCGCATCAATGTTGCTGGCATAGTAAAGCGTTCCGGTTTCGGTGGGTTGGCTGGTGATTTCAAACCAATGTTTTTTGCCAGCAGCGGTCTCAAGACTAGCACGGGATTGCCGGGCCGTTTTCGTGTCAATGACAGGCAGGTTAAACAGTTGTGTTGCCTGTTCCCCGGCCGCGCCGCAGTCGCGGATCAAAGCATTATAGGCCGCATTGGACCAAATGATTTGGCTGTCGCTATTGGTTTTCCACATGGGTGTGACCGCCATTTCCACGGCTTCTGTGGAAGCATCCTCTGGTGTATCGGCGGCCGCAATGTCGCCGGATGAATGGATGTCTCCAAGCTCAAGGATTCTGGTTTCGCCGTCTGTCCGCAGGAATAGCTGCTGGCCTTTGGCACCAGTGTCGCCCAGAACAACAGGCTGGTCCGGAAGTTCATCGGGGAGACCATCTATAAATGTCGCCAGCCTGTCTTTCAGCCGACACCAACTTTGGCCGGGCAACACGAGATCACCCAGGGAACGCTGTGCATGCTCGTTGCTATGGATGACCAATCCATCACGCAACAGGATCACCGACCGTCGGTTGACTGATGGGCCGACGAACGACGCTTTTTGTATACGGTTGGTCGTCGCTATCAGGAACAAGCCAACCAGCCCGATCCCAATTCCGGCAAAGGATGCTAACCATATGTTCACCAACGATCCCCCCGAATGGCGCTTCGAGGAGAGCGTCGATGACAAAGGTTAATAGCCGCTTAATCGTGTTGGTTAAGTGGGTCCTAGACTTCAAACCTCTGGTTTTCGCCCAGCACCGCTCCGCGCTTGCCTGCCTCGGCCAGAATTTTACTTGCGGGCCAGACCACTTCGACAATGGCGCCGCGGCGCTCGTTGTTTTCCGGACTTGGGAGAAACGGGTCAGTGCCGTTCGCAAAGCTTAGCTCGGCGCCCGTTCGTTCCAAAAGCGTTTTTGCGATGAACAGTCCCAAACCCATACCCTCGTATTCGGGCCGTTCTTTCTTTTCTTCTTCGGTTCGCCGCTTGCGGACAAACGGGTCGCCCATTCTGCCGATCAGATGAGGCGGAAATCCCTGACCGTCGTCCAAGATCCTGATTGAAACCAGGTCATCGGTCCATGTTGCTTCGATCCAGATATTGGCCCGGGCGAAATCAACGGCGTTTTGTACCAGATTCCGCAAACCGTGTATGACTTCTGGACGCCGCAGAATCTGAGGTTGGTTGAAATCGCCGCCGGGGCCCGGACCGTCTTCGATAAAAATATCTTTGCCTCGGTCCTGATGCGGCTCTGCGGCTTCTCGGATGACTTCGACCAGAGGAGCGTGGCGCATATGCAGGTCGTCCTTGCCGGCCCTTCCCATGGATCGCAGGATATCGCTGCACCGATCGGCTTGTTCACGGATCAACAAGGCATCTTCCTGCAACTCCGGGCGATCATCCAGATCGTCGGCCAATTCGGCTGATGTCAGCTTGATGGTGGCCAGAGGAGTGCCAAGCTCATGCGCGGCGGCGGCAACCACACCACCGAGATCATTCAGCTTCTGTGCGCGAGCCAGCGCCATTTGTGTCGCGGCAAGTGCGTCGGACATGGAATGCATCTCGCGGGAAATGCGGCGCGCGTATATCGAAATGAAAACAAGGGCGATGGTGATCGCTGTCCATTGGCCAAAGACGAACACATCAGGTATCCGCAGGATGAAACCCTGTTCGGTCCTAAGCGGCATGTGGTAATAGACCATCCCTGTCACCAGAAGGAACGCTGTTCCGCCCAGAATGATGGTCGACCGCAGCGTCAAGACTGCCGCGGAAACGGTTACCGGGCCCAGCACAAGCAAAGAAAACGGATTGTGCAATCCGCCTGTCAGGTAGAGCAGGAAACACAACTGGAGCAGATCAAACAGAACCATGAGCAGGTTCTCGTTCTCTGAAAGGCGCTTGTTTTCCGGGAATACGAAGATGGCCACCAGATTGCCAACCACGGAAACCCCGACCGCCAGATAGCAAAGCCCGAGTTCAAGTTGCAGGTTGTAAAGACGCTGAGCAATCGTGATTGCGCTGATCTGGCCAATAATGGCCAGCCAGCGCAGCCAGATCATCGTCCGCAGACGAATCCAGTTGCTTCGCTTTTGTTCGCTTAGAAATCCAAGTTCCGATTGTGCCATCTGCGCCTTTTCGTCCCTTGTGCACGGCTAGCCAATTGTTAGGTCTGATGCAGACTCCAATCAATTGGTCAAAAAGGTGCGACATGCAGAAACTTGCGGCGGCGTCAGGTGGTGTTGCCATCCTCGCTCTGATGGGGGCGATGTATTACGTCACAATGGGTCCGGACAGCGATGACAGGTTTGCGGGCTGTCGAAGCGGCGCGATTGCAGGCGGGCCGGGGGCTATTGGTGGGCCGTTCGAGTTGCTGGATGCCAACGGCCAGACGGTTACCGACGCTGACGTCATCACCGAACCAAGCATCGTTTATTTTGGTTACACGTTTTGCCCGGATGTTTGCCCGCTCGACACTGCGCGGAATGCCGAAGCCGTCGATATTCTGGCGGATCGCGGCTATAGCACGACCCCGGTCTTTATTTCTGTGGACCCTGAACGGGATACGCCCGAAGTGGTCGGTGACTTTGCCTATAACCTTCATGAAAAGATGATCGGGCTAACGGGTTCACCGGAACAGGTAAAGGCCGCAAGTCAGGCGTACAAAACCTACTACAAGGCACAACCCGCCGAGGATGAGTACTACCTCGTTGATCATTCGACCTTCAGTTATCTGGTTCTGCCGGAAGAAGGGTTTGTTCAGTATTTCCGAAGAGAAGTTGGGCCGGAACAGATGGCCGATCAGGTGTCGTGCTTTATCGATGCGATGTAGGTTCACAGACAGTGCTCAAATCAATGGTTTGACCCCCCAAAAGCCTAGGGGTAATACTTTTCTTCACAACCGCATCAATCCCGGGAGGAGCGCGCGTGGCTGATCGAGCAATCGAGGAATTGGGTGACGACCGTTCGCTGCTATTGGTTGATGATGACGAGCCGTTCCTCAGGCGATTGGCCAAGGCCATGGAAAAACGGGGCTTCGAGGTAGAGACAGCAGGGTCTGTTGCAGCCGGAAGCGCGATTGCTACGGCCCGTCCACCGGCCTATGCGGTGGTGGATCTGCGGTTGGAGGACGGCAATGGCCTCGACGTGGTTGAGGTGCTTCGCGACAAGCGCCCGGACAGCCGTATCGTGGTTCTCACTGGATATGGCGCCATTGCCACTGCTGTTGCTGCGGTCAAAATTGGTGCCACCGACTATCTGTCGAAGCCAGCCGATGCGACTGACATCATGAACGCATTGCTGGCGCGTGGAGATGATTTGCCTCCACCGCCCGAAAATCCAATGAGTGCCGATCGCGTACGCTGGGAACACATCCAGCGAGTTTATGAACTCTGCGACCGTAATGTTTCAGAGACCGCCAGGCGGCTGAACATGCACAGAAGAACACTGCAACGGATTCTGGCCAAGCGCAGCCCGCGCTGAAGCTTGATTAGATCAAGGACAATGAGGACCGCGCTGACGTGGCGTGTTGTTCTAGCTTTCGTGTCTTTTGCAGGTACCAAGCGATACCGGGCTGACCCTGTTTTTCAGCGTTTTCCAGCGCAATGCGCGCCTCTGCCAAAT
Source organism: Thalassococcus lentus (assembly GCF_028023555.1). Lineage (NCBI taxonomy): Bacteria > Pseudomonadati > Pseudomonadota > Alphaproteobacteria > Rhodobacterales > Roseobacteraceae > Thalassococcus > Thalassococcus lentus. The sequence continues at coordinate 372,799 of NZ_JAQIOY010000001.1, forward strand.
CCCTTGCACTCAGCAATAGCGCTTCTGCTGCCTTTGCACGAATGTCACGAATTTCAGTCAAACGGGCCTGATAGGAATCCGGCGTGATTTCTCCGGTTTTACGCTGCCGTTTAAGGGTTTCCAATTCCGCAGACTGCGCAGCCAACATCGCGTCCAAGGTCGATTGAAGTGTTGTCATTTGGTCATCTGCCTTGGAAATGGCAGGCATTACGCGGTTCAAATCCACCAGCGCCATACGTTGTTCGACCTGCTTGCGTCCATTGGCATGTCCAATGACGCCACCAACCGCGCCGCCGACCACAGCCGCTTGAGCACAGCGCCCCGCGCCTGACGCTGAAACAGCCGAAAGCCCGCAGCCCAGCACCGCCCCAACGGCAACGCCGCGCATCGTAGATTTGCGCAGGATGTCCTTGGACAACTTCGAAAGCCTGACGGCTTGCTCGCCAAGCGCGACCTCGTGAATGTCGGCACTCTGTACCGGCGCAATCGTTGCGTTGACTGTATTCTTTGACACGAAGGACGGCGCTGCAGTCTCACTACAGCTGACCAACATCCCCGTGCTCAATACGGCGATCAACAAACCTTTTGCACACATGACTACTGCCCTCTGAAACCATAGATGTTTTTTTCTTGTCGTTTCAGATCAGAGAACACTGAGGCAGAAATTGGGCGAATTGTTCGCAAATTGAAGGGTTTTCGAAGGTTTCCGATAGTTTTTTGGGTCACTTCCCCTACAGCGTGTATCTCTTGATTACTCTGTCAACCTTGGCGCCATCTGCGCGGGTGAAGTCATCTTTCCAGACTTCGTGGTCTACAAATCCAAGTCGGCTGTAGAACGCCAGTCCACCGGTGTTATCAGAGGTGATCTTTGCAATGATTTCTTTAGCGCCAAATGCGCGGCTGTCTGCCAGAGTTTTGGCAAACAAGGCGCGGCCGGCCCCTTTGACCGGATTTAGTCGATCAGTAAAGCTGCCGATCGACAGAACGTCATCACCCACATCAAAGGCACCCTGAAACCCAACCACACGTGTTCCAAGCAAGGCCACGTTTGTGACCGGCGCTTCATCCAAGTAGTGATCCGAGAAAGCGTCCTCGGAAAATGGATCTTCGTAGGCTGTTGAGCCGCCCAATGCGATGATGTGGTTCACAATTGCCGTGCAGGCCGGCACATCCACCCGTTTCATGCCGCGAACTCTGATCATCCTGTCTGCTCCAGCAATGTGGCATGACGCGCAGTGAAATCCCGGCGCACTTCCATGGGGGGCCTCAAGCGTATTTGCATGCCTTGAATCAATTCTCGATCCGGGATGCCAAAGAACTTGTTGGCTTCTTCTTCGGTAAATCCGGCGATCTGGATTGCCTCCATCCATGCGCTGATCCGGTCTGCCTTTTTGATAAGCTTCTTGAGCTTGGCCGGTGTCGTTGCGGGTAGTCCAAACCGGATGTGCACCGCTGCCTCGAGCCTTTTATCCAGTTCAGAATAGCCCGGCCCGACAGCCGCTTTCACCGGAGAGATCATATCACCGATGACGTATTCCGGGGCATCGTGCAGCAAAGCGGTCAGCCGTTCTGTCGCCGTTGCAGTTGGGCAAATGCGTCCAAACAAGGCTTCGACCAGCAAGGAATGTTCGGCAACCGAATAGGCGAAATCGCCCCGTGTCTGGCCATTCCAGCGCGCAACAAAGGCAAGCCCATGCGCGATATCTTCGATCTCGATATCGACCGGTGTTGGATCCAGCAGGTCCAACCTGCGTCCGGATAGCATGCGTTGCCACGCTCGGGGTTGTTTGGCCATCTGTTTACTCGTTGTACAGAGAAGTGGCGCCTAGCTAGCGCGAAGGCCTTGGCGCGTAAACTGATCAGATTGAAATGCCGGACCCTTCGACAGCATAAACATGGTTTCCGTGCAGTTTGCCGATACGCTCGTAGCCCAGCCCGCGAAAATTGCGGTTAATCCAATGAAGCTGTCCAAAGTACTCCAATACCAGAATGGGCTTCCATCTGTTGATGATGTGGTACGCGCCTTTCATGGCCTCTTTTTCGTGACCTTCGACATCCAGCTGCAAGATGCTGACCTTTCGATCCAGCGGTACAACGTAGTCGAGCATCATGGCGTCAACGGCCTCGACGCCATCGCCGTCCTCTTGGACGAAATGGGACAAGCCCCCCAGCGACTTTCCCTTGTCGTCCTTGGTTTTGAAGAGAATTTGACCAGAGGTGTTTGAAAGCGCGGCATTGAACAGATTGGCATTTTTCAGCTTGTTCATCTTGGCGGTTTTTTCGGCCGCTTCGAAATTGCCGGGGTTCGGTTCAAACCCCCACAACTGAGCATTCTTTGCCAAGGCGGTGCTCAGGGCGGGCAGGAAATCTCCGAAAAACATACCCGCATGAATGATGTCACCATCCCCGGCGTTGGCGCGCATGAATTTCAACGTGTCGGGTTCGTAGGGAACGCCGGACAAAACGGCCTTGGCAGCGGGCCTGCCCTCGAGGCCTTCGGGTACATGGTAGGTGCCATACTCATTCTGAGGTTTTGCTTTTGTACCGGTCGTTGCCATTGCGCTGCTCGCTTCGCTTTTTAGTTGCATGCAGCTTATCCTCGTTGCTCAAATTGGCAAGGAATGATACCTGCCTGCGCAAGATTAAGAACGAGCAACCTCGGAGGCAGGCCCATGGCCAAGGACTATATTGTCAAAGACATCGAACTGGCCGAATTCGGTCGCAAAGAACTGGACATCGCCGAGACAGAAATGCCGGGCCTTATGGCTTGCCGGGCGGAATATGGCGAAAGCAAACCGCTGAAGGGCGCGCGCATTGTCGGTTCGCTTCACATGACGATCCAGACCGCGGTTCTGATTGAAACGCTGGTGGCGTTGGGCGCAGATGTGCGCTGGGCATCGTGCAACATTTTCTCAACACAGGATCACGCTGCTGCCGCCATTGCGGCAGGCGGAACACCCGTGTTCGCGATCAAAGGTCAGAGCCTGGAAGAGCACTGGGACTATCTCGACAAATCCTTCCTGTTCGATGATGGCCCGAACATGATCCTGGATGATGGCGGCGACGCGACCCTGTACATCCTTCTGGGCGCTCGCGCCGAAGCTGGCGAAGACATCATCCCGGTGCCGACATCGGAAGAAGAAGAGGTGATCAAAAAGCAGATCGCCAAGCGCATGAAGGCAAGCCCCGGCTGGTTCACCAAAATCCGTGACCAGATCAAGGGTGTGTCCGAAGAGACGACAACCGGTGTTCACCGCCTCTATGAACTGGTCAAGCAAGGCCAATTGCCGTTCCCGGCGATCAACGTGAACGACAGCGTGACCAAGTCGAAATTCGACAACAAGTACGGCTGCAAGGAATCGCTGGTTGATGGCATTCGCCGCGCAACAGACACCATGATGGCTGGCAAGGTTGCCGTGGTCATGGGCTATGGTGACGTTGGCAAAGGCTCTGCCGCGTCGCTGCGTGGCGCTGGTGCCCGCGTGAAAGTCACCGAGGTTGATCCGATTTGTGCGCTGCAAGCTGCAATGGACGGTTTCGAAGTCGTGCTGCTGGAAGATGTCGTCGGTGATGCGGATATCTTTATCACCACAACTGGCAATAAGGACGTGATCCGCATCGAGCATATGCGCGAGATGAAGGACATGGCGATTGTGGGCAACATTGGCCATTTCGATAACGAAATTCAGGTTGCTGCACTCAAGAACCACAAGTGGACCAATATCAAGGAACAGGTCGACATGATCGAGATGCCAAACGGCAATCGTCTGATCCTGCTGTCCGAAGGCCGCTTGTTGAACCTTGGCAACGCTACGGGCCATCCTTCGTTTGTGATGTCTGCGTCGTTCACGAACCAAGTCCTCGCTCAGATCGAGCTTTGGACAAACGGCGGCAATTACAACAACGAAGTGTATATCCTGCCCAAGCACCTCGACGAAAAGGTTGCGCGTCTGCATCTGGACCGCATCGGTGTGAAGCTAACCAAACTGGACACCGAACAGGCCGCGTACATCGGTGTGACACCAGAAGGTCCATTCAAGCCAGAGCACTATCGCTACTGATCACGGTCTTCTGGACCTTCAAAATGTTTTGTGGTGCGGCAGTCCAAAATGGATTTGCCGCACCATTCACGAAAAATTTCCCTGTCGATCCGCTCGTTGTCGTTGAAACTCCGGTCGATTTGGACCTTTGATCAATCTCAGATGTTTCGGGCATCCAATGGCCCGAATGTGTAGATCGGAAAGGTCCCAGATGTTCACTAGACGTCACATGGTTGCGACAACTCTTACTGCTCTGGCTGCGCCTGCGTTGATCAATCCTGCATTGGCTTCGCCCAGCGATTGGGACGGCTGGGATTCGCAGGTCACGCCCGCAGACTTCGATCTTGAAAATTCAAACCCCTGGGGATTGCACCGCCGGTTCCTTCCGCGCCGCGTACAGGCAAACGAAGGATTGAAGCCGGGTGATATTCATGTCGATGCTGTCGCCCGCTATCTCTACCACATCGAAGAGGGCGGGACCGCGATGCGCTATGGCGTCGCGATTGGTCGTGACGGGCTCTATGAGCCGGGCGTCTATACAATCAAGCGCAAAGCCAAATGGCCGCGTTGGGTGCCGACCAATGCAATGATCGAGCGTGAACCCGAGAAATATGCACGTTGGGCCGATGGCGGACAGGATCCGGGCCCGGCCAATGCGTTGGGTTCACGGGCCTTGTATCTCTATGTTGGCAACAGGGACACCTACTTGCGCATTCACGGCACGCCCGCTCCGCGTTCCATCGGAACACGGGCCAGTTCAGGCTGTGTGCGTATGGTCATGGCGCATATCAACACGCTTTATGATGCGGTTGATACAGGTGTTACGGCACACCTTTATCCAACGGATGGCGGTGCGCTTTAGCCTTCGGCGTCCTGAGCCTTGGTGCAGATCGGATTTCCTGCTTTGGTCCGCAGGGGAAGCTGCGTCGTCTCGACCGGCCCCTTGTGTGTGTACCAGTAGCATCCGTCTTCTGACCGGATGCGTGCAGTGGTCAGATCCTGAAAGGGCGCCGCGATTGATGAAACGGACTCCGGAACGGTCACGATACCACCGGTAGCTCCGGCATCACCGGGTACAGGTTCGCAGGCGGCCAAGGCCAAGAACACCAGAGGGCAAGCAACAAGAGCGATGGATCGGGTCATTTCAGGACTTTCTCAGGTCTAAACAATTGCCCGCACCGTCGCACCCGGTGCGGTGTTCTACAAGTTCTCACAGAGTATCTGAGCCAGTTAGCACGCTAACGTGACCTTCGCGTAGCACATCAGGGTCATAAGCTTTGCGGCCAAAGACCTCTCGAACCATGGGTTCGAAGTGCTCCAGAGTTTTGCTGTCGTAGTCAGGGTCAAAGCTGGATTGATCCCACCGCTCGCAGAACGCGGCGCAGCTGTCGTAGCAAGGGTGATCCTTGAACTGTTCGCGCGCATTGCGATCCCAGCCATAGTGGTGCCCGTAGTAGAACATTTGGAAAATACCGTGGTGTTCGACCACCCACGCCACGTCCCATCTTACGAAGGGGCGGATCACTTCGGCTGACATGCGGTCGTGGTTCTGAGGAGCCAACCCGTCACCGATGTCGTGCAAGAGCGCCCCAACGACCCAATCAATATCGGCGCCGTCTCGTTCCGCGCGGGTGGCCGATTGAAGGCCATGTTCCAGCCGGGTGATCTTGTAACCTTCCAGCGTGGCCTCACCGGCGCGCTGCAGTTCATCCAATACTCGATCCGCCGTCATACCCAGGAACGGCTTTTCCAGTTCTTCCAGCAGCGCGTAGTCTTGCTGCGTGCCGTCTTTCATCTGCGTAAAGCTGACAGTTCGCGGGTCCGTCATCACTGTTGTCCTTGTGCTTGATAAAGGCCGACGCTGGATTCCGCCCCGGCGGCAAGTGCCTTGGATTGATGGGCCAGAACCTGATCATAAAGCGCCAGATCATCCGGTGCAAAAAGCGTACTGGCACCTGCAACATTGATCCACCCCCGAACAGGATCGCATCCACGCACCAACATCGCGTAGTCGGGGCCCAATGCGGGTTGCCGAACTTCAGGTGTGACATAGCGGATCGCCAGACCAATGCGCCGGTCGTCGGACTCATTCGGGCCGGATGCATGAAAACAGCGGCCGTGATGAAACGACATTTCACCGGGCCGTAGTGGGCCGTGAACCGCCTGCGTTTCATCGATGCCCTGAATTTCCTGGCCGCGTGATAGAAGGTTGTCTGGATCGAATGTGTCGTCGTGATCGACGATTTTCCCTTTGTGGCTGCCTGGAATGAACCGCATGCAGCCGGCTTTGATCGAAACATCCGAAAGGGCAATCCAAGCCGTCAGTTCTTCATCCGTTTCCCCCATGCCCCAATAGGTCAGATCCTGATGCCAACTGACCACGGATTGAGTACGCGGTTCCTTGATGAACAATTCGACCGACCAAACCAGCAGGTTTTTGCCAAGCACGGATTGCACGGCGTCCAGAATGCGGTTCGACCGGCCAACCCGGGCAAGCAGCGGTATGACAAGCTGTCCGTTCACGCGGAAAAACTGACCCAGGTCATGTGCCCCGGACCCAGAGGTATGATTTCTCTCCAGCGTCTCGATCTGCGTTCGCAAGTCGCGCACTTCATCAGCGTTGAATGCTGCCAAGCCGGTGACAAAGCCGTTTTGCCGGTATTGGTCGAGCTGCGAAGTCGTCAAAGTCATGCAATACCCTCCTTCTTCGCTACAAGTTTTCTGGTGTTTTGGAGGTCGTTCTATGCATGTGGCGACATCGTGTGCGTCGTTTCCATACCGCGCGAACGGTTCAGAGGGGAAAAGTCCTGCGGTTTTTTCCGTTGCCCGCACCGGATTTCCCGTTAACCTTGCGCGCGAAGGCTAGAGCCATCACACCAAGCAATGCGGTAGTCCGCTTTATTTTAGGGAGAACACCATGGGAAAACGTGACGATTTGATCGCGAAGTATGCAGACGACCTGCGCAACAAATGCGGAATGGAGCCTGACATGGCCCTTTTGACTAAGGTCACAATCGGTTGCGGTCCCGCAATCTACAATGCAGATGCATCAACCGTTGCAGGTGGTCAGCCCCAAGAGCTGGAAACTGTCAAGAACAACTTCCTCATGAAGAAGCTGGGTCTTGCAGATGGTCCTCAGCTGATGGAAGCCATCGACTCGGTCATCGAAACCTATGGCCGTTCCGAGCGCAACAAGTACCGCGCCGTCATCTATTACATGCTGACCAAGCACTTTGGCAAAGAAGCCGTCTACGGCTGATCTGCTTAAAAGATCTGGTTCAAAAGGCTCCTGCGATTTGCGGGGGCCTTTTTTGTTGTTTGAACCCGCGGTTCGGGCCATCGGAAATTTGACCGACTGCGGCCAAGGGGGTTTGAAACGCCCGAACCCGCTGGGCTTGGACTGGATCAACTGTTTCTGATTTCGAGGCAGTTTGGTGTTCTGGTCCGTGGATTGGGATCATGAACGGTTCCAAAGACCTTATATATGTCATGGTGCCGCTGAAGGGACTCGAACCCCCGACCCCATCATTACGAATGACGTGCTCTACCAGCTGAGCTACAGCGGCCCTTGGTGGGCGGCCAGATAGCACTCCGGCCGCCTTGGGAAAAGCACTATTTGGCAGCCTCTTTTTCCGCTTCCGCGATCGTTTCCGCGTCTTCGATTTCCGGCTCTGCCTCGGGTACTTCCGGTGCCGCCTCAACCTCGTCGACCGGGGTGACCTCGATCATGCCGGGGGCTTCTTCCACCTCTTCCAGTGCAGTTTGCGGGTCTTCAGTGGCCCCGATGAGCAGCGGCAGCATATCTGCGCCTGCCGGCAGAACCACTTCGGATTGTGGTGGCGATTTCCAGCTCAGGGTATCAAAGGCCCCGCAGTTCGAGCAAAGCGGTGCCCATTCTGCGTGGATGGTGTTGCAGTTGTCGCAAACCCACTGTGGCCCACGTGGCGCCGTCAAGGCGCGGGCAAGCCAGCCCCGGACCACATTGTCCGATGCACCTTCACCGCGCTCAACGGCGGCCATGATCGCGAGAACGCGGGCATCCGGATCCTCTTCGACCAGAGTACCCAGTGCACGGCGTGCGGCTGGAAAATCTTCGGCGGCCAGGTTCAATTCCGCGTTCAGCAGTTTTGTTTCGCGATGATCTGCGTTCAAGGACGTCAGTGTGCCAAATCGTTTGAGCCGCTGTGCCGGTGTCTCGTCAGGTTCGATCTCTGCAAAGGCACTGGCAAGATCAGGATGGGGATGGGCTTTCCAAGCCGATTTCAGAACTCGGACAGCATTGCGCTTTCGGTTTTGCTTGATGTAGCCCCGAGCCGCCATGGCGGCCGCCGGGATCAGGTCAGGCGAAGCTTTGTTGGCCTTAATCGCGGCCTCAGCTGCCTGTGCGCTTTGCTCATCGTCCGTGATGGCTTGCGCCTCGGACAAGGCCAAAACTGCATCACGACGGCGATACACGTCGCGGGGCAAAGTGCCGTGTTTGAGCTTTGCAGCAAGTGTTTTGCGCGCACCTTCGTAGTCAGCGGATTCAGCCTGAAGGCGCAGTAGGGTATCCTGCACTTCACCGTGCTTGGGCTTGATCGCAAAAGCGCGCTCAGCCAGTTTGAGCGCTGTGTCGGTATCGCCTGCGTTCAGTTTCTGCTTCATCAGGCCACGCACACCAACGAACCGGGTCTGATCGTTTTGCAAAAGACGTTTGTAGACTTCTTCCGCCTTTTTCTGATCGCCGGTCATCTCTGCTGCCTGCGCGGTCACGAGATCAGTCAGTTCCGGTTTGTGCAGGTATTTTTCGGCACGGGTCGCCTTGGCCATAGCAAGGCGGCCTTCACCAGAGGCCAACGCCATCAATCCTTCGGAGAGGGCCTGATACCCCTTGCGTTCGCGGTTCCGGTCAAAATACCGGCTGAGCGCGGTTTCGTCGCCGTTGATGAATTTGAGCACGGCGATGATCAGGCCGAAAACCTTGAAGAAAAGCCAGGTCAGAATAATCAGCGCGATCAGCGCCAGCGCCAGCTTCAATGGGCTGAGCGAATACTCCACGCCACCAAGTACGACACGGGCTTCTGCCATTCCCGACCCATCGCTTTCAATGAGATAGCCAAGTCCGTAGGTCAGTGCCGCAACGATCGCGACGAAAACGACAATCTTAATAAGAGACCAAAGCATGATCGAAGACCCTTGTTACTGGTTCAGTTGCTGAGCGAGATCAGACGCGGCTGACAGCGCATCGCGCCGCAATTCAGCCTTGCTGGTCCAGTCGGCCAGAACGGATTGCGCGCCTTCCGGCAGCGCACTGATTTCGGTCAGCGCAGCGTCCAAATCACCGTTCTTGACCGCCGCTTCTGCGCGCGAAAGAACTGCATCAGGATCATCACCTTCCCGTGGGGTGACTGAGCGTGCACCAAGTTGATTTTGTAGAAAGCTTGCAAAGCCGCCGCCGCCTTCTTCGGTCTCGTCCGCTGAAGATCGGGCAACACTCAGCGCTTCGCGGGCGACACCCGGGAATTCGGTCGCCAGCGCCGCGAGTGTCGGAACACCATCTGCTGCGGCTGCGGACAGAGCGTCCGGAACAGCAACGCCGTTTGCGGCTAGCACTGACAGAGGACCTGCAAAACTGCGTCCTGCCTGGGCTGCACTGGTCAGTTCCGCCAATGCTGCGCGGCTTGCGGCCAAGGTGGCCTTTTCTTCGGCGCCCGCTTCGGCAGCCATGGCATCTTTTGCCATGGTTTCGATTTCAGCTTTCTGCGCAACCAGAGCGTCCTTCTGATCCTGAATAGCAGCGCGAAGCTCTCCCAGCTCCCGTTCGTAAGCGGCAATTGCTTCAGGGCCAACCGCCGACGCAACGGGCTGCTTTTCCAGAGCGGTCAGGCGACTGTCGAACCCAACAACCTGATCTTCCAGATTGGCCACGGCATCATTGGCTTGAGCGATCTGATCCTCGACACCCGCCAGAGCAGACATGACCGGGTTCAGGTCAATGACCTCGATGGCTTTCTGGGTGTTCTCTACGGATGCGCCCAATGCAGCAATCTGTTCTGCTTGCGCATCCAGACTCTGTTCAACTTCCGCTTTGAAGGGGTCCGGCTCTGGCGCCGGGCCGAAAGGCAACGAAATGTCCGTGAATTGTGCGGCTGCAAATCCGAGGCCTGCAGCCACCACGCCTCCGAGCGCCATAGGGAAAAACCCGCCTTTCCGCTCAATTACCTTTTGTTCGATAATCTGCGGTTCCGGTGCGACGTCCGCGCTGTCAGTCGGTGATTGCTCGGCTTCCGATTCGGCCAAGGCGGCAGCCTCTGGTTCGGATTCGGTCTCAACGATCTCCGGCTCTGCCGGATCATCGTCGCCGCCTTCAATAGCGGAGGCACTGTCTGACTGTTCTTCTGTTTCGGCTGTGACTTCATCAACGGCTTCGACAGTTTCGTCGATCACTTCGGCAGCGGTTTCCTCTACCTTTTCCGCAACTTCCGTTGCGTCTTCAGCGATGTCCTTTGCAGTCTCGACTACATCATCAATCGCCGTTTCGGCTTTTTCGGAAACAGCCTTGTCGGTGGCCGACTTGCTTGCTGTCTTACCTTTTTTAGACTTGGCCACGTCCCGCCACCTCTTCAATAACAATCAAAGTAGACACTCTATGTGTCTACATTAGTTTACACTTACTGCCCATGCCTCTCAAGCGACCTAGCCTCTTCGAGCAGGTCGGCAACGCATTGCCTCATCGAATGAGAATCTGGATTGGCAGCCGTTCTCAGTTTCTGAATATGGAGTTTTTCAAATGGCTTGGCCACTGCTTCACTCATAGCTGCGACAAGAAGCGGTGCCTTTGCCGGTATTTTCGTCAGTTCCAGCGCGGTGCGTGGTGAAAACACCGGCGCAACCACGGGGCTTTCGCCCTGAAGTGCGGCAAGTGCCGCCGGTGTCGGGGGCACCGCAGGTTGGCCGTATAAAACAGTTTCTTGCGTTGGAATCCCTGCGCGCGACAGTTTTTCTGCGACCGAACCGCGGCTGTGTTCGCCGCGAATGTGCATCAAGGGCGCATCGGGTTTGGCATCCACGATCATCTCAATCAGGGCCTGCGCGTTCCCGCTTGCGCTGTTGCTTTGCATTCCCAGTTTGCGACTGGCCTCAGCGGTTTTGTCACCAACACAATACGCCGGCAGATCCAGACGGCCACCAGCGTGGTGGTAGGCCAACACGCCTGCGGCAGAGGTAAAGATCAGACCTTTGAAGCCGTTCAAATCGGGCAGCGCGCGGTTGCGTTCGACGCGGATCAGGGGGCTGACGATGGTTTCGAATCCGGAAATGCCCATTTCTTCCAGCTCGGCCAGAAAACGCGCTGCTCCGTTTTCGGGGCGGGTCAGCAGCAAAATGGGAAGTGTGGCAGGCATTTAAGGTCCGGTGTTGTTAGGCGACTTGCCCGGTGGTACTTGCTGAGCGAAACCGACGCAACGGGAACCCCGCATGAGCCTTCCCCCTCTTATACTCGGAATCGAGAGCAGCTGCGATGACAGCGCGGCCGCCATTCTCAGGGGGCGCGACATACTGGCTTCGGTCGTCAAAGGTCAGAACGCCCTGCACGAGGCCTACGGCGGCGTTGTTCCCGAAATCGCTGCGCGGGCCCACGCTGAGCGGCTCGATTATTGTGTTGAACAAGCCATGCAACAAGCTGGGCTTGAATACGACGCGCTGGATGCGATCGCGGTGACAGCCGGGCCGGGTTTGATCGGCGGTGTCCTGTCAGGTGTCATGCTGGCCAAGGGGCTTGCGGCGGGTTTGGGCAAGCCGTTGATCGGGGTTAACCATCTGGCGGGTCATGCGTTGACCCCGCGATTGACGGACAATCTGGATTTTCCCTATCTTATGTTGCTTGTCTCTGGCGGGCACTGTCAGTTCTTGATTGTACGCGGCCCAGAAGATTTCACGCGTGTCGGTGGCACAATCGACGACGCGCCCGGTGAAGCGTTCGACAAAACGGCGCGCATTCTCGGGCTGCCACAACCGGGTGGCCCATCGGTCGAAGCCGAAGCCGGAAACGGAGACGAAAAGCGGTTTCGCTTTCCGCGGCCTCTTTTGGATCGTGAAGGTTGCGACATGTCGTTCTCTGGTCTCAAGACTGCAATACTTAGGCAGCGCGATTCTCTTATTGCCGAGCAGGGCGGACTGCATATTCAGGATCGCGCTGACATTTGCGCAGGCTTTCAGGCTGCGGTCCGCGATGTTCTGACGGAAAAAACCCGGCGTGCGATTTCGGTCTATCTGGACGAAGCGCCGGGCACACCCGCGATGGCGGTTGCGGGTGGTGTTGCTGCTAACACTGTGCTTCGCAACGCGCTGACAGGCCTTTGCGCGGAAATGGGGCTGTCCTTTTCTGCGCCTCCGCTGGCGCTTTGCACGGACAATGCTGCCATGATTGCGCATGCGGGGGCTGAATTGTTTGCGATGGGGATAGAACACGACATGACCTTGGCGGCTCGCCCGCGCTGGCCTTTGGATCAATCGGCCGTGCCGCTGGTTGGGTCAGGCAAAAAAGGGGCCAAGGCATGAGCGTTTCCATTTTGGGTGGTGGCGCATTTGGGACAGCCTTGGCTGTTGCGATCGGACAGCAACGTCCGGTCACGATTTGGGCGCGCAATCCCGAAACTCTGCTGAGCACCCGGCAAAGCCCACGCTTGCCCGGAGTTTCATTGCCAGATGCGGTGACCGTGAACCCAAATCTCAAGGCCGCATTGGGTGCGGACGTCATCTTGTTTTCCATGCCTATGCAAAGTCTGACCGGCTTTGCCGAGCAGATCGAAGACGGGTTGACGGGCAAAGCACTGGTCGCGTGCTGCAAGGGGATTGACCTGAATACCCTTCGTGGGCCAACGGATATTTTGGCTCAGCAATGGCCGGATGCGACTGCGGCGGTTTTGACGGGTCCGAGTTTCGCTGTCGATATTGCAAATGGATTGCCGACTGCGCTCACCCTTGCGTGCAGGGATGACCAGCTTGGCATCAAAATGCAGGAACAGCTGTCGACCCGCGCGCTTCGCCTATATCGGACAGTTGATGTCACGGGTGCAGAACTTGGCGGTGCGCTGAAGAACGTGATCGCCATCGCTTGTGGTGCCTGCATTGGGCAGGGTTTGGGTGACAGCGCGCGGGCGGCATTGATGACTCGCGGCTTTGCCGAAATCGCGCGGCTCGCTCAGCATTTGGGCGCGGATCCGTCAACTCTGGCTGGTCTTTCAGGCTTCGGAGATCTGGTCCTGACGTGCACGTCAGAAAAATCCCGGAACTACCGTTTTGGGCAGGCGCTTGGCCGAGGCGAGACCTTTGACGATGACACGACGGTTGAGGGTGTGAAAACCGCTGCAGCGGTGACGGCTTTGGCGCGCAAACTATCGCTCGAAATGCCAATCTGTGAAGCCGTGCAAAATGTGTCACAAGGTGCAAGTGTGACCGAAACCATCCAAAGTTTGCTGAACCGACCCCTTAAGGAGGAATGAACATGTTGATCGCGCTGATGGCACAAGACAAAACCGGTGCCCTGCAAACCCGCAAAGACAATCGCGAAGCGCATTTGGCCTATATTCAATCAACAGGCGTTGTTGCCCAGGCGGGACCGCTGCTGGATAGCGATGGTGAAATGTGTGGCAGCCTGATCATTCTGGACGTTGATGACATGAGTGCCGCGCAGAATTGGGCAGACAACGATCCATACGCCAAAGCCGGTCTGTTCCAGAAAGTGACCCTGATCGAATGGAAGCGGGTGATCGGTGGATGAACTACTGGCTGTTCAAATCTGAACCGTCGACCTGGTCCTGGGAGGATCAGGTTGCCAAGGGAGACGCAGGCGAAGAATGGGACGGTGTCCGGAACTATCAGGCCCGCAATTTCATGCGCGACATGGCCTTGGGCGACCGCGGCTTCTTTTACCATTCCCAAAAGGAAAAATCGGTTGTTGGTATCGTCGAAGTGATCGCAGAGGCGCACCCTGACAGCACAACCGATGACGCCCGCTGGGAATGCGTAGACATCAAGGCCGTCCGCCCCGTGAAAACGCCTGTCACGCTGGAACAGATCAAGGCCGATGAACGTTTGAACGATATGGTTCTGGTCAACAATTCGCGGCTTTCCGTCCAGCCGGTCACCTCCAAGGAGTGGCGGATCATCTGTGCGCTGGCTGGGATAGAAGACTAGTCGAAAACATCTTTTGGATGCACACTGTTCCCACGACAGATGGGAGCAAAACATGTTGGAACTGGTAAATGTGATCGTCGCCGCGGTCGTCGCCTTTGCGGCCGGCGCCGTGTGGTACATGAAGCTGTCCGAGCCATGGATGGACGCGTCGGGGGTGCCGCGTGGTCCTGATGGCCAGCCAGAAGGTGGTCAGTCAGCCGGGCTTTTTGCCTTTGGATTCCTGATGCAATTGATCGTGGCCGGAATGATGCGGCACGTGTTTGAGCTGGCAGGAATAGACACGATTGGCAAAGGGATCGTTTCCGGTCTCGGTATCGGACTATTCATCATCACGCCTTGGATCGGCCTGAATAATTCATACGCTGGCCGCCCGCTGAAACTGACGATGATTGACGGGGGCTATGCTGCGATTGCCTGTGCGATCATGGGGGCTGTGCTGACGTTGTTCTAAACGCCGCAAATCGAAAAAGTAGGGGGTCCGGCCAGTGCCGGAACCCCCATCACCCCGCGTGCTCCCTACGCACCACACGCGAATTGAATTTCGGTCCCGGCCGTTCTGGCCATACTTGAACGCTACCGCTTTGCCGCAACATTCGCAAAAGCATACTGTTTGCAATTCAAACCAGTTTTGATGCTTTTGAATATCTGTCAGCGGGCTTTGGTCAGATCGTCGATTTCACGCAGACCGCCCAGAACAGATGCAAGCCGCTCGATTGGAACCATGTTCGGGCCGTCCGACGGCGCGTTGTCGGGGTCTTGGTGCGTTTCGATAAACATGGCCCCGACGCCGACGGCTACGGCTGCCCGCGCAAGAGGCTCCACATACTGTCTTTGACCGCCCGAGGACGTGCCTTGACCACCGGGCAACTGCACCGAATGTGTGGCGTCAAAGACAACCGGGTAGCCTGTCTCGGCCATAATCGGCAGGGACCGCATATCGGACACCAGCATGTTGTAGCCGAAACTGGCGCCCCGTTCGCATAGCATCACGCGCTCATTGCCTGTGCTCGCGATCTTGTCAGCCACATTTGCCATGTCCCAAGGAGCAAGAAACTGACCCTTTTTCACATTAATAGCCGCGCCGGTTTCCCCAGCCGCCAATAGCAAATCTGTCTGACGAGAAAGAAAGGCAGGGATCTGGAGGATGTCCGCGACCTCGGCCACGGTTTTGCATTGTTCCGGCCCGTGAATGTCAGTCAGCACAGGAACCTGAAACTCTTTCTTGATGACCTCAAGAATCCGCAATCCCTCGTCCATGCCGAGACCACGTTTGCCCGACAGAGAAGATCGGTTCGCCTTGTCGTAGCTTGCCTTGAAAACCCAGCCGGTTCTGGCCTGCTCTGCAGCGGCCGCGATTTTCTCGGCGAGCATGCGCGCATGAGATTCAGACTCAAGCTGGCAGGGCCCTGCAAACAGAACAAAAGGCGCAGCATTCGATATCTCAACCGATCCGACAGAGACAGTTTTCATGCTGTATTTTCCTTTTTCAAAACGGATTCGATGCGCTCCACATCGACCGGGTTGTTCAATTCCCAAAACACACGGCCCGGCGCTTCAACCGGAACGCAGGTGACGGGCGCGCCGTTGAACAGAAACCGCAACTGTTCCAGCCCTTCAGCCTTTTCCAGCGGGCCTTCTGGCCACGCGGCGTAAAGGCTCAGGGCCTGTGGTCGGTATGCATAAACGCCAACGTGATGCCAAACCTCGGGCGCGTTGTTCAAATCGCCAACGTAAGGCAGCACCTCTTTGCTGAAGTACAACGCTTGACCATCGTCGCGCATCACGGCGGTCGTTCCGCCAACGCGGCCGTTCTGACGATCGGTGACAAAGTTGGTCAGAGTTTCCGCATCACAGCGCAGAACTGGTGTCGCCATCTGCACAGCAGGGTCTTCCATCGCAGAAACAAGCGCTTCGACGAACCAAGGCGGGGTCAGCGGCGCATCACCCTGCAGGTTGACGATGACATCAGGCGGTGACGGCAGTTGTGCCGCCCCTTCTGCGCAACGCTCGGTGCCATTTCGCGCATCAGACGACGTCATCAAAACGTCGGCACCAAAGCCCCGCGCGGCTTCGGCAATCCTGTCGTCATCGGTCAGAACATAAATCGCATCGACCCCTTTGACTTCTTTGGCGGCTTCCCAGCTGCGCTGAATAAGCGTCTTGGCGATTCCGGTTGCGCCACGCAGTTCGACAAGGGGTTTGCCCGGATAGCGCGTGGATGCATACCGCGCTGGAATGAAGATGACTGTGCTCATGCGACACCTGCCCGTAGAACGTCGTGGATATGCAGCAATCCGACCAGAGTGTGGTCTTCTTCGACTACCATCAAAACTGTGCGTTTGGTTTTGTTCATGATGCCCAGTGCCTCGGTCAGCAATGTATCGGGGCGCGTGATCAGCGGTGTTCGAGTCGCCACTTCTCCGGCGGTGCGGTCCATCAACCCGTCCATGTTGCGACGCAGGTCACCATCAGTGATGATCCCGGCCAGTTTGCCGCTGTTGACCATGGCCGCGACCCCAAACCCTTTTTGGCTCATCACCAGCAGGGTTTCGGACATCGGTGTTTCCTTTGTCACGGTTGGAAGCTCATCCCCACGGTGCATGACCGCTGATACGCGAAGCAACTGTGCACCCAAGGTGCCGCCCGGATGGAAGGCCAGAAATCGTTCTCGATCAAAACCGCGGCAGTTCATCAGCGCCACTGCCAAAGCATCGCCCATGGCCATAGCCATCGTTGTTGACGTGGTTGGAGCCATCCCGATGGAGCAGGCTTCGGGGGCATCCGGCATCAAAAGCAGGTGGTCGGCGGCCTTTGCCAAGGTGCTGCCCGGCCGCTTTGTCATGGCAATCAGAGGAACCGAAAACCGGGCGCAATGGCCGATCATATCCGACAGTTCGCGCGTTTCACCTGAATTGGAAATCAGGATCACTGCATCGTTGGGCGTGATCATGCCAAGATCGCCGTGGCTGGCCTCGCCCGGATGCACCACCTGTGCAGGCGTTCCCGTGCTGGCGAGCGTTGCGGCGATCTTGCCGGCCACATGCCCGGATTTTCCCATTCCGGAAACGATCACACGTCCGGGTATTGCCAACAATTCATCGATGGCCGCATCGAAATCTTGCGGCAGATCCTGACCAAGCTGGTTCAGGGCCTTGCTTTCGGTTTCCAGAACGCCGCGCGCGATATCAGAGGGGGTCTGTGTCATGTCGGTCCACTCGTTAGCCTTGATGGCCTGTTACAGCGCCCGCGCCCGCGTGTCCAATCCGGCATAGGTTGGCTCGCTTTGTTTGCCCTTCGTTGACAATCGACCCCGGCAAGTCGCATTAGAACGCCAAGAGGCCAGCGAAAAGGGCAGAGATATGAAAATCGCTATGATCGGCACAGGCTACGTGGGTTTGGTGTCGGGTGTATGTTTCTCGGACTTCGGACATGAGGTTGTCTGCGTGGACAAGGATCCGCGCAAGATCGAGATGCTCGAGCGCGGCGAAGTTCCAATCTATGAGCCCGGTCTGGATGCCTTGATGGCCAAGAATGTCGAGGCGGGCCGCCTTTCGTTCACACTCGATCTGGAAAAGGCGATCGATGGGGCGCAGGCTGTCTTTATTGCCGTTGGCACACCCACACGCCGTGGCGATGGCCATGCGGATCTGACCTACGTTATGGCGGCTGCCGAAGAAATCGCGAAAACAGCCAAGGATTATGTGGTCATCGTGACGAAATCCACGGTTCCGGTTGGCACTAACAGGCAGGTCAAACAAGTCGTTGCCAAGGCCAACCCGGCGCTTGACTTTGATGTGGCGTCAAACCCGGAATTCTTGCGCGAAGGCGCTGCGATTGAAGACTTCATGAAGCCGGATCGCGTGGTTGTCGGGGTTCAGAACGAACGGGCCAGCGAAGTGATGGCAGACATCTATCGCCCCTTGTACCTGCGCGATTTCCCGATCGTTACGACCGATCTGGAATCGGCAGAAATGATCAAATACGCGGCAAATGCGTTTCTTGCGGCCAAGATCACATTTATCAATGAGATCGCGGCCCTTTGCGAAAAAGTCGGTGCGGATGTCAAACAGGTGTCCAAGGGTATGGGTATGGACAACCGTATCGGCAACAAGTTTCTGCACGCGGGTCCAGGCTATGGCGGCTCGTGTTTTCCAAAGGACACCAAGGCGCTCGCCCGGATCGGTCAGGAACACGCGGTTCCAATGCAGATCACTGAGACCGTCATCAAGGTCAATGAAGAGATCAAGCGTCGTATGGTCGACAAATTGCTCGACCTTTGTGACGGGTCGTTCAATGGCAAGACCGTCGCCGTTCTGGGTGTGACGTTCAAGCCAAACACCGATGACATGCGCGATGCGCCTGCCCTGACAATTGTGCCCGCTCTGGTGGGCGGGGGTGCCAAGGTGCGCACCTGCGATCCCCAAGGACAGCATGAGGGCGAAGCGCTGCTGCCGGGCGTCAACTGGGTGGATGATCCGTACAAGGCGGCGCACAATGCTGATCTGGTTGTGTTGCTGACGGAATGGAATGAATTCCGCGCGTTGGATCTGAAAAAGCTGGCCCGCAAAATGACCACTCCACGCATGGCTGATTTGCGGAATATCTATGCGATCAAAGATGCAAAGCGCGCTGGCTTTGAAGCCTATACAAGCATTGGCCGCAGTGGTTTCGGTGACGACTGATTTCAGGCGCGACTAAACTGCCACAGGGTTTCGCACACTGCCACCGCCACCCTGTGCACAACTTAGGATAGGTGCTAGTTCTGCTTCTGCCTTGGGGGGCACGAAACAAATAGGACCAAAATGCCGTTTCGCGCCATTGCCCTGGCTCTCGCAGCCAGCATCGTAACCGCTACTACAGCGCTGTCCGAAGGTCGGCAGATGCTTGGGAACGGTCGTCTTGTGAACAACGATCTTTTCGGCGATTTGAATGATCGCTGGCACAGTGGGTCCGTGGCAGCCAGTCGCGTCAAAGGCCCCGCCTGGACCGGTGCGTTGCCGCAACGACCCTTTGAAATTCTTGAGTACCGCGTTGGTGCGCAGGTCATGGCGCCTGAAAATCTGCGTGCGCCCGCAGCAGGAGATCGCCCTTTCGCCGGTGCTGTCGCCTTGGGTTTGCATACGCATTTTGAACGCGGCGGGAATGAAATCGCGCTGGGCGGTGACCTGGTTTTCACCGGGCCGCAAACCGGCCTAGGCGCTTTTCAGACCGCATTGCATGATTCGATGGGTGTCAGCCCCGCATCAAATTCTGTCTTGGCCAATCAGGTTAAGGACGGAGTGCATCCGACCTTGGTTGCGGAGGCTGGTCGAACCTTTGCGCTGGGCAGCCGTGGCACGATCCGTCCGTTTACAGAACTGCGCTGGGGCGTTGAAACGTTAGCGCGCGTCGGTGCCGATATAACCTTTGGACCCGCAGGTCAGGGTGAGTTGATGGTCAGAGATCCCGTGACCGGGCAACGGTATCGCAGCGTGCAGCAGTATGTGCCGGGCCTCAGTTGGGTTGTCGGCGGGGATTTCACCTATGTCGAAGACAGTGCCTTTCTGCCGCAATCCAGTGGTGTTCAAGCGACGGACACGCGTACCCGGGTTCGAACCGGCGTGCATTGGCAGGGCGAACAGAACGCGGCGTTCTACGGCGTGACGTGGATGTCAGAGGAATTCACGGCCCAGCCATCGGGTCAAATGGTGGGTTCCATGAGGTTGGAGTTTCGCTTCTAGGAGGCGTGCGTTGTTTTCATGCAACGCAGAGGCGAAAAGTAGGCATTGAATTGTTAACCCTGAGTAAACAAACGCTATTCATAACTCAGAAGCTTTGTTAGGCTATTCGTTAATAATAATTAACAAACGACAAGAGCAAGGCAGGCTTACAGGCATGGGAACGGGCTATCGGGGCACGTTCGTCATCTCTTGGTCACAGACGGATATAGACGGTCTTCAGGCCGCACCTCCGTCGTCGCTTAGTGTTGGGGCCGCATGGTCCTGGCGCGGAGAAGCGGTGCGCGTGGATGGACCATCTTCCATTCTACGGCTGGATCAGGCTGAAGGCGAAGCGGATATAAGACACCGCGCAGCGAAAATGGTGCGCAGGTTGGTGGGTGCGGCTGTGTCGCCATCACCGCGAATTGGAGCAACAGATGTGGAGCATCCACTGACGGACAGCAGTTTCGTCGTAACGGATGGATCCAAAAGCTACACAGTTACATTGATTGAGGTTGGCAAAGCGGCGCGACCGTTGCTGATGTTCCTTGATGAGATGCCGCCGCGGGATTGCGATCTCTGGATCGTGCATCACAATCTGGAGCGGGTCGAAACCTATGCGGCCGGCGATCAGGCCGGCGGCGTGATCTGTTTCACACCAGGGACCGGGATTTTGACGCCAGATGGACAAGTGCCCATCGAGACGCTGCGCGAAGGCGATCTGGTTCAAACCAAGGACAACGGATTTCAGGAAATCCAGTGGATCGGTAGTCGTCATATGACCGGAGCCCGGTTGTTTGCGATGCCGCGTCTGAGGCCCATCAGAATTCGTGCGGGCGCCTTTGGGATCGAAAGGCCGGACGCTGAATTTCTGGTGTCGCCAGAGCATAGAATGTTGGTCCGCGGCGTCGTGGCGCGGGCGCTCTTCAATACCCCTGAGGTCTTGGTTGCCGCGCGTGATCTGGTGAACGGAGACAGCATCGTGGCGGATATGAATGTGCGCGAGGTGACGTATATTCACATGTTGCTTCCACGGCATGAGGTGCTGTTCGCCAATGGTGTTGAAACCGAAAGTTTCCACCCCGCCAATACAGCGATCTCGACGATCAGCGATGGGGATCGGGCACGGCTGTTGTCTCATCTTCCGACGATCAGGGACAATCCTCATACCTATGGTGCTTATGCGCGGCGCAACCTATCCTCATCTGAGGCAGCAATCCTGTTGCACGAAGCAGCCTGACGGCCCTTCAGATCAACGAACGCAAAAAGGCCCGGAACCAGCATGGTTCCGGGCCTTTTGTTCGCAGCGTATCCTATTCGCGTAGTTCGCCGGGCTTTACCCCCCACAGGGCTTCTTTGCGGGCCCAGCCCTTATAGCCGCCAGCCGTCAGGCGGCACCATTGAGGTTGGCATTCACCCAAACGTGCGATGACGCCCATGGCCAGTCGGGCGGTTTCAGGGCTGTCCATGGTTGGCCTGATGTGAAGCGCCAGAAGATCCTTTTCGACGATCACTGTACGCACACCGGACAGAAGGGAATAATGGACCCAACCGCCTGCTCCGTCACGGTCCTGAACCCGGCGCCAATGACCGTGCTCGGCGGTGATTTGCAAAGGCATGTCACGGCGTTTGTAGACCCAGTCTATTCTATGGCTGAGCGATGGGCCGCGACGCACATTGCCTTCCGAGGCTTTCATCGAAACAAAGCGAGGCAAAGGCAGCTTGGTCACGCTTCCACGGTCCTGTCCGGCAGACACCGCCCCCGCAAATAGCGCAAGCACCAGCCCAATCGACAAAGCAATCCGTTTCATAATTCTTGTTGTCCTGCTCGAATTGTTGGCGAGGTTCTTGTGCCTCGTCCGTTGATGTCGCAGTTTAACGGCAAGAGATTGGATCACAAACAACCGGGAGCCCGCTGTGCCATCAAAACGTCTGAGTGTTGTCGTCACGCGACGCTTGCCCGAAGTGGTCGAGACGCGCCTGAAAGAACTGTTTGATGTGCGCCTGCGCGATGAAGACGTTCCGATGACCCGTGCGCAGTTGATCGAAGCCGCGCAAGAGGCCGATGTGATCGTACCGACGATCACCGACAGTCTGGATGCTGGGCTGATCGGTCAGATGGGTGATCGATTGAAACTGATCGCCAATTTTGGTGCCGGTTTTGACCACATCGACGTCGAGACCGCGCGACAGCGTGGCATCCTTGTCTCCAACACGCCGGGTGTCGTGACTGACGACACTGCTGACATGGTGATGGCATTGATGCTGGGCGTCACACGCCGGATTCAGGAAGGTCTTGGTGTCATGCAGGAAGGCCGTTGGGACGGCTGGGCACCCACGGCCTTTTTGGGTGGTAGGCTGGGTGGTCGCCGTTTGGGCATTCTGGGCATGGGCCGTATCGGTCAGGCCGTCGCGCGCCGTGCATCTGCGTTTGGCATGCAGATCCACTATCACAATCGGCGTCGCCTGAGGGCTGAGACCGAAGAGGCGTTGGAGGCGACGTATTGGGACAGTCTCGACCAGATGGTCGCGCGAATGGATGTCATCAGTGTAAACTGCCCTTCGACACCCAGTACTTATCATTTGCTGAATGCCCGGCGATTAAAGCTGCTCAAGAACACGGCCGTGGTCGTGAATACGTCACGGGGCGAAGTCATCGACGAAAACGCTCTGACCCGCATGCTCAAAGCTGGCGAACTGGCTGGTGCGGGTCTCGATGTCTACGAACACGGGATCAAGGGAAACCCGGATCTGCGCAATATGCCCAATGTCGTGATGCTGCCCCATATGGGGTCAGCCACACAGGAGGGTCGTGTCGAGATGGGTGAAAAGGTCCTGATCAACATCAAGACATTCGCCGATGGTCATCGGCCGCCGGATCAGGTGGTTCCGTCGATGCTCTGAACTGTGCCGCTCTTGGCAGTCTCGATATCGTGCAAAACGTCCTGGGCCAGACCCATCCAATCCAGTGCGCGTTCCAGTGTTGGCAGCACTTCGCAGCGCAGTTTGCCTGATCGGCGCACTTGTGATGCGTAGTCCAGCAACAGTGGATACTGGCCCGTGTCATCGCTGACCAAAGCAATTTCCCACGGTTCTTCCATTTCCTCACCATCGGCCACGATGATGTGCGCAACCGAAGTCATTCCGTCAAAATAGGCGCGCAGGCCTTCAAGATGGCGCAGGTCGGCCAACACGAACCGAACGTGATGAGCGCCGGGCATTTTGCGAAACTGATGGTAGTTGTCTGCGACATCTGTCGCAGTAATGACACCGGAGTGATCCATGTAGAGCAACCGGTGTTCATGCATGATTTTGCTGATGATGGGCACAGGTCTGGTCTTCCGCAAATGTTTGGCGGGCACTACGCCCGCCAATCCTTAGTTAAGCGTCTTTATAGCTAATCTCTTTGACGTCTTTTCCAGTTTTTTCACGGCGGACAACCAGCCTGTTGAGCGCGTTGATATAGGCCTTTGCAGAGGCAACCACTGTGTCGGTGTCAGCCGATTGACCGGTGGCGATCATGCCGTCTTCTTCCAGACGAACGGTTACCGTTGCTTGGGCATCGGTGCCTTCGGTCACGGCATGAACCTGGTACAGTTGCAGCCGCGCGGCATTCGGGTGCAGCATACGAATAGCCTTGAACGTCGCATCAACCGGACCATCGCCCTGTGAGGTGGCGCTCACTTCCTTGCCATCGATCTCCATTTCAAGATCGGCAGTCGCCGGACCACCTGTGCCGCAATGAACGGACATGTTCACCAGCTGAAGGCTATCGGTTTCTTCATCGGCAGTGGCAGACACAAGCGCAAGAATGTCATCGTCGTAGACCTCTTTCTTGCGATCAGCCAGTTCCTTGAACCGTACAAAGATGTCCTTGAGTTGGTTGTCACCGACTTCGACGCCCAATTCCTTGAGCTTGGCCCGCAGCGCGGCGCGGCCGGAATGCTTGCCAAGTGGCAAGGATGTTCCGGCAATACCCACATCTTCTGGACGCATGATTTCAAACGTCTCGGCGTTCTTCAGCATCCCGTCTTGATGGATGCCGGATTCATGCGCAAAAGCGTTTTTGCCGACAATTGCCTTGTTGAACTGAACCGGGAATCCAGCAACCGTCGCAACCCTTCGTGAGATGTGCATGATCTTCTTGGTTTCGATCCCGGTGGTGAAGGGCATGATGTCACTGCGGGTCTTGATGGCCATGACCACTTCTTCCAGGGCGGTGTTGCCCGCCCGTTCACCCAAACCGTTTATGGTGCATTCGATCTGACGCGCCCCGCCTTCTACGGCGGCCAAGGCGTTTGCCGTGGCCATGCCAAGGTCATTGTGACAATGCGTGGCGAAAACAACATCAGGCGCGCCGGGGACCGTTTCGATCAGGCGCTTGATCAGATCAGCCGACTCTCGCGGGGCGGTATAGCCCACTGTATCCGGGATATTGATCGTTGTGGCACCGGCCTTGATGGCGATTTCGACAACCCGGCAGAGGTAGTCCCATTCGGTGCGTGTTGCGTCCATGGGCGACCACTGAACATTATCGCACAGATTGCGCGCATGGGTGACCGTTTCGTGAATCCGGTCTGCCATTTCATCCATCGTCAAGTTTGGAATCGCCCGATGCAGTGGGGATGTCCCGATAAAGGTATGAATGCGTGGTTTGCCAGCGTGTTTGACTGCTTCCCAGCAGCGGTCGATATCTGGCAACTGTGCGCGGGCCAGCCCGCAAATCACGGCGTCCTTGGATCGTTCAGCGATTTCGGACACGGCGCGGAAATCACCCTCGGAGGCGATTGGAAAACCCGCTTCGATAATGTCCACACCCATGTCGTCCAGCAGCTCAGCGATCTCGAGCTTTTCATCATGGGTCATGGTTGCGCCCGGGCTTTGTTCGCCATCGCGCAAGGTCGTGTCAAAGATGAGCACGCGGTCTTTGGTTTGATCAGTCATGTCGGTGTCTTTCTTGTCTTCTCAGGTTCACTTGGCGCGATCACGTATCCTCTGAGCGGACGCGCCAGGAACGGCACGCTCAGAGGCGTGTTAGGAGAAGACGCAGGCCAAGCGCAAGCGGCGCCTGAAGGCGCTGAGTGTTTGCGGTATGGCGGATCATTGTCATGGCCTGCACTATACGCAGCAATTCCTAAATGAAAACCCGCTTTTCACGCGGATTTCCGCGCTTGTGGCCACCACGCCTTTGCGCGTTGATGCGCAGTCGGGCATAGTGTTGGCAGGGCAAGGCAACCAATTACCAAAGCAGGGCAATTTCATGATCCGAGTGCTGCTAACCATGTTGGCGTTTGTCGCGCTGCCATCCGGCGTTTTCGCCGAACGCGACCAGAGTAAAGCGTACTTCTTTGGCAATTCGCTGATCAATCACCTGAGCGAAGACGCGGATCATACCAATGTCCCACATTGGATCAATCAAATGGCCAAGGCGTCGGGCAGGCAATTCTCGACGGACGGTCAGTGGGGGTTTCTGCGGAACTTTGCAGACGGTTTGCCGCCAAGCGCGAACTGGTCCTTTCCGGGAGTCAGGGGTGCATGGTCGCCTGATCGGAATGCCTTTGGCGAAGCAGAGTTTGATGCCGTTGTCGTGGCACCGGCCAACTTTATTCAATATCAATTGCCTGACGTTCCCTATGACGGCGACAATCCAACCGGCGACAGCCCTTTGACGGCGTTGCTGCGGTTGTTTGATTGGACCACCAAAAATTCCCCCGGCTCTCGGCTTTACGTTTACGAAGGCTGGGCCGCCATGGGCGAGGTGACCGGTTCGTTTCCACCAAACGCGGCCGCGTTTGAACGCTATCTCGCGTTCAACGCAGATCAGCATGTTGGCTGGTACGACGAGCTTGCCGAAGATATTGCAAAGGCCCGTCCCAATCTTGTCGTGAGACGCGTGCCAACCGCCCGGATACTTTCATCACTGCTTGCCGAAGGGGGTCAGCTGTCCGGATTACCCTCGGAGGTGTTTTTCACAGACGATGCCCCGCACGGGACTGAATCGCTCTACCTATTGGTGGCTATGATCACATATGCCGCCATTTTCGAGACCCCACCACCTGCTGATTGGCAACCGCCCGCAACGATGCATCCGGATCTGGTGCAAGCCTATCCGCAAATTGCCGGGTTGATCTGGGAGGCCATGCCAGAAACTCCGCAAGAGGCCGCGCAAGCGGTCGCGGTTGAACAAGCCGTGGCGGAGCAAGCCGAACAGGCACCCTTGCCCGAACGACAGCCCGTTGCGCTGCCGCCTCGTGGTATTCGCCCGGATGGGGCACCGGCCCTTGGGATGGGGTTGAACGGCGTGGCCGACTGGTCGACTCAGCATCCCTTCATCGATCTGATGAAAACCGCCCGGGACTGGGTGGGGCATTTACCCGATCAGTGGGGTGGGTTTACGTCTGAGCAGCTGCGTGCCGGCGGGCACCTTGATGAAAATGGTTGGCCTATCGCGATGCCCGAAGGCGTGGAGCGCCTCGAAGCAGTTTTGCTGACGGACCAGCCTGAAGAGGCAGAACACCTGCGCGGCGACTACGTGTTGCTCTACGACGGGACCGGAGAGATTGAGCTGTCTGGCCGCGTTCGGCGGGTGCGGTACGAACAGGGGCAGATCACCTTTTCCTACGCGCCGGGCGATGGATTGGTTGGCGTCGTTATCAAGAAGATTCCGGAAAACGATCCCATCCGGAACATTCGAATTCTGAGACAGGATCATATCGATTTGCATGAGGCAGGCGTGCTGTTCAATCCCTTGTGGGTCGAGCGCATTCGGGACCTCCGGTCGGTCCGTTTCATGGACTGGATGATGACAAACGGATCTCCAATTCAAAGCTGGGAAGACCGTCCGCGCCTGACCGACGCCAATTGGACCACTTGGGGTGTTCCGCACGAGGTTATGATCCAGCTGGCCAACCAGATCGGTGCAGACCCTTGGTTTACCATGCCGCACCTTGCGGATGACGTTTATGTCAGGCGGTTTGCCGAGGCCGTCAAAGATGGACTCGACCCCGGTTTGAAAGCCTATGTCGAGTATTCGAACGAGGTTTGGAACTTTATTTTCCCGCAGGCGGTTTGGGCCGGGCAACAGGCTGAATTGCGCTGGGGCGAATCTGAAACTGGATGGATGCAATTCTATGGTTTGCGGGCTGCGCAGGTCATGGATGTGTGGACAGACGTTTTCGGCAGCGAGGTATCTGATCGTTTGGTGCGGGTCGTGTCGACGCACACGGGATGGCCGGGTCTGGAAGAAAGCATTCTGGAGGCTCCGTTGGCTTTTCTGACGCTTGGACGTGCTCCGAGCGAGAGCTTTGATGCCTATGCTGTGACGGGCTACTTTGGGTACGAAATGGGCGGCGCTGAAATGGCTCCGATCATGACCGAATGGCTGGATCGGGCCGAGGCTTTGGCCGAAGCAGAAGGTCGCCGTCAGGGGTTGCGACGTGTGGCGCTTCGGGAATTTGTGAAGCAGAACCGATTTGAAGCAGCCATCGCCCCTGTTGCGCTTGCTCTGCAGGAAGGATCACTTCAGGAGCTCACGCAGGAAATCTTTCCCTACCATGGTGCAGCAGCCCGCAAGGCAGGTCTTCGGTTGGTGATGTATGAGGGTGGCACCCATGTTGCCGGCCATGGCGCTCAGGTCAACGACGAGCGGCTGACCGACTTCTTTACAGAGTTCAACTACACGCCCGAAATGGCAAAATTGTATGAGTTTCTTTTGACAGGATGGGTTGAGTCGGGAGGGACGTTGTTCAACGCATTCGTGGACGTTGCGCCGGCGACGCAATGGGGCAGTTGGGGCGCGTTGCGCCACTTGAACGATGCCAATCCGCGTTGGGATATGCTGATGGCGTTCAATGCTTCGGCACCGACCGGATGGGAGCAGCGCGAAGCGTCAGTCTTTGCCGATGGTATCACGCGTATTGCAGGTTCCGGAAACCAAAGGTTGCAGGGCACCAGTCAAGAGGACGTGCTGATCGCCGGGTCCGGAAATGACACACTGATTTCCAGCGGCGGGTCGGATCACATGCATGGCGGCACCGGGCAGGATCGCGCCGTGTTGCCCGGTGTCAGCAATGACTATGTGTTTACCCGGGAGGGCGAGCAGTTGATTGCGGATGGACCGCGAGGTCGGGTGACATTGACTGCGATTGAAACCCTTGCCTTTGAAGGCGCGCCCAATCAGTCGGTCCCGGTTTCAGAGTTCTGAACGCGCTCTTGCGCTATGGCGATTTCCTGAACCAGCGTTTCGGCCCCTAGGGATGCGCGGTAGTGGGCCTCGACATGCGCGCGGCCCGCTTGTGAAAAGCGCATCATCGCATCGGTGTCGCCGATCAGTTCGCGAATGGAGCGCGCCAGTTCCGCCGGTTTCTTTGGTTCGACCAGCTTGCCTGTATGACCGTCTGAAATCAGTTCTGCGACACCGCCTGCATTTGTCCCGATGACGGGAACACCCATGGACATTGCTTCCATATAGGCAACGCCGAGAGGTTCATGCCAACTGGCGAGCACAAACAGATGCGCGTCGTTCAGCTTTTGCTTTACGGCTCCGGCATCAATTGCGCCCAAGAGTTTGACATGATCCTGCAAGCGTAGCTTTTTCAGATGCGCCTCAAGCTCGGATCGGTAACCCGTGCCTCCGGCGTCATCCTCACCGGCAATTTCAAGTCTGACATCGACACCCTGATCCAAGAGTTGGCGCATGGCACTCATGAGATCCTGATGACCTTTCACGACGTTCAGACGCGCGCAGGAAAAGAGCTGAACCGGCCTGCCGTGTTCGGGCGGGGTATATTTTGATGCCCGGCGCAACACATCGGTGTCGACGCCCATCGGTCTGATTGGCAGTCGGTCTGGCAAATCTCCGGGCAATGCCTGCTGCATTTCACCCAACAGCTTTTGCGTGATGATCGTCGCAAAAGATGCGCCGCGCCACTTAAACGCTTGTCCAGCACCATAGTCGGACAGAGGCCCGTGAAGGGTCAGTGAATAGGGCGCGCCCCCCATTTTGCGGGCAAGTGCAGCAACCAAGGCGGCGCGGCCACAGGAATGAACGTGGATGTGGTCGAGCGCGTGTGTGCGGCAATGGGCCAACAAGGCCTCTGCGGCCGGCGTTGCAATCATGGCATCACGTGAAAAGCTGAACCCTTCCTTGAACATCCAAAGAGGAAGGCCCCTTGGCAGCAGCCGGGCCAGACCGCCTAACGCAAGACCGGGATTCATGCGGCCCAGATAGGTGGTCCGCGCCATGGCCTCATTTGACCAGTCGTGGGCAATCAGACCCTGAGGAGGTTTGCGTGTGGAAAGTACATGTACGTCATGCCCCATCGCTTCCAGCGCCAAAATTTCGCGCCAGAAAAAGATGTGCGTTTGTCCCGGAAATTGCGGGACAAGGTAACCGATCCGCATGGGGTGCGTCACGAAAGCCTTCCTGAGGTGTGTTCAAATTGATGCAAGTAACAGCAGCCCTTGTATATTGCTGGGCAGTTTCATTCTTTGGCCATAGTTAACTGCAAACAGCCTCGCCCAGAGGTATGGGTTTTTTGTAAGGTGTGGCCGCAGTGGTACGGCTGCCGGAAGGTAAGGGGCACAATTCATGGAGCCGGTGACGGTTATCCTTCCTGCCAGCAATGAAGAATCGCTGATTGGCGATTGTCTCGATGCGGTTTTGGCTTCGAGCTGGTCACGCATTGATTCCTTGCAAGTGGTTGTTGTGGCCAACGGGTGTACAGACCGCACCGCCGAAGTCGCACGGACCAGAACCTCCGATTTCGGAGGGCGTGGATGGTCACTTGAGGTAATCGAACTGGCACAAGGCAGCAAGATCGCAGCCCTGAACGCCGGGGACGCAGCCGCGCGGGGCGCGACCCGGATTTATCTGGATGCCGATGTCGTCGTCAGTGCGCCATTGCTTGAACAGATTGCCGGTGTTCTTGATGTGTCCAAGCCGCGCTATGCTTCTGGACTCGTTGAAATGACAGCACAGGGCTGGATCAGCAGAGCCTACGCAGGGATTTGGCGACAGGTTCCCTTCATGGCGGAATGTGTGCCTGGTTGTGGCGTCTTTGCCGTGAACGCACCGGGCCGCAAGCGGTGGGACGAATTCCCCAAGATCATTTCCGACGATACGTTCGTCAGGCTAAATTTCACGCCAGTTGAACGGATTGGAGTTGCCGCAGGATATACGTGGCCGATTGCCGAAGGGTTCCGCAATCTGGTGAAGGTCCGGCGACGTCAGGATGTCGGAGTGGATGAAATAGGCCGCGCATTCCCGGACTTGCTAAAGAATGACGACAAAGTGCCGATGTCAAAACGCAAGACGCTGGGTATGGCGCTGCGCAATCCGGTTGGCTTTGCGGTTTACACAGGCGTTGCCTTGATCAGCAAACTGACCCGCCACCGCGCCAAGGGATGGAGTCGCGGTCGATGAACGCTTTGATGGATAAATTCCGCGGCGGATCGCTGGGTGCCCGAGTTTTGCGATCATCTGTTTTGACCGTTGGGGGATTTGGCTTCAGTCAGGTCATCAGACTGGCATCGAACCTGATCCTGACACGCTTGTTGTTCCCGGAAGCGTTTGGATTGATGGCGCTTGTGATGGTGTTTCTGATGGGACTGGGGCAGTTCTCGGATGTTGGGGTGACACCGGCCATCCTCCAAAGCAAACGGGGTGATGACCGCGCGTTTCTGAATACCGCATGGACAATACAGGTCATGCGGGGTTTTGCCCTGTGGCTGGTGGCTTGTGCGGCCGCCGTCCCGATGGCGTGGATTTATGATGAACCGATGCTCGGGCAGATTTTGCCGGTTGCGGCGCTGACCCTGTTGATTGCCGGCTTTAAACCAACCCGTATGGACACGGCCAACCGTCATCTCATGTTGGGGCGCGTGACAGTGCTGGACATGGTGACCCAACTTTCAGGCGTCGTGGTTGCGGTTCTTTTGGCATGGTGGACCGGATCGGTCTGGGCGCTGGTTGTGTCCGGTGTCGTGGGCAGCATTGTCGAAGTGTTTATCAACTCGGCCTTCCTGCCGGGTGAGCGCAACAGGTTTCGGTGGGAAAAGGCGGCTGCGCGCGAGTTGATCAATTTTGGGAAATGGGTCTTCCTCGCGACAGTTTGCGGGTTCGTGTTTACGCAGTCTGACAAAATCCTGATTGGTAAATATCTGCCTTTGGATGTCTTTGGCGTTTACAACATCGGGTTTTTCCTTGCGGCGTTTCCGATGCTGCTGGGCGGTATTGTGACCCGCAAAATCCTGATCCCGATTTATCGCGAAACCCCCCCGACCGAGAGCCGCGAAAACTTTCTTCGTCTTCGAAAGATGCGCTTTGCTGTGACAACGCTGTTGCTATGTATGGTTACGGTCTTTGCCTGTCTTGGTGTCTGGTTGGTCGACCTCATGTATGACCCACGCTATGCGATGGCCGGTGCGGTTGTCGTCTTGCTGGCCTGCGCCCAAATACCCATGCTGATTGTGCAGACCTATGATCAGGCTGCGCTGGCAGCGGGCGATAGCAGACGGTTTTTTGTACTGGCCTTGGCGCGTGCCGTTCTCATGGTCGTATGTCTTTTGATCGGGCTGGAACAGGCCGGGTTGATTGGTGCGTTGATCGGGCAGGGTGTTGCCTTTGTCTTGGCCTATCCGGTCGTTGTCTGGCTGGCGCGGCGCATGGGTGCCTGGGATGGAATCCACGACGTGATTTTTGCCGTTTTGGGCCTATGTGCTGCGGCTCTCGCTGTTTGGCTGAACTGGTCCGAGATTGTGGCTTTGGCGGGGAAAAGCGCTGGGTAGCTCCCGGTTCCAGAATTGCAACAATTCTGCTAGAGATGGCTACTGTTAACTAGTGGGCACCAGTTTCCTGAAATTGCCCCATAGAACAGGCCTTTTGTGGGGCGGATACCTAAAAATCGCCGCATTTTGCGCGTATTTCAACTCTAGGGGTTGAGTGTGTAGAAGGTGGCGGGATGCGGTTAGCATGACCAGTGACGTTTCAAACTCCTACGGCGATTCTGATATCGCCATCGTTGGCATGGCCGCGCACCTACCCGGTGCGCCGGATATCCATGCCTATTGGCGCAACCTGCGCGATGGTGTTTCATCAATCAGAAGGCTGTCTGACGATGCCTTGAGAGAGGCTGGTGAAGACCCCGGTCTCATGCGGCATCGCGACTACGTTCCTTTCGCTGCGCCGCTTGATGGCTTTGAGATGTTTGACGCCGAGTTCTTTGGCTTCTCACCCAAGGAAGCAGCGATCATGGACCCGCAGCACCGCCAGTTTCTGGAAACTGCGTGGGAAGCACTGGAAACCGCAGGTCACGTCCCGGAAAATTTCCCCGGTCAGGTTGGCGTTTTCGCGGGCTGCGGCATGGGCAGCTATTTCTACTTCAACGTCTGTTCGAACCCTGATCTGGTGGAAAACACCGGCATGTTCCTGTTGCGCCATACGGGCAATGACAAGGACTTTATGACAACCCGGCTAAGCCATGTTCTGGATTTGCACGGGCCGTCGATCAACCTGCAAACCGCATGCTCCACTTCGCTGGTCGCCACGCACTACGCCGCGCAGGCGCTGCTGAATGGGGAATGTGACATGGCCATCGCCGGTGGCGTCACGATCGAGCTGCCCCAGGGTCGCGGTTATCTCTACAAAGAGAACGAAATCCTTTCGCCTGACGGTGCGTGTCATGCATTCGACCACAGGGCACAGGGAACCGTATTTGGATCCGGTTCCGGTGTCGTGGTTTTGCGGCGCATGGCTGACGCAGTTGCCGACGGTGATCACATATGGGCAGTCATCAAAGGTACGGCTGTCAACAACGATGGCGCACAAAAAGCCGGGTACCTTGCGCCTTCTGTCGATGGGCAGGCGCAGGCTGTTGCCGAGGCGCAGGCAATTGCCGGGATCACGTCTGACACGGTCGATTATGTGGAATGCCACGGCACAGGCACATATCTGGGCGACCCGATCGAAGTCGCGGCTCTGACCCAAGCCTTTTCTGAAAGCAGCAGTGCGCTGGGCCATTGCCGGATCGGCAGCGTCAAGACCAACATCGGTCATCTGGACACAGCGGCAGGCGTTGCCTCGCTGATCAAAACGTCGCTTGCGCTTCATCACAAACAGATGCCGCCGTCGCTTGGATTTGAAAAACCAAACCCTGCGATCGATTTCGAAAATTCGCCGTTCCGCGTCAATGACCGGCTCGCAGAATGGCCGGCCAACGACCATCCGCGCAGAGCGGGGGTGAATTCACTGGGCGTGGGTGGTACAAACGCGCATGTGATTGTCGAGGAGGCACCGGAACGGGCGTTGTCTGCGCCCAGCGATTGGCCATTCCAGATTCTGACGGTTTCTGCTCGGTCCAAGGCTGCGCTGGATGGCAATGCCAAGGCTCTTGCTGATCACCTTCGCGCACATCCTGAACAGAACCTTGCAGATGTTGCCTGGACCTTGAAAGAAGGCCGGCGCGCATTTGAAAAGCGTACGGTTGTTGTAGCCGAAAGTCATGAAGAAGCCGCGCGGCTGCTGGAAGACGGAGATGCGCGCCGCGTTCACACACACACTGCGCTCGATCGCCCCGAGGCCATATTCATGTTCCCCGGAGGCGGGGCGCAGTACGCGGGTATGGCGCGCGACCTCTACGAGACCGAGCCGGTCTTTGCCGAATGGATGGACCACGGATTGGCGCATCTGTCGACACTGACAGATGTTGACATCAAAGCCTTGTGGTTGCCGAACAGCGCCGATCAGGCCTCTGCGGATGAAACGCTTCAAAAGCCCAGCCTGCAGTTGCCGCTGATCATGATCGTCGAATATGCGCTTTCGCAGCTTTGGCAAAGCTGGGGTGTGAGTCCAGCCGCATTGGTTGGCCATTCCATGGGCGAAAACACCGCCGCTTGCGTTGCCGGTGTAATGTCTTTCGAGGATTGCATCGGGTTGGTTCATCTGCGTGGACGCCTGTTCGACACGGTCCCTGCGGGTGGGATGCTTTCCGTTGCATTGCCGGCCGAAAAACTGCGGCCTTTGCTGGGGGATGATCTCGATCTGGGGGCTGAAAACGGCCCTGAATTGTCGGTCGCATCGGGACCACAGGCAGCATTGGACGCGCTGGAACAGCAGCTAAAGTCTGACGGGATCGACTGTCAGCGCATTGCAATCAACATTGCCGCGCACAGCCGTATGCTTGAGCCGATCCTCGATGATTTCCGGGCCTATTTGCGTTCGATCCAATTGAATCCACCGCAGATTCCGCTGACTTCAAACCGCACCGGCGAGACGATGACCGATGCGCAGGCGACAGACCCTGACTATTGGGTCGAACACCTGCGCGGAACAGTGTTTTTCGCCAAATGCATCGGAACCCTTGCGCAGGACAACCGTGTGTTCTTTGAGGTTGGACCGGGCAAGGCTCTGTCGGCTTTGGCGCGTCAGCATGATGCGGTGTCGGCCAATCAGGTGCTGAGCTCATTGCGCCATCCACAGGACGCCATTGCAGACGACAAGCATATGTTCGAAGTGCTTGGCCGATTGTCGGCCTTGGGGCTCGACATAGACTGGGATCAGATATGGGGTGATGCGAACAGGCTGCGCGTCGTGTTGCCAACATATACCTTCCAGCGCGCGCCCTATTTTATTGAACCGGGAAAAACATCGGATCAGCCTGCCCCTCAGTATCTGATGCGCAGTGATGAAATTTCTGACTGGGGCTGGAAGCCGGTTTGGCGTCCACGTTCGGCGCAGGTCGAGGTGGATGTGGCGAACGCGTTGAAAGATGCTGATCCGCAAACCTGGCTTTTGTTCATGGACGATTCCGGCATCGCGGAACGGGCCTCACGGCATTTGCAAGATGCCGGGCACCGCGTGGTTGAGGTGCGACCGGGCGACAGTTTCCAAAAGCTGACCGACACACGCTACATTATTGCGCCCGAGCGCGGGCGCGAGGGGTACGACACGCTCATTCGTAACCTTTTGGATGATGGCGTTATGCCGACGCGGGTTGGGCATTTCTGGTTGGTAACAAAGGACCACGGCCACAGACCGGGTTCGAGCTTTTTCCATCGCTTGCAGGAACACGGGTTCTATTCGCTGCTATTCCTTGCGCAGTCGATCGCTGATGAAAACCTGCCGACGCCGCTGCATGTGTCGGTCTTTACAAACGGTGCTGCAAGGCTGCGGGATGAACCGCTGGCCTATCCCGGCAAGGCGACAATCGCAGGCCCGGCCCGCGTGATTCCCCGGGAATTGCCGGGCGTCACAATTGGCACATGCGACATAACCCTACCGCAGATGCCCGAGGCGTCCTTCTGGACCAAAAGCAGTTTGGAGCAAGCACATTCGGATTCGCTCGATGCGCTTGGTTTGCGTGTGCTCGAAGAGCTTTGCGCAGAGCCTGCTGATGTGATCGCCGCATTGCGCGGGGATCGCAGGTTCGAATGCGCAATGAAACAAGTCGCACTCCCGGATGAAACACCCGCGCTTGAGGCCGGGACTTATTTCATAACCGGCGGCTTTGGTGGCATTGGCCAGAGTATCGCGATGCAGGTCGCGGCCAAGGGCGCAAAACTGGTGCTTGTCAGCCGAAATGGCCTGCCTGAACGCGCGGACTGGATCGACCATCTGGCGCGTCATGCCCCGCAGGATCGAACGTCCCTTCGTATTCGTGCGGTGCAAGATTTGGAAAAGGCGGGCGCCGAGGTCTTGGTCGCCGCTGCGGATGTCTGCAATCTCACGCAGATGCGCCGCGTTAAGGACCAGGCCGAGGCGCGATTTGGATCAATCACCGGTGTGATCCATGGTGCTGGTGTGATCGCCGATGCGCCACTGCTGACCAAAACACCAGCCAGCATCGAAGACGTCTTTACGCCAAAAATTCATGGCACCGAGGTGTTGGGTCAGCTTTTCCCGGATGGTTCGGTCGATTGGATTGCTCTGTTCAGCTCGTCCTCGACGGTAACGGCACCTGCCGGGCAGGTCGACTATGTGGCGGCTAATGAATACCTGAACGCATTTGCGCGTGCGCGCAGCGGCGACAGAACCAGGGTTGTGGCGATCAACTGGGGTATTTGGAACGAAGTGGGTATGGCCGCCGAAGCCGTTGCCGCACGCAGTGGTGATTTGCCCAAGGCACCGATCGAGCCGGTTGATTTACCAATGCTGGATTCCAAGAGCTTTGACGAAAATGGCAACCGGGTCTTTTCGGCTGAATATTCCGCAGCGGATTGGTTCATTGACGAGCACCGGACCAAGGCTGGTGATGCCTTGATACCGGGAACGGGATATCTGACCTTGGCGGCCCATGCGCTGCGGGCGCACCGTGAAACCGGCCCCTTCGAAATTGGGGATCTGGATTTTCTGCGGCCTCTTCGTGTGGCCGATGGCGCGGCCCGCGATGTGAAGGTCCGGATGACCCGCAGTGACCGTGGGTATGGGTTTGATGTTCTGGCCGACGCGACTTTGAATGGCCGCAGAGGCCACGCTTTGACTGCGCAGGGGCGTTTGCGATTGCTGCCCATGAAGCGTCCGGATCAGATTGATTTGGCGGCCATCCGTGCCCGCTGTGATGCGCCCGTGGTCGCACAAGGCGGCAAGCTGGCCGCTGCGCAAGAAGTTATGCTCAATTTTGGATCACGTTGGAAAGTGCTCGACGCGCGCGCACTGGGAACCGGTGAAGGCATCGCCGACCTGTCGCTGCCCGCAGTCGCGCAAGACGACGGATGCCTGATTCACCCTGCCTTGATGGATATCGCAACCGGCTGGGCAATGGAGCTTATTGACGGCTGGCAGCCGACGCATCTGTGGGCACCTGTGCGTTATGGACGGGTGCGTGTTCATGCCGATTTGCCAGACCGGATCGTAAGCTGGGTGCGCAACGCCGCCGAGAACAAGGCCGACAACGAAACAGCCAGTTTCGACATCACGCTTTGTGATGAAGACGGCAATGTGATGATCGAAGTGATGGGCTTTACCATCCGCAAGCTCGACAATCTTGATATCCTCAAAGCAGCCCCGCGTTTGACAGCTGCCGAAGTGGAATTCGATGAAGCAGGCGCAGCGCAGCCATTGTCACCCGCCGAAGAACGTCTGGCGCATAACCTGTCCCAAGGCATTCTGCCGCAAGAAGGGGTTCAGGCCTTTACCGCGGCGCTTTCCATGGGCGAGCCGCAGATCGTCGTGTCGTCGATGGATATTGATGCGCTGACCAGACAAACGGCGGCCAGTTCGGCCGAGAAAGACGCCGGTCAAACCTTTGAACGCCCCCAGTTGGAAGGTGACTATGTTGCGCCGGAAAATGACATCGAACGTACCCTTGCCGGATTCTGGGAAGAGTTGCTGGGCGTTTCGAATGTCGGCGTTGAGGACAGCTTCTTTGATCTCGGAGGGCACAGTCTGATCGCGGTTCGACTGTTCGCCAAAGTCAAAAAGACGTTCCGGGTCGACTTCCCGATTTCTGTTTTGTTTGAAGCGCCGACAATTCGCAAATGTGCCGAACTGATCGCCGAACAAACGGGCTTTACGGGTGATGCGGACGAGGCTTCGGTTGATGCCGGAGGCGAGGCTCAGCCGCAGAAGCGGTTCAAACATCTGGTTGCGATGCACGATGGTGACGGTGGCCCGCGCCAGCCGTTTTTCCTCGTGGCGGGGATGTTTGGCAATGTTCTGAACCTGCGTCATCTGGCGCATCTGCTTGGATCGGATCGACCATTTTATGGACTGCAGGCCAAAGGCCTGTATGGCGGCGAAGAACCCCATGAAACGATTGAAGAGGCGGCCAGCGCCTACATCGAGGAAATGCGCAAAGTGCAACCCGAAGGGCCCTACATGGTTGGCGGCTTTTCGGGTGGTGGGATCACCGCATACGAAATTGCCCACCAACTCGAAGCGCTGGGTGAAACGGTTTCAATCGTTGTCATGCTTGATACGCCATTGCCCAAGCGTCGGCCCTTGTCGCGAATGGATCGGATGTTGATCCAGCTTCAACAAGCAAAGGCAAAGGGGATCCTGTATCCGCTGATCTGGGCCAAGAACAGGATCGTTTGGGAATTTGTAAAACGGCGCCAGAACGAAGAAACGCAATCCGAAGGCGCGTTCCACAACGCCGAGATCGAAGCTGCGTTCTACCGCGCTATCGCGGCTTATGATGTGCGGCCTTGGGGCGGACGCCTGATGTTGTACCGTCCGCCGCTTGTCGGGACATGGACGGTTTCCAACGGGGCCATGGTGAATTCCGAACGGACCTATGTGACCCATGACAACGACTGGGGTCTCTACACACCGCAGATCGAAGTTCTCGAAGTGCCGGGTGACCACGACTCGATGGTGCTTGAGCCAAATGTACGTGTTCTTGCCGGGTTGATGCGCGAAGCAATCGAAGCCGCCGAGGCTGGCATAACGACACGAGGAGAGGTGGTCGCCTTTCCGACGCACGCGGCTGAGTGAATCTGATGGCCAAGCTTCTTGTCATATCCCTCAATTACCGAACACCGGTCATGACCCTGCGATCCGTGGATGCAGCGCTGCGGGCAATGGAGGGCTTGGATGCTGAATTGGTGATTGTCGACAACGACAGTGGTGACGGTTCGTTTGAACTGATCGAACAAGAGATCGCGACCAAATACCCAGACGCCCCGGTGCGTGTGCTCCAGTCGCAGCACAACGGTGGTTTCGGTGCGGGCAATAACGTCGGCATTCGCGCAGGGTGGTCCGACGGTTCCAAACCGGACTATGTCTATCTTCTCAACTCGGATGCTTTCCCGGCACCTGATGCTCTGCAAAAACTTTTGGAGCATCTCGAAACACATCCCGAAGCGGGTTTTGCGGGTAGCTATATCCACGGCGAAGATGGGGATGCCCATGTCACCGCGTTCCGGTTTCCGTCAGCCCTGTCAGAGCTGGAAGGTTCCGCGCGTTTTGGGCCTGTATCGAGGCTTCTGAGAAACCATCAGGTGCCACTGGCCGTGCCGGATGAAACCACCCGGGTCGATTGGCTCGCGGGGGCGTCCCTGATGATGCGGCAGACGGCGCTAGATGCCATCGGACTGTTTGACGAAACGTTTTTTCTGTATTTCGAAGAAACGGACCTGTGTCTCAGGGCCGCTCGGGCCGGACATGAAACGCACTATGTTCGCAGCAGCGAAGTGGCACACATCGGGTCTGTTTCGACAGGTATGAAGACATGGCAGCGGGTCCCCGGTTTTTGGCTGGACAGCCGCTGGACATATTTCACCAAGAACCACGGACGGGCCTATGCCGTTCTTGCGACCCTACTGCATGCAGTGGGCGGCGCTATGTGGCGTATCCGGCGCGTCTTGCAACGCAAGCCGGCCGCAGATCCACCGCATTTTCTGCGTGATCTGCTTCTACACGACCTGAAGGCATTTTTTCGGCCCTTGCCGGGAAAGCAGCGGGCGGTCCGCCCGTTCACAGGACAAACCGCGACTGAGACAGGAACGGAGTAACGATCATGGCGACGTTTTCGTGCGTAGTAATTGGCAACGAATCTCTGCTCGTTCAGTGCAGCGAACAGCTTTTGGAACGCGGCAATTCCATTTCTGCCGTCGTGACCCGGAACCCAGATTTGCGGGGCTGGGCCAAAGATCGTGGTTTGCGGGTCGAAACACCAGGCAAGGATCTGGCTGAACGCCTGGGGGATGTGTCGTTCGACTGGTTGCTGTCAATCGCGAACCTGATGGTTATTCCGCAGGACGTGCTGGACCTTGCAGCCAAGGGTGCGATCAATTTTCATGATGGGCCATTGCCAAAACATGCTGGTTTGAACGCGCCGGTCTGGGCCTTGGTCGAGGGAGAAACTCAGCACGGCATCACATGGCATATGATCGAAGGTGGCGTGGACGAAGGCGACATTCTGGTCACGCGCAGTTTCGACATCAGCGCAAACGATACTGCGCTCACGCTGAACACCAAAGCCTATGAGGCCGCGATCCAGAGCTTTCCAGATTTGCTGGCCCAGCTTGAGCGAGATGCCCTGAAACGCCTTCCTCAAGACCTGAGTCAACGCACCTATCATGCGCTTGCGGACAGACCGGGAGGTCATGGCCTGCTCGATTTTGCGAGGCCAGCAGCCGAGCTGGCACGTCTGGTGCGGGCGTTGGATCACGGACCGTATTGGAACCCGCTTTGCACGCCCAAGTTCAAGGCAGGCTCGGCCCTATATAACGCAAGGCATGCGCAGATCACGGAAAGCCACGCGCCAGCGGGCAACGTGCTGGATGTGACTGCCGACCATCTTACTGTGGCCTGCGGCGAACACGCGGTTGTCCTGAGCGGGCTCGAGACGCTGGAAGGTCAGGCCATTGATCCCAAAACTGTGGCACAGGCAGGCGATCAATTGCCTTTGATTGATGCCGAGTTGCTGGATCTTGTGGGTCGGGCAAGTGGCCGGATCGCTGCGCATTCGGGTTTCTGGCGTGAGCGTCTGGCCAAGCTTGAATCTGTTTCGCTTCCCGGGATCAAACCTGTTGCAGACGCATCGCTGTGCGACGTGCCGCTGCCATTGCAAATCGAACAGGAAGGCATCGCGCAGCTCGTTGCCTTGATTGGGCGGGTGACCGGGCAGTCCGCTTTTGATGTTGCGGTGTCAAACACGGATCTGGCGGAAATTTCAGATGCTTCGATTGTGGCACCTTGGGTGCCGGTTCGGATCGAAATGCAAGGTTCACTGAGCGAGATCCGTTCCGATTGGGAACAGTCTTTGAGTGTCGTGCAGAAACGCGTGGGTTTCGCCACTGACATCGCAGCCTGTGCACCCGAATTGGAGAGCCTTGCGCCGCCGGCTGTTGGCATATCGTACAACGGAACGCCGATTGTCGGGACTACCATGACCATTGCGTTTTCCGAAGGTGCGGCTGAGCTTCACTATAACACCACTGTTCTGAGCGAAGCCGAAGCGAACCTTTGGGCGGCTCGGATCAATCTCGTGGCTGCAGCGCCGGTGGCCGGATCAGTTGCTGACATGCCGGTCTTGCCGGATTCAGAAAAAGACGCGGTCTTGCTGGGCTGGAATGCAACCGAGGTTGAGCGCGATCAAACGCTCACCATGCACAGGGCGTTTGAAGCGCAGGTGGACAAAACGCCTGATGCAATCGCGCTGGTCTTTGAGGGGCAAAGTCTTAGCTATGCCGATCTGAACGCGCGGGCCAATCGCGCTGCGCATCTACTGCGCAGTATGGGCGTTGAGCCGGGCAAAGTGGTCGGGCTCTGCTGCCGCCGATCCGTCGATCTTATGGTGGGTGCTTTGGCCATTCTGAAAGCAGGTGGCGCCTATCTTCCAATGGATCCGAGCTATCCGGCCGACCGTTTGCACCATTTTGTCGAGGACAGCGCGGCGCCCGTGATTGTAACTCAGGCCGCCGTAGAAGCGTCCTTGCCCCGGCATAGTGCCGATGTGCTGGTTTTGGACGCTGAACCACGTCTTGCAACGGCCCCGGTTGAAAATCTGCCAGACACGGCCACGGCAAACGATCTGGCCTATCTGATCTATACGTCGGGCAGCACTGGCAAGCCAAAGGGCGTCATGGTCGAACATGGCAATGTGCTGAACTTTTATTGCGGTATGGATGCTGTTGTCCCGCACAGTGAGGGTGGCACCTGGCTGGCTGTCACATCGTTGTCGTTCGACATTTCCGTGCTGGAATTGTTCTGGACGACTGCGCGTGGCTTTAAGGTTGTTCTGACGTCGGACGAAGATCGTGGCCTGATCTCCAAGGGGCCCATGCCGCTGTCGGATCAGGGGATGGAATTCTCAATTTACTATTGGGGCAACGATGATGGTGTAGGCCGGGACAAATACGGTCTGCTTTTGGATGGCGCAAAATTTGCCGATGAAAACGGCTTTGTCGCTGTCTGGACACCCGAACGGCATTTCCATGCATTTGGTGGGCCATATCCCAATCCATCCGTAACCGGCGCTGCGGTTGCCGGTATGACAAAGAACATCGGTGTGCGCGGCGGATCGGTTGTCGCCCCATTGCACCATCCGGCCCGGATCGCAGAAGAATGGTCTGTGATCGACAATTTGACCAATGGTCGGGCTGGAATGGCGATTGCTTCGGGATGGCAGCCCGACGATTTTGTGCTCAGACCGGAAAACACGCCCCCGGAAAACAAGCCTGCGATGATCGAGTCGATCAAGACGCTGCGCAAGTTGTGGGCCGGTGAGGCAGTTGGCTTTCCGCGCAAAGACGGGACCATCCACGAGGTGGTGACACAGCCGAGACCCGTTTCAAAAGAACTGCCTGTCTGGGTAACGACCGCGGGCAATCCGGCCACTTGGAAAGAGGCTGGTCAGCTTGGATGTAACGTGCTGACGCATTTGCTGGGTCAGTCGATTGACGAGGTTGCGGGAAAGATCAAGATTTACCACGATGCGCTGCGCGAGGCAGGGCATGATCCGGCTGACTTTACCGTCACTCTGATGCTGCACACCTATCTGGCGGAAACGCGTGAAAAGGCCAGAGAAGTCGCGCGCGGCCCAATGAAGGACTATCTCAATTCTGCGGCCGGACTGATCAAGCAATACGCATGGGCATTCCCCGCCTTCAAACGCCCTGAGGGTGCGACCAACGCCTTTGATCTTCAGCTGGACGGTTTGGAGCCGGATGAGTTGGACGCGATTCTGGATTTCGCGTTTGAGCGTTATTTCAATGACAGCGGTTTGTTTGGCACGGTCGAGGACGCGCTTTCCCGAGCAGAAGATCTGAAAAGGATCGGTGTTTCGGAAATTGCCTGTCTGATTGATTATGGGATTGATCGTGAGACCGTACTTGAAGGTCTGAAACCGCTCGCGCGTGTGGTGCAACAGGCCAACGTTGCCCCAGAACTGGCTGATGACGATTTTTCGATCGCTGCGCAAATCGTCCGTCACAAAGTCACGCATATGCAGTGCACGCCGTCCATGGCCCGAATGATTGCCATGAACGACGAAGCACGTTTTGCACTGAGCCAGCTTGATCATCTCTTTTTGGGGGGTGAACCGTTGCCGGGTGCGTTGGTCGATGAATTTGCAGCGATCACTAAGGCAAGCGTTACCAACATGTATGGGCCGACAGAGACAACAATCTGGTCGTCGACCGAGACGGCTGTTTCAGACGATGCCGTGGTCAACATTGGTCTGCCTTTGGCGAACCAATCGCTCTACGTTCTGGATGAAGATCGTAAGCCTGTTGGTGTCGGGCAGGAAGGTGAGCTGTGGATCGGTGGTCAGGGTGTGACCCGCGGCTATTGGAATCGTCCGGAACTCACAGCCGAGCGTTTCCAGGAGAACCCGTTTCACGCCGGCCGCATCTATCGCACGGGTGATTTGGTAAGAAGGCGTGTGGACGGGCGGATCGACTATGTCGGCCGTGCAGATCATCAGGTCAAACTTCGGGGTTTCCGGATCGAACTCGGAGAGATCGAGGCCGTGCTGGAATCCCAAAGTGGGGTGACCCAAGCGGTCGTCATGGCGCGCGAGGATGTTCCCGGTGATCTACGTCTTGTTGGCTATTACACCGGCGCTGCCCAAAATGAGGCTGATCTGAAAAAAGCCATGGGCGCCGCGTTGCCAACATTCATGGTTCCGGGTCGCTTTGTTCAGTTGGACAGCTTTCCTTTGACCCCGAACAAAAAGGTGGATCGAAAGGCATTGCCTGCGCCACAAGCAGTCAAGCCCGCACAGGCGGCCCCGATCGTTCGGGCTGTTGTGCAACCGCCGGCCAATCCCAAGGTTGGTGCGCCCAGTGCGGATACGGCTGACCTCGCGAATGCGATCTCGGATATCTGGTCTCGGTTCCTTGGGGTGCAGGGCATCTCAGGTCGGGATAATTTCTTTGAGCTTGGTGGCCATTCACTGCTGGCGGTTCAAACGCATCGGGCCATTCGGGAAGAACTAGGCGCGAACCGTTTGTCGATCACCGACATTTTCCGGTTCCCGGTGTTGTCAGATCTGGCTGAACGCGTCGCCACGATGGTCGATGCCCCCA
The DNA here is from genome assembly GCF_028023555.1 of Thalassococcus lentus. NCBI lineage: Bacteria > Pseudomonadati > Pseudomonadota > Alphaproteobacteria > Rhodobacterales > Roseobacteraceae > Thalassococcus > Thalassococcus lentus. The sequence continues at coordinate 416,684 of NZ_JAQIOY010000001.1, forward strand.
AGGCGCCGGTACCGGTTGCGTCTACCGGAGCCTCGGTGTCTGAAACCGCTCCTATGAATGATCGGGCGCAGTCTCGTGCCGACGCAATGGCGCGCCGTCGCGCCATGCGCGCGCGCCGCAGCGCGTGACCAATGCCAGTCTGAAAGCTTTGGTAGACCGGGCCAAACAGCCCGGTCTTGCCTTTGGCGTGGCTGGGCCAGATGAATCGGCACCGCTCTATCCGCAGGAAGCAGCTTGTCTCACGACAGCTCGAGATGCGCGGCGTGTTGAGTTCACTTTGGGTCGGCTGGCTGCACGGCGCGCCATGCGTTCGCTTGGTGCGCGGCTTGGAGCAATTCCAATGGCACCGGACAGATCACCGATTTGGCCGGAAGGATTGGTGGGCAGCATCACACACAGTGATGGCTTGGCTGTTGCTGTCGCGGGTTATTCAAAAGACTGGCTCGGGCTTGGGATCGACCTTGAGCCAGCGACCGGTCTGGAGGTTGACCTGATTGACGAAATTGCCCGTCCAGAGGAACGGGCGGATCTTGGAGACCAACGCCCGTTGGCAGCCAAAAGGCTGTTTTCCGTAAAAGAGGCAGCTTACAAAGCGCAGTATCCCATCACAGGTGTGTTGTTCGGATTTCATGCGCTGCGTGTTTCGTGGGCTGACGGGGCCGCGCATTACACGGACCATCCTGAATGTGCCGGAATTATGGCAGCCGATCGCAACCGAATCTTGCCAATAAGGCAGTGGTGCGATGACGGCTTGATCCTGTCACTTAGCGCGATTCCCCGCTAACCAGCCAAATCGTCGGCGAAAACCGGCTGATTTCCTGTAAACATCTGCAAATATGGCGAAATTGTGACCGTGATCCCGGATTCGGATACGCATTGTTTCTCTAAATTCGTGTAAAACAGATGGCGAAAATAAGGCAGCTTCTGTAGTTTATGTCAGGAAGATGGCGCGCTTCGGTCGCATTCTGGACCAGACGCAGACGAGATCGGAGCAGCCAGCTTCCTACGCATTGGGGGCCACTTTGCGGGAGCGATACGATGAACCAGTTCCAGTCTTTTGATGAGGTGCTCTCAGCGCTTAAACGGCGCATGTGGCTGATCCTTTTGATCACATTTGTTGGATGCCTCGCGGCTCTGAACTTTGCCCTTGGACAGATCAAGATCTATGAAGCAACAGCCGTCGTGCAGATTGAAGATGCACAGGTCCCTGACCAGTTGGCCGGTGCCACCGCTGCAAATGAAAATGCGGCACGTCGTGTTCGCCTGATCGAACAGCGCTTGATGGCCCGTGATAATCTGGTTCGTATCATGGACAAGCATCAGCTGTTTTCTGACGACCCGATGCTGACAGTGAACGAGCGTATCTTCCGGATGCGGGAAGCTGCGCGCATCGAAGAAATCATCAATTCGGCTCAACCTTTTGCACCCGGTGGCAATGCGCCATCTGGCTTGCTGATCACGGTTCGCCTTGCTGATCCACAGCAAGCGGCAGATGTGGCCAACGAGTTGATGTATTCCGTTATCGATCAGTCCCGTGACCGCAGCGTTGGCCGCGCGCGTGATACACTGGATTTCTTTGAGGCCGAAGAACTTCGGGTCGGTTCCGAAATTGACCGCCTCGACGCTTCTATTGCTGAATTCAAACGCGCAAACGCCGATCAGCTGCCTTCTGGCGTGACTGATCTGCGGTCGCAGCTTGCCAGCCTGCGCGATGCTGATCTGGATCTCGATCGTGAGATTGTGACAATCGAAACCACATCTGGTCGCCAGCGTGCCGAGGTCAAACAGCGTCAGATCGATTTGCTGAATGAACAGAAGCTCCTGATTGCAGAGCGGGTTGCAGCCATCCAGCTTCAAATCGCAGGTGCGCCTGATATCGAGCGCGCCCTGAACAAGCTTGAGCGTGAACAGACACAGCTTCAGGAACAGTACACCGTCATCACACGCCGCAAGGCCGAAGCGGAAATGGGCCAGGTTCTGGAAGATCGCAAGCAGACCGATCGCTTTGAGGTTCTAGAAACGGCGCTGGTCCCTGAATACCCGGTGTCCCGCAGCCGTAAGAAGACGGCAATCATGGGTGGCATTGCCGCGCTGATTGCTGGCATCGCAGCAGCCTTTGTTATTGAACTTCTGAACCCGGCAATCCGCAGTGCGGCCCAGCTTGAACGCGCGCTTGGTGTCACACCTGTTGTTGCGATCCCGCAGATTGAAACAACCAAGGATCGCCGCCGCCGTGGGCTTTCGATTGTGGCCATGATTTTTGCCGCTATTGCAGCAGTGGCTGCAACATTCGCAGTAATTGGTTCAAAGCTGCCAGTGGGCGAGATGGTTGGTCGTTTCCTGCCGCGCCTTGCGCGCGGCTAAGATCAAACAAACGTCAGATAGCAAAAGGCCCGGATCAGTCCGGGCCTTTTGCTGTTGTGATGTTCAGTATTGGTATCGTGCCAATTCGGTGTTTTCCGCTTTGTTCAGGATCATCCCGAGCAAAGGTGTTGAATCGCCCAAACGGCGTTCGACTTCTTTGATTTCTTTTTCCGTCGTGATGCCACCGCCAAGGACCAACAGCACACCGTCGAACATGGGCCGGAAGGCAATGACGTCATCGTAGAAGAGTGCTGGCGGAAGGTCGAACAACATGACATCCGGTTCAAACGTCTTTTCCACTTGTGCCAGCGACTCGACGGTGCGGGGATCTTGCAGCAATTCCGATGCGTAGGGTTCGATCACGTTGTTGAATCCAAAGGCGATATTGTGACCGGCATGGAAATTGTTTTCGCCGAGACGCATCAGATGATCCTGTGGGGAAATCCGTCCGCGCAGCATGTCACCGACCGGTGCCGGTGCCTTTACGCCCATGACTTTGTGAAGACTGGGCCTGCGCATATCGCAGTCAATCAGCAGTGTGCGGCAGTTTTCCTGCCGTGAGAGGCTGATCGCAAGGTTGGCCGCCGTGAATGTTTTGCCGCAGTCCTTGGTCGGCGAGGTGATCGCAACACGTTTCCACCCATGCTCGGAAAGAGCCTGAAGCAAGCGAGTCCGCAATACATCAAACGCGGTATGCGCAGGATCATCCCGGCTGGCTGTGACAATCCGATTGCGGGTCAGGTGGTCTTCGTCCACGGCGAATTGCGGCAGCGCCGCCCATGCCGCATCGGCGCCAAGTTGCATCGGAGGCGCCTTGGCAACCGGCGCTGGGCTTTCTTCGCGGACAACAGCCGCTGGGCGCGGCGCTGGTTTCGCGACGGGACGTTTTGGCCGAACTGGCTTTGGGACAACCGGGTCTGTCAATTCAAGCGGCGCAGCAAGGATCGCTGCTCGGGCGGCGGCCTCTGCCTTTTCCTCGGCTTCGCGTTTCGCGGCGATTTTTACTTCATTAGCCATACGAATGGCTGCTTTTTCAGCGTCGCGTTGGCGTTGTTCTTCTTCGGCTTGCAGGCGCAGTTTTTCGGCCTCGTCGGCCTTGCGCTTTTCTTCAGCCTTTGCACGAGCGCGTGCTTCGGCCTGTCTGGCTTTTCGCGCTTTTTCAACTTCTTGGCGTTCGCGTTCTTTGCGTGCCTTCGCCTCTTGCAGGCGTTTTTCATTCTGCTCGCGCTCGGCGGCTTCTCGGATTGCCTGCTCTTCGGCCCGGCGCGCTTCTTCTTCGGCAAGGCGGAGTGCTTCGGCCTCAAGGCGGCGCGCTTCCCGATTGGCAGCGTCTTCCTGTTCGCGGCGCAGGGCAGCCAATTCTTCTTCGCGCGCTTTTGCTTCGAGGCGTGCTGCTTCGACTTTGCGGCGGGCTTCGTGCTCGGCTTTTTCTCGCGCGGCTGCAAGCGCTGCGGCTTTGGCTGCTTGTTCGCGTTCCCGGGCCTCGGCCTCTGCTTTGGCTTTTTGTTCTGCTGCTTTGCGGCGGGCCAGCGCCTCTGCTTTGGCTCTGGCGCGTTTCTCTTCTGCGATACGCAGCGCTTCAGACTCGGCCCGTATGCGTGCCTCTTCTTCGGCAGCGGCCCGTTCTAATTCTTCCAGCCGCTGTTTTTCCAGCTTTCGTTGCTGCTGTTCCGCGGCAAGTTTCCTTGCTGCTGCGTCAGCTTCTGCCTGCTGTCGGGCCAGTCGGTTTTTGCGGGGTTCCAAAGGTTCGACCGGGCGCACGTCATCTTCGATGCCCGCCCTCTGGTCGTCATCAAGAACGCTTTTGCGTTTCCGCCTGAACTTGGGCCGTTCCATCATCGTCATGCCTTGTTCCTGCGGCCGAACAACACAAACGAAGGCAGCGAATAGCCGGTGCTACCCGTCTGGCAGAGCGCTATGAAAGCTTGCCAAAGCATCGTGTGTATCATCTCCGATTTGAGGCCAAAGCAGGCCGGGTTGGTCGTCAAAACAGGGTTAAACCAGCAAAATCTGTCCGAAATAGGTCCGAAACAGGGGGATTGTTCACGCAATTAAGGTTATTCAGCGCCCCTAGAAGCCAAATAGATTGGCATCCGAAATGGCTTTTTCAATGAACACGGCCCGATCTGCTTCTGGCGACCAACCCAGCACGCGCTTGGGTTTTTCGTTTTCAAACGGCGAAAAATGCGCTCGGCTTTTCCAATCGGCCAGAGATGGTCTGATCACGCCATGGCGGCGCAGAGCGTATTTCTTGAGCGCGTACTTAACCGCATCAGACGCATAGAACGCATAGAGGTTTCCGGATGAGACCCGGATGCGCGCGCCCAGCGACTGATGAATGGCGTCAAAGTAATCGCGGGCCGAGAACATACGCTCGCCGATCAGGTTAAAGCTTTGACCCTCGACCGGGGCGTCGATCATCCGAACCAACCCGTCAGCGATATCGTCATTCAGAACGAATGGTAGGATGTTGTGCCCATGGCCCCAGATCCGCACGGCACCGGCGCCATGCCAGCGACCGATGCCCCAATGTTGCAGCGGGCCACCGGGCCCAACCACGATACCGGGACGCGCGATGACCAAGGGCAGGCCTTCGCTTTGGTGCAGCTGCATCAGTTGGCGTTCGCATTCGGCTTTTGAGCGCGCATAAAGGTTGCGGTCGCTCATGTCATCGCCAAAGCCTGTATCCTCGGTGATCTTGGTTCCTGGATCGGACATGTCATAGCTGGCAATCGTACCAGTATAGACCAGTCGCTTGACCTTGGCCTTTTGGCTGGCGCGGGCAATGTTCATCGCAACACCAACATCGTTTTGCAGCGCGTCTTCCCATGTCTTGTCCATGGATTTTGCAAGGTTGAAGACAACGTCGATGCCTTTCATCGCGTCGCTCAGGGCCTGTTCGTCACGCAGAGAAACACCGACCGTTTCAACAGAGTCCGGCAGATCCGGGAAGGGGCCGGATGTGCCACGGGACAAGACGCGCACATCCCGTCCGTCAGCCACAAGCCGGCGCGTGAGTGCACGACCAATGAAGCCGGTGCCGCCAATGACCATGGCTGTCGGTTTCGGTTTTCGGGTCTGCACAGCTGGTGCGGCCGTCTCGAGAATTTCAGCCGGAAGCTTGGAAATCGCGTCGTCCAATGCCTGCATGACAGCAATAGCGCTTGATCCTGAAAAGCGGGGATCTTCTGGTTTGCCATCGGCAAGGTTCGAATAGATTGACCCATTCATACCCCGGAAGGACCGGCCGTAGGGGTTCTTGGTGTTCAGCGATGACAATTGGACAAAGGCGTTTCGTACGCCTTCCCGTAGATGTTGCCCACTCAGGGATAGCTGGCGTCTGAGCGGGTTGACCACCAGATCAGAGGCATTTTCCCGCTCTGCAATCAGGACGTCATTGGCATAATCCAACCGCGCCCGTGCCGACGAGCCGCGCAGTGTCACGGATCTGTCGTCTGTTGTTTCGACCATGGAGATGGAAAAGGTCACATCCACATCACCTGCTTTGGCCAGAATGCGAATACCCTGAGGGCGCATGTCATCGCCCGGCAAGGCCACGGGTTTGCTGGCTTCTGCGTGCAGCACCTCGATGGAGCCAAACAGGTCATGAGCAAAAGCCATCAGGTGCGGGCCCAGTTCAAGAATCAGGTTCTTGGGTTCTCTGAGTAGCCAGAGATTGAATGGCCCGGAACGCAAAGGTGCAAGCGGCAGCGCCCAGGTGATTTCAGCAGCCGAAACGCGCCCATAGTCGCCGCGTTGCATCGCGGCCTTCATTCGCAGGTAACTTGGCAGTCCAAGAAAGTTGTGACCGGCATGAAACCGTTTGCCCGAGGCCTCGGCGGCGGCCTGAATTGCGCGGGTTGATGCGGCACTTTCAGCGACGGGTTTCTCAACCAAAACGTCCAATCCGCCTTTGAGACACTCAATGGCGATCGATTCATGCAAATGGGGCGGCGTCAGGATGTGCACAGCGTCCACTGCCTTGGCATTGATCATTTCCGCAACGGAGGTGAACGCTCGCGCGCCATAAGCATCAGCCAAACCCTGCGCTGCACCTGCGGAGACATCGCACACCGCGCTGATTTCAACGCCTGCTGTCGCCTTGAGTGCGTCAGCATGCCAGGTCGCGATATATCCGGCCCCAATCAGGCCTATCCGAATGTCAGACATTGAAACCTCACTTGTATTCGATGATGCGCATGTCGCGCCCACTGAGCCGCCGCATATGAAACCGCAGCATCCCGATCAGATTGGGAAACTTGGACAGGCTTAGCAGCAGCGCCATGCGCGGGGCCATTTCTTTGGGCTGTTGATCGCGGATCAAACCCTGCAGCCCGCGCCAATAGCTGAAAGCATAAGCACCGACCACAGGAACAAGCACCCAAAATGCCATGGGTGAAAACAGTCCGGAGGCAATGCTGGTAATTGCGATCAAGGGCAGCCAAAGCGCAAACAGGATGACCCGCATGCGTTCTTTGCTGAAATATCCCGGCTGCAAATGACCCACTTGGGCAAATCCGTGACCGGTGCGCACCGCCCGTGACCACCATTGCCCAAACCGCAGCATGGCTGCGTCGTGGCGGGTCATGTCATGGGGGATGCGCTGAAGTGTCCAGCCAGCCTTGCGGAACCGGCAGCATATTTCATCGTCTTCGGCGGCGATGACTTGCGCGTTCATACCGCCTACGTCACGCCACAGCGATGCGCGTACCATCATGTCACCACCACAGGCCAGTATTTCGCCAGCGGGCCTGTGCCATTCCCAGTCGCATATCTGATTGTATGGGCTGGCATCGGGGAAAATCTCTGACCGCCATCCGGTGACCATGCCAACCTGTGGATTTGCCTCCAGATGGGCACGGGCTTTGTCGATGTAGCCGGGAACCAAGGCGCAGTCGCCATCGATGAATTGCACAAACTCAGGGTTATCCAAGGCGTCAAATCCGGCATTGCGTGCGCGCGCCGCCGTGAAGGGGATCGACATATCCAGATTGACGACCTTCGCGCCACGGGCTTCGGCCTCGGAAATGGAGTTATCGGTAGAGCCGCTGTCCACATAGACCACTTGTCTTGCCTGTCCCTGAACGGACTCCAGACAAGCGATCAAACGCTGGCCTTCGTTTCGGCCAATCAGGACGACATCAACCGGTGTCATGGCCGTTTCCCCTTGGGCGGGGTGCCAGCATGATAACCGGTGAACAAAGATGAGAGTCGTGCAGCTTCATGTGAAATGTCAAAGTCTGTTTCAACTTTAGAACGGCCGTGCGCCCCGTATTGTCTGCGGCTTTCCGGGTTGTCCAAGAGCGCGCCAATCGCCGTGCATAGCGCGGTGGCATCGCCGGGCGGTACAAGTGATCCGGAGATGCCGTTTTCAACCAATTCCGGCACCCCGGCGATCTGGGTCGTCACAACCGGTACGCCGGAGGCCATGGCCTCCATCAGCACGACCGGCACGCCTTCTGCAAAGCTGGGCAGCACAAAGACATCTGTTTTTGTCAGGGCCTCTGCCACCTCGGTCTGTGATTTGTAGCCAACAAAATCTACGGGCAGATCCTTGGCCTGTGTTTCCAATTCTGCGCGGTCGGGACCATCGCCAACAACCGTCAGGTGCCAACCCTTTGGCAAATCCTGCAATGCCTCCAACAGCACCGGAACGCCCTTTACAGCCGCCAGTCTCCCGACAAACAGCAGCTCGTTTCCTGCGTGTTTAGACGGCAAATAGCGTGCAGGATCGACACCACAGTGAATGATATGGAACCGGTCCCAGTGTTGCTGGTTCGCAAAGGACATCAACTGCGAACGGCAGAAATCACTGATGCATGCGACAAAGGATGCACGCGCAGCCTTTTCGTCGATGCGCCAGTGGTGCGGTTCGAAGAAAATGTCCGGTCCGTGAATCGTGAAACTGTAGGGAATGCCCGACAGCTCAGAAGCCAGCATCGCCACAGTACATGATGCCTTGGCGATGTGGTTGTGCAGATGATCGACGCCTTGCCGGGTCAGTTCGTCGGCCAGAACGCCTGCCTCCAGAAAGTAGATCAAGTTGTACAAACGGCCCTTGATGCCCTTGGGTGCTGATTTCCAAGCCAGTGCCAAAGCCTTCAGGTAACGGCCGGGTGTCTTCATCCAGCGCCCATGCGCTTTGGCCAGCCTGAGTGGCGATTTGCAGGCATCCAGCACTTTGAACGTTTGTGCGTGTTCGTTGCGCTGCTCAGGGCCAACCAAGTGCTCGGCTCCGGTTGTGCGTATAGAACAGGTCAGAACCTTATGGCCCAATCCCCGCAAAGCGGCCACTTCGCGTTGGATAAAAGTGTCAGAGGCACGAGGATATTCCCCGGTCAGGTAGGCCAGCTTGGGTAAGCTCATTGCTCTGCCTCCCAAGTCTGCTTCATCATTTCTGAGAAGGTGCCTTTGTCATTGCCTTGAAGCGCTTGCCGCAGGCGGGTGTTTGGGTAACGCAATGGCATCATGCGTGCGCGCAAAATCGGCTCGCGAAACAGGCCGGGCAGCTTGTCAGCGAGTGGGCGCATCAGGCGGATCAGCGTCAGCCACAGACCATATGGCACCGTTAGGTTCGCGCGCGGCCATCCGTAGGATGCCTTGTGCATGGCCAGAAATTGCGCGCGTGTTGGCAGGTCATCATCGAACACGTTCAATATGGGAACGCCCTCGGTTGGTGTGCGGGCCGCCTCCACGGCGGCACGGGCGACGTGTTCTACATGTGCCAAGGGCAATTGCCCGGTTGACCCAATGGTTATGTGCAGTTTGGACGCCCAGAATCCTTGCAACGCGTGCCAGCTTCGGCCTGGCCCCCAGATTGCGCCAGGGCGCAGCACCCAATCATCTTCTGCATCGTCGTCGTGGGTCAGCATTGCCTCTTGCAGCCGTTTTGCACCGGCATAGGGATCTCTGGCGCTGGCAACAAATTCACGCGGGCTTTCCAGCGCTTGGTCTGGCATTTCGATCAGAGGGCTGGCCTCTGTTATCGTGTCGCCCGGTTGCACAGCCTCTGTGTCGTAGACGGCCAGCGATGAGATCAGCACCATTCTGATGTCGCGCCCGCGCAAGGCATTCATCACGGATCGTGTGGACTGCATCGTGTCCTGAACCAGTCTGTCGATGTCATCGCCCAAATGCGCTGCGGCGTGGATCATTGCACTGTGATCGGGCAGCGCATTTTTCAGAGCCTGAGCTGCGGTTTCGTCACACAAATCCAACTGCAATTCTGTGATATTTGCATCGCTGGCCCATTCCGGCAGTGGTGCGCTGCGATAAACCGCGATGACAGGCAGGTTTTGACGCCGCGCTTCTGCGACGCAGGCCCGCCCCACAAATCCATTTGCACCTGTGATTGCAATCACAGGCTCTGAACCTGACGCTAAACCGCCCATGGCATCGGCTCCATCGGGGTGCAGGTCGTTGTCATGGGCTGGGAACCGCTGTTTTCGCCTGCGTTCTGAATCGCCAGCGTGACTTCGGTCATGTGAAGGGCAAAATCGCCCCCGACGCGGCAAGGTCGGTTCTGTTCAAGTGCGTCGAACACCTCGCCGGGACCGAGCATAAAGTTCATTGCCGCAGCCCCCCACCGTTTCACCTTGGGGTGCGTTGGCTGGCGAAGTTTGATCCGTTTGCGAATGGGCGATTCCATCAACCGCCGACGCAGTGTTATCCGTTTGGCAAAACGAACCTTGGCGGCATTGTCCCACGCCGCATCACAGGACAGGACGCCCTTATCACCGACTACCCGGATCTGGTGATCATGCGGGGCAACGATCGAGCAGGTCAAACGGGTAACCGGGCCGTTTTCAAAAAACAGCGTGGCCACAGACAGATCAGGAGCGAATGGCCCATTGCCCTCTTTGTTCGGGATCGTTTCGGCAGACGCAGCGACCACAGTGCGGACAGAGCCGAACCAGCTGATCAGCCAACCGATATAATACCCGGCATGTTCCAGTGTGCAGCCAACCCGAAATTCATCTTCGTAGGGCCAGGGGGCTCCGCTTTCGGACATCCATTTGTGATAGGCGGCTTGCGGCACAAAGCCATCGTCCAACTCGGCGTAGATCGCACGCGGTGTTCCCGCAACGCCGGCCTTTAGAGCATGACCCATGGTTTGCGCGGCTTCGCCAAGCGCTGAGCACGGTGCCGAAGCGAGGATCAATCCTTTGTCATGAGCCAGAGCGAAAAGCGCTTTCGCGTCCTTGGTGGTCATGGCCAGCGGCTTTTCGGAATAAACGTGCCGACCAGCTTCCAGGCAGGCTTTGGAGGTTTCAAAATGGGCGTGCGGGTTTGTCAGGTTCAGAACCAGCGCATCGTGCGACAGCAAATCATCAAGGGAAGTGCAGGCAGGGACTGTCCAAAAATTGCAGAACTTCTGAAGGCGGGATCGGTCCGTATCAAAGACACCGACAACTTTTATACCCGGTGTGGCCTTGAGCGACCGCATGTACAAGTCGGCGACGAACCCACACCCCAATAGACAGACGTGACGGTTCATTGGAATTCTCCAAAGCCGCCGCCGCCGCCCGAGCGGATGAAATCCATTGTTTGAAAACGCGCCACTGCTCGCCCCACCATTTAACTGCCTTTTCCTTAGTCGCAGATCATGGCCAGAATTCGACAAATTCGGCTCAATGGTGATTTTGCCAAACTCAACGTGATTTTTCGATGGATATTGCTGCTTTGTTGCGCAAATAGCACTGCACCATGCCGCGTGAAACTGTAAGAGCAGGGCAAGGAGAGTTGGTTAATGCAGTTCACTGTTTCAGGTGAGACAATTGTTGTGAACGTGCCGACATGGTCGGCGCTGGAATCACGCGTGTCTGAAAGCCTTGCGAAGAAAAAGGGTTTCGCCCTCGCGACGATCAATCTGGATCATCTGGTCAAGTTGCGCACGTCGCCGGAATTTTTGGATGCCTATCTGGCCCAAGACATGGTGGTTGCGGATGGTAACCCGATCGTTTGGATGTCCAAGGCCGCTGCGCGTCCGGTTGAATTGATCCCGGGATCAGATGCGATTTTGCCTTTGGCCCGGATTGCGGCCGATCAAGGTGTTCCGGTTGCCTTTGTCGGCTCAACACAGGAGTCATTAGGCGCCGCCAAAGACTTTCTGGAACAGGAGGTGCCCGGTTTGCAGGTCGCCTGTTGCATTGCGCCGCCCATGGGTTTTGATCCGGCGGGCAGCGATGCTGCCGCTATCATGAAACAGGTTGAAATCAGCGGTGCCGGAATGTGCTTTATTGCCTTGGGTGCGCCCAAGCAGGAAATATTCGCTGCCACAGGCCGTCGCGTTTGCCCGACGGTCGGTTTCGCATCGATTGGTGCGGGGCTCGATTTCTTTGCGGGAACGCAGAAACGTGCGCCGTCTTGGACGCGCAAATTCGCACTGGAATGGCTTTGGCGTGGGGCGAGTAATCCCAAACGCCTTGGACCGCGTTACCTGAAGTGCGTGATGATCTTTCCCGGCCAGATGTGGAACGCGTTCAAGATGCGTTTTGGTTGAAACCGGGTGACCCGCGATCTTCGGGGTGGCGCTTCAGGTGGTTCGCTTTGATGGTTTCGGATGTATCCCGCGATCCGTCGTGACTCCAGCCGGGCGGGGCCACGGCATACATCCAGCGTTCCCGCAGGCTCAGGCCCGGTTGCACGATGTCACGGAACATTCCGACCCATTCATGAAATGCGACGCGGATTGGATTGAACGTTCCCAGATTGCGAACCAACCCGTAGTCGACCTTTTCTGATTCAAGCTCGGGAACGAAAGTGCCGAACATCTTGTCCCAGACAATGAAAACGCCGGCATAGTTCGAATCCAGATATCTCGGGTTGCGGCCGTGATGAACGCGATGATGGCTGGGCGTGTTCATGATCGCCTCGAACCAGCGCGGCATCCGGCCGATCGCTTCGGTGTGGATCCAGAACTGATAGATCAGGTTGATTCCGCCGCAGAACAAAACCATTGCGGGATGGAAGCCCAAAAGGATTAGCGGCGCGCGTACAACCATCATGAACGTGAATGTGCCAGTCCACGTTTGGCGCAGCGCGGTCGTCAGATTGTAGTGCTGGCTGGAATGATGGTTCACATGGCTTGCCCAGACCCAGCGAATGCGGTGACCAAAGCGATGCACCCAATAGTATCGCAGGTCGTCCAGTACAAAGCAGACCACCACGACCAACCAGGATGTCCCAAGATCAAACGGCGTGATCTGCCAGAGCACCATGAAAAAACCATAGGCAATGAAGCCCAATACAATGCCTGACGCCACATTCCCCGCACCCATCAATAGCGATGTGACGCTGTCCCTTGTTTCATAGCGGCCGCCACGTTTTTTGAGAACGATCCACATCAGCTCGATCAGAATTGCGGCTATGAAAAAAGGAACAGCCAATTGCACGACATCGGGGTAGGTCAAAGCGTCGGTCATCGGGTTTCCTTTATCTGCTGTGCCCAAAGCGAGGCTTCGGCTGGATCGAGCTGCAACGTGATTTTAGGGGCAGTGTAGTCCGGTAAGGCGATTCTCAGGTTGCCCTCTGCGACATCGACCTGCGCCTCCGCCAATAGCCGGGCCGTCGAATCTGCGCCCATGGGCCAAACCACCGCTGGCCCATGGGCGGTGTTCAAAAGCGCCGCGCTGGAATTTTGGCAAAGAACGACGTCATGCACCGGGGTCTCTGGGTATTCTCGGGCAAAGGCCAACCGGGCTTCATCTGCGTTGGCAAACCGGCGTGGTTTGGCCAAGCCCAGCGCCCAGGTCAAAGCAGCGATCCCTGCAATTCCCAGAACAACAAGTGTGATCAAGACACCAAGCGGCATGATTTCCTCCCAATACCCATACTGCCGTCAGTGAAATGTTTGTCAAAATCGCCGTTGCGTCAGGATTGAAGCTGAAATTGCAGAAAACTGGCCCCTTGCCGTACTTGATTCGAGTCCAAATTGGACAGGATTATGGCGGCATTACCGTGGGTTTTACGAACAGACTTGGTCTGTTCGGCCGGATTGTTCGCGAACCGTGGAGCATCACCGCAATTAAGGCAGAATTGCTTGCAGTGCGCCCCGATTTCGCCCAATTTCCTTCTTGTGGGTGGGGGCCCATGACCCGGAGTAGCAAAATGCGTTTCCTGATCCTTGCCCTGTCCCTCGCGTTCTCAGCATCGGTGGCTGCAGCTGATATCAGCTGGAAAGCGGATCGTATGGCCGCCGGATCGGTTATGGTCATGAAGGACAGCGCTGGCGCGATCACCCATGTGAAACGCGGCCAGTCGGGCGACTTGCACGTATTCGATACCTTTAACGGTCAGGGTCGCAACGCGGCTTACATCGGCTCTTACCACACCAACGCACGCGGCGAAGTAACCGCTTTGATTGCTGCGGATGGTGCTGTAACCCGGTTTGCCCCCCATCGTTGTACACGGACGGTTGGCAAATGCAGCTACACGGTCATTCATTCGGACGGTTTTCAGGAACAGCGCACACGGATCACAGAAGAAACACGCAATGGTCTGCGCTATCAGGAATTTGGCTTGGACGGTCTGATTGCAGAAGGCGCATTGGAACTGGATGAGATTGGCGCTGCCAAGAGCGGATGGAAAAAGCAGCGAGGCCAAGGCCGTAAGGTTCGTTCAAAGCGGGTTTTGATTGCCCTGAAATAAGATCCAGGTTCGTCTTCTCTCTCTCTCTCTCTCTCTCTCTCTCTCTTCGGATTGTTGTGTGCTTCGCGTGGTTGCGAAAAGCCGCCCTGGTTTTTCCATGGGCGGCTTGGTTCTGGAAAAATTGACAGGCTCAGTTTGACGCGAGCAGCGCCTCGATCATTGCCTTGGCAGAGGCTGACGCCCAGTCGGCATCACCGCTAAGGCGGGCGATTTCCTGACCGTCCGGGTTCAGGATCACAGTGACCGGCAAACCGAGCACGGCCATTTCCCGTGCCAACGCCGAGCCCGGATCGCGGTGCAGCGGCAGATTGGTTACGTTGATCTCTTCAAAAAATGCTTGCATGGCTTGGGGCGGATTGCGTGTCGTGGCGATTGTGACCACTTCGAAAGTCTCGCCGCCGTATTCGGTCTGCAGCTCAGCCAGCATCGGCATTTCTTTGCGGCAGGGCGCGCACCATGTGGCCCAAAAATTCACCACAGTCCATTTGCCCTGCCATTGTGACAGGTTCAAAGGGTCACCATCGAATGTGGTGAAATCCGCCGTTCCGGCCGGTTTGGGGGCCGGATGAAAGATGAGTTTCTTCATGCTGCCTTCAAGCAATGCCTGCGCAGCAGAAGTATCCACGGTGGAAGTCTGTTCCGGGGTGTCCTGCAAGCCAAACGTAACCGCTGCAGCGATTGCGCCAATGGCGGCGGCGGTATAGAGCAATGGCTTAAATTTCATGCTTCCTCCAGGACAGACGCAATGACCGACAAAACCTCGAACCAGATGTGGGGCGGCCGCTTTGCCGCCGGACCGGATGCGATCATGGAGGCAATCAATGCCTCGATCGGGTTCGATCAGCGGATGGCGGCGCAGGATATCGCCGGATCAAGGGCCCACGCGGCCATGTTGGCCAAGGCGGGCATCATTAGTGATAGCGACGCAGAGGCCATTCGGAAAGGATTGCTCACGGTCTTGTCAGAGATCGAAGCCGGAACCTTCGAATTTTCCACGGCCCTTGAAGACATTCACATGAATGTTGAGGCCCGTTTGAAGGATATCATCGGTGAGCCTGCCGGACGGTTGCACACCGGGCGGTCCCGCAACGATCAGGTGGCAACTGATTTCCGTCTTTGGGTTCGAGATCAACTGGATGCGGCGGAAACCGGTCTTTTGGCATTGATCCGGGCATTGCTGGCTCAGGCCGAGGCAGGGGCCGGTTGGGTAATGCCAGGTTTCACGCATTTGCAGACAGCCCAGCCGGTCACATGGGGCCATCACATGATGGCCTATGTGGAAATGTTCGGTCGTGACCTGAGCCGGGTCAGGGATGCCCGCGCCCGGATGAATGAAAGCCCCTTGGGCGCTGCGGCGCTTGCTGGCACAGGGTTTCCCATCGACCGGGATATGACCGCGGCAGATCTTGGGTTTGATCGCCCCATGGCCAACAGTCTGGATGCGGTTTCTGCGCGGGATTTCGCGCTGGAGTTTCTGAACGTAGCGAGCATCAGCGCGATGCACCTGAGCCGCTTTGCCGAAGAACTGGTGATCTGGTCATCGGCGCAGTTTCGTTTTGTCACGTTGTCGGACCGGTTCAGCACCGGCTCCAGCATCATGCCACAAAAGAAAAACCCTGATGCGGCTGAACTGATCCGTGCCAAGATCGGACGGATCTTTGGGGCCAACGTGGCGTTGATGATGGTCATGAAGGGCCTTCCGCTGGCCTATTCCAAGGACATGCAGGAAGACAAGGAGCAGGTCTTTGACGCAGCCGACAATTGGATGCTGGCTCTGGCGGCAATGGAAGGCATGGTCCGCGATATGCAAGCAAACGTGCCTGCACTCGAGGCCGCGGCATCGGCTGGTTTTAGCACGGCGACCGATTTGGCGGACTGGCTGGTTCGGGAAACCGGGCTACCTTTCCGCGATGCACATCACGTCACTGGTGCACTTGTGGCCATGGCGGAACAAAAAGGCTGTGATCTGCCCGATCTTTCGCTGGAAGACATGAAATCGGTCAGCGATTCGATCACGGATGGTGTTTACGATGTGCTCGGAGTGCATAAATCCGTTGCCAGCCGGATGAGTTACGGCGGCACGGCTCCTGAACAGGTCCGCGCTCAGGTGGCGCGCTGGAATGAGGTGTTGGGATGAGAGTCTTGTTGTTACTTACGGCTTTCGGTCTTGCTGCGTGCGGCGCTGATGGCGAACCGGAGCGGCCCGAGAAAAAACAAGCAGCAACCGAGGTGACCAGATGAGGCTGCGTTGGCTTTGGCTGGCGCTGGCCATTTGGGGCGCTATCCATCCCATGTACTATTTCATGACCTACATGGCCGCGAATGATTGGAGCCTCGGCCTGTTGATTGATGCGTGGTACGTGAACGACAGCACACATGGTCTGGTTTGGGATCTGACCATTGCCGCGATCGCGCTGACGCTGTGGATCTTGTCCGAAGTCGCCGTTCGGAGAAACTGGATCGCCCTGCTTTCGATCCCGGCGATCTTTTGTATCGGCGTGAGCTGTGGATTGCCGCTGTACCTTTGGTTCAGGTCAAAACCGATCTGAACACGGCGTAGAAAGCTGGCCTGATGGGTTGGGCATAGCTGTTGCCTTGCAAACGACCGCATGGCCACAGGCAAGGACCCTCTGAGGTATTTTAAAGCCAAAGAAGCTGGGGGGTTCCGGTGCGATCAGCCTTGCGCTATGGCAGCAGAGGTTTTGCAGGAGGCACGCGTGGATCATTTTCTCTATCGGGATGGCCGGTTGATGGCCGAAGATGTGGATGTGGCAGAAATTGCCGCGTCGGTTGGCACGCCGTTCTATCTGTACTCCACGGCGACGCTTTTGCGTCACTACCAGCTTTTTGACGAAGCCCTGAGCTGGGGTCCGCATCTGGTCTGCTACGCCATGAAAGCCGCGAGCAATCAGGCGATACTCAAAACACTGGGTGATGCCGGCGCTGGAATGGATGTTGTGTCGGGGGGTGAATATGCCCGCGCCAAAGCGGCCGGTGTTCCGGGCGACCGGATCGTGTTTTCCGGTGTCGGCAAGACGGAAGAGGAAATTCGTCTCGCGCTGGAGGGTGGCATCCGCCAATTCAACGTCGAGAGCGAACCTGAAATGCGGGTTCTGAGTCAGGTGGCGGAATCGCTTGGTGTTCTGGCGCCAATCACGATCCGCGTGAATCCAGATGTTGATGCCAAGACCCACGCCAAGATCGCAACTGGCAAGAGCGAAAACAAATTCGGCATCCCGATTGCAAAGGCACGCGCGGTTTACGCAGAGGCTGCCCGGCTTCGCGGTCTCAAAGTCATCGGTATCGATGTACATATCGGCAGTCAGCTAACCCAGCTGGAGCCCTTTGAATTGGCCTATCAGAAGGTCGCCGAATTGACCGAACAATTGCGCGCGGACGGGCATGAAATCTCGCGTCTGGATCTGGGTGGCGGTTTGGGCATTCCCTATGCGCGGTCTAACGAAGCGCCGCCGCTGCCGACAGACTACGGGGCCTTGGTGCAACGGACCGTGGGCCATTTGGGCTGTGAGATCGAGATTGAACCGGGCCGTTTGATTGCCGGGAACGCCGGTATTTTGGTCAGTCGTGTCATCTACGTGAAAGAAGGAGAAGGGCGAAAGTTCCTGATTCTGGACGGTGCAATGAACGACTTGATCCGCCCGGCGATGTACGATGCGCACCATGAAATCGTGCCGGTTGTCGAAGCTGCCGCCGCTGCAGAGCTGAGCCCTTACGACATCGTGGGACCAGTTTGTGAAAGCGGCGACACCTTTGCCAAGGGTCGCCTTATGCCACCCTTGTCGGATGGTGATCTGGTGGCTTTCCGTTCGGCTGGCGCCTATGGCGCAGTCATGGCCTCAGAGTACAACACACGGCCTCTGGTGCCGGAGGTTATGGTGAATGGTGATCAATTCGCCGTCATTCGGCAGCGTCCGACCTTTGACGAAATCATAAATCGCGATACCATCCCTGAATGGTTGTAAGGCATCCTTCTTGCAGCCCATTGCTGCTAGGAGCGATCCATGGCGCTTTTGCCACGTGACCATCAGACCAAAGCTGACATCTATGGCGCTATTCGCTGGCCATTGCGCCTGACCCGTTGGGGTATGGTGGCCGAACAGGCAACCCGCGCATTCTGGCCGCTTTGGTCGATCATATTTGTTGTGCTGGGTCTGCTGATGCTGGGCCTGCAGGATATGGTTGCGACCGAATGGGTTTGGGCGGCCGGTGCGGCGTTTGGACTGGCTGCGCTGTGGGCGTTGGTACGTGGGGCGCGGCAGTTTCACTGGCCCGCCCGTGACGAAGCTCTTCAGCGTCTGGACGGCACGCTCAGGGGTAATCCGATTCAGGCTGCATTGGACCAACAGGCGATAGGCACCGACGATCCGGCGTCCGGGGCTGTTTGGTTGGCGCACCAGAAACGCATGCGAGACAGGCTGAAAAAGGCGAAAGCCGCGGAACCGGATCTGCGCGTCGCCAAGGCTGACCCTTATGCATTGCGCTATGTGGCGGTTCTGACGTTGTCGGTTGCGCTGCTTTTCGGCTCTTTCATGCGGGTTCAGTCGGTTACCTCGATGGGGGCTGGTGGGCCGGATCTCGCGCAGGGGCCGACATGGGAAGGCTGGATGGAGCCGCCGCGCTATACGCGGCTACCGTCGATCTATCTGAATGACATCATTGCACCATCACTGGACGTGCCCGAGGGCGCGCAGATCACTCTGCGTATGTATGGTGAAGTTGGCGCGCTGACGGTTACCGAAGATGTATCGGGCCGACCGATTCCAGAAGACGGGATGCTTGAGACGGCGCAGGAATTCGAAGTCGTGCGATCGGGCGCACTGACGATCGATGGTCCCGGTGGCCGGATTTGGCAAATTGCATTGATCCCTGATGCGTCTCCTACGGTCGCACGGGATGGTGAAATCGAAGTGAGCTACGAAGGCGAATCTGAGATTCCTTTCGCCGCCACGGATGATCACGGCGTGGTTGGGGGAATGGCCCGTTTCGAATTGGTTCTGGCAGATGTCGACCGCCGCTATGGTCGGAGTATCGACCCGGAACAGCGACCAGTTCTTGAGGTTCCGCTGAGCATGCCGATTTCGGGCAGCCGCGCGGACTTTACCGAGATGCTCGTGGCGAATTTCTCATTGCACCCTTGGGCGAATTTGCCAGTGCGACTTGAACTTGAGGTCGAGGATGCCCGTGGCCAGAAAGGGTATTCAGAACCCGAAGTTCTGAACCTGCCTGGCCGGCGCTTTTTTGATCCGGTTGCAGCAGCCGTGATCGAGCAACGGCAGGCGCTTTTGTGGAACCGTGTAAACGCGGCGGATTCGGCGCTTATTCTGCGGGCAATCACGCATAGGTCTGATGCCTTGTTCCGCAAACCAGAACATGCCCAGCAATTGCGCGATATCCTAAAGGAAATGGAACAATATGCGTCGCTTGGCCTGACGGATGAACAGCAGGACGACTTGGCGCAACGGATGTGGGATCTGGCTCTCGAACTGGAAGAGGGTGACCTTCAGGACGCTCTTGAGCGGTTGCAACGCGCGCAGGAACGTTTGGCAGAAGCAATGAAAAACGGCGCTTCGGACCAAGAGATCGCCGAACTGATGCAAGAGTTGCGTGAGGCGACAGATGACTACTTGCGCCAGTTGGCGCAGCAGCAGCGCCAGCAGGCCGAACAAAACCCTGAAATGCAGCAGCAGGGCGATCCGCAAAGCATGATGGAGATGTCTCAGAACGATCTTCAGGAAATGATGGACCGGATTCAGGAGCTGATGGAACAAGGCCGGATGGCCGAGGCGATGGAAGCGCTCGAACAGCTGCAGCAGATGATGGAAAACATGCAGGTCACCGAAGGCCAAGGTCAGGGCGGCCAGTCTCCGGGTGAACAGGCCATGGAGGGTTTGTCAGAAACACTCCGGGATCAACAGGGGTTGTCGGACGAAGCATTTCGTGACCTGCAGGAGCAGTTCAATCCGGGCCAAGGCCAGCGCGGCGAACAGCAAGGGCAACAAGGCGATGGCCAACAGCAACAGGGCCAGGGACAGCAGCAAGGTGAAGGCCAAGGTGAAGGTGAGCAACAGGGTGCCGGCGAACAGCAGGGTGCGGATGGTCAGGGTGGTGACGGGCAATCGCTTGAGGACAGCCTTGCAGACCGCCAGCAGGCACTGCGCAATGAGTTGAACCGCCAACGCCGCAATCTGCCGGGGCAGGGCACGGAACAGGGCGATGCCGCTGCAGATGCGTTGCGCCGGGCCGAAGAGGCCATGGATGGTGCCGAAGAGGCGCTGCGCGACGGAGAGCTGGCCGATGCCATCGGACGGCAGTCCGAGGCCATGGAAGCGCTTCGGGAAGGCTTGCGGAATCTGGGTGAGGCGCTTGCTCAGCAGCAACAGCAAAACCAGGGTCAGCAGGGGATGGCAGAAGGTGGCGATCCTTCGCAGCAACGCGATCCGCTCGGGCGCAATGCGGGCACCACTGGTCAGGTCGGAACCGATGAGGGTTTGTTGCAGGGCGAAGATGTTTACCGCCGCGCCCGCGAACTGTTGGACGAACTCCGACGCAGGTCTGGCGATGCAGATCGGCCCACAGCCGAGCTTGAGTATCTCGAACGGTTGTTGGACCGGTTCTGATCGTGAAAACACCTGAAGACTTGCGTTTGGCGGCATGGGCCGAAATTGCACGCGGCGTAGAGGATCGACATCACCCTGCGCGCAATCCAACCTTGGTCACGGTCGCTAAAGCAGGACCAGAGGCCCGAACCATCGTGCTCCGGTCTTGGGATTCCGGGCGTTCTGTTGCAGAATTTCAAACGGATCGGATGAGCGCGAAGGTCGCTGAATTGGAGGCTGATCCTCGCGCTGGCCTGCATTTTTGGTTGCCGGAAAAACGCCTGCAAATCCGATTTCGCTGTCGGGTTGAGCTGATCCATGCGGATCGTGATCGCTGGGCCCGCATTCCGGATGTTGGCAGGGATGTCTATGGCGGGACGCATGCACCCGGCGTGCCACTGGAAGATCCCGGAGATTTTAAGCCACTGCCGATGCAGGAACGGTTTACAGCCGTGTTGGCTCAGGTGCTTGGCATTGATCTGCTTTATCTGGGCCCGGATCGTCACGAACGCGCTGTTTTTCAGCGTGATGGCAGTAGCTGGGTTGGAGGCTGGGTGGCGCCCTAGACCCAATGGCCGGATCATTCAAGGAGCAGCGCTTCTTGTCAGAATCCATTCCCGGACAGTTTCCGCCTTTGGAAGCAGAGGAATGTTCTTGGACCAAACCAGATAAAAGCCGCGGCCGGTCTTCCAGGCCCATTCGGGCCGGGATGCCAGAAGCCCCTGTTCGACCATTGGGCCGACAAGATGGTGCCATCCGAAGGCAAAACCTTCGCCCGCAATCGCAGCTTGCAGAACCAACGCATAGTCATTCAGACGCAGGCCGCTGCGCGGCGGCTGTTCTGTTATTCCAAACTCATTGAACCATTGCGCCCAGGATGGACGTTCACGAATTGGTTCTTCCAGATGGATCAGGCGTTGGTGCAACAGACCGGTGATGTTGCGCAGATGAAGCGCGGCAGCCATGACCCGTGGAGCAGCAACAGGATAGATGATTTCTTCGGCGATCCGCCGGCAGTCGCAGCCGGGCCAGTTCCCATCGCCCAACCGTATGGCAAGACTAATCGGTTCGACGTTCAGATCCGGCTCCCGGTCACTGGACTGAAGACGCAGATCGATGTCGGGATGGCTTTGCTGGAACGTCTTCAGTCTGGGCAGCATCCAGTAGTTGTTGAATGCAGAAGACGCGCTGAGTGTCACGTGATCGTTGCTGACCGATTGCCGGATCGATGTGGCTGATTGCTCAAGCAACTCAAAGGCACGCGTTACATCAGCAAAAAGCCTGTCACCTGCATGCGTCAGATTTATGCGACGATGGCTGCGTCGAAACAACTGAATGCCCAACGTGGCCTCGAGCTGTTTTATCGAAGCACTAACGGAAGGCTGTTGAACGTTCAATTCCTGAGCGGCGAGCGTGAATGATCCATGTCTCGCAGCGGCTTCGAAAACCATCAAATGGCGCGGTGAAGACAGATGTGTCCATAGGTTTTGCATAATCTGAAATTATCCAAAGCATCAAATTTTTCAACCGTCACAGAGCGCTGTTTTGCGGGTACCACTGTAAATCGAAACATAGGGAGTTCAGACAATGGCACGTCGAGCGCGCGCTGCGAGAAACCGGGCCGACGCCGCGGCTGGCGTTGCAGCGTCCCCCTATGTCCGCAGATCTTTGCCGTTCTTCGATGTCTTGGATGGCGAGCAGATTGAAAAGCTCGAAGCGCAGGTTGACTGGATCATTCAGGATGTCGGCATTGCGTTTCGGGATGATCCCGAGGCTCTGGAACTCTGGCGCAGTGAAGGCGCCAAGATCGACGGCGATATCGTGCGTGCGCCTTCGGACTGGATTCGTGCGCTCTGTGCCAAGGCTCCGCGCGAATTCACCCAGCTTGCGCGCAACCGGGCGCGTTCCGTTACAATTGGCGGCACCAATCAGGTTTTTGCGCCAATCTATGGCGCGCCCTTTGTGCGGGATCTGGAGAAGGGGCGGCGTTACGGCGATATGGATGCGTTCCGCGAGCTGGTTCGCCTGACTTATCTGCACCCGAATTTGCATCACAGTGGTTTTGTCACCTGCGAGCCCTGCGATGTACCGGTCAGCAAACGGCATCTGGATATGCTGATGGCGCACATGACGCTGTCTGACAAACCGCATCTGGGCGCAATCACCGAGATGAGCCGCGCGCAGGACAGCGTAGACATGGCCGAGATCGTTTTTGGCCGCGCGGTGATGGATGAGAACTGTGTGATCATGGGCAACGTGAACACCAACTCTCCACTCTTGGTCGACAAGGTCGTGACCGAGGCTGCGCGCGTCTATTCAACACGCGGGCAAGGAATGATTGTCGTTCCGTTCATCCTGAGTGGTGCCATGGGTCCGGTTTCGACGGCGGCGTCGGTTGCTCAGGCCATGGCCGAAGCCATGATGGTTTGCGCTTATGTTCAACTGTTGCGACCGGGCGCGCCTTTTGTGTTGGGCAACTTCCTATCCTCGATGTCGCTGAAATCAGGCGCTCCGACCTTTGGAATGCCAGAACCGGTTGTTTCCAACTATGCTATTGGCCAGCTTGCCCGGCGGGCGGGCTTGCCCCTGCGCTGCGGCGGCTCGCTCACTGCGTCCAAGATAGAAGATGCGCAGGCCGCCTATGAAAGTGCGGATTCGATGCATTCCACCATGTTGGCAGGTGCGAATTTTGTTCTGCATTCCGCCGGTTGGCTAGAGGGCGGGCTTTGCACCGGATTTGAGAAACTGATCATGGATGCTGACAGGTTGGGCGGCTACCAAAAGGTTCTGACTCAGGGGTTGGATGTTTCCGAAGACGCACTGGCCCGCGATGCCTATGGTGAGGTCGAAGCTGGCGGCCATTTTCTTGGTTGTGGTCACACCATGCGAAACTATCAAACCGCGTTCTATGAGCCGAAACTGAGCGATAGTGAAAATGTGGAAAGCTGGGAAGAAGCCGGTTCACAGGACATGCGCGTGCGCGCCAATGCACGTGTGAAGGATATGTTGGCGCAGTACGAACCGCCGCCAATGGAAGAAGCAACGCGCGAAGCGTTGGAGGCTTATGTGGCCAAACGCAAAGAAGAACTCCCCGACGCTTGGTACTAGGAGAAACACACCGATGCCCGAGATTCAGAAAGACGAAACTGCAACTGGCAAGGCGCTTCCGTCACATGCCAAGGTCGTTGTCATTGGTGGTGGGGTGGTTGGCTGCTCGATCCTGTTTCACCTTGCCAAGTTCGGCTGGAAAGATGTTGTTCTGCTTGAGCGCGATGAACTGACCTCTGGTTCGAGCTGGCACGCTGCAGGTCAGATCCATACGATCAGCTCTGATCCCAACATCTCACGCCTGCAAAGCTACACGATCGATCTCTACAAAGAGATTGAGGAAACATCCGGCCATTCAGTGGGGCTGCACATCACGGGCGGCTTCTACGCCGCCTCGACCAAGGAATGGTACGACTATCTAAAGCGCGAGCGATCGAAGGCGCGATATATGGGGCTGAACCAGGAATTCATCAGCCCCAAGGAATTGGCAGAGCGGCATCCGCTGATTGATCCAAAGCACTACCACGCGGCGTTGTGGGATGATCAGGACGGTGATTTGGACCCTTCGGGCGCGACCTATGCATTTGCCAAATCTGCGCGCGTGCATGGCGCACAGTATTTTACCCACTGCGGTGTCACGGCCATTTCCCAACGGCCTGATGGTTCTTGGGATCTCACAACACCCAAAGGCCAGATCAACGCAGAACAGATCGTCAATTGTGGTGGTCTTTGGGCGCGTGAAGTCGGGCATATGTCCGGCGTGCATTTACCGGTTCAGCCGATGGAGCATCACTACCTGATCACTGACAAAATCCCCATGATTGCCGAGCGTATGGACAGCATGGGAGAGGCAGGCCGTTTGCCGGCCGGTATCGACTATGAGGCCAACATCTATTTCCGTCAGGAACGGCAGGGCATGTTGCTGGGCACCTACGAGCCAAAATCGACCCCTTGGAAGGTGGACGGCACACCCTGGGACTTTGGTCACGAATTGCTGCAACCCGATCTGGATCGTATCGCTGACCGGCTCGAAATGTCCTTTGAGCGCATTCCGGCAATTGGAGAGGCAGGCATCAAGGACATGATCAACGGACCCTTTACTTTTGGCCCAGATGGCAACCCGATGATTGGCCCGGTGCCGGGGATGAAAAACTATTGGGTTGCCGTGGGCGTTATGGCTGGCTTCTGCCAAGGGGGTGGCGTTGGCTTGACCATGGCGGAATGGATGATCGACGGCGAACCGTCCATCGATGTCTGGGCCATGGACGTCGCCCGTTTCGGCGAATTTGCAACGCCGGATTGGGGAACGATCAAATCATCGGAAAACTACGAACGCCGGTTCGTCATGACCTTCCCAAATGAAACACTGCCAAAGGGCCGGATGCAAAAGACAACGGCGCTCTATGACCGGCTCGTTGCCAAGGGTGCATTGATGGATCAGGGCTTTGGTCTGGAAAACGCGCTTTGGTTTGCTGATGGCCCGGACGACGCCCACGAACATCCGACCTTTGAGCGCAATCGGTCGCATGACTACGTGGCGCGCGAAGTCAAAGCGGTGCAAGAGGCCGTTGGCGGCATTGAAATCGCCAATTTTGCCAAGCATGAATTCAAAGGGCCGGGCGCACGCGCGTATCTGGATCAAACCCTTGCAGGTTACGTGCCCAAGCCGGGCCGCCTGACCCTGACACCGATGTTGACGCCCAAGGGTAAACTCTATGGTGATCTGACTGTCGCCTGTCTGGCAGAGGATCATTTCATGTTGTTCGGATCCGGGGCCATGCAAGAGGCGCATCGCCGTTGGTTCGAAAAGGACCTGCCGGATGATGTGACCTATGCGAATGTCTCTGACGATTGGCACGGCATTGCGCTTTCCGGACCAAAGTCGCGGGAACTGCTGGGTCGGATCACGCGCGACGATGTCAGCGCAGAGGCGTTCAAGTTCCGGGACCTGCGTCAAACATTTGTTGGGGGTGTGCCGGTGATCCTGAACCGGATCAGTTTTTCCGGTGAATTGGGTTATGAGATCTATTGCAAGCCGCAGTACCTTTTGCGCCTGACAGAAGCTGTCGAAGAGGCGGGCGCTGATCTGGGTTATCGCTGGTATGGCGCGCGCGCCCTTATGTCGATGCGTCTGGAAAAAGGCTGGGGTGTCTGGACGTTGGAGTTCCGCCCTGACTTTGATGCGGTAGAGTCTGGGATGGATGCCTTTATCAATTGGAAAAAAGATTTCGTTGGTAAAGAGGCCACTCTGGCTATTCGCGACAGCGGTCCCAAACAGAAGCTGGTCACGATGACCATCGATGTTGACGGCATTGATGTCAGCAACGACGAAGCGATCCTTCGGAACGGCGAGGCCGTGGGCTATGTCTCATCGGGTGGCTATGCGCACCGTGCAGGCAAGTCTATGGCGATGGGATACGTCACTGCCGAAAACGCTGCTCCGGGCACAACCCTGCAGGTCGAAATTTTGGGCGAAATGTTCGATGCAGAGGTCTTGGGCGGCCCGATCTATGATCCTAATGGTGCCAACATGCGGTGTTGAAGCAGTCAATATCCGGGCCACGACCTTTAGAAGCTGACCCAAGCGGCGTCTTTACGCGAAGACTCGATACAGGCGGATATGAAACGCATCCCTTTCAGGCCGTCTTCGATGCCGGGTGTGTGTGCCCCTGCCTCTGGCGTTCCGCTTTGGTCATTTCGAATGATGTTGGCTGCTTCGGTATACAGCGTAGCAAATCCTTCGAGATACCCTTCCGGGTGACCCGGCGGGATACGGGTGTTTCTCTGGCCTGCTGCGGTTGATCCTGCGCCAGCTCTGGTCAGGATCTGCTTGGGTTCCCCAAAGCGCGTAAAGTGCATGACGTTCGGGTTTTCCTGTTCCCACTCAAGGCCGCCTTTGGTGCCGTGCACCCGAAGACGAAGAGCGTTTTCATTGCCGACGGCGACCTGACTGGCCCAAAGCATGCCTTTTGCACCACCTTCAAAGCGCAGCAGAACGTGTACATTGTCGTCCACAAGCCGCCCGGGCACAAAAGCATCAAGATCGGCGGCCAAGGATGACGCATTCAGCCCTGTCACGTAGCTGGCGAGATGAAAGGCATGGGTGCCTATGTCACCCACGCAGCCCCCGGCGCCTGACTTTGAAGGATCAGTGCGCCAATCGGCCTGTTTGTTGCTGATCTCTTCGGTGAGCCAGTCTTGCGCGTATTCAACCTGCACGACCCGAATGTCGCCCAGATCACCGGACGCAATCATATCGCGCGCCTGTCGGATCAGCGGATAGCCGGTGTAATTGTGCGTCAGGAAAAACTGTGCGGCCGATGCATGCGCGGCTTGCGCAATGGCTTCGGCTTCTTGTGCTGTGGACGCCAAAGGTTTGTCACAGATCACGTGAATACCCGCGTTCAGGAAGGCAATCGCGGGCGCTGCGTGCATGTGGTTTGGCGTAACAATTGCGACCGCATCAATGCGATCTGCCCGGCCAGATTCCAGACGCACCATTTCTTCAAAACTGACGTAGGCGCGATCTGGCGCGATTCCAAGCTCGGCCGCGGACGCACGCGAACGGTCAGGATCAGAACTAAGCGCGCCGGCAACGAGTTCCCATTGATCATCAATGCGCGCCGCTATTCTGTGCACGGCACCGATGAAAGCACCCTGCCCACCGCCAACCATACCCAGCCGCAAGCGGGTCATCGGTCCAGACCCAGCATTGATTTGATCTGCTCTTTGTCTGTGTCCCCTCCGGCGAAATCGTCAAACGCTTTATCGGTCACATCGATGATGTGAGAAGCGATGAAAGGGGCACCTTCTGCTGCGCCTTGTTCGGGCGACTTCAAACAGCATTCCCATTCCAGCACCGCCCAGCTGTCATATCCGTATTGCGCCATTTTCGAAAAAATCCCGCCAAAATCGACCTGACCGTCGCCAAGGCTCCGGAACCGCCCTGCCCGGTCGACCCAGGACTGATAGCCTGAATAGACACCCTGACGGCCATCCGGGTTGAATTCGGCATCCTTGACGTGGAAGGCACAAATGCGTTCGTGGTAGATGTCGATGAAGGACAGGTAGTCCATTTGCTGAAGCAGGAAGTGCGAAGGGTCATAGTTGATTTGCGCCCGTGCGTGCCCATCAACAGCATCGAGGAACATTTCATAGGTAGCCCCGTCAAACAGATCCTCACCCGGGTGGATTTCATACCCGATGTTGACGCCCTGTTCTTCGTAGGCATCCAGAATTGGCCGCCACCGGCGCGCAAGTTCCGCAAAGGCCTCTTCGATCAATCCTCCGGGGCGCTGTGGCCATGGGTAGAGATAGGGAAAGGCCAGTGATCCCGAAAAGCTGACCGAATTGTCCAAACCAAACCGCCGGCTTGCGCGGGCGGCTTTCATCAACTGATCCACGGCCCATTCCTGCCGGGCCTTTGGATTGCCGTGGACGGCTGCCGGGGCAAATGCATCGAATGCCTGATCATAGGCCGGGTGTACGGCAACCAGCTGCCCTTGAAGGTGCGTGGAAAGTTCTGTGATTTCGACGCCAGCGTCTTTGCAGATCCCTTGAACCTCGTCGCAATAGGCTTGGCTTTCGGCGGCCTTTTCGAGGTCAAACAAGCGCGTATCAAATGTTGGAATTTGAACACCCTTATATCCAAGATCTGCGGCCCATTTCACAATGCTGTCTAATGAATTGAAGGGCGCTTCATCGCCTGCAAACTGGGCGAGAAACAGCGCTGGTCCTTTAATGAGTGATGCCATGATGTTTTTCCTTCAACGTTCAGACTCCGGCGGCGAACCGCCGAAAAAATCAGGTGAGCATTCCCTGGGCTTCATCAGGTTGCAGTGCTTGGGGGCGTTTGCATGTGGTGGCGATCTCGACAAACGATCCTGTTTCCCCAGAGCGTAGAATTGATGTCATCACATCGACAACATGCAGTGAAAACTCCAGCGAACAGCGATGATCACGGCCTTCCGCGATGGCCAGCGCCATATCCGCCAATCCCGATGCGCGATAGTTGGCCCGATCGCCGTCATTGGGGACACTGAACGGGTGTTGCCATTCGGGCATGCCATTCACGAAACTGGCACGCTGGGTCATTCTGACTTCGCCACCAAAGAAATTCGGGTCGGGTACATGCAGCGTGCCTTCGCGTCCGTATAGCTCCATGTTGGAATGGTCGTGCTGCCACACATCCCAGCTTGCGCAGTAGGTGATCTGCGCGCCGCTGTGGAACTCAAGAAGGGCATGAACCGTCGTCGGAGTTTCGACCTTGATCGTTTCTCCATTTCGCGGCTGAGAGGTGATCGTTCTCTCGGCCGAAGCCATACCGGCTGTGGCGCCGACCCGTTTTACTGGGCCGAGCAACTGGACAAGGTTCGAGATATAGTACGGACCAAGATCAAGAATGGGTCCGCCACCCGGCTTGAAAAAGAAGTCCGGATTTGGATGCCACATTTCCATGCCGGGGCTTTGGACAAAACACGTGCCTGACGTGATCTTTCCCACCGAACCGGAGTCGACCAGATGGCGTGCCAACTGATGCGCTCCGCCAAGAAATGTGTCGGGTGCAGATCCGACGCGAAGCCCACGTTTGCCAGCCAGCTCAGCCAGCGCTTTGCCCTCATCCAGCCCCAGAACAAAGGGCTTTTCCGAATAGACGTGTTTTCCCGCTTCAAGGACCTGCTTTGAAATTTCAAAGTGCGCTGCCGGAATGGTCAGATTGACAACAATGTCGATGTCATCTGCGGCCAAGAGACCCTCTACCGTTTCGGCCCGTAGTCCAAACTCGTCAGCGCGCGCTTGGGCTGCCTCTGCATTCATGTCGGCACAGGCACGCATTTCGATTCCTCGAAACATCGGCGCCAG
The DNA here is from genome assembly GCF_028023555.1 of Thalassococcus lentus. Taxonomy (NCBI): domain Bacteria; kingdom Pseudomonadati; phylum Pseudomonadota; class Alphaproteobacteria; order Rhodobacterales; family Roseobacteraceae; genus Thalassococcus; species Thalassococcus lentus. The sequence goes on from NZ_JAQIOY010000001.1 coordinate 446,224, forward strand.
TTTCATGTAGGCCGCCGAGATGTTGCCGCACCCGATAACTCCGATACCCAGTGTCATTGTGTATGGTTCCTTTCAGAGGTTGCGGAAGGCAGCGATAGAGCGGCCCGCAAACCGCGTCGCATCATTGGGCTTGTCGTGCTCCATGACAAACAGATCGACCTGAGCAGCTTTGAGAGCAGACATGATGGCAGTCCAGTCCATTGTGCCATGCCCGACATCCGCCCAGCCGTCTTCATCCTCACACTCTCCATCCGCGGCAATGTCTTTGACGTGGGCTGTGGTGATGCGATCGGCGTGCGCATTGATCCAAGCAATAGGGTCAGCATTGCCCCGAACGATCCAGGCAATGTCGGCTTCCCAGTCGATGGATGGCGCATGCTCCAGAAGCAGATCCATGGCCAGCGCCCCTCCGGGCAGGGGCATGAATTCCCAATGGTGATTGTGCCAGCCAAACCGCAGCCCAGCGTCGTTTACCTTTTTGCAGGCCTCTTCCAGACGGTTTGCCAAGGAGATCCACGCATCCACGTCACCACCAGCCCGAAGATTGTCTTCGGGTGCTGGGCAAAAGACGCGGTCCATTCCCAACGTGCGCGCTGTGGCAATGGTTTCGTCAAGGCTGTCTTCAAAATTCGATACCGGGAAGAAGTGCCCGGACGGCATCTTCAGGCCCGCTTGATCCAAGGCATCACGAGTGGCCTTTGGGTCGTCGTAGACTCCGCCGAATCCTTCAACCTGGGTGTAACCGGCTGCCGCCAGCATGGCGTAGACATCCGACCAGGGTGTGAATTCGCGTGCGGAATAAAGTTGAAAAGAAACGTTCATTTCATGTGTTCCTGGGATTGTGCAGACATGCCGTTTAGAGGCGAGTTTCGCTTGTTTTATCAAAGATATTGGCCATTGCCGGGTCGAACCCGATGTTCAGAGCATCGCCGTCAGCCACTTCGGATTGACCGTCGATCCGCACCCACAGACGCCGATCCCCAATAAGGACCCGGACCAGAGTATCGGACCCCAGCGGTTCGACATGTTGTACGGTGGCTTCCAACTGGATCGGCATAGTTTTTGCTTCAGTACCGACCGCGATGTGCTCGGGACGAATTCCAAGCCAGGCCGTGCCATCTTGTGCGCCGCCTTCGCCGAACTGGTAGCCGTTCAGCGAGAATGTACCGGCATCGCATGCAAAGCTCTGGCCGTTCTCACCAATCTTGCCATCAAAGAAGTTCATGGATGGCGAGCCGATGAATTCTGCGACGTATTTGCTGGCCGGGCGGTTGTAGATTTCCTTGGGCGAAGCAAGCTGCAGGATTTTTCCATCGCGCATGATCGCGATTCTGTCGGCCAGTGTCATCGCTTCGATCTGGTCATGCGTGACATAGATCATCGTGTTGCGCAGGCGCTTATGAAGCTCTTTGATTTCGGCCCGCAGGTCGGTTCGCAGCTTTGCGTCAAGATTGGACAGTGGCTCATCGAACAGGAAAACGTCGACATCCCGGACCAGCGCCCGACCGATGGCCACTCGTTGGCGCTGTCCGCCTGAAAGAGCACCGGGCTTGCGTTTGAGGAGGGGTTCAATCTGAAGAACCTTTGCAGCCCGGTCGATACGTTCGGCGATCTCTGATTTGGAGAAACCTGCGTTTTTCAATCCAAATGACAGATTTCCTTCTACGGTCATTTGCGGATAGAGCGCATAGGACTGGAACACCATGCCGATGCCTCTGTCAGATGGCTCTTCCCATGTCACATTGCGGCCCTGAATAAAAATCTGCCCATCCGTTACATCAAGCAGACCGGCGATGCAGTTCAGCAGCGTGGACTTTCCGCAACCGGATGAACCGAGCAGCACAAGAAACTCGCCTTGCCCAATATCCAGGTTCAGGTTTTTCAGGACTTCAACGGCCCCGAAGCTGAGTTCGAGATCACGGATTGTGATACTGCTTTCCATGGATTCAGCCTTTCACAGCGCCGGCGGCAATGCCGCGCACAAAGAGTTTGCCGGACACGAAGTAAATCGTAAGTGGGACAAGAGCGGTGATGATGGTCGCCGCCATGTTGACGTTGTATTCCGTGACGCCTTGGGTCGTGTTGACGATGTTGTTGAGCGCGACAGTCATCGGATAGGATTCAGGCCCGGTGTAGACAACGCCAAAGAGGAAGTCGTTCCAGATGCCGGTGACCTGAAGGATGACCGCGACGGTAAAGATTGGCAGCGACATTGGCAGAAGCACCCGGAAATAGATTCCCCAGAACCCAGCACCATCGACACGGGCGGCCTTGAACAGTTCTTCTGGCAAAGACGCAAAGTAGTTGCGGAAGAGCAGGGTCAGAATGGGCATTCCAAAGATCGTGTGGACGATCACAAGCCCGGACAGATCTCCATAAAGTCCAAGCTCTCTGAGCATGATGACAATCGGGTAGAGCATGACCTGATAGGGAATGAATGCACCGAAAATCAGGATGGCAAAGAACAGGTTGGCCCCTTTGAAACGCCAGTTCGCCAATGCATATCCATTCACGCTTGCAATGATGATGGACAGGATCACAGAGGGGATCGTGATCTTCACCGAATTCCAGAAATAGCCGCTGAGACCGTTACAGTTCAGTCCAGTACAGGCCTCGGCCCAGGCCTTTACCCATGGTTCAAACGTGATCTCAACGGGCGGAGCAAAGATATTGCCCAGCCGGATTTCCGGCAGGCCTTTCAGTGAGGTGACGATCATCACGTAGAGCGGAATTGCGTAGTAGATCGTCACCATCAGCAAGGTGCCGTAGAGAAAAACATTTTTGCGCGAAAAGGCGCGTTGCGGTTTCGGGCCGCGTGGGCCGCCGTCAAAATCATTCACGGTCTGCGAAGCTGCGGGGATGGTCCGGTCATCAACCATTGTTTTTCTTTCCCCCGAATTCGAGAATTGCCCATGGCACAACGATGATCGCAACGGTGACGAGCATCATGGTCGATGCCGCAAAGCCCTGCCCGAGATTGTTGTTCCTGAACATCATGTCGTAGACGTATTTGGCGGGTACTTCTGTTGCGATCCCGGGGCCGCCACCGGTCTGAGCGACGATCAGGTCAAAGACTTTGACGATGCCGGTCACAACCAGAACAAGCGTTGTGATGAAAACCGGGCGCATCATTGGGATCACAATGAAAATGTACGTTTTCCATGCGGGGATGCCGTCGACCCGCGAGGCCTTCCAGACTTCTTGATCAATGCCGCGCAACCCGGCGAGCATCAAAACCATAACCAGTCCGCTGCCCTGCCAAAGTCCGGCGATCAAAACACCAAAAATGGCGATTTCCGCGTTGTAGAGCGGATCGAATGTAAAGCTTTCCCACCCAAGGCCGCGCATGATGTTCTGGACGCCGAACTCGGGGTTCAAAATCCACTGCCAGACCAAGCCTGTCACGACAAAGCTCATGGCGTAGGGATAGAGGATCACGGTTCGAACCGTGTTTTCAAATCTGATTTTCTGATCGATGAGCGCGGCAAGGATAAAGCCGATCACAAAGACAAGGATCAGCATGGACAACCCATAAATCGCGAGGTTCTCGATTGCGATCAGCCACCGTTTGGTTCCCCAAAGGCGCTCGTACTGGTCGAGGCCGATCCACTTCATTCGGGGCAAAAGGCCCGACTTTGTGAAGCTGTAGACAATGGTCCAGGCGGTCCCACCAACAAACACAAACAGCGCCGTGACGATCATCGGGATCGCTGACACTTTTGCATTCATGTTCCGGAAAAGCTGGTTGGGGCGTTTGGACGCCATGGCTTACCTCTTTCGCGCGCTCTGACCTGTTTCTCCGGCCCGCTGATCAGCGGGCCGGAGCTTGGACATTTTCGGGATCACTCGGCGTCTGCGATGATGTCCACGAATTGCGCCTGCGCGTCGGCAGCCGAGATCGACTTGTCGGCAAAGAACTCGGTGAAGAGCGTGTTGATCTGGTTCACCGTGTCTGGGGTTGCCAGCATGTTCACGTCAGGCAGCAGCGCGCCGTCAGCCAACAGAGCCAATCCCTTTTGCATGCAGTCATTGGCAGCCGAAAGGTCGATGTCGCCGCGGACCGGAAGCGATCCCTTGGCGAGGTTGAAGTTCACCTGAACCTCAGGCTTCAGAAGAAGCGCTGCCAGTTCACCCTGCGCTGCGGCAAGGCTGTCGTCCTCGAGAACCGGGAAATAGAATGCGTCGCCGCCGGTCGAGAGCCGCGGGTTGGTACCCAGACCCGGCAGGCAGCTGTAGTCTTCGCCTGCTACCGCTTCGGCCACGGCAAATTCACCTTGCGCCCAGTCACCCATGATCTGGCCACCGGCCTGCCCGGCAATGACGAGGTTCGTCGCGTCGTTCCAGTTCTGGACGGTCGATTTTGCGGCCATGTCACGCGCTTGTGCAGCCGCGTCGAAAACGGTCGCGACGGCATCACCGCCGGCAACTTCGGTATCCTTGTCTCCGTACACGCTCAGGAAAACTTCGCTGGGAAGCAGCGAGGCCATCATCACGTTGAACGCGCCGGATTGCTGCCAACCTTGCTGACCCATAGCCAACGGAATTTTGCCTGCGCCTTCCAGTGCGCCGGAAGCGGCGGAAAACTCAGCCCAGTTGGTTGGAACATCGACGCCAGCATCTGCAAATGCCTGATGGCTGACCCACAGCCACTGCCACGAGTGAATGTTGACAGGCGCACAATAGACCCGGCCATCGACGGTGCAGGCATCCAGAAGTGTGGATGGGTTTACCAGATCGAGCCAGCCTTCGGCTTCGGCGATGTCTGTGATGTCGCGCAACAGGCCGGCTTCGATCAGCTCTTCGGCCTGACGGCCATGGTTGAACTGAAAGGCTCCCATTGGATCGCCGCCGGTGATCCGGCTGACCATGACGGCGCGGGCATTTTCGCCGCCCGCGATGGCTGCGTCGACCCACGTGTTTCCTGTGGCGTCAAAAGATTTGGCGAACTCGGCGACAGCGGCGGCTTCGCCGCCCGATGTCCACCAGTGCATGACTTCGAGTTCTGCGGCTCCAGCGGCACCCGCCGAACAAACGGCTGTGCTCGCGACTAGAAGGCTGCGGATGGTTTTCATGGCTCTCTCCCTGAAATGCCCTTTGGGCTGATATCTTTCTATGCAATCGATTACATAGCGCGAAAAAGGAAATACAGCGGCTTGTAATCGTTTACAAGAAAAATATGATCTCACCATCGCAGTCCGGATCGCTCATAGTGGATCAAGACGCCCGCGAATTGGCAAAGGAACAAAATTGGTGACCCAGAAGGTTACGAAAATTCAGGATGTTGCACGGGCTGCAGGTGTTTCCACGGCGACGGTCAGCCGCGCGCTGAGCAATCCCGCGGTGGTCGCCGAAAGCACCCGACGGGCCGTTTTTGAAGCCGTTGAGGCGACCGGCTATCGTGTGAATCAGGCGGCGCGGAATCTCCGTCGACAACGCGCAGGCGCGATTTTGGTGTTGGTTCCGAATCTGGGAAACCCATTCTTTTCGCAGATTCTGGCGGGGATCGACGCAGGCTTCGCCGAGACCGATTATGCGGTGCTCATAGCGGATACGAACAACAGCCATTCTGTTGGCCGGAACCTTAACGCCTACCTGATGGATTCCCGGGTTGATGGCGTCGTTGTGCTTGATGGTAACGTCCAGATCTCAAGTGTTGGGGATCTGAAGTCTGATAGCGGACAAAACCGCGTCGTTTTCGCCTGTGAATGGGTAGAGGACACGCCCTGCCCATCTGTGCGCAGCGATAACCCGAAGGGTGCGCGATTGGCGATCCGCCACCTCTTTGAACTCGGACATCGCAAGATTGCCCACGTCACTGGCCCCAAGGGCAATGTTCTGACCAAAGCGCGCCGCGACGGGATGCTCGAAGAACGTGCTTTGCTCGAACTACCTTTCCGGGACGATTGGATCATTCGCGGTGATTTTTCTTTGCGCTCCGGATACGAGGCTGCCGATAGCATCATCGCCATGGATGAACGTCCAACCGCTGTTTTCTGTGCATCCGATCAGGTCGCGCTTGGTCTGATTTCGCGGCTGACCCAAGCGGGGATTCGGGTGCCGCAGGACATATCCGTTGTCGGGTTCGATGATATCGAACAGGCCGAATACTATAATCCACGGCTGACGACGATCCGCCAGAATCGGCCACAACTGGGCAAGTCAGCCGCTGAGCTTATGCTGAATGGCCTCGACGATCCCAGCAATCCGATTGAACCGGGCCATGTCCATCTTCTTGATGTTGAGCTTGTCGTACGCGACAGCACCGCGCCGCCGTCAGATTAATTCCAAAACTGTTTGCGCCGGACGGTTGGCCTAGTCGGGATCAACTTTGCCACGCAGCGCTTTGACCTCTCCCCGCGCTTTTTTGGATTGAAGACGCCGCTTTTTGGAACCCAGTGTTGGCCGTGTCGGGATGCGGCGCTTGGGCTTTTCAAGGGCCTTCAGGATCAGCTCTTTCAGCCGTTCCCGTGCTATATCGCGATTGCGCGCCTGGCTGCGCGTTTCATCCACTTGCAGAACCAATGCGCCCTCTTTGGTCCAGCGGCGACCTGCCAATCGTTTCAACCGGTTTTTGACCGCACCCGGAAGGTTGGGCGAACGTTCGGCTTCAAATCGCAATTCAACGGCAGTGGACACTTTGTTGACGTTCTGCCCGCCCGGCCCAGAGGCACGGATAAACTGTTCAGTCAGTTCCCAATCTTCAATGGTGATGGTTTCGTTGATCTGCATGGTGCTTCTATATCGAAAAAGGGCCGCCCTTGTCAGGCGGCCCTTCGAGAATACGGAGGCGGGGCCGGTTAGGCTCTGCCAATTCGGTGGGCCAAAGCCCCAGGGTCTGCCCTAGAGCGCGGCCTCCCGAACTGTTCCGACACCTCTCTCCAATGACTCTCTTGACACTGGATCACCTCCTTTCAGCTGTTGAAAACGCAAGATGATGTTGCCACGGCTGTGGTGATCCACAAAGTCTTTTTTCACCTCATAGAGCAGGTTGTGCTTTTCCTGCCTTCGAAACGATCATTCTGAAGGGGATCAGGGCGATCAAGGCAAGGGCGAGTTTGACCAACCAGTCCGCAAAGGCGAGCGAAACCCACAAAGGAAGCTCAGACCCGAAGCCAAGGAAAGGCACGGCATCCCATGCCCAGCTGACGGCTTCGTCGGCTTGCGCGCCAAAAACCGCAACACTGGCCGAGAAGGCGATCGTGAAAAACAATGCTGTGTCCAGTGCCGATCCCACAAGGGTGCTGATCAGCGGCGCGCTCCACCAGCGTCCTTCGCGGAAACGATTGAAGATCGATACGTCGACCAATTGCGCGGTCAGGAACGCAATGCCGGATGCAACGGCCACGCGCAGTGGAACAGCAGCGTATGTATAGCCATCACCCTGAAGCATGATCTGGCTGCCGATGAGCGAGCAGATAACGCCAGTGGCAAAGCCAGCGAGCACGACTTTCCGGGCGGCCTGCACCCCATAAAGACGGTTCATCAGATCTGTAACCAGAAAGGCCAAAGGATAGGTGAAAGCACCCCACGTCAGCCAGTTTCCAAAAAGGTACTGCACGAGGATGTTCGAAGCGACGACGATGGTCGCCATGGCAAGAATGCCGGGAAGGTATTTGCGCGTCATTATATGGACCCGTTTTTGCAAGGTTGCGGGGACTTGGCCCGGATCATTCCGGACGGGCGGGCTTTAGGCTCTTAACCACGCTATGGCAAGGGGACAGTGATGCGATACTCAACGAATTCGGTCCGCTGAAGCGCTCGGAAATTGTCATCTGAGATCATTGTGATCCGTATGTCGCCGATTTCGTCCTGCCAAACACCCAGCCCTTCCAGATTGTCGTGGCGCAGCAGACTGGTGCTAAGGAGTGTTTGTTCAGCCACGACCTGATCGTTTTCTATAACAAAGCGCCGGACTCTGCTTTTGAACCCGAACCCGTTGAATTCACGCTCTAGCAGATAGAGCGCGTCATCCGGTCCGAAATCGGCACCGACAGGAAGAAAACCACCGTCGCGGCGCAGACCAAAAGGCTGGGTCCATTGACCATCGTAGCGCCAAACGGGAAACGGCCGCGTCAGTTTTCCAGATCGTTCCGGGATGGCGTAGATGTGTCCCCTCCGATCCAGTGCCAGAGACTCGAGCCCGGAATTGCCCTGAAAATTTGAAAAGGCCTCGGGCCTTGGCAGGCGATCAGCCTGTTTCAATGTGGGGTAAGCCCAAACGCGATGACCGCCTTCAAAGGAAACATAAATTGTTTCGCCGGGCGTGCCTGCCAGACCTTCGGCGTCAGTACGCCAGCCACGCAGGGGCTGCCCTTTGTGATCTGGTAGTGGCACAGGGGGGCCAGAGGTCACCCGGATGATGCGGTCTTCGTTGCGCTCTATCGTGCCCTCGACCACACCACCCCTGTCGCTGATCGCAACAAACCGGGATCCATCTGCAGACAGTTCTAGGCCTGAAAAACCCCCTAGGTTGTGGTCCTCTGCGCGCCACAGATAGCTCCCAAGAAACTCGGCGGCCTGCGAAGAGGCCGCCGATGGAAGCGCCAAAAGCGCAGCAAGAAAAGAGGCGCTTAGCGCGCAGCCAATACGTCGGCGCATTGTCGTGGCAAATCCGCCATTGTCAGTTCACGCCGTGGTTTTGGCGGAGGTGCGTTTGGATCAGGTGGGGGCGGGTTCAGGATATCGCGCACCCAACGTTCGGCATCCGCGCAGCCATCACCAGCCGGTGGAGCTGCCTGTCCATTGCAACCTGGCGACCCTTTCGGACACCCGAGCCGTACGTGGAAGTGATAATGATGACCCCACCACGGACGGATCTTTCGCAGCCAGGCGCGATCGCCTTTCTCAGCTTTGCACATCGCAACTTTGGCGCCGGGGAACACCAGAATGCGTTCCACACGCGGGTCTTTGGCGGCGGCTTTGAGAATTTCGTGATGCGCACGCGTCCAGTTGTTGTTTGTATAGGCACCCGATGATCTGCGCGTTGAAATGGACGACAGGTTTTCCCGCTGTTTGACCGTTAGGTTCAGATCTTTTGCAGGCAGCATCCAAATGTCCACGTCCAATCCGATTTGGTGGCTGCGGTGGCCCGTCAGCATCGGCCCGCCGCGCGGCTGGCTCATGTCACCGACGTACAATCCATTCCAGCCGGGTTGCTTGGCGGCCTGCCGGGACAGCTTCTTTACGAAATCGACCAGTTCCGGATGACCCCAGTTCCGGTTCCGGGACAATCGCATCGCCTGCCAGGTCGGCCCGGTTTCTTCAAGCTGAACGCCTCCGGCAAGACAACCTTTCGAATAGAACCCATGCGCTGCAGGTGATTGACCAGACCCTCCACGCTTGGCCCCGAAAAGCTGTTTTGCTTGTTTTGAAGCAATGACGGGATCCAGCGGTGCACGCTGTGTTTTGACCCGCTCGCCCGAAATGTCGCGCCCGGAATTTCCGCCGCCACAAGCGACCAGTAAACCAACCAAAAGCAGGGCAAAAATACTGCGGATCATTTAGGCTTTACTCCCTCTGGATTAACCCAGCGTAGCAGAAACAGCCCCAAGAGGAAAAGAACGATCACCGGGATATAGCCCAATTGGTTGCTTTGCGTCCAAGCCGTCGCGACCGATACCATAGCCGGTGCCAGAAACGCAGTCGCGCGCCCGGTCAGTGCAAATAGCCCGAATGCCTCGGTCGCGGTTTCGGGTGTACAATGCCTGACCATCAACGACCGTGACGCCGAATACATGGCGCCTCCAGCGCCGCCAATCGCTGCGCCACACAGATAAAAGATCATGTCAGGAAGCCCGGACCCTTCCTCAAGCGGAATGCCAAACAGGCTTTCACGGGACATACCCACAACGACTGCGCAAACCGCGATCAGAACCCAGATACAAAACACGATGACGGGTTTCGGTCCGAGCCGGGCATCCGCCAAACCGCCGACCCAGCTGAGAATTGCCGCAGCGATGGCCGCGATAATGCCAAACACACCAATTTGGATCACGGTCCATTCCAGAACGAGGTTCGCGTAAACACCGCCCGCGCTGTACAGCATGGTCAGCGCATCGCGATAGAACATAGAACCCAGCAAAAAGCTGCCATAGCTGCGTTGGCGAAAGGCGCTTTTGATGCTGCTCCAGAGACGGCTGAGCGCAACGCCAATGTTCGCCCGCTCGTTGGTCGGCTTCTCTTCGGTCCACAAAAAGAACGGAATAGCGAAGATTATAAACCAGATCGCGATGAAGGGTCCGACTGAGCGGGTGCCTTCGCGCGTTTCGGGATCCAGACCAAAGATTGGATCAATCCCCAGCAGGGTTTTACCGCTGTCGTTTTCCGCAAAAAACAGCAGCACGACGAAGAGCGAAAGAACACCACCCCAGTAGCCAAAGGCGGTTGCGCCGCCACTGATCCGACCGGCGTCCTCATTGTCGCCCAGTGATGGAAGGATAGAATTATAGAGCGCGAAAGCCGATTCCGACGCCACGAAGCCGACCCAGAACAAAAGCAGAGCCATCATCAGGCCCTGACCGTCCGGCATCAGGCCCCAAAGCATCGCGGCACAAATGGATGCGATCGCGACAAAGAAATAAAACCACGGTTTTCTGCGGCCGGTTGCACCGGCCCAAGCCCCGATCAGGGGCGCTGAAAAGGCGATGACCAAACCTGCAATGGCTTGCGCGCCTGTCCACAATTCCTGTGCCTGAACGCGGGCTGCTTCGTCTGACAGACCTTCGGCGATAAAGTAACCCACCGCGACCGCCGCAAAATAAGGTCCAAAGATGAAGGTCAGACCCAGCGTAGCATAGGGTTGCTGCGCCCAATCAAAGAACATCCAGCCCCAAATGCGTTTTCGGAGCGAGATTGCTCCCTGCTCAGATACATCTGCCATCTTATCCCCCTGTTTTGCAGCGATAGAACCCCGTGCGCGGCTCTGTGGCAAGACAGGAATGCCGGACGCTGCGTCAGCTATCCTGCATTGGGGGCCAGGGTCTTTGGTCTTCTGCTGCGAGCCATGCCTTGACCCAATCCGGCAAATCGGGCGCATCTGCTGGCTCAAGGTCCATTGCTTTCAGAACGATGTCGGTGGCAACGATCCCATTGCGATCTGTCACAGCGCCGCGATAGACAGCGTGGCTCGCGCAGTCGCCGTTCGATTTCCACATACTCTGTTCGAGATACATGAACTTGCCATCCCATCCGAGCAGGCGCGAGCGCATTTCGATTTTATCAAAGGCACGGACACGTCTGCGGTAGCGGACAACCGCGCCCGCCATAGTCAGACCCCATCGTTTGCGCGCCAGCAGCTTCAAAAGGCCGGATCGCTGAGCCAGCGGAATGCGCCCAAGGTCATACAGCGTCAAAGTGCGACCGTTGTTCAGCTCCATCCAAAGATCGAGATCCCAAGGCCAGCAAATGTGATGCGAAATATGCGTCTCACCAAGTTGCAGTTCTGGAAGTGATCGGGCCTTGAGACCGGATGCCAACAGGCGAATAAACGGATACATTCAATTGCTCCTTATTTGTGCCCTGACTGATCCTGCTGCTGATGAAGGTCAATACCGGACCCTGCGGCACTTGTGATTGGGCCGGGCGCAGCCTATTTCTTGCGCAAACAAGGAGTTCTGCAAATGCAAGCGATCGCCGGGCCAATTGGGCTCATTCTCGACGTCGTATTTTTTGTGATGATCGTACACATCATCATGAGCTGGCTGATCAATTTCCAGATTTTGAACCTGCGTCAGCCGATCGTTGCGCAGATTTGGGATGGTTTGAACCGGTTGCTGGAGCCGATTTACCAGCCGATCCGGAGAATGTTGCCGAATACCGGCGCTTTGGATCTGGCCCCTCTCGTCGCCTTTATCGCGCTTATCTCGCTCCGGGATTACATTCTGCCAACCATGCTGTGTGGCGGACGTCCTCTTGGTTTCTGCGGATAAGCCCGATTTGGCTGGTCGCAGGGCTTGATTAACCGATTCTTAGTATGAGACAGTGCCGACTAGAGCAGATCTAGTATAATTGGCAGGTCTCATGCCTCGCGATGCCGCGCCGTCAGACGCGCTTTTGAAAGACGTCTTTGGATTCGACGCCTTTCGCCCTGGTCAGGGCGAAATCGTGGAGTCCGTTGCACGCGGCGAAAACGTTTTGGCCATCATGCCCACAGGTGGGGGTAAATCGCTCTGCTTTCAGCTGCCTGCTTTGATGCGCGCGGGCATTACAGTCGTTATTTCGCCCTTGATCGCCCTGATGCGTGATCAGGTCAGAGGGCTGCGCGAAGCGGGTGTCGCGGCTGGTGCGCTGACGTCTGGTAATACTGCCGAGGAAAACGACGCCGTCTGGGACATGATGCAGGATGGCAGCCTGAAACTGCTCTATCTCGCGCCCGAACGGTTGGCTTCTGGCGGCACTCAGCGCATGTTGGCGCAGGCCAATGTTTCGTTGATCGCGGTCGACGAGGCACATTGCGTCAGTCAATGGGGCCACGACTTCCGGCCGGACTACCTTCGCATTGGTGAGCTACGGCGCGCACTGGATGTGCCGCTGGCGGCATTCACCGCGACGGCGGATAGCGAAACGCAAGAAGAGATCGTCACTCGTCTCTTTGACGGACATCAGCCCCAAACATTCTTGCGCGGCTTTGATCGTCCGAACATTCATTTGGCTTTTCAGCCCAAGGATGGGCCCCGCCAGCAGATCCTGAGTTTTGCCGCGGCCCGCAAAGGGCAGTCAGGCATCGTTTACTGTGGAACGCGGGCCAAGACTGAAACTCTGGCCAAGGCGCTTTGTGATGAGGGGCATGCTGCCTGCCACTATCACGGTGGGATGGAAGCCGACGATCGGCGCGCAGTTGAGGAACGTTTTGCCACCGAAGACGGGCTGGTTGTCGTCGCTACGGTTGCCTTTGGTATGGGTGTGGACAAGCCGGATATTCGCTGGGTTGCACATGCCGATCTGCCCAAATCGATAGAAGCCTATTATCAGGAAATTGGTCGTGCGGGCCGCGATGGAGCGCCTGCTGAAACCATGACGCTGTTCGGGCCCGATGATATTCGTCTCAGGCGCAGCCAGATTGATGAAGGTCTTGCTCCGCCGGAAAGGCGTGTGGCTGACCATGGTCGTTTGAACGCTCTTTTGGGTTTGGCCGAAGCGCTGGGCTGCCGCCGGCAGGCTCTTCTTCAGTATTTCGATGAAACCGCCGAACCTTGTGGAAACTGCGATCTCTGCGACACGCCGCCCGAGCTGTTTGACGGCACCGACGCCGTGCGCAAGGCGCTTTCTGCGGCCTTGCGGACAAACGAAAGCTTTGGTGCCGGTCATTTGATCGACATCGTCATGGGCAAGAAAACCGAAAAGGTTCTGGCCCGTGGGCACGAAAACCTGCCTACCTTTGGCGTTGGCAAAGATCTATCCAAAGGGCAGTGGCAAGCCGTGTTCCGTCAGATGATGGGCCATGATCTGATGCGCCCGGATGCCGAGCGGCACGGGGCCTTGGTCATGACGGACCGTGCGTTGCCGATCTTGCGAGGCGAAGAAAGCATTCAACTGCGTCGGGATGCCGTGATTCGGGCAACCGAACGCCGACCTGCGGTCAAGACCATGGTCAGCGAAGAAGACGCACCGCTTCTTTCCGCGCTCAAGGCCAAACGTCGCGCTCTTGCCGAAGCAGCCCGGGCGCCAGCCTATGTGATATTCCCCGACAAAACACTGATCGAAATGGCCGAAAAACGGCCATCCAATCTGGATGAGATGGCTCGTATCAGTGGTGTTGGGGCCAAAAAGCTTGAGCGTTACGGCAATGCTTTTCTTGAGGTAATCAACGGCGCTGTCGAAACGCTGCACCCGTCTCGTCGCAAGCTGGCCGCACGCGGCGCAGGCGAAGTTTTTGATGCCTTGATGCAAGCGCAGGCCGAGTTGATCCGCGGGGCGGATGGCACGGACAAGCCGATGTCCTGCAATGCGTCGATGCTGGCCAAGCTGGCCGAAACGCGACCCGATTGCGAAAACAGCATTGCTCGCATTCTGGGTGATCGAAAGGCTGAGCGGTTTGGCACGGCCTTTCTGGAAATTCTGCGCGACGCGTCCTGATCTCAAACGCAGATCGCCAAAGTTCCGATCCCCATGAGAGCAATCAGATGATCGCTGGACCTTGGGGGGTCCCGGCTCTAAGTCTTAGGCCGAACCGTTTTTCATTTCCGTGGGAGGCTCGCAATGCTCGTGGTGATTTCACCGGCCAAACGGCTGGACTGGAGCGATCAGGATATCGACATGACGTCACCAGATTTTGAGCCGGACGCACAGCGCTTGGTCAAAACAGCCCGCAACCTTACTCTTGGTGATCTGAAGTCTTTGATGGGCCTGTCCGATGATCTGGCCAAATTGAACCGAGACCGTTTCCGCAGTTTTGCAGATTCGCCCGAAGCTGAACATTTGCGCCCAGCCGTTATGGCCTTTGCGGGCGATACCTATCAGGGTCTGGAGGCCGGTAGTCTCGATCAGGAAGAACTTGCCTGGGCGCAGGATCACCTGCGTATTTTGTCGGGGCTCTATGGGCTCTTGCGGCCGTTGGACGGCATTCAGCCATATCGTTTGGAAATGGGGTCTCGGCTCAAGACCCGGCGCGGAAAGTCGCTTTATGATTTTTGGCAAGACCAGATTTCCAAGGCGTTGAACGAACAGGCCGAAACCGTCGGCACGGACACTTTGGTGAATTGTGCCAGCCAGGAATATTTTGGTGCGGTTCCGGCCAAATCGCTGAACCTGAAGGTGATCACACCGCAGTTCATGGAAGACAAAAATGGCACGCCCAAGATTGTCAGTTTTTATGCCAAACGGGCGCGTGGCGCGATGGCTCGGTTTATCGTTCAAAACCGGTTGACCGACGCCGAAAGCCTGCAAGATTTCGACCTTGGTGGATATCAGTATCAACCGGATTTGTCCGAGCCAGAAAAGCCGGTGTTCTTGCGTCCGGCCGAAGCACTGGCCAAGGCATCCTGAACCGAACTGGCGTCGGCTACCCTGCCAGTTCGCGCTGCACACGTGCGCCATAGTATTCGATCTTTTCAGCCAGATTGGCCTTGCGAAGCGGCTTGGTTAGATAGTCATCAAGCCCAGCTTCCAAAATGCTTTCCTTGTCGCCTGCCATGGCGTGTGCGGTCACCGCTATGATCGGAACGCGGTGTCCGTCACCCTCGAGCCTGCGAATTTCGCGGGTGGCCTGTTTGCCATCCATCTGAGGCATCGAAATATCCATGAAAATCAAATCGGGCCGTTTGTCCCGATAGCAGGCGACTGCCTCCAGACCATTGTTCGCAAATCTCAGCGTTACGTTGAATCCCGACGCCATTTTGCGAAAGACGAGCTGATTGGTTTTGTTGTCTTCGGCCACCAGCACATCAAGCGGCGTGCCGTTCTCTTGGATCGGAGTGTATGATTTTACCGGCTCATTTAGCGGCTTATCGGGTTCATTTGTTTTTTGGCAGACCGGAGGCGCAAGGTTTTCAAGCGCTGAAAAAAGGGCCCTTCTGGGCGAAGGTTTTTGCAGGACTGCGTCCACTTCTGATCCAGCGACGCGGGCTATTTGACCCGCGGAATCCGACATCAGGATGAAGGGCAAATCGTGTCCTTGCTGGCGAATTTGCGAAACCATTTCCTGAGCGGACATGTCCGGCAGATCGGCTTCGGCGATGATCAGATCCGGGGCTGGGTTCATTCGGTCCAGCGCCTCGACACCGGTCTTGCAAAAGCTTGTTCTCAGGCCAAGCATTTCCAGTTGCTTGGACAAAATCGATCGGTTGGCGCTGTGATCATCCACAACCAGCACGGATTTCAAAAATGAAGGAAGAGCGGCTGTGTCCTGTACGACAGGTTCGTCGGCTGGCAGCACGATGCGCATTCCAAAACAGCTGCCCTTTCCAAGTTCGGATTCGACCCAGACCTCTCCGCGCATCAGCTCGATCAGGCGGCGCGTAATCGCAAGGCCCAGTCCGGTTCCTTCAAACGAACGATTCCTTTCATCTTCGACCTGATTGAATTCACCGAAAATGCTGCCCAACTTGTCATCCGGAATGCCAATGCCGGTATCCTCAATGGTCAGGTGCACTGCGGTTTCACCCATGGAGTCGCTGACACCGACAACACGGATCAGCACATGGCCTTCCACGGTGAACTTTACTGCATTGCCAATCAGGTTGGTCAGGATTTGACGAATGCGGCCCGGATCCCCGACAAAGCGTGTCGGCAGGAAGATGTCATAGTCAATGAGCAAGGCGATGCCCTTGTCACGCGCCGTGGGTTGCAGCAGCATCACGACCTCATGGATCGCGCGTTCCAGATCAAAGGGTTCCGGATGAAGCTGCAGTTTTTCAGCCTCGATTTTTGAGTAATCCAGAATGTCGTTGATAATGACCAAAAGAGCTTCGCCTGATGATCTGATGGTGTCGATGTACAGTTGCTGATCCTCGCTCAGCTCTGTGTCCATCATTAGATCGGCCATCCCGACAACTCCGTTCATCGGCGTGCGGATTTCATGGGACATGTTTGCGAGAAACGCTGATTTGGCACGATTTGCCGCTTCGGCCCGAATGGTTGCTTCGCGCAGGCGTTCCTGATCCTTTTTGACCTGCGTGATGTCGATTCTCAGACCAACGCGGCCGCCGTCGCGGGTCTGGCGTTCATAAACCCGGATCCAACGGCCATCATCCAGACGCTGTTCCAGTTCGGTATTGGCATTTCTGTGAACGGCGAGCCGCTCTTCCAGCCATTCCTCTTCCCGGCCGATTGCATCGGTGTATTGGCCCATCTCCAGACCATAGCGCAGGATGTCTTCAAAGCTGGCACCGGGCGTCATTGAGGGTGCGCTGGCCCTGTAGATGTCCTTGTAGGGATCATTGCACATCAAAAGCCGATCATCGGCATCGTAGATCACGAAACCGTCCGGCAGTTCCTGAACCGCAGACCACATCCGCATCAGATCAGTGGTATCGACTGCCAGCGAAACAACACCGCCTTCGGGTGTTCTGCGGTCCTGCACCTTGATGAAACGACCGTCGAACAAGCGAATGGTGACGCTGGGGATCGGATCCTGATGCCAACGATCGAGCATTCTGGCCTGCCAACGCAGGCTGCGTTCCCCCTGAAGGTCAACAATCCCTTCTTCGCTGAGAATTTCGAGAACCTGCGGATAGGTTGCGCCGGGCCCGATGCAATCAATGTCGTCGAAAATGGAAAGATACGCGGGGTTCGCCAGTTCCATAACGCCATCGCTGTTGAACATGGCGAAACCATCCCTGATGGTTTCAAGCGCCCGCCAAAGCTGATCCTCGACGATTTCGACCTTTTCCGTCACCTCGCCGAGTTGGGTGATGACCCGCTTGTTTTCCGAACGCACTTCCGCGACCTCGGCGCGGGTTTCGGTGATTTCGTGGCTCAGTTGCAGGGCGTGTTCGCCCAGCTTGCGATTGGCGGCTACAAGTTCCGTTTGCTTGAGTTCAAGCAACCGTTCCGCAGCCAACCGAGCG
Source organism: Thalassococcus lentus (assembly GCF_028023555.1). Classification (NCBI taxonomy): domain Bacteria; kingdom Pseudomonadati; phylum Pseudomonadota; class Alphaproteobacteria; order Rhodobacterales; family Roseobacteraceae; genus Thalassococcus; species Thalassococcus lentus. The sequence goes on from NZ_JAQIOY010000001.1 coordinate 463,728, forward strand.
CGCCGTTCCTGTGCCAGTTGTTCGCTTGACGCCACAAGGTTCTCCCGACTTTCACGCGTCGCAAGCTGACATCCACCGATGAAAAAGAGCTTAAGGTTTGCCTTACTTGTTCCGACTCATGTCTACGTGGCAGGCTGGTGAGATAGTCGAAAGGAGCAATTTTATGCGTTTCTTTGTTCTCACCCTGCTCGCAGGGCTTTCCGTCGTGTCATCTGTACAGGCACAGGATGTCATCCCCGAACGTCGTTTGGTGCATACCCGAGACGTGGATTTTCCCGGTTCGGATCTGCAATCTCTTTTCGACACAAACCTGTCCGCATGCGAGGCCGCCTGCCTGAACGATCCAAAGTGCCGGGCCTTTACGTTCAACGCCAACTCCAACGCGTGTTTCCCAAAATCCGACGTCACGGACAGGCAAAGTTTCGCGGGCGCTATATCCGGGCGTGTCGTGGTTGCTTCGGCATCTGAACTGGCGCGCGCGGACGATCGCAAAGCGGATCTTGAACCGTTTGCAGCGGGCTTGCTGCCCGGCGCGCTGAAAGAGGCAAAGGATCTCGCTGCGCGTCACTACGGCGGGCAATGGTCCGTGCGGGCGCTTATGGACGCGGCTGAAAACAGCCGATCTACCCGCGATCTCGTCAATGCATACCATTGGACAGGCGCAGCCTTGGCGCAGTCCGATCAAGCGGATCACTGGTTGCAGTATGGGCATTTGGCAATCGAGCAAGCTGCCCAAACCAAAGGCAATAGGCAGCGTATGTTCCGTCAACGCGCCTTGCTGGCATCTGTGAACGCATATCTGCGCAGCCAAGATGACGCGACCCGTGTTGAGGCCTTGGTTGATCTGGCAAAGGCACGGGAACTTTTGGGTGACGGTCGGGGGATGATTGCGCCGCTGCGTCTGGCCGAAAAGATTGATCCGCAGCCTGAACTGGTCGAGTTGCTGGATTCAGCAATTGCCAAGTATGGCTTCCGGGTTCGGGAGCACACGGTCGAGGCGGACAGCGCCGCACCACGCATTTGCGCGCAGTTCTCTGAACCGTTGGTGCGCGCTGGTCAGGACTATACGCCGTATGTGCGCCTTCCGGATCAGCGGATGGCAATCGATTCCGACGACAATCGCATTTGCGTCACAGGCGTCGAGCATGGAAAACGATACACGGTGACTTTCCGCGCTGGCCTGCCTGCCGCCAATGGCGAAGAGCTTATCCGCGATGTGCCGATCACCGCCTATGTGCGTGACCGCAGCCCGAGCGTTTCATTCCCCGGTCGTGCTTATGTTTTACCGCGGACTGTCGATGCCGGCTTGCCGATCAAGACAGTAAATCTGGATTCCGTCGATCTGGTGCTGCGCCGGGTATCCGACCGCAATTTGCTTCGGTCGCTACAGGACAGCTATTTTGGAAAGCCATTGTCCAAATGGGAAGAGCGCGATTTCAGCAATGACATCGCAGAAGAAATCTGGCGCGGCAACGGAGAGGTCCAGAACCGTTTGAATGCCGATATGCTGACGCGTCTGCCGATGGGTGATGTGGTTGGTGATCTGCCGGCTGGAATCTATGCGCTGACCGCGTCGAAACCTGACAGCAATCCATGGTCAGACGGACGGGCGACCCAGTGGTTCCTGCTGTCCGACATTGGCCTGACAACTCTGCAGGGCAATGATGGGCTGACCGTATTTGCCCGGGGCCTGACGGATGCCGGTGCTCTTGAGGGGCTTGAGGTCAGCCTGCTGTCTTCGGCGAACCGCGTGCTTGATACGGTTCAGACTGACGCAATGGGTATCGCTCGGTTTGCACCGGGTCTGCTTCGGGGCAAAGCTGGTGCGCAAGCGGCCCTTGTCATGGCGAAACGTGGCAATGAGGATCTCGCGTTTTTGTCGCTGACAGATCCTGCCTTCGACTTGTCTGATCGTGGGGTTGCGGGGCGTGACCCGGCCGGGCCGATGGATGCATTTTTGACGACGGACCGGGGGGCCTATCGGGCCGGTGAGGTAATTCATCTGACGGCCCTGTTGCGCGATGCCAAGGCGGCCGCAGTTCAGAACGTACCGCTGGTGGCCGTGCTGACCCGTCCCGATGGTGTCGAGCATTCTCGCCATGTTTCAGACGGTGGGTTGGCCGGTGGCCACGTATTCGATTTGCCACTCGCGTATTCCGTTCCTCGGGGGACTTGGCGGGTCGCTGTCTTTGCGGATCCGGATGCTGATCCGCTCAGCAGCCGATCGGTACTGGTCGAGGATTTTGTTCCGGAACGCATCGATTTCGACTTGGATTTACCTGATGGGGCAATCAATCCCCTGGCGCCTCCACAGCTGGATGTGTCGGCGCGATATCTCTTTGGGGCTCCGGGGTCTGATTTGAACATCGAAGGCGAGCTTCAGCTAAAAACCGGCACCACGCTTGCTGACTTTCCGGGTTATCGGTTTGGCCGGCATGATGCCCCCAGCGATTACCGGACCAACAGTTTTCCCTCACAGTTGGTGACCGATGCAGATGGCACCGCATCTTTGCGTCTTCCGCTGCCTCAAATCGAAGGTGAAGCCCGTCCAATGCAGGCTCGCGTTACGTTGCGCCTGTCCGAGGCATCCGGGCGCCCGGTTGAGCGCAGCATTTCCCGCGCCGTTGCTCCGGATGGTCCGGTGATCGGGATCAAACCGGCCTTTAACGGCACTTTGCCTGAGGGGGCGACTGCCTCTTTTGATGTGATCGCGCTGGGCCCGGATCTGAACCCGCAGCCTATGCAGGTGGAATGGCAGATCAATCGCGTGCGGACGCGTTACCAGTGGTACCAGCTTTATGGCAACTGGCGGTGGGAGCCGATCACCAATCGTGAAACCATCGCCCGCGGAACCGGCGTCATCGACGAGACCGCCTTGGCTGTCGCGGCTGATGTTGAATGGGGTCGTTACGAGGTTGTCGTGGAACGCACTGATGGCGACTACGCATCTGCGTCCATGGGTTTCTCTGCCGGATGGTATGCCCCGGCAACGGCGACGGACACACCTGATATGCTTGAGCTGTCTCTGGACAAAAAAGCATACAAACCCGGCGACACGGCCAATTTGCGCTTGGTGCCACGTTATGGTGGCAAGGCGCTGGTCACAGTTCTGGCGGATCGAGTGATATCCATGCAGGCGGTGGAACTGACCGAGGGCGAAAACACATTGGCCTTGCCCGTAACCGAAGAATGGGGTGCGGGTGTTTACGTGACAGCGCAGGTTATCCGGCCCATGGATGTTGCCGCCGGTATGAACCCTGCGCGCAGTCTGGGTCTGACCCATGCGGCGGTGGATCCCGGCGAACGGAAGCTGCAGGTTTCTTTTGATGCGCCGGACGAAAGCCTGCCTCGGGCCGCCTTGAGAGCGGCGGTGCAGGTGGAGGGTGTTGCCGAAGGAGAAATCGCATATGTGACCGTCGCAGCGGTCGATCTTGGTATTCTGAACCTGACCGGGTTCAAATCGCCGGATCCTTCTGCTCACTACTTTGGACAGCGCAGACTGGGTGTTGAAATCCGTGACATCTATGGCCGCCTGATCGATGGAATGAACGGAGCCATGGGGCAGGTCCGATCCGGTGGCGACTCCGCTGCTTCGATGCGGATGCAAAACCCGCCGCCAACCGAGGCGCTTGTCGCGTTCTTTTCAGGGCCAGTCATGGTCAATGCTCAAGGCACAGCAGAAGTTTCCTTTGACCTTCCGGACTTCAACGGGACAGTTCGCATGATGGCCGTTGCATGGACGCCGACGGCAGTTGGTGAAGCCGAAGCCGACGTTCTGGTCCGCGATCCGGTGGTTATTTCTGCTTCGTTGCCGCGCTTTCTGGCGCCGGGTGATGACTCGAGGCTGTTGCTTGAACTGACCCATGCCAAAGGGCCGGGTGGAACCATGCCCTTGCTGGTAACGGCCGATGGTATTGAACTGGATACCACCTCCTTGCCGCGCGATGTTGCATTGCAGGAAGGGGAAAAGGTTCGCTACGCCATCCCGCTGACATCAGACGATGTTGGTGACCATGACATTTCTATCGTTCTGACCACACCGGAAGGCCAGCGCCTGACCAAATCCCTGACTCTGGGCGTGCGTGCGCTTGATCCAACGAGCGGGCAAACCCGCCGCTTTGCCTTGGAGCCGGGGCAGACCTTTACCCTCGACGATGAGATATTCGCAGGGTTCAGTATGCATGCGTCTTCGGCAATGATTTCCGCAGGTCCCTTGGCCCGCTTTGATGCACCGGGTCTTCTGGCTTCGCTGGATCGGTATCCCTATGGCTGCACTGAACAAGTAACCTCCCGGGCCTTGCCGCTGCTGTACATGTCTGCCGTGGCAGAACCACTTGGATTGGGTGATCCTGAGCGCATAAAAACGCGTATCAATCAGGCCGTGACCCAGGTGTTGACACGGCAAGCCAACAATGGGGCGTTTGGGCTCTGGCGCGCGGGGTCGGGTGACTTCTGGCTGGATGCCTATGTGACGGACTTCCTGTCACGGGCACGTGCCGCTGGACATGAGGTGCCACAAATCGCGTTCCGGAATGCTTTGGACAATCTGGCCAATCGTATCGCCTATGCACCTGACTTTGACGATGGCGGAGAAGACATCGCTTATGCACTGATGGTTCTGGCACGCGAAGGCAAGGCAGCCATGGGTGATCTGCGCTACTACGCTGATGAAAGGGCCGATGCTTTGGCGACGCCGTTGGCGCAGGCGCAGTTGGGGGCGGCCTTGGCCTCGTACGGGGATCAACCGCGCGCGGATGCGATGTTCGCCAAGGCCGCTGCACGGATCGCCGGAACACAGCAAAGCACATCCGTATTCCGTGCCGACTATGGTTCCCCCATTCGGGACGCTGCCGGATTGCTGTCACTTGCCGTAGAAGCCCGGAGTGAGGGCGTCGATCGCGCGGCGCTGACCACACGGATTGCATCGGTCAACCGGCCGCTTTCGACACAAGAACAGGCCTGGGCGCTCTTGGCAGCACATGCGATGGTGCAGGATCCGACGGTATCGGGTCTGTCGATCAATGATGCTCCGCTGGCCGGGCCATTTGTGCGGCGCATCGAAGGACGCGATCTGCAGCCTATGCAAATCACGAACACGGCAGACCAGAAAACAGATATTACCCTGACGACGCTTGGTGTGCCGGATGGTCCTACCGTTGCCTCTGGCTACGGCTATGCGATCAGCCGCGACTACTACACGATGGAAGGCGAAAAGATCCAAGGCTCTGTCAAAGCCGGTACACGGCTGGTGACTGTTCTGACCATTCGCCCGGCTGAAAAGACCCGCGCCCGTCTGATGATCGATGATGCGCTGCCGGCCGGTTTCGAAATCGACAATCCCAATCTGCTTCGGTCCGGTGAGATCAGGGCGCTTGACTGGCTCAAGGTGTCGTCCGGTGAGCACAGTGAATTCCGGTCGGAACGGTTCCTGACAGCGGTCACACATGCCGGAACGGATCCGGTTCGGTTGGCCTACATCGTGCGGGCCGTGTCGCCGGGTACGTATCATCATCCTGCGGCCTTGGTCGAGGATATGTATCGCCCCGACTACCGCGCTACGACGGCGTCGGGAACCGTGACGATTTTGCCATGATGGGCCAAACCATCGCGACGATTGAATGGCGGGCGCTGGATCGGGACGGCACGGACAAGTGCCGTCTCGCCAAAACGCCGGGAGGTTGGATGTTGATCGGGCATGCCCGGTTTCGGGATGCTTCTGGCTGGGCGGCTTTGGACTATGTGGTGCGCTGTGATGCAGACTGGCAGACCACAAGCTGCGATGTCACCGGCACACAGGGCGGCGGGGCAGTCGCCCTCCGGCTGACCAATGCCAACGGCAGTTGGAGTTTGAACGACCAAGAGCAATCACAGATTTCAGGCTGTACTGATGTCGACCTTGGGTTTTCGCCGGCAACCAACCTGATGCCCCTGCGCCGCGCGCCTGAGGTGGGGCGATTGGACGTGCGGGCGGCTTGGCTTCGGTTGCCGGGTCCAATGCTCGATCCGCTGGATCAGAGCTACACCCGCGAGCGCGGTGGATACGTGCACTACACGGCCCGGCAAACGGCGTACGAAGCGCATCTGGCTGTCGATGAACACGGCTTTGTCACGCGTTACCCGGGACTTTGGGAACAAACTCATGAGGCGTGAACGCGGGTCAAGACTGCTGATCGTCGTGGCGCTGTTTCTGGCTGTTCTTGCTGGTGGCCGGGATCAGTTCGACGCATTCATCGATGCGACACGTCTGCCGGTCTTGGTGCATGAAACGTCATCCGAAGTGCGCGACCGGAATGGCCAGTTGTTGCGGGCCTACACAATCGAGGATGGACTGTGGCGCATGTCGGTCACAGCCGATCAGGTCGATCCACTGTTTTTCAAGATGCTGATCGCCTACGAGGACAAAAGATTTCATGAGCACCGCGGTGTGGATGCCATTGCCACTGCGCGCGCGGGTCTGCAGGCGGTCCGGCATGGCAAAATCGTGTCGGGTGCTTCCACGCTGACCATGCAGGTGGCCCGGTTGCTCGAGGATGGAACCACCGGCCAATGGGGTGGAAAGTTCCGGCAAATGCGACTTGCATTGGCGCTGGAACGGCATCTCAGCAAACAGGAAATTCTGTCGATCTACCTGAAATTGGCCCCCTATGGTGGCAACGTCGAAGGGTTGCGGGCGGCATCCCTGATCTGGTTGGGAAAAGAGCCCAAGCGCCTGACACCAGCACAGGCTGCGTTGTTGGTGGCCTTGCCTCAGGCCCCCGAAAGCAGGCGTCCTGATCGCCGCGCAGAGGAAGCGCGTCGCGCGCGTGACCGGGTCTTGGACCGCATGGCGCGCGCTGGGGTGATTTCAGAACAAGACGCTTTGGCCGGCAAAACCGATCCTGCACCCTTTGGCCGCCACGCAATGCCGCAAATCGCGCCCCATCTCACAGACCGTGCAGTGGCACAGCGGCCGGGCGCACATGATCTGACAGTGGATCGTGATTTGCAGCGCAATCTGGAGCAGCTTCTTGCGCGGTATATGAAGGGCCGTGACCCGCGCCTGTCTGTAGCGCTGGTTTTGGCGGACCATGAAACTGGTGCTGTTCTTTCCTCTATTGGGTCTGCCAGCTACTCGGCTACGGCTGGGCAGGGGTTTGTTGATATGACCACGGCACTGCGTTCGCCCGGCTCGACGCTAAAGCCACTGGTGTATGGGCTCGCCTTTGACCGAGGATTGGCACATCCGGAAACGCTGATACTGGATACGCCAGCCCAGTTCGGCGGCTATGCGCCTCAGAATTTTGACGGTCAGTTTAGGGGCGAATTGTCTGTCCGGCGGGCTTTGCAGTTGTCTCTCAACATACCGGTCGTACGCCTGACCGAGGCGGTTGGACCTGCGCATCTGATGGCTGGGATGAAACGCGCTGGGATGAAACCCAAATTGCAGGGGGGCACGCCTGGCCTTGCCCTTGCGCTGGGTGGCTTGGGCGTTTCGCTTGAGGATATGGTCCAGCTATATACCGCGTTTGCTCGGGGTGGCGAAGCGGCGGAACTGCACTGGAAACAAGGCGAGACAACGCAAAATGGCCGTGTGCTTTCGCGTGCGTCCAGTTGGCAACTTGGGCACGTTCTGTCCGCGATTGCGCCCCCGCCATCGGCGGGCGCGGCGGGGCGCGTGGCCTACAAGACGGGAACGTCTTACGGCCATCGCGATGCCTGGGCGCTGGGCTGGGATGGGCAGCACGTTGCCGGCGTCTGGATTGGTCGACCTGATGGCACACCGGTTCCGGGGGCCTTTGGTGGCGATCTCGCTGCACCGCTGCTGTTCGAAGCGCTGGGCCGCGCCCGCTCCGGTACTGCGTTGCTGCCACCGCCACCGCCCGAAACCTTGCTGGTCAGTAATGCTCAATTGCCCAAACCGTTGCAGCGCTTTGGGCCGCGCGCCGGGGCCAAGACACTTCAGGTGACGTTTCCGCCGGACGGGGCGCGGCTGTCCAGCGCTGAAGCGGGGGTTCCGATCAAGTTGCGAGGTGGCACACCGCCCTACACCGTTCTGGCCGATGGTGCCGTATTGGCCAACGGTTTGCGCCAATCCGAGTTTCTAGCCCCTGTCGACGGTCCGGGGTTTTCCACACTGTCCATTTTGGATTCGGCCGGGCAGTCACAACGGGTCTCTATCGAAATGCGCTAGCCCACGGAATGCAAAAAGACCGGACGTTTTGAAACGCCCGGTCCGATGTTGAGTGACAGGTGTGGCCCGATGTCAGAGACGTTCGATGGCCATGGCGATACCCTGACCGCCGCCGATGCACATTGTGATCAAAGCCTTGCTGCCGCCAATGCGTTCCAGTTCATAAAGTGCCTTGACGGTGATGATTGCGCCGGTCGCGCCGACCGGATGGCCCAGGGCAATGGCACCGCCGTTCGGGTTAACCTTGGCCGGGTCCAAGCCAAGACCTTTGTTCACCGCCAGTGCCTGCGCTGCAAAGGCCTCGTTGCTTTCGATCACATCGAAATCCGAAGCAGACAGGCCAGTGCGCGCCAGCAGGTTTTCGACAGCAGGAACCGGACCAATGCCCATGACTTCGGGTCGGACACCTGCATGCGCATATCCCAATATCCGAGCGCGGGGTTTCAACCCTGCTTTCTCCGCAGCGGAGGCCCGGGCCAACACCAGTGCGGCGGCACCGTCATTTATGCCCGATGCGTTGCCTGCCGTTACACTGCCATCCTTCTGGAAAACCGCGCGCAACCCGGCCAGCGCCTCAGGCGTCGTTGCCTTGGGATGTTCATCGGTTTCAAAGGGAACCATGTCCCGTTTCACTTTGACGTCGACGGGTGTGATCTGGTCTTTGAAATATCCTGCTTCGATGGCCTTGGCTGCGCGGGTTTGGCTTTCCATGGCAAAAGCGTCCTGTGCCTCACGGCTGATGTCGTGCTCGGCTGCGACGTTTTCGGCTGTGACGCCCATATGGCCGGTGCCAAAGGGGCAATTGAGTGCGCCCAGCATCATGTCCAGCGTGCGGATGTCCCCCATCTTTGCGCCCCAACGCTGGTCAGGGATGATGAACGGACTGCGCGACATGTTTTCGGCGCCGCCGACAAGGGCAAATTCTGCATCGCCCAGCATCAGCGACTGAGCGCCAGAGACGATAGCCTGAACGCCTGATCCGCACAGACGATTTACATTCATGGCCGGTGTGGTGTCCGGAACGCCTGCACCCATGGCCGCAACGCGGGACAGGTACATGTCTTTGGGTTCCGTGTTGATCACATGGCCAAAGACAACAGTGCCGATCTGGTCTGGCGCAACCCCGGCTCGTTCCAGCGCTGCTTTGCTTGCCGCCGTCCCCAATGCGATGGGCGGCGTGGCGGCCAAGGCGCCTCCGAATGTTCCAATTGCGGTGCGTGCGCCGCTCAGAATGACGATATCGTCTGACATTTCGCTCTCTCCCATTGCTTTGTGCAGACTATGGGCAGAGCTAATTGAAATGTCAGCCCGCAACGTTCCGTCAGAATGGGATGAGATCGAATTAACCGTTGTGTCTGAACCCTCGGCCACCCGGCGGCGGGCCGGACAATCGGGTTGCAGAACGGCGTTTGCTGAACCGCTCAAACACTCTTTTGACCGAAAAAGTGTTTGCGCTGGACAAACCTCTTGGCGGCACGTGGGGCCGGTTGTTGGCCTGATGGCAATCGGCGGCGTAGTTGGATCGGATCAGGCTATGGTCATCCATGCCGGATCATTGGCCTTAAAATGTTTCGCCTTCGTTAATCCAGCACGGTCTTGCTGGACATGGGCGCACCATCCAGCATTCGAACCTCGCGCTGAGGGAATGGGATCGAAATACCATTCTTTTGAAACGCATCCCAAAGCGCCAGATAGACGTTGCCCCGAATGTTGGTCAGGCCGCCCGTGGGATCTTTGATCCAAAATCTCAGAATATAGTCGACCGAGCTGTCTCCAAAGCCAACCACATGACAAACCGGTGGTTTGAAATCGAGCACACGGTCAACGGTTTGCGCGGCCTCGATGGCTATTTCCCGGACCTTGTGAGGATCATCGTTATAGGCCGTACCAAAATAGATATCGAGCCGCACGAAATCGTTGGAGTGAGACCAGTTGACCACCTGACCGGTAATCAGGTCTTCGTTCGGGATCAGGTATTCTTTGCCGTCGCGGGTGACCACGCTCACGTATCGCGCGCCCAGACTGTTAATCCAGCCAAAGGTCTGTCCAAGGCTGATCACGTCACCCGGTTTGATCGACTTGTCCAAGAGAATGATGACCCCGCTGACAAGGTTCGACACCACCTTTTGCAGGCCAAAACCCAGACCGACACCAATCGCACCTGACAGAACGGCAAGGCCGGTCAGATCGACCCCCACAAGCCGCAGCCCAAGAAAAAACGCGAGACCATAAAGCAGCACCTGCAGGAACTTGATTGCAAGCACCTGCATTGATGGGCTGATGTCCTGGTTTTTGCGGATGCTTGCGGTTGATGCGCCCGCGATCAAACGGGCCATGGCAATCAAAACGGCCAGCAGGACAACGGCCTTGATGATCAGCCACAGGGTAATCCGTGTCTCACCAAGGTTTAGTGCGATGCCGTCCAGAACCGTCTGGGTTTCGTCTGTCAAATTCAGGATCGAAAGGGTGACCCAGATCCAAGCGCCGTACCGTGCCGAACTGCGCAGCAGCGGGTTTCCGATCAGGCGTGTTGCAAAGGCGATAAAGAGCCACGCGCTCGACAGGTTCGCGATGATGGCCAGCAGATACGATCGCGATGGCCAGGTTGCTTCGCGCATGACCAGAACAACGATCCAAATCAAGCACACGAAGATGATCATGCGCATTCTGCGCAGAATGATCAGACCGGTTCGCAACCGCCATTTGGGCCAGCCTTCGCGGGACCGTAACCATGTGTCAAAACGGGGCCCCACGAGCACAGCGAGAACATGCGCCAGCGCAAAAACACCAATCGCGATCAACACCTGATACGCCATCCATGGGCGCAACAGGCTTTCCAGAATTGTCTGGATCTGGGTCAACAGAACGCCAAAGACCGATTCAAGCGTTTCGGCGCTGATCTCTTCAATTTGAGGATCTTCGGGGTTCATGACCGGCCTTGCTGCTGCAGGGTCAGGATTGCATCGGGTCCGCTACGAGGCAAGACCAAAGCGCGTCACGGAACCATAACCACCTTTGGCGCTGAATGTACCGGACCTTTGTCTTGCGCAGACACGGCCAGCGCCGCGACGAGCAGCACTGCGATCAAGCTAAGGTTCAAAAGGTTCAGGGCGCTTTGCATAGATGGTTTCCACCGGAATAAAGAAGTTACGTAAGAAAGAGCGATATGGATCACCTTCAATGCGACATTTTCGCTGAAGCGGCATAAATGCTGACCGCAACCTTTCCAAACCCCGGTCTTGCGAGACTCGGCGCGCTTCTGTAATTGCACAACATGAACAGGATTTTCGACAGGGCAGACCGCGCGCGATTGCGCGAACGCTTTTTCGGAGCAACGCACACGGTGCTTGCCCGCCTATAAGGCTGTGTCCGTGCTTGCACGCCTATTACTACGCTTTTCGATCACAACCGAACGGGAGAGGACCCATGTCCCCCAAAACGCTCTATGATAAAATCTGGGATGCCCACGTCGTACATGAAGACGCCGATGGCACCTGCTTGCTCTACATTGATCGGCACCTCGTTCACGAGGTGACCAGCCCGCAGGCTTTCGAAGGTCTGCGCATGACAGGCCGCAAAGTCCGCGCGCCGGAAAAGACGATTGCTGTGCCGGATCACAACGTGCCCACCACGGCGGGCCGCGAAGACCCGAAAAACATGACCGAGGATTCGGCCATTCAGGTCGCGGCGCTCGATAAAAATGCCAAGGAATTCGGTATTCACTACTACCCCGTGTCCGATGTTCGTCAGGGTATCGTTCACATTGTTGGCCCGGAACAGGGCTGGACCCTGCCGGGTATGACCGTCGTTTGTGGTGACAGCCACACCGCGACGCATGGTGCCTTTGGCGCGCTGGCGCACGGCATCGGGACTTCTGAGGTTGAGCACGTTCTGGCCACTCAGACCCTGATCCAGAAGAAGTCCAAGAACATGAAGGTCGAGATCACTGGCAAGCTGAAGCCGGGTGTGACCGCCAAGGACATCACTCTTGCTGTCATCGGCGAGACCGGCACGGCGGGTGGTACCGGCTATGTCATCGAGTATTGCGGCGAAGCGATCCGTGACTTGTCGATGGAAGGCCGCATGACCGTCTGCAACATGGCTATCGAAGGCGGCGCCCGCGCTGGCCTGATTGCCCCTGATGAAACGACGTTCGAATATGTCAAAGGCCGCCCGCACGCGCCGAAGGGCGCGCAGTGGGAAGCGGCGATGGACTGGTGGAAGACGCTGTTCACCGACGAAGATGCGCACTTCGACAAAGTCGTGACCCTGAAGGGCGAAGAAATCGAACCTGTCGTCACCTGGGGCACCTCGCCCGAGGATGTACTGCCGATCTCGGCCGTAGTTCCGGCACCGGAAGACTTCACCGGCGGCAAGATCGAAGCGGCGCGCCGCTCTATCGACTACATGGGTCTGGAACCGGGTCAGAAGCTCACGGATATCGAGATCGACACAGTCTTTATCGGGTCTTGCACCAACGGCCGGATCGAAGATCTTCGCGCAGCAGCAGAAATCCTCAAGGGCAAAAAGATCAAAGACGGCATGCGCGCTATGGTCGTTCCGGGCTCTGGCCTTGTGCGGGCGCAGGCTGAGGAAGAAGGCATTGCGGATGTGTTCAAGGAAGCCGGTTTCGAATGGCGTCTGGCCGGGTGTTCCATGTGCCTTGCGATGAACCCGGATCAATTGGCCGAGCATGAGCGCTGTGCCTCTACATCCAACCGCAACTTTGAAGGTCGTCAGGGGTTCAAGGGGCGTACACATCTTGTGTCGCCTGCCATGGCTGCCGCTGCAGCCCTCACTGGCAAACTCACCGACGTTCGGGAGATGATGTAATGGAAAAATTCGAAAAACTCACCGGGATCGCGGCGCCTATGCCGCTTGTGAACATCGATACCGATATGATCATCCCCAAGCGCTTTTTGAAATCGATCAAGCGCACCGGCTTTGGTGTCAGCTTGTTTGATGAGATGCGCTACAATCGGGATGGCTCCGAGATTGCGGATTTTGTCCTGAACCAGCCGCAGTACCGCGAAGCCGAAATTCTGGTGGCCGGTGATAACTTTGGCTGCGGATCGTCTCGGGAACACGCGCCGTGGGCGATCAAGGACTTTGGCATCAGGTGCATCATTTCGACCAGCTTTGCTGACATCTTCTACAACAACAGCTTCAAGAACGGCATTTTGCCGATCGTGCTGCCCCAAGAGCAGGTGGATGTGTTGATGAAGGATGCCGAAAAGGGTTCGAACGCTCGCATGACCATCGATCTGGAAAACCAGGTCGTCACCAGCTCTGACGGAGAGGAGTTCCCGTTCGAAGTGGATAGCTTCAAAAAGCATTGCTTGCTGAACGGGTTGGATGACATTGGGCTGACCATGGAAAAAGCATCTTCCATCGACACTTTTGAAGCGCAGGCTTCTCAGGCGCGCCCCTGGGTTTGAGGCCGTTAGAAAATCGTGAAAAAGCCCCGCAATTTTTGCGGGGCTTTTTTCTTTTTGGGATGTAGCGCCTATACTGACTTGTGGGTAAATGCGCTTAGTACCCAACATGTTGCGAGGACTTGTTGATCTAACAACAAGCCTGCCTTTCAATTGATGCAATCGCGCACCAATTGCTTCCTGAAATAGCCAAAATGATCTGTGCCACTGGCCCTGAACCTTGCTGTCGAATCGAAAAGGGGGCAAAACTTGGGCAAGAATGAGGCAACTCGCCATAATTGGCGGGATCAGACAGAAACCAGGGAACGGCATTGTACCGCGCCCGGCTGTACTGAAGGGGCAGGTCAGTGATCAAGCGTATGGTGGCATCCGCCGCTCGGGCATTTCTTGTGGCAATGGTCATTTCCATGCCTGCAATCATGCTGCCCGGCGTGAGCTCGGACACCATCCAGATCGTCGCCCTTTTGTCTCTTGTTGCTGCTACGCTCACCTTCGTTGAGTACGTCAGTGAATACCCGTCCCTCATCGAATTTCGCGCGGCACCGCCTTACAATCGGATGCGGTTTATCGCGCTGTTCATCACGGTTTTGACTCTTACGCTCATCAGCCGGGGCGAAACACAGCCCAGCGCATTGAGTTCAACGCTGACCGGGATGGGCATGACCATCGGAAACGCTATGGACTTTCCGTTTTCCCCGGTTCGGTTGATGGTTCTGGTCGCGCCCGCTGAATCGACCCTCAGCGATCTCGAAGCGCTGCGGACCCACGCTGGAATTGCCTACCTGATTTCGCTGGTGACCTTGCTGGCCTTTGTGGCGTTAATCCGATTGCTGACATGGCCCATTCGCAACGGAGCGTTCAATTTCTGGGTCAATCTGCCTTTGTTCGATCCAACGGCCGGGGGTGATGTGCTCTCCCGCCTGAAGCGCGACAGTCACATTAACGTAGCATTAGGATTTCTGCTGCCATTCTTGATCCCGGCGGTTCTCAAGCTGGTGTCCCAACTGGCCTCACCGCTTTCTTTCGACGAACCGCAAACCGTGATCTGGGTGATAAGCGCATGGGCCTTTTTGCCTGCCAGTTTGATAATGCGTGGCGTGGCCCTGATGCGCATTGCGGATCTGATCGAAGAGAAGCGACGCCGCGCATATGCGCAGGCAGAATTGCAGTTTGCTACCTGACGCTTTGCCTGCATCCGTCTGCAGCCTTTTCTGAGACAACCCAACAGATCCGGGTCGCCACTTGGGCCGGGGATTTCAGTCGTAAGGGGCCGGGCCTCTTGCTTCGGGATATAATGCGCGATGACGTTCCGGGTGTTGAGTTGCTGAATGCGGCGGCGGCAGACGTGCTCTTGTTGACCGACATTGATTTTGATGCCGGGCAGGCTGCGCTCGCTGCTTTGAACGATTCAATGGCGTTCCCATACCCGCATGTGTTTTCGAAGCGGCCCAACTCTGGATTGCCCACCGGGTTGGATCTCGACAAAGACGGGTTTCTGGGCGGTCCCCGTGACGCGCAGGGCTACGGCTGGTTTTCCGGCCAAGGGGGTCAGGCAATCCTGTCACGGTGGCCCATTCGTTTGCGTGCCGACTATTCAGACACTCTCTGGCAAGACTCACCCAATACGGCGATGCGTTCAGAGGACACGGGGCGCGACGTGCAGCGTTTGTCTTCTACGGCGCATTGGGCAGTTGAGATCGCCGCGCCACTGGGGGAATTCACTTTGCTAACGGTTGGCGCAACACCCCCGGTTTTTGATGGTCCCGAAGACAGGAACGGACGCCGCAACAGGGACGAAGTTTTGCTTTGGCATCATGTGCTCGGTGGGACATTCGGTGAACCGATAGACGGTGCGGCGGTCGTCTTGGGAAACCTGAACCTCGATCCGACCCGCGGTGACGGGATACGCGATGCTGTACGAGATTTACTACAGAATCAAAGGCTGCGCGATCCACTGCCGGGACTACCCACTGTCGAATGGGACAAGGTGGGCAAGATGCGCGTCAGCTACGTTTTGCCCACCACAGAGTTTCGGGTGATTGCCGCGGGTGTTATTCCGCCGGAAGAGGGGGCGGGCCCTCACGGTTTGGTTTGGGCTGATCTGGCGTACCACGCAAAACCGGGGCAATAGCCTGCTCGACCGCATCTTGGACTGGCGTTTCAAAGAAGTTGGGGATCAGTCGCTGAAAAGACGCGCCATCCAGCCAATGCGCCTTGTTCCAGAGGTAACGCATTTCCAAAAGCGGGGCTGCCAAACGCCAAAAGGGACGTGCCAGATACAGGGGCCACCAGCTCATCGTGGTGATTTTCACCTCCTGCCGCATTGCCAGCGCGCAAAGAGCAGCCAGCTGTTCGCCTGTCAGGGTGTAACCGGTGTAAGGCACATCCGCGAAGCGAGGCAGGTCGTGCCTGACTTCTGCCAGCGCAACTGCGGCGCGGGCCAGATCAGGCAAAAACGCCCAAGCATGCGGAACGTTGGTTGCGCCGGGATACCGCAACACTCCTTTTTTCAGCGGTGGGGCGATCATCATATCAAACCAGTTTCCCGATTCCTCGGTATCGAGGAAATTACCTGACCGAAGAATGATCGTTGGGATACCTGCATCGCGATAGCTTTGCTCCATCTCGATCCGTAATTTGCCCAGCGGATTGGTGGCCGCGTGCGGAGTGTCTTGGGCAAAACGGCTGTCGTCGCCGGACCCATAGACATACACATTGCCAGGAATGATCACAGTCGCCCCGCTGTTTTGCGCAGCGGCAATCACTTTGCCAGTCAAATTGGGCAGAGTGCTTTTCCAATCCGGATAGGCTGGATTCCATGCATTTACGATAACGTCTGCTCCTTGGGCAGATTCTATTAAGTCGTCTGATGCGCGGTCGAACAGACGTACATGCCACCCTGCATTCCAGAAGGCTTCTGCCGCGTTTCGACCGAAACGCCCGCTGGCGCCGAGGATCAATACAGTTTGCATAACGAGCTTCCTTTCATATCCGCGGTCCATTATCGGCATGCGAAAATATTTGGGAATTGCTCAAATTCGCAGATCATGTATTCATTTGTGAATGGATAAAGCCGATAAACTTGACTGGTCGTTGATCCAGACATTCCTTGCTGTCGCCGAAAGTGGATCCTTGTCCGAAGCGGCCCGCCAATTGGGGATTACCCAGCCCACTGCGGGCCGTCAGGTGCGCCAGATTGAGGAAACGCTTAACCTTTCGCTGTTCAACAGGCGGCCACGCGGGTTGGCCCTGACCGAGGCTGGCGCGGCATTGGTTCCGCACGCACGGGCGATGGCGGACAATATGAACGCGCTGGGGCTCGTGGCTGCGGGCCGTGCGGATCATCTATCTGGGCCTGTGCGTATCACGGCCAGTGTTGCCACGGCCCACCATCATCTGCCGCCCATAATCGCCCGTTTGCGTGCCGAAGAGCCGGACATCCAGATTGAGCTGGTTCCCTCGGACGAATCTGAAAATCTACTCTACCGCGAGGCGGATATCGCGGTGCGTATGTATCGATCCGAGCAGTTGGATATTGTAACCGCTCATCTTGGCGAGCTGGAATTGGGGATCTTCGCTGCTAAGGCTTACCTCGATCGAAAAGGACGGCCTCGAAACTTTGGCGAGATGTTTCAGCGCGATCTGGTCGGATACGACCGTTCGGACCGGTTGTTGCGTGGGATGCGGGATTTCGGGATTGAAGCACAGCGGGATTGGTTCGGAACGCGGTGCGATCATCATGCCGTTTATTTTGAGTTGATCCGTGCAGGATGCGGTATCGGATTTGCTCAGACCAGCCTTGGCGAAAGTGATCCCTCTCTGGAACGGCTCTTTCCGGAAGTGCCTATTCCCAGTCTTCCAGTCTGGTTGGCCGCGCATGAAGCCGTGCGCGCAACGCCGCGTGTGCGCCGTGTTTGGGATGCTTTGGCCGATGGGATGCGCGCGCACCTTTCTTGACCATTCCGGCAGGCTTGTTTACCGCAAGGCGCAACGAATTTCCGCAAGAGGACTGCGCCCATGACCAACCCTTCGCTTCTCATTCTGCCCGGTGACGGGATCGGCCCCGAAGTCATGGCCGAAGTTCGCAAGATCATCGACTGGTACGGTGCCAAGCGGGACATGGCTTTTGACGTTAGCGAAGATCTTGTTGGCGGTGCGGCCTATGACAAGCATGGCACGCCGCTGCATGATGACACAATGGCGAAGGCCCAAGAGGTCGACGCCGTTCTGCTGGGCGCGGTTGGCGGCCCCAAGTACGACGATCTGGACTTCAGCGTGAAGCCGGAACGGGGCTTGCTGCGTCTTCGCAAGGAAATGGACCTGTTCGCCAACCTGCGTCCTGCGCAATGCTTTGATGCTTTGGCTGATTTTTCGTCACTCAAGAAAGACGTCGTTGCCGGTCTGGATATCATGATTGTGCGCGAACTGACGTCGGGCATCTATTTCGGTGAGCCGCGTGGCATTATCGAAGAAGGCAACGAACGTGTTGGCATCAACACCCAGCGCTATACCGAGTCCGAGATTGCCCGCGTGGCCAAGGCAGCCTTTGAACTGGCGCGCCGTCGCGGCAACAAGGTCTGCTCGATGGAAAAGGCCAACGTGATGGAGTCGGGCATTCTGTGGCGCGATGTGGTGACCGAAGTTCATCAGGCCGAGTACAGCGATGTGGAACTGTCGCACATGTATGCCGATGCAGGTGCAATGCAGCTTTGCCGCTGGCCCAAGCAGTTCGACGTGATTGTTTGTGACAACCTGTTTGGGGACATCCTGTCTGATACGGCTGCCATGTTGACCGGTAGCCTTGGCATGTTGCCTTCCGCGTCGCTTGGCGCTCCAATGGCCAATGGTCGCCCCAAAGCGCTCTATGAACCGGTCCATGGCTCTGCGCCGGACATCGCAGGTCAGGGCAAAGCCAATCCGATTGCCTGTATCCTTAGCTTTGCCATGGCGCTGCGCTACAGCTTTGACCAAGGGGCCGAGGCTGATCGTCTGGAGCAAGCCGTTGAAACCGTTCTTGCACAGGGTCTGCGCACCGCCGATCTGGCTGGCGAAGAGGGTGTAACGCCGGTCAACACGTCCGAAATGGGCGATGCGATTGTCGCAGCACTGGAAGCGTCGGTCTGATCACGGCGCTCGACTCGGCTGATTTGACTGCCTAACATTCGGGGTATTCTTCAAAAGGAATATTCCGAATGTTTAAATTTTCAGTCTTAGCTCTGGCGACGGTGTTGCCGTTTTCCGCCCTTGCCGATGGTCAGATCCTCGTCGGTGACGTTTTCGACGATCCGCGCAGCATTGGCCGCAGCGCAATTGCGGAATTTTATTTTCTTGAAGAAGGCTTGCCGCACATCTCGGTCGAGATGACCTACGACAAGCAGGACTTCATGACCGTAATCATCACCGAAACCGGGTTTGCCGACGATTCCGTCGCCGGAAGTCGCATCCGCTATGTGTTGCGTGAACGCGAGGAAGGCGGCTGGGTCGTGACCGAAACCGAATCTTTGCAAAAGTGTTACAGAACCGAGAATAAAGACTGGCAAAAAGGCCCATGTGTCTGACATTGGCCAGCGCCTCCTAGAACCTGACAAAAGATCAACAGGATATGTCATGGGACCCAACGCAAAAGGCGCTTTGTTGGCGCTATTGGCCTTCGGAATCTTCTCGACCCATGACGTGATCGTCAAAGTGCTGGGGGCTGATTACAGCGCCTTTCAGATCGTTTTCTTCAGTGTGCTTTTTGGTTTTCCGCTGGTGACGATCATGTTGATCCGCGACAGCAAGCCGGGACATTTGCGCCCGGTCCATCCATGGTGGACCTTGCTGCGGACGGTTGCTGCTGTCGCAACCGGGGTCTCGGCATTCTACGCATTCTCGACGCTGCCTTTGGCCCAAGTCTACGCCATCATCTTTGCGGCGCCCTTGCTGATCACAATACTCGCGATTCCGGTTTTGGGCGAAACCGTGCGTCTGCGCCGTTGGGCTGCTGTTATCGTTGGTCTGCTGGGCGTTATGGTTGTTCTGCGCCCCGGCACGACAGAACTGGGCCTTGGCCATTTGGCGGCTCTGATCGCCGCCTTTGGCGGGGCGTTGGCATCCATTATCGTACGCAAGATCGGCAAGGATGAACGCAGCGTGGTTCTTCTGCTGTACCCGATGTTGGCGAACTTTTGTTTGATGGGTGCCTTGATGCCATTCACCTACCAACCCATGCCGGCGATGCATATGGGTGGGATCGCTCTTATGTCGATCATGGCTTTTATTGCGTCGTCGCTTGTGATCTCGGCCTACAAAGCTGGTGAAGCGGTGGTCGTGGCCCCCATGCAGTATTCGCAAATCCTTTGGGCTGCGCTCTATGGGGCGTTGTTCTTTGACGAATATCCCGATTCATGGACTGCCGTTGGTGCGGGCATAATCATTGCATCGGGCATTTACATCGTCCTGCGCGAAGGCGGCCCAAGCGCGTCGGAAAACACCCCGGTTCTGCGCTCTCGCTCGCGGTTTGAAACCGGGACAGTTCCAAGGGTTAGCCAGTTCCTGCGGCGCGCGGTGCGACGGGAACACAAGGACGATTGAGCCTTGAAAAAGCAAGGGTCGTGGTCTAATTCCGCGGCGACGGTCGGAGTGTAGCTCAGCCTGGTAGAGCACTGTCTTCGGGAGGCAGGGGCCGGAGGTTCGAATCCTCTCACTCCGACCAATATTCACCCAAACACCAATGCAGAAGCGACGTTTCCAAAGCGTGTTTTTGCGACCTCCGCGCATTGTGCAGCACCCTGTTCGCCGGTTTCAGAAACGAACGCCTAAATTACGGCTTTTTCGACCAAAGGCGCATCGCCCAAAATTCGGTCAAAGCCGAACGGTGAAAGGTCCAATGACCGGTAGTTGCCGTAGACCAACAATTCTGCCACGCCGCGCCCCATGGCTGGCGATTGCTGCAATCCGTGTCCGGAAAAACCATTCTGGAAAATAAAATTCTCCACTTCGGGGTGTGGTCCGACGATGGCGTTCTGGTCGAGTGTGTTGAAGGCATAGTGCCCCGCCCACTCTGTCACCACCTTGATTGCCTCGAACTGAGGAATCCGGGTGGCGATGATCGGCCAGACATGGCTTTCCCACAGGCCGTGATCCATTTGGAAATCGTCATAGTTCACGGCGGGGTCGGGATCGCCTTTGCTACCCGCAAGATAGGTTTGCGGACCATCCTGTCGAAAATGAACACCAGATGGATCAATCGTCAGGGGCAGTTCCTGATTCAGTGGCTGTTCCGCAGTGAAGATCCAAGTGAACCTTTTGCGTGGCTCCACGGGGATATCGATGCCTGCCATTGCGGCTGTTCGGGCTGCACGGGGCCCAGAGGCATTCACCAATGTGCCACAGGCAATAACCTCACCTGATTTCAGTGTTACGCTCTGAACGCTGCTACCATTCCGGGCGCGTGTCATGGAAGCAACTTCGTTTGCGATGTATTCAGCACCCTTTTCGCGGGCACTGCGCCGGAACCAATCGAAAACAGCGCCGCCGTCAAAATAACCTTCGTCGTTTGTATTGATGGACCCAAGAAGAATGTCATCGAGATTGTAGAACGGGTATTCGGCGCGGATGTCCTCGGGCGTCATCAATCGGGTGGCTGTTCCGGCCTCAACCTGAATTTTTTGATTGCTGCGTAGCACATCGGCAAAGGCAGAGGTGTCCGCGAGATACAGGTAGCCATAGTCCTGTATTTCCAGTTCTGGAACGCGGGGATCGCCACCCATGAACGCACGCATGTTTTTGACGAACTCGGCAGCGAATTGGGAGATCCGCACATTCAACGGGTTGCTGAACTGCTGCCGCATGCATGAATTGGTGTGCGCGGTCGAGGTGAACTCATAACTCGGGTCGCGCTCGACCACCAGAATAGAGCCGTCGAAATCGGGATTGTTGGCCAGAAACCATGCGGTGGATGAACCCATGATGGCGCCGCCGACAATAACCACGTCGTAGGAGGCTTGTGATGGAGATGACGGAAATGCAGCGCGCATCAAATGACCTTTCCCGGCTTCGTTGTGAACGCGGATTGGCAACCATGCTGCCCGCCAAAATCGACGGCAAGGGGGTCTATCTCTCTCGTCATCTGCCTCTCCCCGATTTTCTTATCTGATCGTACGCGAGTTACCGGAGCTTGATCCAATTTTAATTTGTGGTGCGTTTAGCATTGAATAGCCCCAGCTAACCCTCGTTCTGTCTGGATCACGGTCTGGTTGCAGTCAGTGTTTTTGACACACCAGAAAGAATTTGCCGGAATCGGAAACCTGTGCAAGCCTCAGGACAGTATCGCAAAAAGAATACCGTTTTAAGAAAACTGTTCCATGGGAGGAGCTATTATGAACTTACGTCCCGATCCAACGTTCCACGCAACGCCTAAACTTGCGATGGAAGCGCCGGCCGAGAATTTGGCATTCACATTGATGCTGAGCCCCGATGGCTCGCAACCCGATGGTCTGGCGATTGTTGATGTCGATCCGAATTCGGAAACTTACAGTCAGATTGTTCATCAGGTGATCATGCCAAACACAGGTGATGAGTTTCATCATTTTGGATGGAACGCCTGCTCATCAGCGCTGTCTCCTCTGACCGGTCATGCCTTTCTGGAGCGCCGCTACCTGATCATTCCCGGAATCCGATCTTCTCGGATTTACGTCATTGACGTGAAAGAACCGCTTAAGGCGAAGATCCACAAGATCATCGAGCCGGAAGAGGTGTTCTCGAAAACAGGATATTCCCGTCCGCATACAATCCATTGTGGTCCGGAAGGCATCTATGTTTCCACACTCGGTGGTGGCGGCGAAGACGGCACAGACGGACCTCCGGGAATCTTCATCATGGATTGCGAGACGTTCGAGATCCTTGGCCGCTATGAAATGGATCGCGGCGAGCAGACCAAGCACTATGACTTTTGGTGGAACCTGCCGCGTGACTACATGGTCAGCAGTGAATGGGGCCTGCCGCCGCAGTTTGAAAACGGCATCGTGCCCGAAGATTTGCTGTCCAATAAATATGGGCACAAAATCCACTTCTGGAACCTGCGGGAACGCAAGAACGTCCAGACAATCGATCTGGGGGCCAATCACCAGATGGCGCTTGAAATCCGCCCCGCGCATGACCCGTCCAAGGACTATGGTTTCTGCGGCGTCGTGGTGGATACCACCAACCTGCAAGGCGCGATCTTTACGTGGTGGCAGAAAGACGACGGCACATTCGAAGCGAAGAAGACGATCACAATCGATCCTGTTCCAGCGGATGCGGATGACTTGCCCGAGCTGCTGAAAGGCTTTGGTGCTTGTCCTCCACTGGTTACGGACATCGATTTGTCACTGGATGACAAATACCTCTACGTGGCGTGCTGGGGGCTGGGCGAAATGCACCAGTATGACGTGTCCGATCCGATGAACCCCGTCCTCGCGGGCAAGGTTGAAATCGGTGGCATCGTTAAAAAGACCCCGCACCCCAACGGCAAAACTTTTGGATATGGGCCGCAGATGGTTGAGATCAGCCGTGACGGCAAGCGGGTCTATTGGACCAACTCGCTCTATTCCACATGGGACGATCAGTTCTATCCGGGTGAGCGGGGCGCGGCGATGGTCATGGCAAACGTCGGAGAAAACGGTGGGCTGACTCTGGATGAAAACTTCTGGGTGGACTTCCCGGATGGCTATCGCAGCCACCAGATCCGACTGGAAGGTGGCGACTGCTCCACAGACAGTTTCTGCTATCCTTCCGTCTGACGCATGGAAGCAGTGAATTCGGCGACGGCCCTTTGGTGGGCCGTTGTTGCCTCTGGCATCTATCACGGGGTCAATCCGGGAATGGGTTGGCCCCTTGCGGTGTCGGCGGCCCTGATGGACCGAAAACGCGGAAGCCTCTACAAAGCGCTGGGCGCTTTGGCGATTGGGCATTTGATCGCGATGGCTGCGATCCTTTTTCCATTTTCTGCCTTGTTGTTTCTGGCCGAATGGCAGCGCGAAATTCAGATAGGTGCCGCTTGTCTGGTCATTGCGCTGGGCATCTACCTGTTGATCAATCGTCGGCATCCCCGTTTCCTTGCGCGGGTGCCTCCGACCAAGCTGGCCCTGTGGTCCTTTTTGGCTGCAATGGCGCATGGGGCCGGATTGATGTTGGTCCCGATCTATCTTGGCATTTGTCGAACGATAGAGACGGACGCAGGTCATGCAGCAGCCGATAGCCTTATGGCGGGCAACGCAGGGATCGCGGTTGTTGTGGCATTGGCCCACACGCTTGCGATGACTGTGTCGGGCGGGCTGGTCGCCGTTGGTGTTTACCATTGGCTTGGGCTGAAGTTTCTGTCGAAGAGCTGGTTCAACCTCGATGTGGTCTGGGCCCTCAGCCTTGTTCTGGTTGGTGTTTTGTCGCTCTTGTTTTTGCACTAGTGCGCCAAGCGCCTATTTGGCAAAGAGCGACCCGATCGTTTTTCTGGCAACATGCCGCGCGACAAGCGCTGACAGAACCAATCCACTCGCCACGCCAAGGGCAATCGCGAAACGGACGCCTGCTATTCCAAAGTCAAAGACCGAAGTCAGCAGCCAAATGAAGAAGGCGATTGCGATGACCTGTCGGTAGAACCCGATCCACATCGTCCAGACGGCGTATTTGACGGCCTGCAAGAATGAATTGATCGCAAACAGCATGACGTATAGCGGCAGGATCACGGCCTCGACCTTGAGAAACAATGCACCGTCCGCAATCACCGCGGGGTCGTCCGAAAACAGGCTGGTTGCCCACCCCCCGCCGAACCACAGGAATGGAAATGCGACCGCCGCGGTGGTCCCGCCCAGCATGCAGCATCGCCAAAAGGCTTCCTTGACCCGGTCAAAATGCTCGGCACCAAAGTTTTGCGCGGCAATTGGTGTCAAAGCGATGGTTATGCCAAGGGCTGGCAGCAGGAACAGCTGTTCCATTCTCAAGGCAATTCCGTAAGCCGCGAGCGCTTCGGGCCCGTAGGATTTGAGCGCGAATTGAACGATGAAGCCGCTGGCGAACGTGATCAGCAGGGCGAAGCTGGAAGGGACGGCTTGGCGGGCAATGGTCGCCTGTCTGACCAGTTGCGGCACAAAGTCAGCGACGCGCAGCCCCTCCATGAAATTGCGCCCAAAGACGCGGGAGAGGATGAACAAGGCCACCCCGGTTTGACTGATAACCGTGGCCAGAGCGATGCCGCCAAACCCAATCCCCGGGATCACGCCGGGTATTCCGAACGTTAGCAAGGGTGTCAGGCCGATATTCACGATCAAAGCCACCAGAAGCGCACGCTGCATCGACACTGTATCGCCACGCGCTTGCAGAATGCCGTTCCCGCCATATCCGAGAATAAAGCCCGGTAGCGACAGCACCATCCAGTTGAAATAGACCTGTCCTGCGTCGCGATAGGCGCCCGGCTCTGACACCAAGGCGATCAGAGTGGGGCCTATGATCAGAGCCAACCCCATCATTGTGGCGGTCGCGAGGACGGCGTAGCTCAATCCCTGCGCTGCCAAGTGTCTGGCTTCGTCGCGATCCTTGCGGCCATTGGCATTGCCGATGAGTGCGCTCATGGCAGAGCCGAGCCCAAATCCAACCGCGACCAGAACGAAAAAGGCCTGAAACCCGACGCTCATGCCGGCCTGGGCCTGCGTTCCGAGGTATCCGGCATAGAATGTGTCGACCACATTGTAGAGCGTGCTGAAAAGCATTCCCAACGCTGCTGGAATTGCGAGCGTCCGGAAATGGCCTTTGATCGGGCCTTGGGTCAGATCGTGTTCGATAATTGAGCTGCCAGAATAGGGGGGTCAAAAAATAGCCCCGGGGCCTGTGTGGCTCCGGGGCTGATCATGTGTTCGTCGGGCGGCCTTTACAGGCCCCACTTTGCGGCGGTGCGGTCAAAAAAGCCCTGTTTCTTTTTGAGCGTGATCCAGCTGTTGACGTAGTTGATCCAGACCTGATCTGCCTGAGGAAGCAGCATCGCAATCGGTGTTGGGGCACGTGGTGCTTCGACGCCGATCTGACGCAGGTTCGGGAACTTCTCGAGAAGGGTCGAGCCTTCGATGTTGGAGGTTACAAAGACATCGGCGCGTCCTGACAGAACCTCTTGGTATCCACGTGCGGGCGCTTCGACCACGATGATTTCTGCATTAGGGAACCAGTCGCGCACAAATTTCTCAAAGCTGGTGCCAAGCGTTGTTGCGACCTTAACGTCTGCAGCATTGATTGCGTCCCAGCCATCAAAACGGCCTTCGTTCTCTGCCATTGTAAAGGGCAGGATTTCCACGTCGATGTAGCTTTGGGAATAGCCTGCCGCCTTGAGGCGGGCAGCGCTGATCGAGGCTGAACCGGTCATGTGGTAGTTCCCGGCCACAACACCGTTCACAAGTGTTTTCCAGTCTGTCGGAACCATTTCCAGTTCGACGCCCAGATCTTTTGCCAGTTCGGTCATGACGTCGATATCGTACCCTTTGTACGAATTTGTCGCCGGGTCGCGTACGGACATCGGATTCCAGTCGCCGGTGGTGCCGACTTTCAGAACGCCGCCATTGAGAATTTCGTTCAGGGCCGACTGTGCGGATGCCGGGACTGCCAGTGACAGGGTCACGGCTGCAGCAGCGACCAAAGATTTCAGAAGTTTCATCGATTTACCTATGTTGGTGTCAGTTGGAATAGTTCTGAGCGTTCGTGTGTTTTTGCTATGTAGATTTCTGAGCGGGCAAGTCATACTGATCCTCGGTCATCGGGGAAAAGCCATGTCGCAAAGCGGTCCTGCCATCGAAATCAGCGCGCTCAATAAGTGGTTCGGGGACTACCATGCGCTGAGGGACATTGACTTGCAAGTTGAGCATGGCGAAAGAATTGTCGTCTGCGGCCCGTCCGGGTCCGGGAAATCAACGTTGATCCGCTGCGTTAACTCACTTGAAACGCACGATTCCGGAACAATCCGTGTAGATGGTCTGGAAATGCGGGACGCTGCATCGGTTGCAAAGGTCAGGGCCGAAGTCGGGATGGTCTTTCAACAGTTTAACCTATTCCCTCACCTGACAATTCTTCAGAACCTGACGCTTGGGCCGACGAAGGCGCGCGGCTTGTCGCAAAAGGACGCCGAGCAAAAGGCCATGGCCTACCTTGAACGCGTGCAAATCCCGGATCAAGCGCACAAGAGACCCAAGGAACTCTCGGGTGGTCAGCAGCAAAGGGTCGCTATTGCGCGTTCGCTCTGTATGGAGCCGAAAATCATGCTGTTCGATGAACCGACGTCGGCGCTTGATCCTGAAATGATCGCCGAGGTTCTGGACGTGATCCTAGATCTGGCCAATGACGGAATGACGATGATCGTGGTCACGCATGAAATGGGCTTTGCACGCAAGGCGGCGGACCGGATGATCTTTATGGATCATGGGGCCATTGTTGAAACCGGCACGCCGGACGTGTTCTTTGATGCGCCAAAATCCGAACGCTGCCGCACGTTCCTTTCGCAAATCCTGCACCACTGAAGGCCTGCATATGAGACCTGTATCCATGATACTGATTGCGGCTTGTCTGGTTTTGGCGGGCTGCGGAAGCACCGGAAACTGGGGGTGGTACGTCATCAACCCATCGACCGAGCAAGGAATGAACAACATTCGTTTCCTGCTCAATGGGTTTGGCGCGACAATTCTGCTGTCCGTCATTGCAGCTGCGCTGTCCATGACAATTGGTCTGGTGGTCGCACTGCCCGGGATGTCATCGAACCGTTGGGTGCGCATGCCATCGCGGATCTATATCGAATTCGTTCGCGCGATCCCGCTTTTGCCGATGCTATTCTGGGTCTTCTACGGTTTGCCTGTTGTGCTCAAATCCATGGGGATTAGCGTCAGCATTGACGCCTTCTGGGGGGCAATCATCACGCTTGCCATCTCTGACAGTGCCTTTACCGCTGAAATCTATCGATCGGGCATTCAGTCCATCGCGAAGGGACAGCATGAAGCGGCTAAGACCATCGGGCTGAATTATCGCCAGACTATGCGGTATGTCATCCTGCCTCAGGCCATCCGGCGTATTCTGCCGCCTTTGGCAAACCAGTTCATCTACATCGTGAAGATGAGCGCCTTTGCATCTGTGATTGGCATGCAGGAATTGACACGCCGCGCCAACGAACTGGTGGTGACGGAATATCGTCCGTTGGAAATCTACACGCTGCTAATCTTTGAATATCTTGTTCTGGTTCTGATCATCAGCTTTTTCGTGCGCTGGCTGGAACGCAAGATGGGCGCAGACGAAAGCAAATAAGGAAGCAAGACATGAGCTGGACAGATTTTCTGAATGAAACGAATGGCCGGATCGGGACTCTGCAAAAGCAGACACCGCAAATGTTCGAGGGTTTCGGGACCATGTCCAAAGCCGCGAAAAAGAGCGGTGCGCTTGACGAAAAAACCAAAGAACTGATCGCGCTGGGTATCGCAATTTCCACCCGCTGCGACAGCTGTATCGCTTTCCACGTCAAATCGCTGGTGCGCCTTGGCACGAGCCGCGAAGAGTTCTGCGAAGCGCTTGAGATGATCGGATATATGGGTGGTGGGCCATCGATTGCCTTTGGAGCCAAAGCGCTCGAAGCCTACGATGAATTTTCTGCCGCCGGATAGCCCGGGAATCGCACACAAGCATTGCGACAAGCCGCGCAATCGCGCAGTCTTGGAGCAATTGAACGGGAGGATATTCAATGCGAACGCGCGCAGCCGTAGCCCTGGAAGCAGGCAAGCCACTTGAAGTTATGGAAGTGAACCTCGAAGGCCCCAAAGCGGGTGAGGTTCTGGTTGAAATCAAGGCAACGGGCATTTGCCACACCGACGAATTCACCTTGTCCGGTGCAGACCCCGAAGGGCTCTTCCCGGCCATTCTGGGTCATGAGGGCGCCGGCGTGGTTCTCGAAGTTGGCCCCGGTGTGACCAGCCTGAAACCTGGTGACCACGTCATTCCGCTGTACACGGCTGAATGTCGTGAATGCGAATACTGTCTGCATCCCAAAACCAACCTTTGTCAAAAAGTCCGCGCCACGCAGGGGCAGGGTGTGATGCCAGACGGAACATCGCGGTTCTCGATGCTCGATGGCACGCCGATCCTGCACTACATGGGCTGTTCGACTTTTTCGAACCATACCGTCCTGCCCGAGATTTCACTGGCCAAGATCCGTCCCGATGCTCCGTTTGACAAAGTTTGCTATATCGGCTGCGGGGTCACCACAGGCATCGGCGCGGTGATCTATACGGCCAAAGTTGAAATCGGCAGCCGTGCGATTGTGTTCGGTTTGGGCGGTATTGGTCTCAATGTGATTCAGGGTCTTCGTTTGGCCGGTGCGGATCAGATTGTTGGCGTCGACCTGAACAATGACAAAAAGCCGATGGCCGAAAAATTCGGTATGACGGATTTTGTGAACCCGAACGATGTCGACGGCGATCTTGTGGGTCATCTGGTTGAACTGACCGGTGGTGGCGCGGATTACACGTTCGATGCGACTGGCAACGTAAACGTCATGCGCGCTGCGCTTGAATCGGCGCACAAAGGCTGGGGTGAATCGATCATCATCGGTGTTGCTCCTGCGGGTGCCGAAATCTCGACACGCCCGTTCCAATTGGTCACAGGGCGCGTCTGGCGCGGCACGGCCTTTGGCGGAGCACGAGGCCGGACGGACGTGCCGCAGATTGTTGATTGGTACATGGATGGAAAAATCGAGATTGATCCGATGATTACCCATACGCTCAGCCTTGATGATATCAACAAGGGCTTTG
Organism: Thalassococcus lentus; assembly: GCF_028023555.1. Lineage (NCBI taxonomy): Bacteria > Pseudomonadati > Pseudomonadota > Alphaproteobacteria > Rhodobacterales > Roseobacteraceae > Thalassococcus > Thalassococcus lentus. Next base: position 493,115 of record NZ_JAQIOY010000001.1, read on the forward strand.
ACCTGATGCATCAGGGCAAATCCATCCGATCTGTGGTGGTCTATTGATCACCCGGTTGCCATGAGTGGCACGCCGATCTGACGGCGCCGCGCCCGCGGCGCCGTTTGCATGTCGAGGATAAGACGATGCACATTCGCCCCTACGAACCCCGAGACGCTGATGCCGTCACGGACATTCTCATGCCGGTCTTCCGCGCTGGCGACACCTATGCCATCGATCCGGATATTCTGCCTGCTGATGCGTTGGCTTATTGGACCGGGCCAGAGCGCGCTGTCTTTGTTGCAGAAGAGGACGACGTGCTGCTTGGCACCTACTATATCGTTCGCAATCAAAAAGGCGGCGGCAGTCATGTGTGCAACTGCGGTTACGTCACCGCGGCCAAGGCACGCGGACGTGGCGTGGCCCGGGCCATGCTGACGCATTCTCTGGAAGTGGCCCCAAGGCTTGGGTTTCGGGCTATGCAGTATAACTTCGTGGTCAGCACGAACACACGCGCGGTGGATATCTGGCAAAAGGCCGGGTTCGAGATCGTGGGCCGATTGCCCGGCGCGTTTCAGCATCCGACTGCAGGGTTCGTAGATGCGTTGGTGATGTACAAGGCACTTTGAACTGGACGGGTTCATGGGGGCCTAAGGTCTTATTGACGGATAGCCGAGAGCAACGCATTTTTATCCTGCGAGGGGTTCTTGCTGTGTAGCCATGGGCTGCGCAGCCATAGCCCAAAGGGTACGACATGATCGATATGCCTATCCCCGTGCGGGCCATCGATAGCGATGCCCACGGGCAGGCACCAAGTGGGTTGCCAGAGGCGGCCCTGATGGTTTTGGCTCAGGAAGTCATCTTGCGTCTGGCACGATGGGCGCAAGAGGCAGCCTCGCGTCGTGCCGCGCTCAGTCCCAGTGTTGCCTGTGATATCGACGCACTGTGTGATGCGCTGACCGGAATCGATCCGGGTGCCGCCAAGGTCATCATCATGGATGCTCATGAACGCGGGGCCTCCCATGAAGAACTTTGTCTTTACCACATTGGCGAAGCAGCACGCAGGCTAGGAGAGTTGTGGGACGAGGACCGCCTATCCTATCACGGTATGGCCGTCGCCGCAGGCCGCATACTTCATCTTCTTAAAGACCTTCGCGATCTCGCGCCGCCTTTTGATCCACGGGGGACGCGCAGCGCACTTTTTGCGACAGTTCCCGGTGAGATGCATGTGCTTGGGGTTACGATGGCGGCCGATCTGTTCCGCGAAGACGGTTGGGAGATCGACCTGAAACTCGACAAGTCCGAAGCCGAGTTGAGCGATCTGGTCCAGCGTGGTGGCTATGCCATCGTGGGGCTTTCGGCATCGAGTCTGGATCGCGTCCGGGCCCTTGCCCGTGTTGTAGTGGAACTGCGATTGATTTCGCCGAAGATCCTTATTTTCGTGGGGGGTTATATCGCCAAGCTGGAACCAGATATTGCGATCCGGGTGGGCGCTGACGGAGCCGCTTGGGAAATGGAACGCTGCAAGGGTCAGCTTGAGCACATGCACGAACAGCTGCCTGAGATTATGGGCTATTCGTAACCACGGCGATAACGGCGCTGACCGTGATGATACTTACCATTGTGGATACGAGGATCGACGCCGATACGCGTTGCGGGGCCACGCCATAGTGCTGCGCGAGGATGAATACGTTTCCGGCAACAGGCAGTGCGGCGGCCGATATGACAACCGCGGCTTTGTAGGGGTCCGCAGAAAACAGAAAAAAGGCCCCTAGCGCCACAAAGAGTGGGTGCAGGATCAGTTTGCAGAAGCTGAGCCACGCGGCGACCTCGATGCGTTCCGCGGATTTGGAGGCCAATGACGCGCCGATGGCGAACAAGGCGCCGGGGGTGGCCGCATTGCCGAGTGTGGTCAGGAATTCATTGAGCACATTCGGAATCGAAAGGCCGCTGGCCGAAACGATGAGACCAGCCATGATCGACACGATCATTGGGTTTTTGAGCAAACCCACGCCCACGGTTCGGGCCACTTGTGCGCCGCCACCTTCGCCCCGCGATCCGGTGACAAGGATGACCAGAAGCGAAGAAAAGACGATCAGATCGATTGCCAGTACCAGAATGATCGGTCCAACAGCCGCCTGCCCCAGCAAAAGCGCGAGCATCGGCACACCCAAAAATCCTGTGTTCCCGATTGCGGCGCATTGCGCTTCGATGGCGGCGGTCGCTGTGTCCAGCTTTCTCAGAAAGGCGACAGCCATGGCGATGCCGTAGGTAAATGCCGTTCCCCACAGATAGGCAGCCGCAATCCGTGTGTCGAAAATTTCGGAAAAGCTGAGATTGGCGGAAAACCGGAACAGCATGGCTGACAAGGCAAAGTAGAAGACGAATTTGGTCAGCCATGCCGTTGCTTCGGCCGTGAAAAACCCGGTGCGCCCGGCACCATAGCCGAGCCCGATCAACCCAAAAAAGGGCAGCGTTTTCAGAAACACTTCAAGCATACGTCTGTGGTAGCACGGCGTGCCCCATCGTCAATTGCTCATACCGACAGGCAGCGCTAACGGTTTTCGATTGGTGGGTGCGCATGGGCGACAGGGCCTCCCCAAGTCTCTTGTATGGCCTCGGCGACGGCGGCTGTATGGCTGTAGGCCAGTCCGTGGCCAGCCCCTTCAATCACGTGATGCCGGACATCGCGGTTCCATTGGGCCAGCGTTCCCATCGCGCTTAGTGGAATAACCGTATCGGCTTCGCCCCAGATTGCGGTGATTGGCAATTGGGATCGTGCCAATTCACGATGCGTTCGCTCAAGCGGGCGGCGCAATGTGCCTCGCAACGACGCCAAAACGGATCGAACGTAGCCTTTGTACTTCAGTTCGGCCAGTTGCAGATCGGTGATGTTCTCCACCGTGCTTGGCTGGTCCCTGTCTGCTTCCGAAGATCGCCGGTGCACCCTTGGGAAGCCAAGATGAAAGGCCCAGTCCCCCAGGAATGGCCATTCGGTTGCCCAATGCAACAGACGACCAAGATTGTGCCCCATTCCGGCAGGGGCCAATAGGATCAGACGGCGCAGCCGGTGGTCGTGTTGGGCGGCAAATGTGGCTGCGATGGCACCGCCCATGGAATACCCGATCAGCGTTATGTCGCTTTCGATTTCTTCGTGGGCCAACAGTTCGTGCAATTGCTGGCAGAAGAAGTCCGGGTTCTGAACGCCGCGGGGCCTGTCAGACCAGCCACGACCGTAAAGGTCGTATATCAAGACCCTGAAGCCCTGCTGGACGAGATGCCGTGCCAGTCCAAGATATACGAAACTGGGCGTTGTGAGCCCGTGGACACAAACCGCGACGGGCCCTGATTTTGGCCCGATCCAGTCGTAATGTGTCTTGCCTTGGCTCAAAGCGGCAAAGCGGCCGGGCGCTTGTCTTTGTTTGCGGCCAGACATGGTCTGGCGAAACAGTTCAAATGCACTCGGCAACGCGCCAGCGATCAACGCGGTGCCCCAACCAAATGCTTCGAGCCCGGTCATTGGGCCTCTTGATTGGTTAGTACCCCTTTTGAGACGAGGCAGTTTGCCCAGCCTTGGGGGCCATTGAACTGGTGGACCTGCCAACCACGGGCCAAGGCCGCTGTGATGTTGTCGATTCTGTCGTCTGTAAACAAAAGGGCAGCGGGGTCGATCCCGCAATCATCCTCGACCATCTCGTATATCGTTGCGTCTGGCTTGATCACACTCATATGTCCCGAAACATAGGCATGGTCGAATTCATTGAGGAAGTCATAGACCGGCGTTGCAATCGCCCAGGTTCCAATCCCGAAATTGGTCAGAGCAAAGACCGGCACGCCCTTGTTTCGCAGAGCCCTGAGCAATCGCACGGAATGCGGGATTGCGGGTCTGGCCATCTCCAGCCACTTGTCGTGCCACATGCGAATTTCGGCGCGCCATTCAGGATATTTTTCGGCCCAATCATAGATCGTGGTTTTAAAATCGTGACCACGATCCACCAGATCATTCATACCGTGCAGATCCACCTCGGCAAACATGGCGCGCCGCCTGTCTTCGCCGATTTGTGAATCGAAAAAGCGTTCGGGCTGCCATTCGATCAGAACGTTGCCCACATCGAAAATCACGGCTTCCGGCTTCATGTCTTTGCCTCACGCGTTGCGGCTCGTAGCGTGCGTTCGAGGGCATCCAGAAACCGGGATCGATCGGCCTTGGAAAAGCTTTTGCCGCCCCCCTGCCGAAAAGGATCGGCGGCGCGCAGGTCTGCCATCAGGTCCCGCATTGCCAGCTGTTGACCGATATTTGCCTTGTTCAATTCCGAACCGTCATGGCGAAGCACCCGTGCGCCGGCTTCGACGCATTTGGCGGCAAGGGGCATGTCTGATGTGACGACTACGTCGCCAGAGGATGCCCGGTCTGCGATCCACATATCGGCGACGTCAGGGCCCTCGGGGACCATCACGACTTCGACCAGTGGATTTTGCGACGGGCGCAGCCCGCCGTTGGCCACCAGTTTCATTGCAACCTTGTGCCGGGTTGCGACGCGCTCGGCCTCTTGTTTAACCGGGCAGGCATCTGCATCGATAAAAAGGGTCGTCACGAATACAGTGCCTCGGCATGGAAATCGATGTGTTCGGGGATGAAGGTCGAAACAAAGAAATAGCTGTGGTCATAGCCCCGTTGCATGCGGAAGCTGCCCTCTTGTCTGCGAGCCATCATCGCCTCAGCAAGGCATTCTGGTTTGAGGAGTTCAAGGAATTGATCTTCGCTACCCTGATCGATCAGAACTGGTCCGTCAAAGCCGGTAGCCTGCATCTGAAGGGTCGCATCGTGTTTGGCCCAGACGCTTTCGTCGTCACCCAGGTAGGCCGACAGTTGCTTGCGGCCCCAGTCGCTGGCCGTTGGGTTGGCGATCGGAGCAAATGCCGACACGGACCGGAACCGGCCCGGTAGCCCCATTGCCAGCGTCAGAGCGCCGTGACCGCCCATGGAATGGCCCGTAATGCCCTGTCGGTCGAGATCGATGGCAAACTGTTCCCCCAACAGGGCTGGCAACTCTTCGGCGATGTAGTCCCACATCTTGAAGTGAGAACCCCATGGCGCTTGTGTTGCGTTCACGTAGAACCCTGCGCCTTTGCCAAGGTCGTAGGCGTCGTCATCGGCCACATCGTCACCACGCGGTGAGGTGTCCGGGAAAACCAAGGCGATGCCCGCGTCCGCAGCCCATGCCTGCGCCCCTGCTTTGACCATGGCGTTTTCATGTGTGCAGGTCAGCCCGGACAAATACCACAAAACCGGGACTGGGCCGTCCTTGGCTTCGGCCGGAAGAAACAGTCCAAAAGTCATGTCGCATCCGCACACGGCCGAGGTATGGGTGTAGACACCTTGGGTTCCACCAAAGGCACGGTTTTCTGAAACGGTTTGCATGGATCTCTCCGAGGCAGGGAACGGTTATGCGCCGTACCGTGCCATGAAGGTATCGCAGGCGCCATCCACAATGCGCGCAATTTCTTGTTCCGGGAACGTGTCGCGCACCCCGAAAATCAGTTTGGGCCACAGATCGGCTTTGCACAGCTCGGCGAACTGGTCCGCGGCAAGATCCATGTCGTCAATGATCACTTCGCCACGGGATTGGGCAATTTCCAGATACCCGACAAGAGCCGAGCGCATTGTCATGGGTCCGCTTTGATAAAACTCGCGCCCAAGTTCGGGAAATCGATCGGATTCAGCGACGCAGATCCGAAAGATACGCTGGCCTATGTCAGACAGGATGAAGCCGAGAAACTTGTGGCCGACCTGACGCAGGACAATATTTGGAGGGCGGGACATATCCAGCGTCGTCAAGGCCTCGTCCGCCTGATGCTGGCACTGCGCCTTGGCCACTTCCATGAACAGCAAACGTTTGTCCGGAAAGTAGCTATAGAGGGTCGCCTTGGAGACTTCAGCCTGTTTTGCGATGTCATCGACGCTGGCGCCTTCGAAACCGTCGCGCAGGAATACCTCCCGCGCGCCGTCCAGCACCTGATCGAATTTCCGCCCTTTGCGAACCGCAGTTTGCGTTGTCATCGCATCCTCATTTCCAGACGCTCGACTATAAACCGATCGGTTCACTTGCGGCAAGGATCACTCGTTGGGTTTGCAGTCACCTGCCCTTTGGTCAGTTGTACAGCCTTGGGTGGAGATATCTGGGTTTGGCCCAGGAAAGGTCATGTCTGGCAACGTCATTGGGGGAACGCCGGCACTGGCAGTGACAGGCAGGGCGATGACAGCGGCAAAAATGAAAGATCGCATTTCGAATCCTTTCTGAACTGATCTGTTTAGATATCTAAACTGATTGGTTTAGTTTGCAAGGAAAAATCTGAACTGAATAGTTTAGCTGTTTGGGTTGCGATGTTCGGCGATCGTGTTAGATTAGAACCATTCTAAAATATGAGGCTACTATGCGCTTTTTAACTCAGCGCCGGCATTTCCGAGACCTTTCTGAACAAGAGGTGCTCGCGCTTGCCATTTCGTCCGAAGAGGACGACGCGAGAATTTACAGAACCTACGCTGAAAAACTGAGGTCGGACTATCCGGATACAGCCAAGGTCTTCGAAGGGATGGCGGCTGAAGAGGACACGCACCGCAAAGCTTTGATCGCTTTGCATCGCAAGAGATTTGGCGATGTAATTCCTTTGATCCGTCGTGAACACGTGGCGGGTTACTATGCGCGCCGCCCGGTCTGGCTCATGGAAAACATGACGTTGGAACGCATACGGGAAGAAGCGTCCGCCATGGAAAGTGACGCCGAAAGCTTTTATCTCGAAGCAGCAAAGCGCACCAAAGATGCAGAGACTCGCAAGTTGCTAGGTGATCTGGCTGCCGCCGAAGCAGGGCATCAGCACAGCGCAGAACAGCTTGAGAAAAAGTATTTGGATGACGATGCGCTTGAGGCAGAAGATGCCAGCGCCAAGCGAAAGTTCATTTTGACATGGGTCCAGCCGGGACTGGCCGGTTTGATGGACGGATCGGTTTCGACCCTCGCCCCGATTTTCGCAACGGCCTTTGCCACACAGGATACCTGGACCACGTTCTTGGTTGGCCTGGCTGCATCTGTCGGTGCCGGTATCTCAATGGGCTTTACCGAAGCGGCCTCTGACGACGGGCAATTGTCCGGTCGTGGATCACCGATAAAACGGGGCTTCGCCTCGGGCATCATGACGACTGTTGGTGGTTTGGGACATGCCTTGCCCTACCTGATCCCTGACTTTTGGACGGCCACAATCACGGCGATCATCGTCGTGTTCGTCGAGCTTTGGGCCATTGCGTGGATTCAGAACAAGTACATGGAAACCCCATTCTTCCGAGCGGCGTTTCAGGTCGTTTTGGGCGGTGCTTTGGTCTTTGCGGCGGGTGTCTTGATCGGGAGCGGTTAGACCGTTGCAAAGACCCGGTTCAGGATCGCTTGCAATGCATCCGCGTCTTCCTGGGTAAAGGCATTGGGCTGATCGCTGTCTATGTCCAGAACGGCGATCAGCTGACCCTGTCCGTTCCAGACAGGCAGAACCAATTCAGACCGGGTGCTGGATGCACAGGCGATATGTCCGGGGAAGGCGTCCACATCTGCGACCAGTTGGGCCTTTTCTGTTCGCGCGCAGGCCCCGCAGACACCGCGGGCAAAGGGGATCACCAGACACCCGTGCCCGCCCTGATAAGGCCCGATCTTCAGAACCTCGGGTTCCGTCACGCGATAGAAACCGGTCCAATCAAACCGGTCGTCTGAGTGATGCAATTCACATGTCACTGTCGCCATAAGAGCGACTGCATCGCTCTCGCCTTCGGTGAGGGCCTCAATGGTCTGAGCGAGGGTGTTGTAGTCTGGCATATTCGTTCCGCTGTCTGAATAAGTCGTCAGAGACGCTCGATCGCGATGGCAGTGCCTTCGCCACCGCCAATGCAAATCGCAGCAATCCCGCGCTTAAGTTTGCGTTTCTCAAGTGCATTCAACAGCGTCACAATGATCCTCGCGCCTGACGCGCCGATTGGGTGCCCCAAGGCGCACGCGCCGCCATTCACGTTCACGATATCGCGGCGCAGGCCCATTTCTTGCATGAAGGCCATGGGCACGACGGCAAAGGCCTCGTTCACTTCCCAAAGATCTACATCGGAAATCTTCCAACCGATGCGGTCCAGCAATTTGCGGGCTGCTGGTACGGGTGCTGTCGGGAAATCGGCTGGGGCATGGGCGTGGCTGGCATGTCCCAGAATACGTGCGCGCGGTGCAACGCCCGATGCTTCGGCGGCCTCGAGTGTTCCCAGCACAAGCGCCGCGGCGCCGTCCGAGATTGACGATGAATTGGCCGCTGTGACGGTTCCATCCTTACGAAAAGCTGGCTTCAGCATAGGAATCTTGTCGGGGCGTGCGCGACCGGGCTGTTCATCGCCGGTGATGACTTCTTCGCCAGTGCGCGTGTGCAGTGTCACCGGCGTGATTTCGCCTTCAAATGCTCCGGTTCGTTCAGCCTCCAGCGCGTTGGACAAGGATCCCAGCGCATATTGATCCTGCGCTTCGCGGGTAAATTGAAAGGCTTCGGCGCAGTCTTCGGCAAAGGTTCCCATCAGTCGACCCTTGTCGTAGGCGTCCTCCAGCCCGTCGAGAAACATATGATCCTTCACTTCTGCATGACCGATGCGGGCACCGTCGCGCATCTTGGGCAGCATGTAAGGGGCGCCGCTCATGGACTCCATCCCGCCAGCCACGATGTAGTCGGCATCGCCAAGCGCCAACCGGTCATAAGCCATCATCGCAGATTTCATTCCGGACCCGCACATCTTGTTCAGTGTCGTGGCTGGAACTTCTTCGCCCAGCCCTGCTGCAAACCCGGCCTGCCTTGCTGGCGCTTGCCCTTGGCCGGCTGGCAATACACAGCCCATCAGCAATTCATCAATCGCTGGTTTTCCAGCTTGCTCCAAAGCGGCGCGGATTGCCGTCCCTCCAAGCGCGGCGGCAGAAACATCGTTAAAAACACCCTGGAACCCACCCATCGGCGTCCGTGCAGCCCCCATGATTACGACGTCTTTCATGCCATAGCTCCTTGGTTTGTGTTGCTTATCTGCAGGCGCTCACAGATTGGTAAGAATTGAGCGGTACCTATGTCTCAGAATGCAGATCATGAGGCAAAGATGCAGCTGACTCAACGGCAGATCGAACTGCGCGATATCATTAAAGTTGAAGCACAGCGGATTGATGCGGCCGTTGCCGTTCAGTTCAAGGATGCAATGCGAACCGCAGTTGCAGAAGGGACCGGACCCGTTGTGCTGGACCTAAGCGAAGTTGAATTTATCGACTCAAGCGGACTTGGGGCCATCGTTGCATCGATGAAAGCCATGCCAGAGGGCCGAGTGCTGGAGCTGGCGGGGTTGTTGCCCGCGGTTGACAAGGTGTTTCGCATGACCCGCATGGACCGGATCTTCACGCTGCATGCGTCGGTCGAAGACGCATGCACCTAGGGCCCATTATTTCATCGAAGACCAGATGTCGGAGTGTGCGGCGCATGAACAAATGGGATCAAAACGATCCACCTGGCGCTTTGCGTTTTGAACGCAGAATTGACAGCACCTCAACTGCGGTCAGTGTGTTGCTCTGCGATTTGCGAAATGAACTGCAGGCCGCAAACCATCGGGCCGGTTCCAGCGATACCTGGGAAATCGTACTGGCCGAAGCCATCAACAACGTGGTTGAGCATGCCTATATGGAGCATGCCGGTCATCCGGTCGCTCTCAAATTGGTATTCTCACCTGTGCTTTTGACCGCTGAGATGACAGATTGGGGCCTGCCGATGCCCAATCTGACCTTGCCGGAGGGCGCGGCACCCGAAATTGGCGAAACGGCTGAAGATCAGCCAGAAGGCGGTTTTGGCTGGCATTTGATAAAGGCACTTACAGAACAGCTGGAATACAAACGCCAGGACAGCACCAATAAGCTGCTCTTTTCTGTAAAAATTGACTAGCAAAGCCACCAATGTTTCGGCCTGATTTCCAAAGACCTTTGAATCGCCCGCAACCAAACACATTCCGGCCCGAATCTGACGCCATCCATCAGGTGTAGCTGCATAAAGCTTCCCTCGGTGTCGCGTCGCAACAGCCCCCACCCAGTGCGCGGCACCGAGGACCATTCCCCCATATAGACAAGCGCGCAACACGACTGACCCATTGAGGAAAATGTCGCAATAACGCCTTTGGGTTTCCCAAATTAAGCCGCCATTTGACGTCAGAGATAATCGTGTAGCTGCATAAAGCTTCACTCGGCACCGCGCATAAACAGCCCCCACCCAGTGCGCGGTGCCGAGGTTCCCTCCGAAAATCAATGGCCTCACAGATTGACGCGGGTGCGCGCAGGTCTATTGTCCGCCTTGCAAGGGAGGCTTTTTATGCGCGATTTCCACAAACCGGGCCGTTCGGCTGTCATGGCCATGAATGGCATCTGTGCAACGTCTCATCCACTTGCAGCAGGTGCGGCCGTTGATGTTCTGAAATCCGGCGGCAATGCCATGGACGCGGCGATCGCGGGCGCCGTCATCCTCGGGCTTGCCGAGCCGCAAATGACTGGCATTGGGGGCGATTGTTTTGCGCTGATTTCACCGGCTGGCACCGATCAGGTTGTCGCGGTGAACGGATCTGGCCGGTCAGCAGCCACGGCCGACGCAGCGGTTCTGCGCGGCGAAGGTCACCAAACCGTACCTTTGCAATCAGCCCATGCCGTGACCGTGCCGGGTGCAATGGATGCGTTTTGCACAATGTCGGAAAAGTGGGGGCGCCTTGGAATCGCAGACAGTCTGGCGCCGGCAATACGCTATATGGACGAAGGCGTACCGGTGTCTGCGCGTGTCGCATGGGATTGGCAGGGCTGCGCCCCTGTGTTGTCGGGCCATGGCAAAACCCATTTCCTGAACAACGGCGCGATACCGCAATACGGCGACGTTTTCCGGTTGCCGGGCCAGGCCGAAGTTCTGCGTCGCGTGGCCAAAGATGGAAGGAACGCATTCTACGAAGGTGAGATCGCGGACGATATGCTCGCCACTTTGAATGCTTTGGGTGGGGCGCATACGGCCGAAGATTTTGCCGCAACGCAGTGTACGATCGCTGATCCGCTTGGCGGGACATACAAAGGCCAGGAACTGCTTGAGCATCCGCCCAATGGCCAGGGTGTGGTTGCCATTCTTTTGCTGAACATTCTTTCGCACTTTGACATCGCGAATATGGATCCCTTTGGCGCTGAACGTGCCCATATCGAAGCTGAGGCCGCCAAGCTGGCCTATGACGCAAGAAACCGCTTTTTGTCTGACCCTGCCACGATGGACCGACTGGATCACATGACCAGCATGGAGACGGCCAGCGCGCTTGCCGCGTTGATCAATCCCAGCAAGGCAATGGTATCACCGGCGGCGATTTCCGAGGCGGTTCACAAGGATACTATTTACATTACGGTTGTTGATCGTGACCGGATGTCGGTCTCGTTGATCTACTCCATTTTTCACGGGTTTGGTTCGGGTATAGCCTCCGAGAAATTTGGAATCCTGTTCCAGAACCGCGGTGCCGGGTTCTCTTTGGCCGAAGGGCATCCAAACGAGCTGAAGGGCGGCAAACGTCCCATGCATACAATCATTCCTGCGATGCTGCGCGACCAAGGTCGGGTCACAATGCCGTTTGGTGTGATGGGTGGTCAGTATCAGCCCAACGGACACGCACGCGTTGTAACGAATATGCTCGATTTCGGGATGGACCCTCAGGCCGCATTGGACGCGCCACGCAGCTTTGCCGAGAATGGTAAATTGCAGCTGGAACGTGGCTATGGGGACAGTGTTCGGGCGCAGCTTGCGGACATGGGGCATGATATTGAAACGCCTGATGTTCCGATTGGGGGGGCACAGGCAATCCTGATCCATAAAAATGGTGTGCTTGAGGGTGCCTCTGACCCTAGAAAAGATGGCTGCGCGGTCGGTTACTAGAACAGAGCGACACAACCTTGGGCAGAAAATGCCCCGGGTGTTCCGCCATCTTGCCCAAATTTAGCCGCGGACCCGGTTCAGGCTGAGTGCAGTCAAGAAACCGGAGCAGCAAAAATGTTTGGACCCATCGCGTCGTTCGAAAACTTCATGTTCAACGCTTTCAACTTTACCGGACGCGCCACCCGGGCAGAGTACTGGTGGGTCTATTTCATACGGTTTGTTCTGTTCTTCGCGTGTCTGATAGCGGACGTCATCGCGGCGGGCATGGCGCAAACGGTTTCCATCAATCCTTTGGCGTATTTCACACCATGGGCGATCTTGTTGACGATCATTCCGGCAACCTCCCTTTTGGCCCGTCGGTTGCACGATACGGGCCGGTCTTCGTTTTGGATTTTGGTAGCGCTGGTGCCGGGAATTGGGCTGCCTTGGCTGACGGCAATTCTGTGCGCCAAGAGCGAAGACCAAGACAACAAATGGGGCCCAATGCGCAGCCCATCGGGGTTGCGGCCCAAGCAAAAGACCGCATCCGGGAAAACCAAGAGCGATCCAATGATGGGATACGTCACCTTGCTCAAGGCCTCGCGCGAGCCGACCCCCGAAGAAGTGGCCGCACAGCGGGAGCAGATTTCAGAATATTATCGCACGCAAGTGCTTGGGGCGCGCCAAGCCAGTGCCTAGGCGCGCCGCTGTCCATTTAAGCCACAGACGCCGAACAGATCTTGTTGATGTTGCTGCCGAGGGCGTCGTTGAACTCTGAATCGGACTGCTGTTTGGACAGGCCTTCTGTCAGCGCGCGGCTGAACGACGCAATCATCTTTGGCTGGCGGGCCAGCCGTTCGCAGGCCTCGGCAGTGGAATAGCCGCCGGACAGAGCCACGACACGCAGAACGCGGGGGTGATCGGCGAGATCGTCATACAGCCCGTCGTTCGTTGGGATGGTCAGCTTCAGCATCACATCTTGATTGTCATCCAATGCATCCAGATGCTTGAGGCACTCGGCCTTGAGCATGGCTTCGGCTTCGGCTTTCGTTTCCGAGTGGATATCCACCTCAGGCTCAATGATCGGCACAAGACCTGCGTTACAGACCGTTTTGGCCACATCAAACTGTTGGGCGATGACATCAGCGACACCTTTGGCATTGGCCTCGTGGATGACCGACCGTTCCTTCGTTCCAAACACACCAAAGCCTTTTGCCTCTTCCAGCAAGGCTTGGAGACCCGGCATTGGCTTTAGCATCTGTGCCCCGTTTGCCTTGTCTTCCAGACCCTTGTCGATTTTCAGGAATGGAACAATGCCGCGATCTTCCCAGAGCAGCTGCGCAACGGGCTTGCCATCGATATCGCCGCGCATGGTGCGTTCAAAGAGGATCGCACCAATGACTTTCGCATTGGTGAAATCCGGTGCTTTGATGATGCGGGCGCGCATCGCGTGGATTTCGCCGAACATGGCTTCTTCGCCGTCGTACTGATCTTCTTCAACACCGTAGAGCCGCAGTGCTTTGGGCGTTGAGCCGCCCGACTGGTCCAATGCGGCGATAAAGCCGTTGCCTGTCTTGATCTGCTCAACTTGCTTGGAAAATGCATCCGTCATGGTGCCCTCATGTTCTTGAAATCAACCGTTGCGCTGCTCATAGCGCGAAACTTTGGCTCAATATAGAGGGCTAACGCGTTGTTATCGCTAAACCTGCCTTTGCCCCACGCGTCTACCCGGTTGGCTAGGATCCGTTCCGCTTGTTTATCCGCAGCCAAATGCCGTCCTTTGCGCGAACGGTCAGGTGGGCTTCGGGCACGGGAACACGTTCCGCGTCTGCCTCAAAGCTCAGGTCGCGCAGCAACAACGATAGCAGCAGTGTTCCTTCGGCCATGGCAAAAGCGGCCCCTGTACAAACCCTTGGCCCGGCTGAAAATGGCATATAGGCATCGCGCATGCATTGTTTGCCATTTTCGGTTTGCCAACGCGCAGGATCGAACCCATCGGGATTGTCCCACAGGCGTTCGTGGCGGTGCAAATGCCAAGGGCTCAACACGATCTGGCTGGATTTGGGAATGTCGCGATCGCGGAAGTGTTCAGGGCATGTGGTTTCCCGAACCATCATCGGTACAGGTGGATAGAGCCGCAACGCTTCGCGAAAGACATCACGGCTGACGCGCAGCTTTGAAAGTTCGGAAAACGCACCAGTTTTCAAGGCCTGCGCTTCTTGGGCTACCTTGGTCTGCCACTGGGGGTGCGTTGCCATCAGATACAGTGACCAGCCAAGCGCCGAGGCAGACGTTTCATGACCGGCCAGGAAGAAGATCGCAACCTGATCGACCATCTCGTCGGTGGAAAAGGTTTCACCCGTTTCAGGATCACGGGTTGTCATGATCTTTGTCGCCAGATCGTCCGGCGCTGTCCCGGCTTCGATCTCTGCCATTCGCCTTTCTGTCAGTTGCTTGATCAACCCGCGTATCCGCGTCGCCGCTGCGCGGGTGTCCTTGCGGAAAAACCGTGGGATCCAGCGGGGCAAAGGAATGAAAGCCGCAATGTTCAAGATGGGCTGGCTGCGCTGATAGGCGCGGAATTCATGGAACACTTCGGTCGCGATTTCGTCCTCGATCGGAATCGAAAAGAGCGTCCGGAAAATTACATCTGCGGCGGCATGGCTTGCAACTTCTTCCACCTCGACCCATTCACCGGCCTTGGGCTCTAGTCTGGATCCCGCGGATTGGGCGGCTTCCCACATGGCGCCCCAGGTTTCTCGGATGCGACCACCCTCGAATGCAGGATCAATGATCCGCCTTTGCCGTTGCCACTGGGCACCGTTGGTCAGGAAAACGGAGTCTCCCAACAATGGCCTCAGGCCTTCGCTGATCCGGCCGGATTTGGGGAAATCCATGGGCCTGTCTTTCAGAACGGTTTTCACCAATTCCGGCTGATTAACCAAATAGGATCGAAAGAAGGGTGTTTTGAATTCGGCCATCCACGCGCGGTACAGCCTTGCCGGTTGTGCCGACAGGATGTCGGATCGAAACAGTCGGGCGTATTTAAGCAGCGATACTTTTTCTGATCGGCTGGCCGGTTTGGGAGGGATCATGCCGCGAGACTCGTGAATTTGGACACGGCCTTGTCGATGCGGCTGGCTGATGGGGGTCGATCTGCATAGCGTTTAGCAAGGCTGAGAGGACCGGCGGTGATTTGGAAATAATCATAGTCCAGAGGGCGATCGAAGGCGCACAAATACTGGAAATGCAGTCTGAAAAAGCGCCAGCGTAGTTCTTTCCATCGCTCCGGAGACAGCGATTTTGTGAACTGGGCTGAAAACACCAGCGGCCAACGCTTGTTCTCCGGGGCCACTCCGGACACGGACACAGGATCGCATAGCGCAAAAGCACAGCCATCGCCCGGCGCGGTGACGTCGACCCATGTCAGTTCATCGCGTGCCGCCAGATAGTTCAGATCAGCGCGCAGACGATGGGCATCCCGTAGGAAAGAAACCATTGGCACCACTTGCCCGAGAGACAGGAATGCAAGCCGGGGTCCAGTTTCCGGAATGCGGCCTTGCCGGATGAGATCAGACAGGATTGAAACCGCCAAATGCGCGCCGGAGCTGTGCCCGACAACCAGCACTTCGTCGACATCGTCCTGCAGGGCTTTTGCAATGATTTCGGTGAATTCCGCCATGCGGGCCTCGAGCTCGGGGGGATTTGCACCGCGATACCGCGCCGAATAGGCATAGTCATGCATCAGGTAATAGGCAAAGAACTTGCTGTCTTTGATTTTGAACCATCGCAAGACCAGTCCGGCGACGATGATTCCGCAAACCCCGGCCAATCCATGCCCGAACAATCCGGCCAACGGGATCAAGGCCAGCTTGAGACCGGCGAGGACTGCAGCGCCGATGGCAATCGCGATCAGCAATTGCACGAGCAACATTCCAATTGGGTACAGCGCCGCAATAACCGGCCCCTTGCGCAAACGCATCAGTCGAAACAGCGCGCCAGTGGCGATGTATTCCCAAGCGGTTCGGATCAGTTGTCCGTAGGTCGCAAGAATGGAGTTCGACATCGAGTCGCGCACAATGTCTGACCAGACCAAGACCTCAACTTCGGCCTGTGTCTTTGCGTGATCGATTTCGCTTTCGATACGCCAGCCATAGAGACCCTTGGACGTCTTGGGTGCAAGCGAAACATCATAGCCGGATATTTCGGCCTGAGCCGCAGATTCCTTGCGATACAATTCGCGATAGCGTCTGGGGTGAATGGGATCGTAGCCGGGGATGTAGAACACCCGTCGGCGCGAAACGTCCTGTATATTTTTCCGCTCTTCGGCCATGGTTTTCCAGCCTTGTTTGCGGTCATGATAGCGTCACAATCCGGCAAGAGTAAGGCCAATGGCAGAAGCTGGAAACCGTTGCACCTATGCCGCAGCTGTCGCGGGCGGAGCGGGGTTTTCCCGGATGGGCAGATGGATCAATGCGCTGAACGCGCCCACGCCTACGCCGATCCACCAGACCAACGTGTAGTCGCCGTAGGTGTCGTACATCCGTCCGCCCAGCCAAACGCCAAGGAATCCGCCAAGCTGATGGCTGAAAAAGACGATGCCATAGAGAGTGCCCATGTAACGCAATCCATAAAGGTGCGCGATCAGACCAGAGGTCAACGGAACGGTCGCAAGCCACAGCGCGCCCATAACGGACGAAAAGACCAGCACTGAGGTTGGGGTGATTGGCATAAGGATGAACACCGCAGCAGCAATCGTGCGGCCGGTGTAAACGGCGCTCAACAGGTATTTCTTGCTATACCGCTTGCCCAGCCATCCCGCGCTGAGCGTGCCCAGAATGTTGAACAGTCCGATCAGGGAAATCGCCACGGCCCCAAGCGCTGAGGTGGTGGTTATGCCGATCCCGTGCAGCGTGCCGCCTGGCGCAATCGGCCCGCACAGTTCAGTCACAAAAGCGGGGAAATGGGCCGTGATGAATGCCAATTGATAGCCGCAGGAAAAAAAGCCCAGAAAGATCATGCCAAAGGACGGGTCACGCATCGCCTTGGTCAGAATGCTTCCCATGCTTTGTTGTAATTCGGCCTTGGTGGCGGGCCGCGTTGGCGATCGCATGAAGGGCAACATCAGCAACATACCGAGGATCAAACAGGCAAAGACAACAAACACACCCTGCCATGCCATCATCCCGAGTAGCCATTCCGCCAGCGGTGCGCCAACCACTTGCCCGGCACTGCCGGCAGCTGTCACGATGGCCAGTGACATTGATCTGTTTTCATCGCTGGATGCCCGACCGACGACGGCAAGAATGACGCCAAATCCGGTTCCTGCGATCCCGAATCCGACCAACCATTCCAATTGCTGCATTGCAAATGGCGTCGTTGCATAGCTCGAAAGCACCAGACCGGCCGCGTAAACAAGAGCGCCCATGACGATCGCTTTCCGATCCCCGATTTTTTCGGCCAAGGCGCCAAAAAGCGGCTGCCCGATCCCCCAGGCCAAATTCTGGATCGCGATGGCCAGACTGAATTCGCTGCGCAGCCATCCAAATTCATCGGCGATCGGGATTTGAAACACGCCAAAACTGGCGCGCACAGCGAAAGATGTCAGAATGATCAAGCATCCGACTATCAATACTGGGGTCACAAGAGGGCTGGGCCGGTCCATGGCAGTCCTTTCGAATTTCGCGCAAGGTACGCTATTGAGCGCGGCGGTCAATTTCCAAGATGTGGTGGTTGGCATCACCGAAAATGAACCAAAACCGACTACACAAATTCGGGGCCGCAAGGTATCGGAAGACATGCAAACGGTGGAACAGCTATATAACCAACGTGTCGAGCAGGGGCGCCTGAAGGCAGATCCCGCTCAGCAAAGCGCTTTGCCGTCTCTTGAACGTATCCGCGCCGCCGTTGCCGAACCGGCGAAACGGGGATTTTTCCGCAAGGCGCCGGAACCGCCAAAAGGGTTGTATCTATGGGGCGGTGTTGGACGCGGCAAATCCATGCTGATGGATTTGTTTGTCGATACCCTGAACGTGCCCGCCCGGCGGGTACATTTCCATGCTTTCATGCAGGAAATTCATGCCGAAATGCATCGTCTCCGAAGTGATGGTGTAGAGGATCCTATCAAGCCTGTCGCCAAGGCAGTCAGCGATGCCGTGCGTGTGTTGGCCTTTGACGAAATGCAGATCACCGACATCACGGATGCCATGATTGTCGGGCGCTTGTTCGAGCAGTTGTTTGACGCTGGATGCGTTGTCGTGACGACTTCAAATCGGGTGCCGGATGATTTGTACAAGGACGGTTTGAACCGACAGCTGTTCCTGCCGTTCATTGATTTGCTCAAAGACCGCATGGAAGTTCGGGAACTGGCCTCGGACCGGGATCATCGGCAGGATCGGCTGGCTGGATCGCAGGTCTATTTCACGCCCGCCAATGCAGAAGCGCGCAGCCAAATCGATGTACTTTGGAATGAGCTGACCCATGGTCAGGAAGAACCATTGGTCCTGCATGTCAAAGGCCGGGAGGTTGAACTACCGCGGTTTCATAATGCTGCAGCGCGGGCCAGTTTTTTTGATCTGTGTGGGCGGGCACTGGGCCCGGCAGATTACCTGAAACTGGCTGAATGCGTTCGCATTTTGATCGTTGAGGACATTCCCCGCCTTAGCCGTCAGAATTTTAACGAAGCGAAACGCTTTGTGACCCTGATCGACGCGCTCTACGAGGCACGGGTCAAACTGATTGCATCGGCGGCGGCTCAACCGGAAATGCTCTATGTCGAAGGAACGGGCAGTTTCGAGTTTGAGCGAACCGCAAGCCGGCTGCGTGAAATGCAGGGCGTGGAATGGGGCATGGCCGATAGCTGAAAAAAAGGGGTCCCGAAGGACCCCCAAGGCTGCTCGGTATTGGTCTCTGCCAAATTAGGGTGTTTCTGGAATGGTCAGCACCATGCCTGCGCGCACATCCGCCGGACTGCTGAGTAAATCTGTGTTGGCTTGAAGAATGGTCAGATAGCCAACGGTATTTCCGTAGAAACGATATGAGATCCCAGCGAGGCTCTCGCCTTGCTGAACGGTGTAGAGTTGACTTGCCGCCGCGACGGGCGCAGGTGCGGCAGGCTCTGCTGGCTGCGCGAGCGCTGCCAAAGGCGCGGATTTCTGAGTGTCATCGCGCGGTCCGGGTTTTTGCAACTCGCTGACAATGCCCAAGCTCATCTGGTGCAGGGCCTTCATGACATCGTCTTGCGCTGGTTTGTTCAGCTCTGGTGCGATGGTCGCGGTTTCAACCTCGGCTGCGGGTGCAATAGGCGTTGCGGCCTGCATTGGTTCGGTCAAGCCCGCAGGGCGGGCCACGGGCCGCGTTGGGTCGCGTGGCACGCTCTGGGCTGCAACAATCTGAGGCTCGGCGGGAGTGACGGGTGCCAAGGCAGGTTGCAAAGTGAGGAAGTCAGGGTTCGCGCGGCTTACCTCGTTGATGTCCGGTTGCGGCGCGCTGGGGGCAATCACGAAGGTGTAGACAAGACTTGCCGTCGCGGCCGTGAAACATACGGCAAACAACGCCAGACGCATCATGGGTGCGTCCCCCATGGGATGCGATGGTGTGCAATCTGGTTGCGGCGCGCAAGGCAGCAAAACGTCATTGTCAGTCCCCCATGTTCCGCAGCCTTGTGGCAATCAGCTGCATGAACAGGGATTTTATACGTCAAGTGATTCGCACACGTCAACATATAGTAGGGCTGTCAAGCCCTATGAACAGGAAAGCGTTAGACTACAATAGGTTGAAGCTTATTGGGTAGGCAGGATCAGAGTCTGGCCAGCACGCAAATCGTCAGGACGCGACAAAAACGATTGGTTTGCAACGAACAACGGCCCGGTCATGTTGACGTCGCCGTAAATCTCTTCGGCGATCGAAACCAGACTGTCTCCAACCTGAACAACGTAAAGTTGCGGGCCGTCGACGGCGGCCTTGCGCTCTTGCTCCGCAGGCTTTGTCTGACCGTCATCCAGAGACCGGCGAACGATTGTATGCAGCAGACTGCCCGGCTCACCCGGCGCGCTTTCGCGGCCTGTCGCCTGATTGAGGCTCGATAGCGTCCCCCAGGTCATTTTCCGCAGGGATTGATCATCCATGTCACCGGCGGTGACGGTTTGCTGAATTGGCGCCCTTTTGGGGACGGTGGCCTGTTCAGCAGGCTCTGGTTCAACCAAGCGTGGTGCCGGCGTGATTGCTGGTTCTGCGCGTGTCACGGGTTCGGGGAATACCGGATCAGGCGCCCGGTTGCTGCCGGGCTGAAATATGAGCAGGCCTATCGTTATGACCATGAACCCAGCTGCCAAAAGAAACATTCTGATCATGACTGCTGTACCCTTTTAAAAACCACCTGCATTGCGCTCATTGTCCCACCACGGTCGTCAAACCCAGAGCAAGCCAGCTTTGCAGGCCTCCTCGGTAGTACGACAGTTTTTCGGCCGGATAGCCTGCATCCAAAAGGCTACGCAATGCGCGTGGCGCTTCGTCGGCATCTGCGCCTCCGGCAAAGAAGACCAGAGAGAAGGCGTTCGAAAAGTCATTTCCCTGCACTCCAAGCGCATTCAGGAGATCGTCGCGATACGGGTTGTCCGGCTGGACTGTCGCAAAGGGAACGTTCACGGCACCGGGGATTGTTCCGGCGGCAAAGCCTTCAGGCAAACGCGCATCGACCAACAGGCCACGACCGCGCGACGCAAAGCTGTCGAGAAAATCGAGAACCTCGAGCTCACCAATCGTTGCGATACCGGAAGCGGCTTGCATCGGCTGAAGGCATTTTGACGGACAAGCCGGTCCGTTGCGCTCGATCGTCAGGGCGCGTCCGTTCAGGGTGGTTTCAAAACGGGCCATGTCGCGTGTGATGCGCGTATCCTGCGCAAAGGCAGGCGCGGCAGCACATATTGCGGCCAGTCCGGTCAGGGTAAGACCTTGAAACATTGCTCATCCTCAATCGGCTTTGGTTCGCCGTCGCTCTTATCGTTTTTCCAAAATATAGGGCACTTGAGGCGAATCAGTCAATATCTCGGGGGTAGGCACAATCGGGAATACCCCCGGAATTACTGGGAAAATCAGCCGTTTTCGCGCAGAATTGCTCCGGCCAGGTACAAAGAGCCACAAATCAGGACCCGCGCATCCGGTGTCGCGCAGGCGATTTCAACCAGTGCTTCGCGCACATTCGGGGCAGTTTGCGCCGCAAATCCGCAGTCAGCGGCCATCCGTGCCGTGTCTTCTGCGGGTAGCGTGTTGGCCTCACCGGGGATTGAAACGGCAGTCAGAGAAGTGGCCACCTCGGCCAGCGGGGCAAGAAAGCCGCGCGCGTCCTTGGTGTTGAGCATGCCGCAGATCAGGTGTGTCGGTCGTTCCGGAAGCTTGGCGATGTGAGCCGCGAGCGCTTTGCCAGCCGCCGGGTTGTGCCCCCCGTCCAGCCAAAGCTCGGCCTGAGGGGCGGCTTCAACCAGCGGCCCTTTCCGCAAGCGCTGCATTCGCGCTGGCCAAAAGGCGTTTGTGACCGCTGCCTCGCAGGCTTCTTCGTTCAGGTTCAGTGCGCGCAGCGCCGCGCAGGCTGCCCCTGCGTTTTGATATTGGTGCGCGCCCGCCAAATTTGGCAAAGGCAGATCAAGCAGGCCTGTTTCGTCCTGATAGACCAGACGACCGCGTTCTTCCCAAACGTGCCATTGCTGACCATAGGCCAAAAGCGGCGCCGAAAGTGCAATGGCGCGCTGCTCGATAACCTCAAGCCCCTCTTCGGCCTGCGGAGACACGATACAGGGCACACCACGTTTGATGATGCCGGCCTTTTCCCCTGCGATTGCAGTCAGGGTGTTGCCCAGAAACTGTTCGTGATCCATCGAAACAGGCGTGATGATCGTAAGAACCGGTTTTTCGACCACGTTGGTTGCGTCCAGACGCCCGCCAAGACCGACTTCCAGCAGTGTGTAGTCAGCAGGGGTTCTGGCCATCGCAAGAATGGCCGCCACTGTCGTGATCTCAAAATATGTGATCGGCTCGCCACCGTTGGCGGCATAGCATTCATCGAGGATCGCAGTCAGATGGTCCTCGGCGATGAACTCGCCTGCAAGCCGGATGCGTTCGTGGAACCGCGCCAGATGCGGTGAGGTATAGGCATGAACCTTGTGGCCTGCGGCCTCCAACCCGGCGCGGATCATCGCCTGCGTGCTGCCCTTGCCGTTTGTGCCTGCGATATGGATGACTGGGGGCAAATCATTCTGTGGGTTGCCCAACGCATCCAACAGACGCCAGACCCTGTCTAGAACAAGATCCATGACCTTTGGGTGCAGCGCCATCATCCGTTCGAGGATGATGTCCGAACTTGGCGTGCTCATCGCTTTTATTTCGCAGGTGTTTCATTGCCCGGCGCAGGAAGATCCCCCCATGTCGGTGGGGGCATCTGCATGAGCATCCGGGTCAGCATGATGAGCTCTTTGCGCATTTCGCGACGATCAGTAACCCGATCCAGCATCCCGTGTTCCAGAAGATACTCGGCCCTTTGGAAGCCTTCGGGCAGTTTTTCGCGAATGGTCTGTTCGATCACGCGAGGACCGGCAAAGCAGATCAGCGCATTAGGTTCGGCAATCTGGACATCGCCAAGCATCGCATAAGAAGCCGTCACACCACCGGTCGTCGGATGAGTCAGCACAACGATATAGGGCAATCCGGCTTCTTTCAGCATTTGCACGGCGACTGTTGTGCGCGGCATTTGCATCAGGCTCAGAATGCCCTCTTGCATCCGGGCGCCACCGGCGGCTGAAAACAGGACCAAAGGCCGGCCCAGCTTTACGGCTTCTTCGGCGGCGGCGATGATAGCGTTCCCGACATACATGCCCATGGAGCCACCCATAAAGCTGAAATCCTGCGCGGCAGCGATAATGGGTGTACGCCCGATTTCACCCGCGGCAACCAGCATGGATTCTTTTTCACCGGTTGATTTCTG
This sequence comes from Thalassococcus lentus, assembly GCF_028023555.1. NCBI lineage: Bacteria > Pseudomonadati > Pseudomonadota > Alphaproteobacteria > Rhodobacterales > Roseobacteraceae > Thalassococcus > Thalassococcus lentus. The sequence continues at coordinate 516,030 of NZ_JAQIOY010000001.1, forward strand.
CGCGGCTTTCATTCGATCCGGGTACCGCTTTTGATCGCGGAACTGCAAAGGATCGGTAATCGGTTCAGGCACGGCAATTTCGTTGAACACACCACCGTCAAACAGCGCATAAAACCGGTCGCGTGGGGTGATGTGCATGTGATGGCCGCAGTTTGTGCAGACGTTCAGGTTGTCGCTGATCTCACGGTGGAAGAGCATCGTGCCGCAGCCATCGCATTTCGACCAAAGGTTTTCGGGCGTTTCACGGCGCGAAAAAATAGAGTTGATCCGGGGTCGGACGTAGTTTGAGATCCAGTTCATGGTCAGCCTGCACCTGTTGTGACGGCGCAGACTTAAGCCCGACGCAACGGAAATGCAATCATGCGCGGATTGCGACCCGGGCGGCTAGCCATGCCAATCCGATGGCTACCAGATCAAGAGGAAGCAATGCCCGGACAGCGGCTTCGTTTTCCGGGCCGAAAGGCAAATGGTACAGGGCGAGGCCGGACAGGTCGCCTTGGAGGGATATAACCGCAATGGCGAGCGTGTTGTTTACAAGGTGCAAGGCGATCGCTGGTCCCAGTGTCCCGGCGCGCATGGTCAGATCCGCAGTCGCCAACCCAAACACGAATGCCCAGATCGCCACGAGGATCGCGTTGCTGCCGTATACCGCCGGTGCATAGTGCCCCAGCGCGAACAGCGCCGAAGGCAGTGTCAGCCAAATCAGCGGATGTGCAAATCGCGCGGCCAACTGGCTTTGGAGATATCCGCGAAACAGCAGCTCTTCGCTGCCGGACTGTATCAAGATTGCGCAGAGCGTCAGGGGTAACAGACTGATCCAGACACCCGCGGGCAGGCCGGGGTTCATATCGCGGGACATTGGCCAAGGCGGCAAAATCGCGATTGCGAAAAACAAAACGGACAGCGCCAAGATCACCCGGCCGAACTGACGCCAGAACAGGTCGCGCGCTCCGAAAAGCCCAAAGGGTCTTCGCTGATGAACGAGTTCGGCCGCGACCAGCGCGCCCAGTCCCATCGCTCCCATCAAGAGCAAAAGAACCAGAAGCCCCAGCGCTGTTTTCCCGGTTTCGACATCAGCTGCGAACGACCAAAAAGTATCGGGCTGGATCAGCATTTGCAGTATTGAGAAAAAGGCGCGGGTCAGACCAAGATAGACCGCTGCGACAATGCCCAGTCCAGCGATCAACCGCCAAAGCTCGGCCTTGGGTCGAGCGGGTTCGACCATCTTTTCAAAGCCGGGGTACTGCATCAATTCAATGTCTTTGCCTGTGGTTTGCTGGTCCCGTTGTCTCAACTTCGTTCAGGGCATGTCAAATAAGGCCCTTGGTGCTTGCTGCTACGGCACCCCTTCGTTATTCCGGGGGCAACGAATTTCATGGGAGGAGCCAAGATGCTCAAGCGTCCGTTCGACAAGTCCAAACTGCCCAGCCGTCATGTAACCGAAGGCCCCGAGCGCGCGCCGCATCGGTCTTACTACTATGCGATGGGTATGACCGAAGAGGAAATTCACCAGCCGTTGGTTGGTGTTGCGACCTGCTGGAACGAAGCAGCCCCGTGTAATATCGCGCTGAACCGTCAGGCCCAGGCGGTCAAGATGGGCGTCAAACAGGGCTTTGGCACGCCGCGCGAATTCACAACAATCACCGTCACCGACGGAATCGCGATGGGCCACGAAGGCATGCGTTCTTCGCTGGCGTCGCGCGAAGCGATTGCCGACACCGTTGAGCTGACTATGCGTGGCCATTGCTACGATGCGATTGTCGGCTTGGCCGGGTGCGACAAATCCCTTCCCGGCATGATGATGGCCATGGTGCGTTTGAATGTGCCTTCGGTCTTTATCTACGGCGGGTCCATCCTGCCGGGTAAAGCGCCTCAGGTTCAGGAAATTCCAGAAGACTTCCGCACCCGTGACCTGACGGTTCAGGATATGTTCGAGGCGGTCGGGCGCCATCAGAACGATCAGATGTCTGACGAAGCGCTGGATATGCTGGAACGGGTTGCCTGTCCTTCTGCTGGTGCTTGCGGCGGCCAGTTCACTGCGAATACCATGGCCTGTGTGTCCGAAGCTATTGGCCTCGCGCTGATGAACAGCTCTGGCATGCCCGCCCCCTACGAGTCGCGTGACCAATATGGCGAGGCATCTGGCCGCGCGGTAATGGATCTTGTTGAAAACAACATCCGCGCCCGTGATATCGTAACCCGCAAGTCGCTTGAAAATGCCGCGCGCGTCGTCGCCTGCACAGGTGGTTCCACCAACGCCGGTTTGCACATGCCCGCAATTGCCCACGAGGCAGGCATTGAGTTCTTCCTCGATGATGTATGTGAAATTTTCCGTGATACGCCTTACTTCGTCGATCTGAAGCCCGGCGGTCAGTATGTTGCCAAGGACCTCTACGAAGCGGGCGGTGTGCCCGTCGTGATGAAGGAGTTGCGCAAGGCTGGCCTGATCCACGAGGATTGCATGACCGCATCCGGTAAGACGATCGGTGAGGAACTGGATCAGATCGCCCGCGAGGCGGATGGTCAGGTGATCTACCCGATCGAAACACCGATCACCAAGACAGGCGGTGTCGTCGGTCTGAAGGGTAACCTCGCCCCTCAGGGTGCAATTGTGAAAGTTGCCGGCATTGCGGCAGAAGATCAGGTCTTTACCGGCCCTGCGCGCGTCTTCGAGTGCGAGGAAGATGCCTTCGCCGCCGTCAAAGCGCGCGGCTACGAAGAAGGCGAAGTGATCGTTATTCGCAACGAAGGCCCGGCTGGTGGCCCCGGTATGCGTGAAATGCTGGCGACGACCGCTGCGCTGTCCGGTCAGGGCATGGGCAAGAAGGTTGCGCTGATCACCGATGGCCGTTTCTCGGGTGCGACCCGTGGGTTCTGTGTGGGTCACGTAGGACCAGAAGCCGCGCACGGCGGACCAATCGCGATGCTGCGGGACGGTGACATGATTACCATCGACGCAGTCTCTGGTTCTCTGAGTGTGGATCTGAGTGAAGATGAACTGGCAGCCCGCAAGGCGGATTGGAAAGGCCCGCGCGAGACGATCTATGCTTCCGGCGCCCTGTGGAAATATGCTCAGCTGGTTGGCGAAACTTATAAGGGTGCGGTGACGCAACCGGGTGGCGGCGCTGAAAAGCACGTCTACGCCGACCTGTAAGGCGTTCGGTATCATGTGTTCTGTTTTACGAGTTCTGGCCTGCTGCCTTTTGGTGGCGGGCTGCGCGAATGGTGTTCCCGAGTCTGGCCCAAGTCAAAAGACTGGTAATGGCGGATTTCTGAGTGGTTTGTTGGGCAACGACAGCAATGCTGCCGCTGGCAGTTCGACCGCGGCCAAACCGGGTACACGACCAAGGATGCCAACACCCTTGTCCAAGGTTGCTTTGGCTGGTGGAGACGTGATTGTCGGCGGACCTGACAACTACTGTATCGATCCGACCACAGTTCAGAAACGGACCGAACGCGGATTTGCCGTGATTGCGTCGTGCCGGATTTTGTCGGGCGGACGTGCCGGTGATCCGGTTGATCCAGCCCTGATCACCGTGACCGTCGGGCCGCGTGGGGATATGTCTGACCTGCCAAGTCCGAACACGCTGGCGGACGTCCATGGTGCGCCGCTCGTGATGGGCCAAAGCGCGAATGATTTCGTAGCCGCAAATCTGGCCCAGGGCGGACAGCAATTTCTGGCGGGTGGCGATGATCGGCACTGGCGCGCTGCCTTCGTGCAAGGCGAGCGGCTGATCGGTTTGGCGCTTTACGCACCAAAGGGCAGCCCGCTGGCTGGCGACGCCGGGGTTTCATTGCTGTTGCGGGTCAAATCACGCATCGAAACACTGTCGCCGGGCGGCGCGAATGCAACAGCGTCACAATCCGTGTCTGGTCCGACACAAGGTGGCGGCTTGCTAGGGCGTTTATTCAATCGTTAGAGTTGTCGGTAATGTTGTCAGATGTGATGCAATCACACGCTGCACTTTGATGCGGGACAAAACATAAAGTGGTACGGGGCACTTTCTGATGGGTCAGGAAAAACAGGGTTGGTTTGAGCGCACGCTCTATTCTGGTGCCCTGCGCCGTTGGAAACGTGCGGCCAAGCAGGCGGGCGAAACTGATCTGCCCGAATTGCGCCGTCAACGGTCGATGGCACGCCGTCTCAAGCAACACGTTGACCAACTGATCCAAGTTGCGGATGGACGACTTGCATTGCCGTTAATCGGCAACCAATCCTTTCCTCGACCGGTCGATGCGGATTGGGCGTGGCGTCCCGAATTGTGGTGCGGGCCTTTGCCGACCCCGGGCATGTCGTCGGTCGAGTCCAAGTCCATGCTTGGCAAAGAGGTGACGCTTTTTCATGACTGCCGTCACTCGGAACTGACTCTGCGCCAGTTGCGCAACATGCGTGAGGCCGATCTGGCCGCCTATGGCCTGCGGATGGATGTTTTCAAATTCGATGGCTCATATCTGTCGCTGGCCGTCGATTTGCCTGAAAGCGCAGGGCGGGGGCTGATCCGCAAGCATCTGATCCGGATTGAAACGATCGTTGAGATGGAAAAGCCGCTGGAAATCTTTGCGCGCCTGAACATCAAACACGGCCCGAACACCGAACAGGTTGTGCGGGAATTGCCGTTGAATCAGGAAGACATCGTTGTCGAATTTGATCTGGCCTACACCAAACTCAATGAAAAGCGCATCGAGAGGATCTGGCTGGATCTCATTTTCGAAGGACCGCAAATGAATCAGGTGATCCTGCGAGACCTCACATTCTCAAGACGCAAGCGCGCCGAACTCTGAGCCGAAGGAAACCCCGGAAATGAGCGTTTTCTCACTGACCAAGACACGTTTCAAAGAAGGCGTCTGGGAAGGCCTGCTGGTGGCCAAGACCAAAGAGGCGCCGGCCCCGGACATCGTGGTCACACTGAACGATCAGACTGTGCCGGGTGTCGTTTTGGCCGATACGGGGCAGGCCGGACGTTGGGCTGTCGAAGTGCCGGTTCCAAAAGACGCCATCGGGGACGGTGTGCAGACCTTTTTGATCCTTGATGCGCACAGCGACATTGTTCTCGACAGCTTCACACTGATTGCTGGTGAGGTGTTGGGCGATGACATTCGTGCCGAAGTGGAATTGCTGCGAGCCGAGCTTGATATGCTAAAACGCGCTTTCCGCCGTCATTGTCTGGAAACTATGTAGGCTGAACGCCTGTTTCGAACGCGCCGACGCACATCAAAAGACGTGACCGGTAATTCGGATGTTGGGTCCGGATCGCTCTGCGCTGCATTGACCCTTGCTGCCCGGAGGTTCATTGATTGACCAAGCAGCACCGGAGTTTTCATGTCGCCCTTCCGAGGCATTCTATTCAAATTGTCTGCGGTGTTTCTTTTCACCATCATGGCATCGCTGATCAAAGCGACCTCGGCCGATGTGCCGCCGGGGCAGGCGGTGTTCTTTCGATCCTTCTTTGCCATTCCGGTGATCATTACTTGGCTGGCCTTGCGCGGGGATCTGACGACAGGGTTCCGGGCAAGCAATCCGATGGGTCATGTCTGGCGGGGCATCATTGGTGTGACCGCGATGGGATGTGGTTTCGCGGCGCTTGGTCTTTTGCCACTGCCCGAAGTCACGGCGCTGGGATACGCGGCACCTCTGTTGACGGTCTTGTTCGCGGCGGCCCTGTTGGGCGAAAGGCTGCGCCTGTTTCGTCTGTCCGCCGTCGGTGTTGGTCTGGTGGGCGTTGTGATTGTGTTGTGGCCACGGCTATCGATTGATGAGGTCGAAACCGTTGCACTGATTGGCGCTGGGCTGACACTGGTCTCGGCGGCCTTTCGCGCGCTGGCGCAAATCCACATACGCCGTCTTGTGGCAACCGAAGAAACCTCTGCCATCGTCTTTTACTTTTCGCTCACAGCCAGCGGGTTTGCGCTGCTGACTATACCGTTTGGATGGACCTGGCCGGGGTGGACTGCGATTGCCATGTTGATCGGAGCAGGTCTGATTGGGGGCGTTGCGCAAATCTTGCTGACGACCTCTTACAAACATTCCGAGGCGGCATTGCTGGCGCCGTTTGACTATGCGTCCATCCTCTTTGCAATCTTGTTCGGCTACGTATTTTTTGACGAAACGCCCACAACCATGGTTCTGATCGGATCGGGCATCGTTGTTTTGGCTGGTATCTTGATCATCTGGCGCGAACGCCAGCTTGGTCTGCGTCGTGGCAAGGCGCGTCCGGGCATGACCCCGAACGGCTGACTAAAGATCAAAGGCGCTGGCCATAGCATAGGCAGGCCAGAGCAGGGCGCGTCTGTGACGCCCAAGAGGAAACCGTTTAGGCACGGCTTTCATCGCGGCGGGATAGTTACTCCGCGGCGCTTCATTCTGTGCAAGTGAGGCCAGCAGTTTGCCGGCGTAGGTGCCCATCGCAACACCGTTGCCGTGAAATCCTAGGCCTGCAAACAGCCCATTGTGACCCGGAACAGGTCCGACAAATGGCGTCAGGCCAGCCATCAGACACACCAGTCCTTGCCAGCTATGGGTGATTTCCACTGCGCTCCATGCCGGGAACAGTCTGGCGAAATCCTTGCGAATTTGTGCTTCGATCCGTGTGTTTGCACGTGCGCTGGCCTTTAGGCCGCCGCGCATCCCAAAGAGAAACCTTCGATTGGGCATGAGGCGGAAGTAGTGCAGCAGGGTGCGGCTGTCGTATGCCATCTGATTTGAATGCCAACCGGCTGCATCAAGCTCGGCATCGGTCAGAGGGCGCGTGACGATCACGCTGGATTGCGTTGGCAGATAGCGGGCGCGTAGCCAATCGGGCAGATCTTCGGACGAATATCCATTGGTTGCCAAAATGACCCGCTGCGCGGTGATCGTCCCTTTCGGTGTTCGCAGGCGCCAGTTGTCCCCAAATCGGTCCAGAGACTCGACCGGCGAGAAATCAAACAACTGTGCACCTTCTCCGATTGCAGCCTGAGCAAGTCCCGAATGATATTTTCGGGGGTTCAGGCCAAAGCCGATCGGAATCGTCATGGCGCCGTGCCATGGCCCGCCCAGCCCATCCTGCCGAAGCGCGTGCTGCGGGGTCAAAATGGGCGAAACGTCGTAGTCTTCTGCGGCAGTCGCGGCCTCGGACTGCATGGAGGACCAGGCTTTGGCGGAATGCGCCAGCAGAGTTTCACCCTGTGAGTGTCTATCGACGTCCAGAGCCAATTGATCGATCAGGCTGCCCACCAGGTCTACAGCGGCAACTTCTGTTTGCCGCCATTCCGCCAATCCATCTTTTCCGAACCGGTGGGCAAGCGAGGCCCGCGATGCCTTGGCTCCGCCGAGACAGCAAAATCCGCCGTTGCGACCCGATGCACCATAGCCTGAGTGTTCCGCTTCGAGCACGGTTGTCTGGATACCTGCCTGAGCAAGATGGTAGGCCGCTGAAACCCCGGTAAACCCACCGCCGATAATGGCCACGTCGGTTTGCAGGTCTTCTGTCAACGCACCCCAGGAGGCGGGCTCAACCGTGTCGGCCCAATAACAGGCGCCTTGCGGGCCATAGGCGGCGGGCTCGTAAATCCGCTTCATGCGGTACGCGCAGCGGCCTGTTCGTCGCGGGCCTGTTGCAGCGCGGTCCTTTTGGAAATTAGCGAGGCCGTGATGACACCCACCGTGACAATGCCGATCATGATGGTTGAAAGGGCATTGATTTCGGGGCTGACTCCCAGCCTGACCGCCGAAAATACCTTGATCGGCAACGTCGTTGCTCCGGGCCCCGTTGTAAAACTTGCGATGACAAGATCATCGAGTGACAGCGTGAAGGCCAGCAACCAACCAGAGATAACAGCAGGCGCAATGATTGGCAGGGTGACCAGCCGGAAGGCATCGAACGGTGATGCGCCCAGATCGAGCGCAGCCTCTTCGAGCGAACGGTCGAAACTGGTTAGCCGCGAGGACACGACCACGGACACAAAGCACATCGAAAACGTCGTATGGGCCAGCACGACAGTCAGCACGCCGCGATCCAGCCCAATGCCGATAAAGAGCAAGAGCAAAGACAGGCCAGTAATAACCTCTGGCATGACCAAGGGCGCGTAGATCATCCCGGAAAACAGGGTGCGCCCGGGGAACCGACCGCCACGCACCAGAACCTGCGCGGCCATGGTGCCCAGCACGGTGGCCAGTGTTGATGAAAAGAACGCGACCTTGACCGTGACCCATGCGGCATCGAGGAATTCTTCGTTCTGCAGGAGTTCGCCGTACCACTTGGTTGAAAACCCGGCCCAAACGGTGACCAGTCTGGATTCGTTGAACGAATAGATCACAAGAATGATCATCGGCAGGTACAGAAAGGCAAAGCCGAGCGTCAGGGACGTTGCGTTGAACCAGCTGAACTGTCTCATGACGTGCACCCGTTGGCATGGGTGTTCGACTGATCAAAACGAGGTGAGCGCGAGCCGGTCATCCTTCTGCCTCGCGCTGTTTTTGTTCGTTGCGTTGGAACAGGACGATTGGGATGATCAGGATCAGAAGCAGGATGACGGCCACGGCCGACGCGACCGGCCAATCCCGGTTCGAAAAGAACTCTTCCCACAGAACTTTTCCGATCATCAGCGTTTCTGACCCACCGAGCAGCGATGGGATGACAAACTCACCCAGTGTTGGGATGAAGACCAGAAAACACCCTGCGATGACGCCGCCCTTGGACAGCGGCAAGGTCACCAGCCAAAACGCCGTGGTGCGTGAACAGCCCAGATCCTCTGCCGCTTCGAGCAGGCTGTCATCAAGCTTTTCCAGCGCCGAATAGATCGGCAGGATCATGAACGGCAGGTAGGTATATACGATCCCGATGTAGACTGCTGTCTGCGTATTCAGAATCTGTAGCGGTTCAGAGATTGCTCCGATTCCGATCAGGAACTGGTTCAGCACACCTTCTGTCGAAAGTATCCCCATCCACGAGTAAACCCGGATCAGAAAGCTGGTCCAGAAGGGCAGAATGACCAGCATCAAAAGCGTCGGGCGCCATTCCTTTGCGGCGCGGGCCATGGCGTAGGCAATTGGGTAGCCGACCACCAAAGTGATTGCCGTGGACAGCGCGGCGATTTTGAGTGAGCTCAGATAGGCCTTCCAGTAGAGATCGTCGCTTGTCAAAAAGACAAAATTTTCAAAATCCAGCTGAGTGATAAAGTCCCAAACCGCAGCAAGACCTCCGGTAAGATCGAGTTGCGGCATGTAAGGGGGACGCGCCAGTGCGATGTCGGACAGCGAAATCTTGAGCACGATGGCAAAGGGCACCAGAAACAGTGCCAACAGCCAAATATAAGGCAGAGCAATGAGGAAGGTGCGCCGCATCATTCGGTCAGCACCACGCCGGCGGTGGCGGAAAAGCTGACCCAGACCTCGTCTTCCCATGTGATGTTGCGGCGGGATACGCGACGGGTGTTGGCAACTTGTGCCTTGACCATCGTGCCGGTCTTCAGCTCGACATGGTAGGTCGAGATGTTACCCAAGTAGGCAATGTCGATGACCTTGCCACGCATCACGTTGGGCGCGTCAGGTTTGGTTTTGGCGATGCCCATTTTTTCCGGACGCAACGCAAGCACAACTTCTTTGCCGTCAAATTCAGGATCGCCGTTGGCCGCGATCAACGCAGGTGTGTTTTCCGCCCAATCAATGGTCAGGCCGCCCTCAGGAACGTGGACTGGCGCCTGAAGTTCTGCAGCGGCCGCCAATTCGGCTTTGGTGGGCGCAGGCAGGGCTTTGGGTTCGTCAACGCGCTGTCCCAGAATTGGAGCAAGCAGACGATCATGCAGCCACTTGCCATAGTCATTTGGCTGCGGTTTTCGCGGATCTTCGTCAGTTTCGATTTTCGTGACGGGTTCTGGCTTGGTTTCCGATTCCGGTGCCGCGGGCGCAGCGGTCGCTACATTGCGCAGATTGGCCGTGCCCCGGATCAGGTTCACATCACCGATAAAGCTCGCAACATACACCGAATTGGGGGCCTCATAGATCGTCTGTGGCGTCGCAACCTGAACCATCTTGCCTTCGTCCATGACGGCGACGCGACTTGCCACGGTCATCGCCTCTTCCTGATCATGGGTGACAATGACAAATGTGGTGCCCGTTGTTTCCTGAATGTCCATCAATTCAAACTGCGTTTCTTCGCGCAGTTTGCGATCAAGCGCCCCAAGCGGTTCGTCCAGCAGCAACAGCTTTGGAGCCTTTGCCAACGAACGTGCCAAGGCCACACGCTGGCGCTGACCTCCGGAAATCTGATGTGGCTTGCGGTTCGCAAATTTCTCAAGGCGTGTCAGCCTCAGCATTTCGTCGACCCGCGATGCGATCGAATCCTTGTCGCGCTTTTCGCGGCGCAGACCAAATGCGATGTTGTCCCATACGGACAGATGCGGGAACAGCGCGTAGCTCTGGAACATCATGTTCACCGCGCGCTTGTTCGGGGGAACATCACCGATGTCGCGGCCTGAGAGCAAAATTTGCCCTTCTGTTGGTGTTTCAAACCCGGCCAGCATCCGCATCATCGTTGTCTTGCCGCAGCCTGAGGGCCCGAGCAGAGCGAAAAATTCGCGTTCAAAGATGTCCAGGGTCAGGTTGTCAATTGCGGTGAAGTCGCCAAAGCGCTTGGTCACACCCTTGAACTGAATCAACGGTTTTTCGATGGGGTCGTTCCACGGCTCAAACGCTGCGGTGCTGGGGGATTGCTTTGGTTTAACTTTTGACTGTGCCATTGCGGCTCCGGCGCATGAAAAAAGCCCGCGCCCCCAATAAACAGGCGCGGGCCGGAAAGGCGTCGGCTCAGGTGCCCGACTTGACCTTGGTCCACATACGGGTCAGCGCGCGCTGTTCACGTGGTGGGAATGGAGTCACGGTGTACAGGTTTTGCAGGGCCGCTTCGTCCGGGTAAATCGCAGTGTCACCGATCACGTCTTCGACAAGGAACTCTTGCGAGGCTTTGTTGCCGTTCGCGTAGTACACATAGTTCGAAGCCGCAGCCATGTTTTGCGCGTCCATGATGAAGTTCAGGAACGTATGCGCGGCTTCCGGGTTTGGTGCATCTTCCGGGATCGCCATCTGGTCGAACCACATCAAGGCACCTTCGGATGGCGCGTTGTATGCAATTTCGACGCCGTTCTCTGCTTCGGCCGCACGATCACGGGCTTGCAGGATGTCGCCCGACCAGCCAATGGCCACGCAGATGTCACCGTTGGCCAAAGCGTTGATGTATTCCGAGCTGTGGAACTTTTGCACGTGTGGACGAACCGCCATCAGCACTTCTTCGGCCTTGGCCAGAGCGTCCTCATCTTTGCGATCCGGGTCCATGCCGGCATAGGCCAGCGCCGCCGGAATCAACTCGGTCGGAGCATCAAGGAAATGGACGCCGCAGCTGGCGAGCTTTTCCATGTTTGCTGGATCGAACACCAAGGCAAGGCTGCCGATCGGGGCGTCGTCGCCCAGAATTTCGGCTACTTTGCCCGTGTTCACGCCAATGCCTGTCGTGCCCCACATGTAGTTGACCGAATATTCGTTGCCGGGGTCATACGTTGCAGTGCGCTCGGCGATCACGTCCCACATGTTGCCCATGTTGGACAGCTTGGACTTGTCCAGCTTTTGGAAAGCGCCAGCTTGGATCTGGCGTTGCAGGAAGGTGCCGGTTGGCACCACAACGTCATAGCCGGATCCACCTGCCAGCATTTTCGTTTCCAGCACTTCGTTGCTGTCGAAAACGTCGTAGATCAGTTCGATGCCGGTTTCGGCTTCGAATTTCTCAAGCAATTCTTCGTCGATGTAGTCGGACCAGTTGTAGACCCGGACTTCTTCGGCCGCAGCCATACCAGCAATCAGCGCGAGGCCGGCTGTGAAACTCATGAGGGTTTTCATCATACACTCCCGTTGGTCATGGGGTCGCTCTTTGCCCCTGATCCTGTGAATTTGATCAAAATTTGCGCGCGGGCGCAATATAGATCATGTTTCCATGTGCGGCAGTTAGGTGCAAGATGGCCCTTGCCGAAGAAAGCAATTGGAATGTCAGGGCGATGAATACACAGGCAGATGGGCAGCGCGCCTTTGCGGGCGCTCCGGTTCATGAACAGGTTTATCAGCGGTTCCGGGATATGCTGCTGTTTGGTGAATTGGAACCGGGGCAGCCCGTGACCATTCAGGGTTTGGTTGATTTGCTGGGTGCAGGCATGACCCCGGTTCGTGAAGCCCTGCGCCGACTGACTGCCGAGGGCGCGCTGGAGGCACAAGGAAACCGCAGGATCGTTGTGCCGCAGTTGTCCCAGTCTGATGTGCTGGAGCTGACACAGGCACGGATTGCACTTGAGGTGCCTTTAGTCGGGACCGCCTGCACCAAGGCGACACCAAAGGCCATCGCGCATTTGCAAGCGATCGACGAGAGGCTCGACACTGCGATTCAACGTGGGGACATCAGGCAATATCTGGTCGAGAACCACGCGTTCCATGCTGCACTGTACGATCTGGCGGACGCCGCGATCTTCAAGGCGTTGATCGATAGTCTATGGCTACGGTTCGGGCCCAGCCTGCGGATGGTCTGCGGACAGGTCGGAACGCGCAACGTGCCCGATCAGCACAAGGTTCTGCTCGAGGCCTTGGCCTCGGGACAGCAAGAGGTCGCCATGCAGGCCATTCGCGAAGACGTAGAGCAAGGCATGGCCCTTATTTCGGCGGCGATCGAAAAAGCGTAGAGGCCGCGCGGAATCGATGTTCAACAGGGATCGATTCGCATGTGCCGATTGACAGTCAAAAATTTGATCATATTCTGAGGCGACCCTAGCCGGAGGCCCTCATGAGCACGATATCGACCAACACACCGACCGCGGAATTGCAGGCTCTTGATGCTGCGCATCACATGCATCCGTTTACCACCGGGACTGAATTGGCCGAAAAGGGCGCGCGGGTGATTACGCGGGCAGATGGCTGCTGGCTGAACGATTCAGATGGCAATCGCATTCTTGACGCGATGGCGGGGCTGTGGTGCGTGAACGTCGGTTACGGGCGGCGCGAATTGGCGCAAGCGGCGGGCCGCCAGATGCTTGAACTGCCGTACTACAACACGTTCTTTCAGACCACGCATGTCCCGGCCATTCAGTTGTCTGCAAAACTCGCAGAGCTGGCTCCTGGCGATCTGAATCATGTTTTCTATGCTTCAAGCGGGTCCGAGGCGAACGATACGAACCTGAGATTGGTGCGGACCTATTGGGCTGAAAAGGGCCAGCCGCAACGACAGTGGGTCATCTCCCGTTGGAATGCCTACCACGGTTCTTCGGTGGGTTCGGGATCACTGGGTGGCATGAAAGGTATGCACGCACAGGGTGGCATGCCCATTCCCGGGATTGCGCATATCGACCAGCCGAATTGGTGGGCCGAAGGCGGCGATCTCAGTCCAGAAGAATTTGGTCTGGAACGGGCGCGCCAGCTCGAAGCCAAGATACTCGAACTTGGTCCTGACAATGTCGCGGCCTTCATAGCCGAACCTATTCAAGGGGCGGGTGGCGTGATCGTTCCACCCGACAGCTATTGGCCTGAAATTCAGCGGATCGTGGATGAATATGGAATTCTGCTGATCGCCGACGAAGTGATCTGCGGCTTTGGCCGGACCGGTAACTGGTTCGGCAGTCAGACCATGAATATCCGGCCTGATATCATGACAATCGCCAAAGGCTTGAGCTCGGGCTATCAGCCGATCGGTGGTTCGATCCTGTCTGACGAAGTGGCCGCAGTCATCAGCGGGACGGAATTCAATCACGGCTACACCTATTCCGGCCATCCGGTTGCTTGTGCAGTCGCTCTGGAAAATCTGCGGATTTTGCAGGACGACGGCATTGTTGATGGTGTGCGCGATGACACCGGACCCTACCTGCAGGAACGTTTTGCAAGCCTCACAGACCATCCGCTGGTGGGTGAAGCCAAGATCGTCGGAATGATGGGGTCAATTGCGCTGACGCCGGACAAAGCGGCAAGGGCAGCCTTTGCAGCAGATGCAGGCACAGCCGGGTTTATGTGCCGCGAACGGTGTTTCGCCAACAATCTGATCATGCGTCATGTTGGAGATCGGATGATCATCTCGCCTCCGTTGGTGATTTCACGGAGCGAGATTGACACCCTGTTTGAACGCGCGTGGCAAAGCCTTGATGAAGCGCATGAGCAGCTCAAGGCAGAGGGATTGATGGAAGCTGCGCCGCGCATGTGATTTCGAGCGCCTCAGTGCGGCCTGCGCAGTTTGATCAGACGCCTGCGGTCAGGCCGACCTGCTGCACGAGCAAGACACCAAGCGTTTGCCCGTCACTGGCGAGTGTTTGGGATGTTAGCAGCGCAAGCGCGCAAAGAGCCGAGACCACTGCCAAGGCACAGGCGGGAACTAGTCGATCCGAGAAATTCATGGCGTCGCCCTTTTGTGAGTTCCTAGATAGAACGCATGGGGCGACAGCTTCCGTCGCTGTCTCAGAGATTTATGTCAGGTGGGTGGTCAGTCTTCACTCTTGACGAGTTTGTAGATCGTCCAGATCGCCGTGCCGCCAAAGAAAGCGCCGGCCACGCCGATGACTTCGAAAAGGGCCGGGCCTTGTGGCCACCCCCGGATGGCCACGGCCGCGCCCAGAAGACAAAGACCGCCGAGGCTGAAAATCAGCCTGAACCAAAGTTCTGAGCGGTCAGGCTTCAGAACCGCACCTCGACGCCCGGAAGCTTCAGCGCTTTCATCAGGTCACGCAGTTCCTGACGCGCGGCGACGTTGGAAATATTGAGCTGCTTTACACCGATGTCCTTGAGGTCAAGGAGCGTAAGGCCACGCGGGAAGAGTTCGCGAAATATGACCCGCTCGGTGAAGCCGGGGGCAATGCGGAATCCAATCCTCTTGGCCAGCCGCGTCAGCGCCTTTTCCATCTTCATCTTGTTGACCATGTTCTGCTTGCCCAGTCGGTTGCGCAACACGATCCAGTCGATTGGCTTTAGCCCCGCCTGCGCCCGCAACTGACGGGCTGACCAGACCATTTCCGAGTAGACCGAGGGGCCGAGGATCTTGTCGCCATCAGCGTCGATGTGCGCCAGCAGATCAAAGTCGATGAAGCTATCATTCAGCGGTGTCACCAGCGTATCGGCCAGAGAATGCGCCACCTGACTGAGACGCGTGTGTGATCCGGGGCAATCGATAATGATAAAGTCGCTTTTGTCTTCAAGCTCAGCGACGGCCTTGGACAGGCGATGGTCGTATGCATTTTCGCCGGGTGCGAGCGATGCCTGATCGATGTCTGGCAGGTCAACGGAATGAGGGCTTGGCAGGTCGATGCCCAGCTTTTCCAGATGGGTCCGGCGGTTTTCGAGATAGCGACCCATGCTCCTTTGGCGCAGATCGAGATCAAGAGCGCCGACGCGATGGCCCATTCTGGCCAAGGCGGTTCCCAGATGCATGGAGACGGTCGACTTGCCCGCTCCGCCCTTCTCGTTTCCGACGACGATAATATGTGCCACTGCGTGCCCTTTATGTTTGCCCGCATGTTCCCTGCGGGTGATGTCGCGCACTTTATTCTGCGCTTTCGATCAAGAAAACCCGCCGCTCGAATAGTTTGTACGCTGCGTGGCGTGTCGGTCGCAGAGCGGTTTTCCGTTTTGACAGGATGTACTGCCGACAAAAAAGGCCCGGCACAGTGGCCGGGCCTCTCGTAAATTGTCGCAAAGCGTTAGTGCAGCTTGGCACCCACTTCGGCAATCGCGTCATCGATGAGCTTGCCAGCGTTCTTGGCGGTCATCTGCTTGGCCACGACTTCCTGAGCGGCACCAACGGCGATCGTGGCGGCGCGATCGCGCACTTCCTTGACCGCGGATGCCTCTGCAGAAGCAATCTGGCTTTCGGCTGCGGCCAGACGGCGCGCAACAGAGGCTTTCATGTCTTCCTTGGCCTGCTCGGCTGCCAGTTCGGCTTCCTCGCGGGCGTGGGCAACGATGCGTTCTGCTTGCTCCTGCACATCGCGTTGCTTGCGCTCATAGCTGGCAAGCAGGCTTTGTGCTTCTTCGCGCAGGGCACGGGCTTCGTCCAGTTCAGACTGGATGTCAGCGGCCCGCTTGTCGAGCATACCGCTCAGCATGCCTGGTATCTTGAAGTAGATCAGAACACCCAAGAACAGCAGAAAGCCGATCAGCACGACAAAGTCGGTGTTGCCAAGTGACAGGAAGGGGCCTTTGGCTGCCAATGCTGGCGTTGCAAAGCCTGAGGCCGCGAGCAGACTAAAGATTGTTGTCTTGCGCATGGCCTTACCCCTTGATCCGGTTGCTGACAGCGGCTGCCACTGCTTTGGCATCGGCCTTGCCGCCCAGCGCCGAAACGATGGCTTCAGCGGTGTCTTTGGCTACGGCTTCAACGTTTTCCATCGCAGTTGCGCGGATATCGCTGATGGCCTTTTCCGACTCGGCTGCTTTGGCTGAAATTTCAGCGTCCGCCTTTGCCATGGCCTTGTCGAGTTCAGCCTTAATTTCATCACGGGTCTTTTGCGCGATGGATTGCGCTTCGGCCCGGGCATCGGCCAGTGCCTTGTCATAAGCAGCTTCGGCTTCTTCAGCCTTGCGCTTGAGATCTTCGGCGGCGGCGATGTCTGTCGTGATCGTTCCCTGACGCTCGGCCAGAACGGACGCGATACGCGGCAACGCGATGCGCGACAGCACGAAGAAAATCACCACAAGCGTGATGACCAGCCAGAAAATCTGGTTGGGGAACCATTCAAAGCACAGCTGCGGCATGCCGATGGCGCTGCCATCTGGTCCGACGCAAGTGCTTGTGGATGTGGCCCCGTTGGATTCGGTCGCCATGTCGTCCTCCGTGGAACGGTGTCGTTACATCGGGCGGTGCATCATGCGGTGCACCGCCCGCGCGTAAGGATCTTAAGTTCCGCGGTTTAGACGGCGAACATCAGCAGCAGCGACACGAGGAAGGCAAAGATGCCCAGCGCTTCTGCGAATGCGATACCGATGAAGAGCGTGGCCGTCTGGCCCGCTGCTGCGGATGGGTTGCGCAGTGCGCCGGCAAGGAAGTTGCCAGCCACGTTGCCCACCCCGATGGCGGCTGCGCCGGAACCGATTGCTGCCAGGCCTGCGCCGATGTGTGCGAGATCGCCTTCCATGTGAATTCTCCTTACGATTGGAAGTTGAGTGTTTGGTATTCGCGGTAGGAAGCGTGCGCGCACGCCCCTGTCGTTAGTGATGCGGGTGCAATGCGTCCTTGAGGTATACGCAGGTCAGGATGGTGAACACGTAGGCCTGAATGAAGGCAACGAGCACTTCCAGTGCGTAGATCGCGACGATCCCAAAGATCGCCAGTGGTGCAACCGCTGTGATTGCGGCGAAGCCAGCAAACACTTTGAGAACAGCGTGACCGGCCATGATGTTGCCCGCCAAACGAATGGAGTGGCTGACCGGACGCACGAAATACGAGATGATTTCGATGATGGCCAGGATTGGACGCAATGCCAGTGGGGCAGAAGACACCCAGAACAGGCTCAGGAAGCTTGCGCCGTTGATCACAAAGCCAAGGATGGTCACGACGATGAACACCCCAAAGCCAAGAACCGCGGTGACTGCGATCATCGATGTCGGCGAGTAGGACATCGGCAGCAGCGCCAGGAAGTTGGCCATCAGGATGAAGATGAAAAGCGTGAAGATGTAAGGGAAGTACTTAACCGCGTCCTTGCCGGTCACGTCTTCAACCATCTTGTAGATAAAGCCATACGCCAGTTCTGCGATTGACTGGCTGCGCGACGGAACGATTGCTCGTTTGGAAGTCCCAAACACCATCAGCAATACGGTCGCGACCACTGCCAGAAACAGCCAGAGCGTGATGTTGGTGATGGTGAACATACCAATTGCGCCGTCGCCAAACAGCGGTTTGATGATGAACTGATCCATCGGGTGGAAAACCAGTCCGCCCTCAGCTTTATCTGCGGCCATCGCCTTACCCTCTCGCGTCGGGGCCTTCGCCCCTTGTGTCGTCGTCTGACGCGGATGCCCGCGCCTCTTGTGCCTTCTGGATTTCAGCGGCGCTGGACATCATCACTTTGATGCCCGCCGCGATACCCAGCAATGTGAACAGCACCATTAGAAACGGCTGGGTTCCGAAAACCACGTCCAGCCCGTATCCGATGCCAAAACCGATCCCCAGACCGGCCACCATCTCAGTTACCATCCGCCAGGCCAGTTGTGCCTGTGAATAGTGTTCCTCCTGGTGGGCTTTCTCGACAACCTGCGACTCGCGCCGTGCCGCCAGCTTGGCTTCTAGTTCCTGCAGTTTCCGTTTCGGATCCACGTCAGTCACGCGAAAGCCCCCAATTTGAGGTTTGCGTCTTGCTATTCGTGTGGTCTGCCTGAGTCAATGCTGGGTTCATGAGGTGAAGGGGTAAGATAACTCACTGAAAATAAATGGGTTTTGCGGTTGGTGTTTTGGTGCGGTCAATGCGCCGCAGGGCTAAATGACGGCAAAACGGCCGCTTTAGTAAATTCAACTTTTTGGTTGAGTTTTCGGCGGCGGCGGGTCATTGCCTCGCTATGTTGGCTTGGTGCTCACAATATGCCTGACCCCCTTGATGCAGTTTTTGCCGCTTTGGCGGACCCGACGCGACGGCGTATCCTTATGATGCTGCTTGAGGATGACATGGCCGTGACGGACGTTGCCGAGCCGTTTGAGATGTCGCTGGCCGCCATCTCAAAGCATCTCATGATCCTGACCCGTGCCGGACTGATCAGCCAGGAAAAACGTGGCCGTGTGAAATGGTGCAAGCTTGAGCCGGACGCCATGCGGGCGGCCTCAGTCTGGATGAAGGGTTTCGGTCAGTTCGAAGAGATCGATCTGGATGGGCTTGAGCGTTTTCTGGAAAGCGAGCTGCGGGACAGCGACGCCTGATTTCATCTGTCTCGTAGTAGCATCAGCAGCGCCAAGGCTGTCAGCGCCACGCCCGGAAGAACCAAAGCGGGTGGCGCGCCCCGTCCCAAGGCGATTTCCCATAGGATCACCCAACTGGGCGTCAGGTAGGTGTAGGCCATGACCTTGGCAGAGGGCAGCCGCAGTGCTGCAAAGCGTAGCAGCAGGAATGTCAGGCTTGTGGCCACAGCGGCGGTATAGCCGATTGTGATCCAGACGATTGGGGGCAGCGCGTTCCACTCCGTTGCTACAAGAGCAGGCCCTGCCCATAGGCAGAGCAGGATCGCGCCAGCCGTCAGAATGGCGGCATTGAAGGCCAAGGCCGGTTCACCACGGCTCAGCTTGCGGAGCAATGGCGCATAGAGCGCATGACCGATGCATCCCCAGAAATAGATCGTTTCGCCGCGTCCGATTTCAAAGGCCAGAAGCGCAGTCAGATCGGCACGAAAAATGACCCAGAGCGCGCCGACGCCGCCCACGGCAATGGCAAAGGCCATCCAGCCCGTGGTGACTTGGCGAACGACCAGATAGCCGAACACGGCCGTCAGTGCGGGGTTCAACGTGAAAACAGCAGCCATGCTGACCGGCGAGGCGGTCTTCAGGCCCTCGAACATTGTCACGAAATAGATCGCGAAAAGTGCGGCCAAAGCAACGTAGCGCCAAGGCGCCGCTTTGATTTCGCGGGTTATCCCCCCGGTCGCCCAAGCGGCTAGCCACAAAAGAGCGCCCGCAATCACAAAGCGTACTGCATTCAGAACGGCGGGATCGATGAAGGGCGCGGCCATGCTGCCTAGGGAAAACGACCCGGCAACCAGAGCTGAGAAGCCAAGCATCGCAAGGTGGCCGCGCGCTGTTTCGCGCTTGGGCCCGTTTGCCGGGGTGCTCACGTTGCGCGACCTACACCTGTGTGCGCTTTTAGGTGCTGTAGAAAGGCCTGCACTTTTGCAGTTCGATGCAGATCGACATGCGTGACCAGCCAAAGGGGCGCGCTCCAGTCTTCTTCGGGCTCCATGACCTGCACAAGATCGGGGTGCATTGCGGCGTCCTCGGTTCCCATAAAGCCAATACCGGACCCTGCAAGGATCGCCCGTTCCATCACTCTTGAATCCGTGCTGCGGAATACGACTTGCCGGTAGGGAATGTTGGCGCGCAACCAGCGCTGAAAGGGCGCGCGCCCGTCTGGATTATCATGTGCCACAAACTGGTGGGTCTTCAGGCTTTCCAGATCTGACGGCATTCCGTGTTTGTCCAGATAGCTGCGGCTGGCATAGAGGCCAACGTTCAGCGTGCAGAAAGGTTGAACGACATTGTCGGGTTCACTGGGCTGCGATCCCGCGCGCAACGCGACATGTGCTTCGCCATATTCCAACCGGAACACGCGGTCGTCTGTCAGGTAGCGCACGACAACATCGGGGTATTTTTTTTGGAAATCGGCGAGAATACCGACCATCAAGGGTGCGAAGCTGACCAAAGAGGTCACCAGCAATTCTCCCGATACATCATTGCCACGGCCCTTGATGCGCCCTTCGAGTTGCTGGAACTGATCGTCCGTGGTTTGCGCCACCCTCAAAAGATCTTCGCCTGCTTCGGTCGCCGTGTAGCCGCGTGCATGGCGTTGAAACAGCTTTACGCCCAACTGGGCCTCGAGCGCATCAACGTGTCTAATAACTGTCGCGTGGTGCACGCCCAATGCTTCTGCTGCACCACTAACCGTGCCAGCACGGGCGACCTGAAAAGCCGTGCGAATTTCGTCCCAGTTGTTCATGGCGTGTCCATATGTGCAAAATATAACAATTCATGCGCATTTTGGTGCCTTGAGTTCGAAAATGCAACATCCTTTGTATGTGGGGTGATTCATACCAAACCAAGGAACAAAACCATGACACAGAAACTCTTGCGGCTGGATGCGTCGTCCCGAACCGATGGATCGGTGAGCCGTGCCCTAGCGGACCAAGTTGTCGAGAAACTGGAGTTCACAGAGGTCGTTCACCGAGATCTCGCGGCGGACATTCCGCAACTGAATGCCGAATGGCTGAATGCAAATGGAACGCCAGAACAGGACCGCGGGATGGATGAAAAGGCGGCGTTGGCACTGTCGGATACATTGATTGCCGAGGTCAAATCCGCTGACACAGTTCTGATCTCGACGCCAATCTACAACTTCGGCGTTCCGTCTTCGCTTAAGGCCTGGTTTGACCAGATTGCACGCGCTGGCATCACCTTTGAATACACCGCCGATGGGCCGCGAGGTCTGTTAAAGGGAAAACGTGCGATCTTGGTCGTTGCTTCTGGCGGTACCGAAGTCGATAGCCCGATCGATTTCGCGACACCTTGGTTGCGGCACGTGATGAACTTCATCGGGATCGAGGATGTGCAGGTTGTGCGGTCCGACAAACTGATGGTCGATGCGGATGCTTCCATGCAGCGCGCGGTCAACGACATCGCGGCCCTTGCTGCGTGATCGAAGACGCGCGGGCCACGCGCACAGGGGGGCGCCGGGATCACTCCGGCACCTCGTGACGCTGCCCAATGACCTGTCTTGCTTGACTCTGAGGGGCGCGGCGCGTAAACGCGCGCCAACCCCGGAAGAGCTACTATATCTTCCGGTCCCATGGCTATTGCCGGGATCGCCCTCCGTCAGCGCGTTGCGCCCACGGGGGCTGTCGCGCATTGGGTCTTGGCAATTGAGATACGCGCTGCGGCCCCTTACCTTTAGGGCAACCGCGGAAAACGAAGGGGGCCAGTGGGCCAATGTTCGAAAATCTATCTGAACGTCTCGGTGGCGTATTTGATCGTCTGACCAAGCAGGGCGCGCTGAGCGAAGACGATGTCAAAACAGCCCTACGGGAAGTGCGCGTTGCTCTGCTGGAGGCCGACGTGTCGCTGCCCGTTGCGCGGCAGTTCATCAAGGCGGTCGAAAAGAAAGCCACAGGCGCAGCGGTGACCAAATCCGTCACGCCCGGCCAGCAGGTTGTCAAAATTGTCCATGACGAGCTGATTGGTGTTTT
The DNA here is from genome assembly GCF_028023555.1 of Thalassococcus lentus. Lineage (NCBI taxonomy): Bacteria > Pseudomonadati > Pseudomonadota > Alphaproteobacteria > Rhodobacterales > Roseobacteraceae > Thalassococcus > Thalassococcus lentus. The sequence continues at coordinate 537,946 of NZ_JAQIOY010000001.1, forward strand.
GCGCGGTGAGGGTGAACCGGGGTCTCTGAAAATCGATAGCCCGCCTGCGCCGATCCTCATGGTTGGTCTGCAAGGTGGTGGTAAAACGACGACCACGGCCAAGCTGGCCAAACGGCTCAAGGAGCGGGACGGCAAAAAGGTACTGATGGCGTCGCTGGACGTGAACCGCCCGGCTGCGATGGAGCAGCTGGCCATCCTTGGTACACAGATTGGTGTCGACACCTTGCCCATCATCAAGGGCGAAGATCCGGTCGCAATCGCCAAGCGCGCCAAGACGCAGGCCGGTCTGGGTGGCTATGACGTCTATATGCTGGATACCGCGGGCCGCCTGTCCATCGACGAAGAACTGATGGCACAGGTCGAAGCGGTCCGTGACGTGGCCAACCCGCGCGAAACGCTGCTGGTGGTCGATGGTCTCACCGGTCAGGACGCAGTGCATACAGCCGAAAATTTCGATGAACGCATCGGCATCTCGGGTGTTGTTCTGACCCGTATGGATGGTGACGGCCGCGGCGGTGCGGCTCTTTCCATGCGCGCTGTCACTGGCAAGCCGATCAAGTTCGTCGGTCTGGGCGAAAAGATGGACGCGCTCGAAACCTTTGAGCCGGATCGGATCGCGGGCCGAATTCTTGGCATGGGCGACATCGTCAGCCTCGTGGAAAAGGCGCAACAGACGCTGGAGGCCGAACAGGCCGAACGCATGATGAAGCGCTTCTCCAAGGGTCAGTTCAACATGAACGACCTCAAGATGCAGCTAGAGCAAATGATCAAGATGGGCGGCATGGAAGGCATGATGTCCATGATGCCGGGTATGGCGAAGGCCGCCAAGCAAATGGGCGACGCAGGCATCGACGACAAGATCCTGCGCCAGCAGATCGCCTTGATCCATTCGATGACCAAACGGGAACGGGCCAATCCGCAGATTTTGCAGGCGAGCCGCAAGAAACGCATCGCCAAGGGCGCGGGTATGGAAGTGTCTGATCTGAACAAACTGCTCAAGATGCAGCGTCAGATGTCCGACATGATGAAGAAGATGGGCAAGATGGGCAAAGGCGGCATGCTGAAACAAGCCATGCGCGGCATGTTCGGCAAAGGCGGTATGCCTGCCGGTATGGATCCATCACAGATGGACCCCAAAGCGCTGGAGCAAGCCGCCAAAGCCATGGGTGGTCCCGGCGGCCTTCCGGGCATGGGCGGCGGTGCTGCTCTGCCACCCGGTTTGTCGGGCTTTGGTAAGAAGAAATGACCGAGGTGGCCTTCTCTCGGCTGATCGAAATCCCCCCTCGCGACGCTTGGGGGCGGGAGGACCGCGACTTCACGCCGTGGTTGGCCGACAACATTGACTATTTGTCTGAAGCAATCGGTCTGTCGCTTGAATTGACGGGCACCGAAGTGGCCGTCGACAGCTTTTCCGCCGATATTCTGGCCAGAAACCAACTCGACGAGTCCATCGTTCTGATCGAAAACCAGCTTGAGACGACCGATCACAAACATCTGGGTCAGATCATGACTTATCTGGCTGGCCTCGATGCAAAAACCATTGTCTGGATCGCTCCGAGTTTCCGAGACGCCCATTTGTCGTCGATCAACTGGCTGAACGAGCACACGTCCGAAGATTTTTCGTTCTTTGCGGTCAAGCTCCGCGTCGTGCGTATCGGAGGCAGCCCGATAGCGCCCGTGTTCGAGGTTGCTGCAAAGCCAGATGGTTGGAGCCGCAGCTTGGCTGACAAGCGCAAGAGCGTCAGCGCAACCCATGACCCGCTATCGGACACGCGTTTAGAGTTTTGGACAACCTACGCAAATTCGCATACTGCGGCGGCCAACGCAGGAGTGCGCCCCAAGCGCAGCTGGAACACCTATTTCAGTTTTGCAGATGGCGCGATCCGCCTGTCCCTTTGGATCGGGGAGAAGCGCGGTGGCATCTATGTCGGCGGACGCCATGGCGACAAATTTTCCGCCAAAGAGTTGCTTGACGCTGACGGACCAGCGATGGCCGACAAGCTGGGGTCAACATGGTATGGCGAGAATGCAAGTGGCCATGTTCTGGGCGACCGTTTGGAGCTGAGCTACCATGACCGGGCCAATTGGCCGCAAATGTATGCCTGGATGGAGCAGAAAAGGGCGGAGTATTTTGCCGTGCTCACCTCCAAATTCGGAGCGCCCGACCAGTGATGCCCGCCCCAACCCTTCATACACCGCGCCTGACGCTGCGCGGCCATGTGATGGCCGATCTCGAGCAGTTGTGCGACCTGTTCGAGACAGACCGTGCCGTGCACATGGGTGGTCCGATCCCGCGCAAGTCTGCGTGGCGCTGGATCGCGTCCGAAGTGGGGATGTGGGATCTCATGGGGCATGGTTCCTGGGGCATTGAAACCAAGGACGGCGACTTTGTCGGGCAGGTTGGCATCATGCAGCCGCCGCATTTTCCCGAAGCTGAAATCGGCTGGACTCTGCTGGAGGCTGGCGAAGGCAAGGGCTATGCCTTTGAGGCGGCAACGGCGGCTTTGGAATGGGCCTGGGCGCAGGGCCGGGAAACACTGGTCAGCTACATAGCGCCCGAAAATGCACGCTCCATCGCTTTGGCTGAACGTCTGGGGGCCACGCATGACCCGGATGCGCCGATGCCCATTGGAGAAACACAACAGGTCACGCTTGTTTATCGTCACAGCCCCGATGCGGATGGAAGCCCGGAGGCCTATGCATGAGCGTGGCGGCACGAAATACAGTCGGGGCATCTGATCTGACATTGACCAACGCACCTGTGTTGGAAACCGACCGGTTGATCCTGCGCGGGCCAGAAAAGCGTGACGCCGAACCAGTCATGGCTTTCCTGCGTGACCCAATTCGCTCGGAAGGTTTTGGTCATATCCCACTGCGTGGTGATGCTTGGCGCTGGTTCACGTTGAACGTGGGACACTGGCATTGGCATGGCTATGGCTATTTCGTCATCGAGGAAAAGTCATCGGGGCAGGCGGCTGGAATCAGCGGAATTTGGAACCCGGAAACTTGGCCCGAACCTGAATTGGGCTGGGTCGTTTTTGAAGGTTTTGAAGGCAAGTCGATCGCCTATGAAGCGGCGGAACGGGCGCGGCGTTGGGCCTATCAAGAATTGGGCTTTACCACTTTGACGTCCAACATTGTGCCATCCAACATGCGGTCCAAAGCTCTCGCCACCCGTCTGGGCGCTCGATTTGAGCGCCTCTACGACAACGAGAACATGGGTGAAGACGAGTTGTGGCGCCATCCCGGACCGGAGGCGCTGTCATGACCGCGAATGCCGGTTTCCCGCGTCTCGAAACAGAGCGCCTGATTTTGCGCGGCCCACTGGAGTCGGATTACCCGGCGGTCGCGGCATTTATGGCCTCCCCACGTGCCACATTTGTTGGTGGTCCGGTCAACGATGAGTTCGCGACATGGCGCGCATTTTTGGCAGTCATCGGACACTGGAGTCTGCGCGGCTACGGTTTCTTCACGCTTGAACACCGTGAGTCGGGTGCCATTGTCGGGCGGGCGGGCATCGTCAATCACATTATGTGGCCCGAGCCCGAGCTGGGCTGGCATCTGTTCGATGGCTTTGAAGGCCAAGGGTATGCCTATGAAGCGGCCGTTGAAATTCGACAGTGGGCCGACAAAAGCCTTGGGCTTGGTCCGTTGATTTCACTCATCGTTCCGGAAAACGAACGCTCGGTTCGCCTCGCGGAGCGTCTGGGGGCCACAGCCGAGTCCGAAATTGAACTGATGGGCGCGACAGGTGTGGTCTACCGTCATCCCAATCTCTCGGCGGAGAGCGCAGCATGAAGGCGCCTTGTGAAAAGCATCGCCCCGGTCCGGCGGCCCGTATAGCAGCCCGGCTTGGCGGCAAGGTGACGAGCATCGACACCAAACGCCTGCAACTGCGCGCACCGCGCATCTATGATTTCAACGCATTTGCCGAAATCATGTGCTCGGATCGCGCGGTTTATATGGACGGACCGCTGACCCGCAAAGAAGCCTGGGCCGAGTTTACCGGTTACACGGCGCTTTGGCTGTTGCATGGGCATGGGCTTTGGACAATCGATGCGCAAACCACGCCATCGGCAGGGTTCGTCAGCCTTGGCTATGAATACGATGACCCGGAGGCAGAGCTGGGTGTGTTCCTGACTGCAGCCGTCGAAGGTCAGGGCTATGCCGAAGAGGCGATGCGCGCTGCTCTGGATCACGCGTTCAAGGAACTTAAGTGGGACAGCGTCGTATCCTATGTCGATCACGAGAACACGCGCTGTATTCGCTTGATGGAACGACTTGGGGCTGCCCGTGACATCACTGCTGAAAAGGCACTGGACGAGGATGTTCTGGTCTACCGGCACCTTTCAGAGGGGGCTGCCTGATGGGCCATCGCGACATCCCCATTCTCGAAACAGAGCGTCTTCAACTGCGTGGACCTGAGCCCGAGGATTATCCTGATTTCAAGGCAACTTTTGCCTCGTACCGTTCGCGCTATATGGGCGGCCCGCTCAATGCCTACGAAGCATGGATGCTCTATGCCGCAGAGATCGGCCACTGGGAAATTCGTGGCTACGGCATGTGGATGATCCACCTGCGCGACACGGACGAAACCGTTGGCATGGCCGGCGCATGGTTCCCGGCAAAATGGCCCGAGCCCGAGATCGCATGGATCATCTGGCCGGATCGGGCCGGCAAGGGATTTGCGCTGGAAGCGACGCACCGTGTGCGCGGGTATCTGTATGGAGAAAAAGGTTGGGATACTGCCGTGTCCTACATTGATCCAAAGAACCTGGACAGTATTCGTCTGGCCGAACGTCTTGGCGCGACCAAAGACAAATCTGCACCAACAGTGGATGGCCACGACGCTGTCTACCGTCATCCTTCGCCTCAGCAACTTGATGGATCGCAGCTGGCCCATGGCATCGACATGGAAATCAGCCATTACGCCGATCCGCTCTTTAAACCGAAAGGTTTCGCCCTTGACTGATGATGTCGTACAACGCGCCGCCGAAATTCTGGCTGGCCATCGTGATAGCATTGACCGGCTGGACGCAATCCTTGTGTTCACGCTGGCCGAGCGGTTCAAACACACACAGGCGGTTGGCGTCCTCAAGGCGCAACACGACCTTCCCCCATCCGACCCCGCGCGCGAACAAAAGCAGATTGCGCGGCTCCAGGATTTGGCGACCCAAGCGGACCTCGATCCGGAGTTTGCCAAGAAATTCCTGAACTTCGTCATTCAGGAAGTCATCCAACACCACGAGAAACACCAATCCTAGGTGCGTGACATCACGCATCCTACGCAAGCCATTCAAAGGAGAAACACTCATGGCTATCAAAATCCGGCTCGCCCGCGGCGGCTCTAAAAAGCGTCCTTTCTATCGCATCGTTGCTGCGGATTCCCGTATGCCGCGCGATGGTCGCTTCATCGAAAAGCTGGGCACCTACAACCCACTGCTGCCCAAAGACAGCGAAGAGCGGGTAAAAATGGATCTCGAGCGCGTTCAGTACTGGCTGGGTCAGGGCGCCCAGACCACGGATCGCGTTTCGCGTTTCCTCGAAGCGGCTGGCGTTGTTGAGAAGAAAGAGCGCAACAACCCAGAGAAGGCCGTCCCTGGCAAGAAAGCACAGGAACGCGCCGAAGAAAAAGCAGCCAAGGCAGCTGAAGCAGCAGCACCTGCGGAAGAGCCTGCGGCAGAAGAAGCCGCTGCGGAATAATCCGCTTGGCAGGGCACATGCCCCTTGTAAAATCTCCGGTGGCGGTTTGTTCTGCCACCGGTGCCTTGCTAGCTGGAAAGTGACGTTTTGTTTCGCCTGATCCGTCTTCCATTCCTTTTGGCCGCTGCTTTTGTGGTCGGCGTATTCTGGGAAAGGATGTCGGAAACCGAGCGTTGTGCAGAACGGGCTGGCATCATGGAAAACGGTTTGTGCATGGAGCCGCGATAATGGAACGCGTCTGTGTCGGAGCAATAGCGGGTGCCTTTGGCGTGCAAGGAGAAGTGCGGCTGAAAAGCTTTACCTCTGATCCTTCCGCAATTGCCGACTATGCACCTCTCACAACCGAAGATGGCTCACGCAGTTTCGAAGTGACCATTTCCCGGGAAATCAAACAGGGTTTTGCGGCGCGCTTGTCGGGCGTTCTGACCAAAGAGCAGGCAGATGAACTGCGCGGTACGCGACTTTTCGCTTTGCGGGATCGGTTGCCGTCTCTTCCTGACGATGAATATTACCATACCGACCTGATCGGTCTTACTGTTGTGGACACGGGCGGGGCAACGCTGGGCACTGTGCGCGCTGTTCACAATCATGGCGCGGATGATTTGCTGGAACTGGCAATGCCGGGTCAAAGCAAAACGGTGCTATTGCCATTCACGCAGGCTGCGGTGCCCACTGTGGATTTGGCAGCTGGCCGTTTGATCGCAGATCCGCCCGAGGGTTTGATAGAATGACAGCCCGGATCGTTATTCATGCCGGATTTCACAAAACTGGAACGACGAGTGTCCAATCCCTGATCCACACAAACCGGCGCATTCTGGAGCGACAGGTTCGTTGCTATCTGAGGCCGGACTTTCAGGAGCTGACAGATGCATGCCGCGTCTTTTCGGTGGATCCGAACCCACGAACTATTCTGGGGATTGCCGACGCCGCAGGTGCGTTTTTCGATGGGCTGAACCCGGATGATCCGCGCGGAATCCTGATGTCGTCCGAGGACCTTTCTGGTCATCTGCCGGGGCGTCATGGGTTGGATCGGTATGACGCTGCCAGCCTGATCATGGCGCAGCTGACCGAATGCATCCGCACCCGTTTCGGAGACGAAGTACCCCTGACGTATTACTTTTCCACGCGGGGACGCAAAGATTGGCTGCGGTCGACCTATTGGCAGAACCTGCGCAGCACGCGTCTCGATCTGGATTTCGAAGACTACAGCCAGCAGATTGCTCCGGCAGCGGACCTGCCGGTGGTCTTGGACGAGGTTGCCGAGGCGGTTAGTCCGGCCGCCGCCGTTGCTGCTTTGCCGTTGGAAGAGAGCAAAGACCAACCACTTGGGCCGCTGACCCCTTTGATGGACTTGTTGGATATTCCCGAGGTGACACGCAGCAAGCTGCGGATGTTGCCGCCCGAAAACGTGCAGCCTGATCTGGGGCTGGAAGATGTTTTCCTGGCCCTCAACCGGTCTGGTTTCAAAGACAGGCATTTGCGCGCCGCCAAGAAGCTTTTGCGCCAATTGGCGAACAAACAGTCAGAAAACGACTGATTGTTTCTATAAGTCTCTGAAATTTAGATAAAATCCAATCTGGCTAACATCAAACTGCCATATTGTGAGTCCATTTTCGCCCTATTCGATTGTGATCTGTACTGGCGTTTTGGAGTCTTCGGTGCACAGAATTTTCCTGACCGGATTGGCGCTTGGCCCTCTTTTGGCAACAGTTATGGGGTCTGCGACCGCGCTCAGTTTGCCGATTGCCGTGGCCGTTGGCGGGGCCGGAAGTCTCTATGCCTTGGTCGCTTCGCTTCGTATTGAACGAGCCTCACGCACATCGGCCCGCACTTCTCAGAACCCGGAAAACAGATTGCTGCACAAAAGCGCACTGGATAGCCCGTCGCTCGACCTGCCGGCGCTTTCGATCATGCGCAGGGCCGTGTCGCAGGCTTTGCAGGTTGCGCCGGACACAATCGATGGTGCGCCTTTGCGGGTCCAAGACGCCATTGCCGCTGCATTGAAACAAGTGATGCGAGCGCATGGCGTGTTTGATCTAAACCGACTCGGCTCTGACGAGCTGACTGATCTGTTTGTTCTGCAACGTTTGCTGCGCTTGCCGCCGGACCAAGCGGGTGCGCTTGCACAGAAATTTCGGCATCCTGATGTTGTGCTCGAAATGCGCGATCGTATTGCGGGCATCGGCCAGGTTCGCGAAGTTTTTGACGGCGAAATGGCGGCCTTTTGGACGACGACTGAACTCTGGGAAACCGTACAAAAGAACAATTTGGGCACTGTTTCCATGCTGGATACGCTATTGGCGATGCAGGCCCCTGATGTCGATCTGTGGCATCACATCGTGGCCAATCATGACCGTAGTGATGCGGACCAAAGGGCAGCTGCGCTCTGGTGTGTTCAGCAGCCGCAATGCGATCAGGCGACGGTCGCCTTGTATCTGTCAGAGCTTGTCGCTGGTGACCGGGTGGTTCGGGCTGCTACAAACGGTGATCTGGCGTTCGCAGATGCGGTTTTGCAAATCGTCTCGAATTGGAATGCCGGTCAATATACCGATCAACGGCTTGCACTTGATCCTGTAGATGCCGTTGCCAAGGATGGCCCAAGGCTTTCCGCGACCCTAGCTGCATTGGCGGAATTGACTGAAGGGCCGCGATTGTCAGACCCTTGCGGAATGTTCACCGAATATCGAGGACGACGACCACGGGATCGAACGTTTTGGTGTTTGGCCACGGGTCAGCCCACGCGCGCGCCCCTTTTGGAAGACTACATTCAACCGGTTTCTGAGCCGTCTGTCTGATACCTGAAAGCAGGCTGATCTTGTCATCTGGTGGCCAACGGCATTAGGGACGTGGCAAACGAGGAAGCCTCTTATGCCAGACACGCCCAATCCCGAACAGTCCGCCGGGAAATCACACGGCCGCAAAACGATCAAAGCATCATTGAAGCCGCGCGACCTGATGAGCACGGACGCCCAGTTGGCGCGGGCTTGGCAGGCTCAGGTCATCACGCTGTTTCCTGAGGCGTTCCCGGGCATTCTGGGCATGTCCTTGACGGGTAAGGCCCTGAAGGATGGACGCTGGCAGCTCAATACCATTGGGCTGCGCGATTTCGGTGAAGGCAAGCATAGAAATGTGGATGATACCCCTGCGGGTGGCGGCCCCGGGATGGTTCTGCGGGCTGACATTATGGGCCGGGCGGTCGAGACCGCCATGCGGCGCGGACCGGGACCGGTCATCTACATGTCCCCGCGCGGAAAGCCGTTCACGCAGGCCATGGCGCGCAGTCTGGCAAAAACGCCCGGCGCGACGTTTATCTGCGGTCGTTTCGAGGGGCTGGATCAACGGGTGATCGATCACTACGGGATTACTGAGGTCTCGGTTGGTGACTATGTTCTGACCGGTGGGGAACTGGCCGCACAAATTGTTCTGGATGCGACCGTTCGGCTGTTGCCCGGTGTGCTTGGCAATGCAGAATCCACCGAGGAAGAAAGCTTTTCAGACGGATTGCTGGAACATCCGCAATATACGCGGCCAGCTGAATGGCAGGGCCTGCCCATTCCCGAGGTGCTGTTGTCAGGCAATCATGGCGCAATCGCCGATTGGCGCCGCCAGCAGTCAGAAGCATTGACCCAGAGCCGTCGTCCAGATCTGTGGAAAGCGCACCAAGAGCGCAAGGCCGAGGACTAGCCGGGATGCTCGCAAGCGACTGATCGTGTCGCGTGCGAGGGATTGGCCGCCAGGGTTCTCGGCTATCCTGCCTTGCAGAGACAGGAGAATCGATATGACCGGATATCTAGCGCAACCGCTCGCTTTTCCCGACAAGGCTCCCGACGGATTTGAGCCGCTTGAAAAAGAGCCAGAGTTTGATCCGCGCCGTCATTTGCAGATTGAACGCCCTGATCGGGTCGAGAGCCTGCGCGACTTTGGGTATTCAGAAGAAGACATCGCGGCTTGCCCCACGGATTTTGCCGTAACATCCATCTTTCGTGTGCTCAGCGACGAAGGTGTCGCGTGCCTGCAGGATGTAGCGAGCCAGCTCGAGCAGTTCACCACCAGCAACGCGCGCATCGCCCGCAATGTTCGTGGCGGCGTGTACCGATCCCGCTTTCTGCGTGACCTCTGTGCCAGCACGGACCTAACCGAAGCGATGTCCGAGATCAGTGGATGTCCGCTCTTGCCGCACACGCTTCCTCATCAGCAGGGGCACTTGAACTACAACCCGCTGGAAGTGGGCAAGAACGTCGATAAATGGCATGTCGATACGCTGCGTATCGATTTCGTCATGTTCGTAACCGATCCGCGGTCTGTGGAAGGTGGAGAATTCGAATACTACCGCGGAACCAAACATGAAGTCGAAGCGCTGGTGAAGGCAGGCAAACCGCTTGATCCAGCAAAAATCGTAGCGCCGGATATGCCTGGGCCGGGGCATGCCGTCTTGCAGCAGGGCAATATGGTCGTGCATCGGGCCAAGGGGCTTCGTGCGCCGGGACGCCGGATTACAATGGTCAACGGCTATGTTCCACGCGACATTACCTTTCCCGATTTCTCGCGTTTCGATCAGTTGTCATTGGTCGATCCCGAAGCCGTGGCAAGCGCAGAATATGCCCGCCATGTTGCGTGGATGGCCCGTGAACGCCTGCAAGCAGAGCTGAATTCGATCTCGTTCGAAGGCAACGCTAATGCGCTGGCGGATAGGTTTGCCAAACACGCAACACTGATGGCTGAAACCGCCGATCAATTGCGCGCTGCCGGAACCGGGCAGCTTGAGCATTTTGGCGACGGCTGAACATAGACTTTGTTCTTGATCGCCAGCCGCGATCTGCCTATATCGGCGCATCCATAGGGACCGGGGCGACTCGGTCCTGTTTGGTTGTGTGCTTCTGCCATGCAGATTACACGAAAACAAAGAACAGCTGATGTATCTCTGTCCTGCTCGTGGGCAAAGCTCTGATCAGACATCATCCGCGGGCAAACCGCGCGTAAATAAGGAGTAGATCAGATGAACCTGATCGCACAGATTGAGGCGGAACAAATCGCCTCGCTCGGGAAAGAAATTCCCGATTTCAAAGCCGGCGATACCATTCGCGTTGGCTACAAGGTGACCGAAGGGTCCCGTACCCGTGTTCAGAACTACGAAGGTGTTTGCATCAGCCGTAAGAACGGCAAGGGCATCTCTGGTTCGTTCACCGTTCGCAAGATTTCTTTTGGTGAAGGCGTGGAGCGTGTGTTCCCGCTGTTTTCGACCAACATCGAGTCGATCACCGTTGTGCGTCGTGGCCGTGTGCGCCGCGCCAAGCTTTACTACCTGCGTTCGCGTCGCGGCAAATCGGCCCGTATCGCAGAAGACGTCAACTACAAGCCCCTCAAGGGCAAGGCATAAGGACCGGCGATATGAAAAAGGACATCCATCCCGACTACCACATCGTCGACGTCAAAATGACCGATGGCACGATCTTTCAGGTGCGCACCACCTGGGGCAGCGAGGGTGACACCCTTGCCTTGGATATCGACCCAACCGTTCACCCTGCATGGACCGGCGGCACTTCGCGCCTGATGGACCAGGGTGGCCGTGTTTCCAAGTTCAAGAAGAAATACGAAGGTCTCGGCTTCTGATCGAAGTCTGTGTGACCCAAGAATTTACGCCGTCCCAACTGGGGCGGCGTTTTTCGTTTAGGGCTTATTGCCAACAAGTTGGCCGTTTTAGGGTCTTTGCTGAGCGTCGCGTACCAATGCCGCAAGACGGAAAAATCCGTGCGCCATTTTGGTATAGGGGGTCAGCACAAAAAAGGCTGCGACTGCCCCCAGATGGAGTGCCAAAAGCGCTGGCATAGCCGCGGTGCTGCCCAAACCATAGAGCGCCAGCCCACTTGCCCCGACAAAACCCAGCAGGCCAACAAATGCCTGATCAGCGCCGTGTGTTTCGGGGTTTGAAAGCGCAGCATCCGCCTTGGCTTTCAACGTAAGCATTACAATGCAGCCAAGGGTCATCAGTAAACCACCTGAAAGCCCCAGCAGTTTAGGCAATGACCAGAAACCGTAGGGGGCTGGCAAATCAAAGCCGTAGTGCAGGAGCGTCCCGCTGCTGGTCGAGGCAAAGCACAACAAGAACCCATACATCACCGCGTGATGCGCGTGGCGGCGGGCTTGGCTGAACCGATCCTGAGACTCAAAGTTGCACCCTTCGCCATGTCCGCCGGACAGGTTCCTGAGAGTAGCGGCTTGCGAAATCGCGTCTTTTAAATGCGCCAGCGTGATGCGTTCACCGCCGATGTCCTTCCAGTAGCGTTTCAAACCAACGAACAGGCAGATCAGAGGAAACAGGAAAAGCGGTGCAAAAAGCGCGACCATGGCCCCATGCGAAAGCACCGCATAGAACCCGTCCCCCGAGGCGGCAGGCAACGCACGGATCAACAGCATCAATGCGGCCACGGCGACAATCGTGATGAAAACACTTGAGACTGCGTTCCGCTGGAAAACCGCACCAAGCGGGGCGGGCCATGAATGGGCTTGCCAGCTCTCGGTTCGCGTTTTGGCCAGCGCCTGCGGCAGATTCAGCGCAAATTCATGGGGTTCTGTGTATTGGCAGGCATAATAGCAGCCCCGGCAGTTATGGCACAGGTTTGCGATTTGGGTGATGTCACCGTCTGCAAAAGCGCGCAGCCGCGTGATCGCGGGAAAGGCCGAGCAGTACCCTTCGCAATAGCGGCATGCATTGCAGATCTGCAGCTGCCGGCGTGCCTCTTCGTAGGTTTCGTTCGAAGACGTATTAAGCATGAGTGGCGGCCTCTCTTCCTGCGATTTGTCCAAAGACCGTGCCAATGGTCATGCCAAAGCCAGCCAAATAACCTTGGCCAAGAATTGAGCCTGCCATGATTTCCCCGGCGGCCCATAGGTTCTCCATCGGGCCCTGTTTTCCCGAGACACGCGCGGTCTGGTCGACCTTCAGACCGAGGTAGGTAAATGTCACGCCGGGGCGCAGTGAATACCCGTAGAACGGCGGTTCATGGATTGGACGCGCCCAGTTTGTTTTTGCCGGGCTCAATCCCTGCGTCGACAACCCATCCAATTCGGTTGGTTTGAACGGGCCCGGTTTGCAGGCCGCATTGAAGGTTTCAATCGTGTGCTCCAGCTTGTTAGGTGCCAGCCCCAATTTGGTTGCCAACTGGGGGATCGTATCTGCTTCGATCGGCGGGAAAACCGAAGGCATGAAAAGGTCACGGGACTTGGAATCAATGATCGCGTAACCCACCTGATCCGGTTGCGCTGCCACCAGACGACCCCAGATCGCATAACGCTTGGGCCAGACATCTTCGCCTTCGTCGTAGAAGCGTTCGGCATTGCGATTCACCACGATGGAGAAGGGGACGCAGTCCAGTCGCGTGACGATCCCTCCGTCGAATTTCGGGGCACGGCCGTCAATGGCCACGGCGTGACATTGCGTGGGGTCGCCGACGCTTTGGATGTCCTGATCCAGCAGGTCCTTCAGGACGACCCCGCGATTGTAGGGCGTGCCGCGGATCAGGAAGTTCTTGGCCGCAGGGCCCCAAGCGCGTGCCAGCCAATCGGTGTCCGCTTGAAAGCCGCCTGACGCGACAACAACGGCAGCCGGTTTGAAGCAAAGCTCTTGTGCTTTGGTGCTCACCCAAACCTCGGTCACTTGGTTATTGCTGATTTCCAGATGATTGGCGTGCGCGTCGTACAAGATTGTGATCCCGGCATCTTCGGCGCGGGCGTAGTAGGCGTTGACCAATGCCTTGCCGCCGCCGAGGAAAAACGCATTGGTCCGAGAGAGCGACAATGTACCGGACAATGACGGTTGAAACCGCACGCCGTGGGCTTCCATCCAACGATAGGCTGACTCGGAGTTTTCGATTGCGAGTTTGGCGAGCTGCGGGTCAGTGTCGCCCTTCGTGACTTTTAGCAAGTCGTCGAAATACTCGTCTGGATCGTAGTCGCCGGTTAGAACGCCAAGCGGACCGTTGTGCATGCATCGAAAGTTTCGCGTGTGTCTGGAATTCCCGCCTCGGTACGCTTTGGGCGCGGCTTCGATGACGGTCACGGATTTGCCCGCTTCACGCGCTTGCAGCGCAGCAGTCATCGCTGCATTTCCGCCGCCAATCACCAAGACATCGGGTTTGAGGTTGTGGTCTTCTGTTCCTGGCTTTGACATGGGCCCAGCTCTCCGTTATGCCTCTTTGTATCCAGATGGATACAAAGAGCAAGCGAGATGTCTGATATAAAGAAATCGAGTGGTGAGCAAGCCTATGATGTTTTGCTAGGCGAAATACGCATGGGCACCTACACGCCCGGTGATCGGTTGCGCGAAGAGGACGTCGCTTCGCGGTTGCGGTTGTCCAGAACACCAATACGAGAGGCGTTGCGCCGTCTTGAAAGCGACGGGATCGTCGAGCATCGTCCCCGCGTTGGGGCGGTGATCCGGACGCTGGCCCATACAGAGGTGGTCGAACTCTATGAAATGCGCATGGTTCTCGAACGCACGGCTGCGGAAATGGCCGCCAAGCACGGCGCATCGGCAGAATTTGATGCCTTGGAGGTCATGAATGATCGGATCGCTGCCGAACGGGACAATCCAGCGCTTGGCGCGGCCATCAATCAGGACTTCCATCGCGGACTTTACCTTGCGGGGCGTAACCGGTTTCTGCTGGAAGCCTCGAGGGCGCTGAACAACGCTTTGCTGCTGCTGGGTCCAACCACATACACCGATCCTGAACGGATCGATGTGGTCGTGCGTCAGCATAGCGCGATAATCACGGCTCTCAGGGAAGGTGACGCCGAAGCTGCCGGTGCCGCGGCAGAAGGGCATCTGCAAACGTCGCTGCTGCACCGGTTGCGGAGCAAGGGCAATTGATGCCCGTTCTGAATGCCTTTGTGATCGCTGCTCTTGGAGTGGCTGCGTTCCACGGCATGGCTTTGCCGTTGCCGTGGTTGTTGGGGCCGATTTCCGCGTGTCTGGTTGCAGCGCTTGTTGGCATCCCCATGGCAGGTGTTACCCCTGTGAACCAAGCGATGCGCACAATTCTGGGTGTGGCGGTTGGCGCGACCCTCACACCTGCCGTCTTGATCAGCCTGCCCGCCATGTGGCCAACACTGATATTGGTGCCTGTCATGGTGTTGGTCATCGGTCTGATTGGCGTGCCGTATTTCCAAAGAATATGCGGCTACGATTTTCCGACAGCCTATTACGCGACCATGCCCGGCGGATTGCAGGATATGATCGTGTTTGGCGAAGAGGCTGGCGCGAATGTGCGCACGCTCAGTTTGATCCACGCGACTCGTGTGCTGGTGATCGTTGTCAGCCTGCCGTTCATTCTGCGCGGGTTCTGGAACGCGGATCTGACCAGCCCACCCGGCGTGCCGGCATCGACGGTTCCTCTGATCGAATTGGCAACCATGGTGGTCTGCGCAATTGGCGGTTGGCAAATTGCCAAAAGGTTGGGGATGTTCGGGGCCTCAATACTCGGGCCGCTGATCCTAACCGCGCTGGTGACGCTGGCGGGCGGCTTGCACAATCGACCGCCTGCCGAAGCGATCTGGGCGGCGCAGTTTTTTATCGGCATGGGCATAGGATGCAAATACGCGGGCATCACGATGCAAGAAGTCAGGCGCGATCTGGCGGCAGGCATGGGTTTCTGCGTCGTACTTATGGTGCTGACATTTGTATTTGTCGAAATCGTCTATGGGTTTGGGCTCGCGCCCGGGATGGAAGCCCTTCTGACATTTGCACCGGGCGGTCAGGCCGAACTGACGGTCCTTGCCTTGATCGTTGGGGCTGATGTGGCCTTTGTCGTCGCACACCATGTGCTGAGAATCTTTGTTGTCATTCTCGGCGCGCCGGTGGTTGCCCGCTTGTTCAACTCCAGACTTCGGGATTGATCATGTGGATTGGGGCGCCGTCTGCGTAGGCGTTCACCTGTTCAAATATGTCGGTGAATTGCAGGTCAAATTCATCTTCGGTGACATACCCAAGGTGCGGTGTGGCGATCACTTTGGGATGCGTCAAAAGTGGATGATTGCTGTCGCGCAGAGGTTCAGTGTCGAACACGTCAACGGCGGCATAGATCCGGTTTCGTGCGATTTCGGCTTCGAGCGCGCCGGGTTCGATCAAGCCTGACCTTGATGTATTCACCAGCAGGCTTCGGGGTGACATGTTTGCCAGATCGGTTGCCGTAATTATTCCGCGTGTGCCGGGCTTCAGGCGCACATGCAGGCTTACAATGTCCGAGGTTCCAAAAAAGGCGTCCCGGCTGGGCGCGACGCATTCGCCATCCTCTGTGGCCCGTTTGCGGCCTTCTTCTGAAGACCACCATTGCACGTTCATGCCCAAGGCTTTTGCATAGCTGGATACGGCCCCGGCAATACGTCCGTATCCATAAAGACCAAGCGTCCGGCCGCGAAGGGTGCGACCGACGCCGGCCTGCCAATTGCCTGAACGCAGGGACGCGACCTGTTCGGGGATTTGACGATAACTGGCCAGCATGAGCGCCAGTGTCATTTCGGCAGCGGCATAGGACGGTGTGCCAGAATGCATGTTTGAGCAAAGCAGGACACCGTTTCTGCTACAGGCCTCGACGTCAACGTGCGGATAGACCGAGCGTTGAGAAACCAATTTCAGATTGCGCAATTGATTGAGGAGTTCAGAGCCGATCTTGGTCCGCTCTCGAAACAGAACCAATGCCTCGGCGTCATGGATGCGTTGGGCCAGGGCCGTGGGGTCAGGTTGATGATCCGTCCAAACGGTAACGTCGTGGTCCGCGAGCAATTCATAACAGGGAAGAGAGCGCAGTGTGTCGAACCAGTCATCCAGAATGTGAACTTTCATGGCCCCGCCCATACCGTCCGAGGAATCATGACTTCGCCGCGCGCCAGTAAGCGTGCGGTGCGGGTCAGTCCGGCTGACTTTACCTCGAACGTGTTGTCCGGGCCGCGCGTGTAGTCCATCCTGACGTCGAGCAAACCCATTGGATGTTCCAGTTTCAAGTCCAGCGGCCCCGTTGGAGGAGCGCTGAGGATGCCATCTGCGATAGTGCCGGGGCACAGCAGACAGGCCGAAAGGCACTGTGACCCGGTCACGGCAAGGCTGGGGTGACAGTTCTTTGGCATGAAATACCGGGTCAGGGCGTGGCCGCCTGCCACGGGCGGCGCCAGAACGCCAAACTTTGGTGTCACGGAACCTGAAACATCACCCATTCCCATCAAGCGTCCTGCCTCGATGCGGATTGGTTCCATGCGTTCGTAAAACGCGCGGTTTTCGTCCAGCTCAGTCGCGGTTTCCTGACCGGTCAGCCCGAAATCTTCTGCGCGGGCGATCGCCATGGGCATCGCCACATCGACACAGCTCACCTCGATCCCATCGATCACGTCAATGCGCCGACCTGTTGGAAACATGGATCCGGTTGCACCGCCGGTCACGTCCATGAACATCAGATCAATCGGAGCAGACGTTCCGGGCACACCATCAATCTGCGCAGTGCCGTCATAGATCACGGACTGTTCATCGGTTCTGACCTGCGCGGCGACACGCGCGCCCGTATTCACAGCGCGTATTTTAACCTCTGTCACAGGCCCATTCGGTTTGATCAGCCCCATTTCAAGCGCAGCGGGCCCGACGCCAACCAATATATTTCCGCAAGTGGGTTTGAAATCGACAGTGCGATCCTCAACACTGACCTGGGCAAAGAAATAGTCGATATCGGCCCAGTTATCATCGGACTTGGACAGCATCGCCACTTTTGTCGTCACAGCGGCCCCGCCACCAATTCCATCGATGTTCAGCGGGTGGCCTGAACCAACGATGGCGATCAGAACTCTGGCCAGTTCGTCAGGATCCGACGGCAAGTCGGATCGCAGCATATAGGGCCCGCGGGATGTTCCGCCGCGCATGAAGTGAAAGGGAAGGGCCGTTTGAGACATCGTGATTATCCCAGCGGCCATGGCAGCTTGACGAGATCCTGCAGCAATCCTGCCGGGAAATCGCGGTTCAGCAGCCCTGCCATCATGCAGATGAACCCGATTCCTGCGACGGTGTAGAGGGCGGCAAAACCCCAACTGCGACGCGCCCGTACCCGAATAAAGGCGAACAGGAATATCGCCAGCGCCAGCACAAAGCCCAGCAGCGCGGTCAATGCCAGCAGACCTGCAAACCAAGCGAGCGTCGACCACAGGCCGTGTTCATTCTTCTCTTCGGCCTCGCGGTCAGCGAACAGCGCATGTGTTTCCGGCTTTAGCATCATCTGGATCAGGACGATCAGACAGGCCACAATCGCGACACCAGCAACAAAGGTTGGGAACACGCGGTCGGCCTTGGCGTAGTCCGGAATCATGGCTGCGTTGGTGTAGGCCACCAGAAGATAGCCAAGAACGGCGATAAGGAAGATCATAGGCGCGCGCTTGCCGCCTGAATTGACTTCGCCCTCGGCCATGATCGACTTGGCTTGACGCAGGCCGATGACGACGGAAAGAAGCGTTATGATGATCAGCACGATCACAATCGGCGAAAAGATGTAGTCGAGCCCCTCTTCAAAGCTTTTGCGGAAACGGGAAGCCGCAATTTGGACTGCCTGGTTCGCGTAGGTTTCAGCCGGGTTGGAGAGGACAAAACCAATCAGAAACGCAGGGCGGGACCAATCAAACCGCCGCATGAGAATGCCCAGCAGACCAATCGAAAAGAGCGCAACAAGATCCAGAATATCCTGCCCAGACTGGAACGCAGCAAAGGCGATGATCATGAACAGGAAAGGCGCCAGAAGCGAAAAGGGGATCGTTGTCAGCCGTGCAATACCGCCAGAGGCAGCAATGCAGATCAGGGTGCCAACCACATTGGCCAGCGCGAGCAGCCAGACAATGGCGTAGGTAATATCGAGGTTGTTCTTGAGCATCGAAGGCCCGACCTCGATGTTACCCGAGCCCAGCAGGGCAATCGCGCCAATGAAGATCGCCATCGATCCGGAACCGGGAATACCAAAGAGCAGCGTCGGAACCAAACCGCCACCTTCTTTCGCGTTGTTCGAGCTTTCTGGCCCGATCACGCCGCGCACTTCACCAGAACCGAACTTGGACTTGTCCTTTGTTGTCTGGACTGCGTGCCCATAGGCAATCCAGTCAACGACAGAACCACCCAGACCGGGGATCACACCGACAACCACGCCGATGATGGAGCAGCGAACAGACAACCAGATGTTGGCGAACCAGTCTTTGACACCGGACAGCCAGCCACCGCCCAGCGGTTTGCGATCAGAAATTGCACGGTCCTGCCGCAGCAGTGCGACGATTTCAGGAATGGCGAAAATGCCCAATCCAACGATGACCAGTTTCAAACCGTCGATCAGATAGGGCATGTCGTAGGTCGCCATGCGCAGTTCTCCCGCGCTGTCGCCTTCTCCGATGGTGCCGATCATCATGCCAAGACCAGCGGCGGCGATGCCCTTGAGTGCAACGCGCCCCGCCAGAATGCCGACCATCGACAGGCCGAAGATCGTGATCATCAACAATTCCGGTGTACGGAACTCCAATACAATGGGGCGTGCGACCAGTATGAATACCGTCAGGAAAGCAGCGCCAACCAATCCACCAAACAACGAGGAGGCAAAGGCAGCCGACAAGGCTCGGGCCGCTTGGCCTTTCTTTGCCATTGGGAACCCGTCGAGAACGGTCGCCTGACTGGCGGATGAGCCGGGAATGCCCATAAGAACAGAGGCAAAGGTATCTGAAGTCGGAACCACCGCGACCATGCCGATCATCAGCGCAAGGCCCAGAACGGGATCCATCCCGAACATAAACGGCAACAAGAGCGACAGTCCCGCGATGCCACCCAGACCGGGGAACACGCCGATACAAAGGCCCATCACAACGCCAAGCACAAGGTAGCCCAGCACAATGGGTTGCGCGATCAGTCCCGCGGCGTCGGACAACGCGGGCAGTGCAACAGAGAGCACGTCCATGGTTCAGACTTTCAGGTTAAACGCATTGGCGCGGGGCAGGCCAATGCCCGCCCCGCGCGCGGTCTTTAGTTCAGCGAAACGCCGTAGCGATCCTTGAGCCAGCCAACGACAAAGTCTTTGGCCGCTTGCGGAACTTGCGTCGCACTCGCGAGTGCGCCTGTGGCTTCGTCACCGGTCATCTGTGGGTATACGCCCAGGCGGCCGGATGAGATTTCTGCAAAGTCTGCGCGGGCTTTGACGGCTTCAAACGCGGCCGTGTAGGTCACGATGGCATCCTCGGACGCGCCTGCGGGCAGGAAGACCATTTTCTGTGCCGGGAAACCCGCAACAAAGAATGCTTTCCATGCTTCCCACTGTTCACCGGATGTTTCGCAGCCGTCTGTGGCTTCGCAAACTTCCTTGAACGTTGGCATGTCTGGGAATGTCGGGTCACGTACAATGTTGCCATCGGCGTCCAGTGCGCCCCAGGACATCATTGGAACCGCTGTGCCTGCTTCGACCAGAGGTGTCACACCCTTCAGGAAGGACGACGACGTCTGGTAGTCGATGTTTGCTTCGCCGCGTTCGAACATCAGGCGGCCGTCGCCGCGACCCTTGATGCCAAAGACAGGCTCAACATTCAGACCCAGCATTTCCCATGCCAGCAGCGGCACAAGGTCAAGACGGGTTGCGCCTTGCGAGCCATAGATGAAATCTGTGTCCCGCAGACCAGAGGCATCGAGACCGTCCATTTTGCCAGCCAGTTCTGGTGGCAGATAGGCAACGCCGCCTGTGCCCGAGGCCAGAACAACGTTCCAATCGTTGTATTCATAGCGAACGCGCGGATCACCCAGAAGATAGGGGAACTGAGTGGAGCCGGACGAGCCAAAGATCAGCGTGCCTTCGCTGTCTTCAAAAGACTGTTCCTGGAACCAGTTCGCGCCTTTGGTTGATCCCGCGCCCGGCATAAACTTGACGACAACTGTTGGCTGGCCAGGAAGCGCTTCGGACAGAAGCGGGGCGTAGAAGTTGGCCCATTTGGCCGAACCGCCGGTTTCCGAGAAGGGGATTACCCACTCCACGGTCTTCCCGGAAAGGTCGATGCCGTGACCGCCTGCGGTTGCAGAGGTCGCAAAGCTTGCCGCTGCTGCGGCCACAAGGCTCATTGCCACGCGACGCGTGGTTTTCATGAAGTTCATAGTTTCCTCCCAATACATGATCCGGTTGATCAGATCACAAATCTCAAACGGGTGATTCCCGCCTTCGTACTGGCAGCCTAGAGGATGAAGCTTGCATCAAGCCTTCATCCCCGCGAAAAATGATTGCTATGCGAATAACCGTGGTCGAAGACAATGAAGGCTTGCGCAAGGGCCTGACATACCGCCTTCAGGATGAAGGGCATTCCGTTGACGCCTTGTCTGACGGGTTGGAGGCGTCGAGCTTTCTGGGGCAGGAGGAAAGCGATCTTGTGGTTCTGGACATCAATTTGCCGGGCCAGACAGGATTGGATGTGCTGCGCGACATGCGCGCCCGCAATGATCACAGGCCGGTAATTTTGCTGACAGCCCGAGGCGAAACCGAAGACCGGGTTGTCGGGCTTGATGCGGGGGCGGATGACTATCTGGTCAAACCCTTTGCAATGGACGAACTGGTTGCTCGTGTTCGGGCCTTGTCGCGGCGCGGTGCGGTCGCACCAAGACGCAGCATTGCGCTGGGCGCACTGGAATTGGAGCTGGAACCGCTGCAACTGATTGCTCCGGATGGCCCTTTGGATGTTCCGCGTCGTGAGCTTTCTGTGCTTTCGGCACTGGCCCGCAGTTCGGCATCTGCGATCAGCAAAACGCAGCTGCTTGACGCCGTCTACGGTGCGGGTGCGGACGCAGACGAAAAGGTGATTGAGGTCTACATTTCGCGGCTCCGCAAACGACTCGCTCCGCACGGGGTTTCCATCTCGGTTAAACGCGGCATTGGATATTCTCTTGAGGCCCGGGGATGACACGTCGCGTTTCGCTTAGGGCGCGTCTGACGTTGGTCATTCTGCCCCCTGTTCTGGGGGTCGCTTTGATTGCCGGGCTGTGGCAGTTGAACGGGGCCCGCGAAACAGCGGACGGTGTTTTCAACAAATCCATGCTTTCGGCCGCTGTTGCGGTTGCAAACGACGTTGCAATCTCGGGCGGGGATGCCCTGTCGCCGCGCACACGCGATATTCTGTCCAGCACGTCTGGCGGGCAGGTGTTCTATCACGTTTTTGCTCCGGACGGTGTTATCGTTGCGGGCTATGCCACACCGCCTGTTGGTATTCCCCGGACAGGCGAAGAAAGCGCAGAGCCAACCTTTTTTCGGGCAGCATACCTCGGCCGGGATGTCAGTGGCGTGCGGTTGCAAACGCGCACGCAGATCGAAGGCTTTACCGGGCTATTCACCACGACGGTTTGGCAAGACAGCGCCGTGCGCGAGGCATTTGTCCGAGATCTGATGATGCGTTCTTTGGTGGTTTCGATGTCGATTCTTGTCGCTTTGGCTTTGATCGTCTGGTTTGGGGTCAGGATCGGTTTGCGGCCTTTGCTGGACCTTGAGCAAGCCATTGCGCAGCGTTCAAGTGGTGACCTGTCTCCGATCAAACGGGCGGTTCCGGCTGAAACAGAAGGGATTGTCGCCACATTGAATAGCCTGTTCGATCAGGTTTCCAGAAGCATGGCAGCGCAGTCCGAATTCATTGCAAACGCCGCGCACCAACTGCGTAATCCGATTGCTGGTGTTCTTGCTTTGGCCGAGTCTGTTGTTTCAGCCAGAACGGACGAACAGGTTCGGGAAAGGTCACGTGACCTTCTCGATGCAGCACAGAAAACGGCGGATCTGAGTAGCCGTTTGTTGATGTTGGAACGCGCTCAGTCTCTGTCGCAGGCCACAGCATTCACCAAACTCGATTTGCAGTCTTCGCTTGGCAACTGGCTTGAGGCAGACAAGCGGTTCGGGCCGGATGGAATCGCGCTTCATCTGGATCTTGGCGAACAGCCGGCCAACGTCATGGCTGATCCGGTGATGTTGAGAGAGGCCATCGTGAACTTGCTAGACAATGCATGTTCTCATGGCGGGCCGGATCTGTCCGAAATTCGCGTCTCGGTTCGCAGCGGCAAAACCGAGCATGTAATCGCCGTGGCAGACAATGGCCGGGGCATTCCAGTACAAGATATGGAGCGTGCCATGATCCGTTTCGTTCAGTTGAACGACGCTGGATCAACGGGTCTCGGACTGTCGATAGTCCGTGCGATTGTGGAAGGACACAATGGTCGGATCAGTTTGGCGGACAACGATGGAGGCCTGGCCGTTCAGGTCACATTGCCGGCCGCTGCGTGATTGATGGAAAGAATCTCGGCGATCTGGGGTACGGTCTAATTGACAGAAGAAATTGCTTCCTTTGATACTGAGCTCACCGACACGCGATCCATTGGAGCATCGCATGATTCCTGAAAAGGAAGTGATCCACGAGTTCTCGAATATCGGCCACAACAGTGGCGGCCGTAATTTTGCAGGATTTGCCGCGCTTTCTTCGAGCCCCGTTCGTGAATTGGATCCG
This sequence comes from Thalassococcus lentus, assembly GCF_028023555.1. NCBI lineage: Bacteria > Pseudomonadati > Pseudomonadota > Alphaproteobacteria > Rhodobacterales > Roseobacteraceae > Thalassococcus > Thalassococcus lentus. The sequence continues at coordinate 561,160 of NZ_JAQIOY010000001.1, forward strand.
CGCGCGGCCCAGCGACTGGAATTGTCCGCTGGGGATCTGTTTCAAATTGATGTGACGCGCCATGCAGGCCGTGTGGCGCTTCTGGCCTTTGGGCATCGTGGTGAGCGACGCGAAGCCGCTATCGGTTTGGGCGCACTGCACCCTTTGAACCTAGGCGCGTTCGAGAGCGCGGCATTGCTCGGTTGGATCACGGCGAAAGGCGGAGAAGCCGATGCGTTGTCCGCCATCATTCTGGATACGATGGATGAGCCTCTAATACTGCGAGTATCCGAGCCAATGACCATTTGGCTGGCACATCTGCAGGAAAGAGACGGGCTGGTCTTGGGCGACGCTGCTGGCCCGGTCAAATACTGGCATCAGGCGGCCGAAGGCCGGTTCGCGTTGCCCGATCCGCTCGGTCACATTCGTGAGGAATTCACGGTCGGCCGTGGAACCGCGCGCGCCTATGAATTGCACGCAGGCGACTATGTCCAGATCATCGATGCCGAGGGGCAGCAGTGTTCTGATTTTCAGGCGCTTCGGCTGCGTGGTTTGGACAAGGGGCAAGAGTGGGCGATCGACAGCACGGCAACCCGTTCCATGGTGCGACGGGCCTATCCCGGCCCCGGTCTGCTGGACAAGTTTTTCGATGCAGAAATGCGGCCGTTGTTCCGGGTTGTGCAAGACACCTGTGGACGACACGACACGTTTGGTCTCGCCTGCACGGCTCGTGGGTACGAGGAACGCGGTTACCCCGGCCATCTGAATTGCTCTGATAATATTTCCGAGGCTTTGGCGCCATTTGGTGTGGCCCGCCGCTCGGCTTGGCCTGCAATCAATTTCTTCTGGAATACGTGGATGGATGCGCACCACCAGATCCAGACCGAAGAATCCCATTCCCGTCCCGGGGATTATGTTGCGCTTCAGGCCATGGATGACATGGCCTGTGTCACGACAGCCTGCCCAGATGACATTGACCCGATCAATGGTTGGAACCCCACAGATATCCACGTCCGGATTTATAGTCCGGAGACCCGTATTCAACGGGCTGTGGGTTATCGTAAAAAAGAAGATGCCGCGATGAAGATCAGTCAACATTCTGCCTTTCATCCGCGCCTTTCGGCCCTGACCGAGCATTTCGCGCCAGCCCGCGATTTATGGGCTGCGGTTTCCTTTCCCGCTGATGGGAGCATTGGGGAATACTGGGCCTGTCGTGAAGCGGCGACGCTTCAGGATATGAGCAGCCTGCGCAAGGTAGACGTGATCGGCCCTGATGCTGAACGCTTGCTGCAAAACGCTATGACCCGAGACATCGCGCGGTTGGCGCAATGGCGTGGCACGTATTCACTGATGTGCGATTCAAGCGGCGAAGTGATTGACGATGGCACCTTGTTCAGGCTTGGCCCTCAATTGTACCGCTGGTGCTGTGGAACAGAAGAGAGTGCCCGGTGGTTGGAGAAACTGGCCAAGGATGGCGGATTTCAGGTCCGCATTCACGATCTTGGCGGATCGCTGCCAAATCTGGCGCTTCAAGGGCCCAAATCCAGGGACATATTGCGCAAGGTTGTCTTTACGCAGCCGCATGTGCCCGCGCTGGATCAGTTGAAATGGTTTGGTGTCACGATTGCGCGCCTGCACACGCGCGAGGGATCGCCCTTCATGTTGGCGCGGAGCGGGTACACAGGTGAACTGGGCTATGAGATCTTTTGCGCGCAGTCAGATGCGTTGGATATCTGGGATGCTCTTTCTGAGGCGGGCGCTGAACACGGCATGAAGCCGATGGGTACAGAAGCGCTGGACATGATCAGAATCGAGGCAGGTCTGGCCAGCGCGTCCGAATTCGCGCCGGGCCATGACGCATTGGAGGCCGGTCTGGGGTTCGCAGTGGATATGCGGAAACAGGACTTCATCGGGAAATCGGCTTTGGCTCGGAATGCAACTGCACCGAGGCGTGTGATGCGTGGGCTTTTGCTGAATTGCGACGATGTTCCGGCATCTGGCGCGCCAGTTTTCGCGGATGAAAGGCAGGTGGGCATTGTGACCTCGGCCACCCGATCGCCGATGTTTGAACGGGCAATTGCCATGGCGCGGCTGACCGTTGAGCATGCAGAGCCCGGAGTCGAACTGGAGGTCGGCCAACTGGATGGCCGGATGAAACGGCTCAGCGCAACGGTGACCACGATTCCATTTTACGATCCGAAACGGGAAAGGGCGCGGGCGTAGCGGCTTCTGATGAAACCCGTTTTCAAAAGGTTGCCTGCGCAGACATGGCCAGCGCGCCATCGTGCCGTTTGGCCCAAAGCTCTGCGGTGTCATTGGCCCGACGTCCCTCGATTGAGAATGCAGTCAGCCCGGCGATTGGGGCCAGCCCCCGAAAGGTGAAGGTCTTGGGCGATTTGCCGACTTGTCTTGCTGCCAGATCGACCAGCAAAGTGGCGGTCAGAGGCCCATGAAAAACCAATCCGTCATATCCTTCGACCGAGCGCGCGTAGTCGACATCGTAGTGAATTCTATGGCCGTTGAAGGTCAGGGCAGAATACCGGAACAACAATGCCTGATTAGGTGAAACCCGTTCAGAAAATGCAGCGTCGTCTGGTGCGGCCTTGGGTGTGGGCGTTGGCGCAGCGGGATCCGGATCTTCGCGATAGACGATGTCATGCTCTTCGGTCATCGCGCGCACATCGTTCTGGAAAATTTCGTGTTGAACGGTGACGAAACACAGCTTTCCGGTCCGACCGTCTTTTTCTTGGACCGATTTGATTGTCGATTTCTTGATGGCTTCCTGACCGATGATCAGCGGCGTTTCAAAGGATAGCCGTCCGCCGGCCCACATACGACGAGGCAGGGCAACGGGTGGTAGAAAACCGCCGCGTTTCGGATGTGCGTCGCGGCCCAACTCGCTGGCCCGCTTTGCTTCAAGAAAGTACAGCCAATGCCACAAGGGCGGGAGGGTATCGCCATCCTGCAAGCTCGGTTCGATATCCAGTGTTGCCTGCATGAACTGAGAGGGCTGACATCTGAGAATGTCTACGCTCTGTGTTGTTCGGCCGACCCAATCCTGAAGTGTGCTTGTCACGCCTGTGCCTTTTCGTTTCGAAACCTCGAACAGGTTAGGTATAGCGGCAAATTGCGTTCTGCAAACCGCAGGCAACCGATCGGACAAGTCTGTTCAAGGAATAATTGTTTACCCTCGTAACAAACTGCCGATATGGTGCTTTAATCAAGTAGGAGACGTGCGATGTCCAAACACGCTTTGGAGGAAGCCTCGGATAACGGGGCGACCGATCTGGAAGATCTGATCGGCTATAATCTCAAGCGCGCCTACATCATTGTACAATCCGGCTTTCGGGATGCGCAGGGCGAAGGTGGCTTTTCTCCGCGTGTCTTCACCGCGTTGGCGCTGACGGTCAAATTTCCCAACATCACTCAAAGTGCGCTTGCCCGAAAAATGGGAATTGAGCGATCGGGACTGGTCGCAATCGTCGATGAACTCGAAAGCAAGGCGCTCCTTGCGCGGGCGCGTGTGCCGGGCGATCGCCGGGTACAGGCGCTTGTGCCAACAGAAGCCGGGCAACAGGCCTATGACGCGGCCATGGCATCCGTGCGCGCCCACGAGCAAGACGTGTTTTCGAACATGAGCGAGTCTGAAAAGAAGACGCTATTGGACCTGCTGCGGAAAGTTCGGAAAAACGAGGTTTCCTGAGGATCTCACGCGCGGTTAGCGAAATTTTGGTGGGCGTTTTTCCAAAAACGCGCGCAACCCTTCCTTTGCCCCATCAGATGTCTGGGACATGGCGGCTGCCAGGCTTTCGGTGAAGAGCCCTTCTGCGCGGGGCATGTCCTGAATGCGCGGAATAGCCTGCATCATCAGGTAGTTCGAGAACGGCGCGTTGTCCGCGATCTTGCGGGCCAGTTTCTGTGCCAGTGGCATGCCTTCGCCTGCCTCTACTGCGTAGTGCGCCAGTCCCAAGGGGACCGCTTGATCTGCACCATAACTGCGACCGGTCAACATCATTTCCCGCATACGATCTGCCCCGATCAGTCGCCCGACGCGGACGGTGGCGCCACCGCCCACAAAAATGCCGCGCCGGCCTTCGGGCAATTGAAACCGGACGTCTGGTTCTGCGATGCGCACATGGGTCGATGCTGCGATTTCAAGACCGCCGCCAATAACCGCTCCGTTCAGAACAGAGATCACAGGCAGACCGCCAAATTCGATAAGGTCGGAAACCCTGTGCCAGTTGCGCGAATGATAAACGCCAGCGATTGGTTCGCGCTGTTCGTGTTCTGCCAGATCCAATCCGGAACAGAAGTGCCCGCCGCTGCCTGTCAGAATAACTGCGTTGATGCCCTCCGGCGGGTTTGAGAAGAAGGCGTCTAGCTCATCCACAAGCGCGTCGTTCATCGCATTGCGCTTGTCCGGTCTGTCAAAGGTCAGCGTGGCGATATCACCGTCCAACCGGATTTGGATGACGTCTTTGTCTGCGGGTTTTTCCGACATTTCTGGACCTTCCTGAGCGCACTTGTAATTTGTTATAGTCTGTAACGGTTTTTCTGTATAGCGGATTGGTGACAGCCTTTGCGCGAAAAGCGCGAATTATCTGCAGCTTTACGACGCAGCCTTTAATCCCGACAATAATCATCGGGACTGTTCGTCGCTCCGGTTCCAAGCTACATGAGGTCAGTACCCACGTCAGGCACCGACAACGCAATGGACAAGACACTCATTTCCTGGAGCGCCCTATTGGTTGCAGCGATTTGCCTGCTGCCCATTGTCGGCGTAGTCGCGGCTGCTGCGTTTGGCAGTGTCGATACGCTGGTGCAGCTGACCCAGACAGTCCTGTGGCGCTACACCTGGACGACACTTGTTCTGGTCGTGCTGGTGGCAGCAGGCAGTATCGTTATAGGCAGCGTAACAGCGTGGTTGGTCGTCACGAGTGAGTTTCGTGGACGCCGCATTCTGGAAATTGCGCTGGTCGTACCGCTCGCATTTCCGGCCTATGTGCTAGCCTACGCCTATACTGACGTCCTTGATCATCCGGGCATCGTTCAAAGCACGTTGCGTGCGGTTATGGGATGGGGACCACGGGATTATTGGTTTCCTGAAATCCGATCGCTGGGCGGTGCAAGCCTGATGCTGACGCTGGTTCTGTACCCCTATGTGTATCTAATGGCGCGGACGGCGTTCATCTTGCAGGCCGCGACGCCATTTTATGCGGCCCGCTCTTTGGGACATTCGCCGCTTTGGGCTTTTGTGCGGGTTTCTTTGCCCATGGCTCGCCCCGCCATCGCCGCCGGCGCCTTGCTGGTTGTCATGGAAACCATCGCTGATTTTGGCACCGTTGCGCATTTCAGTGTCCAGACCTTTGCAACCGGGATCTACACCAGTTGGTTTGGGTTGGGGGATCGCGGCGCCGCGGCGCAATTGGCGCTGGGCCTGCTGACCTTTGCACTGCTGGTTGCCGGGTTGGAGTATATGAACAGGGGCCGGGCCACCTATGCGACACGAGGGCGGCAGGAAACTTTCGTTCGATTTCAGCTGACCGGCGGGAAAGCCCTGTTAGCGCAAATTGCCTGCGCCTTGCCTGTTCTGCTGGGGGTCGTTCTGCCTGTCGTTACCCTGTTCCTGATGGGTATGAGATCTGAACAGGACATTTTCAGCCCGCGCTATCTGAGGTTCATTCACAACTCGCTGATGTTAGCCGTGATTGCCGCAGTCCTGACCGTCGCAGCGGCGGTTATGCTGGGCACGTTCAATCGCGTGTATTCCGGGCGTGCATCGCTGGCAGCGCTGTTTGTTGGGCGGTTGGGCTATGCAGTGCCGGGCGGTGTGATCGCCGTAGGCTTGTTGGTGCCCTTTGCCAATTTCGACAACTGGTTGGATGCCCGGATGGAAAGCTGGTTCAACGTGTCGACCGGATTGCTGATTTCAGGATCTATCTGGCTGATGATTGCGGCCTACATGATCCGGTTTCTGGCAGCGGCCATCGGATCCTATGATAGCGGCCTTTCCACCGTGACGCATAATGTGGATGCGGCGTCCCGGGTGCTTGGCCGGACGGCTTGGGGGACTGTGCGCAGCATTCACCTTCCGGTGTTGCGGGGCAGTATTCTGACGGCCTTGCTGATCGTGTTTGTCGATACCGTAAAAGAGCTGCCTGCGACCCTGATCCTGAGGCCGTTCAACTATGACACGCTTGCTGTGCAAGCGTTCAGATTGGCGTCTGATGAGCGATTGGAGGGGGCGGCCGTCCCGAGCCTGATGATTGCAGCGATTGGGCTGCTTCCGGTCATCCTGCTATGCATGCGCATCGGAAACCGACAAGGCCGCTAAAGCAAAAGGCGCGCCAAATGGCGCGCCTGCGTATTGTTGAATTTCAGAAGAACGTTCAGTTCCAGCCAGCCTGTGCCAGAATGCGCTGGGCGGTTTTGATGTTCTGGGCAATGTCGGATAACGGAATGTCGTCTTCCTTGAAGTCGCCCAAGGCCTGCACCGACTCGGCCAGTGGTGCGCCCTGAACAACCGGGTATTCGTCATTGCCAGCAGAGAAATAATCCTGTGCCTGTTCCGAGGCGAGATACTCGAGAAACTTGATGGCGTTGTCCCTGTTCGGGGCATGTGTCGCAACCCCACCGCCTGAGATGTTGATATGGGCGCCGAAGTCATCCTGGTTGGGGAAAACCCAGCCAATGGTATCGATGCTGTCGGAAACGCCGGAAACATCACGGCGCAGCGCGCGGGCGAAATAGTAGGTGTTGGACATCGCAATGTCGCACTCACCCGAAACGATCCCACGCAACTGGTCTGTATCACCGCCCTGTGGCTTGCGGGCAAAGTTGCCCACAACGGCCTCGGCCCAGTCAGCTGTGGCCTCTTCGCCCAAGTGTGCAACCATCGCAGCGACGATGTTCTGCGTATAGACGTTCGAAGACGACCGGATGCAAACCATGCCTTCGTACTCTGGCTTGGCCAGATCCTGATAGGTCATTGGCGGGTTTGAGACATCGTTTTTGTCATAGAACAGGATCCGTGCGCGCTTGGAAAAGGCAAACCACTGGTTTTCGTTGTCCTGCAGATTTGCCGGAATCTTTGCCTCTAGCACATCACTGTTGATCGATTGCAAAAGCCCAAGTTCCTTGGCGCGTGTAATCCGCACCGTGTCCACGGTCATGAAAACATCAACTGGCGAGTTTTTGCCTTCAGCCGTCATGCGGGCAATCAATTCATCGGCCTTGCCTTCGATGCGGTTGATGGTGATGCCGGTTGCATCCTCGAAGTCGGAATAAAGACGTTCGTCTGTATCATAGTGACGGGATGAATAGAGGTTCACGACATTGTCTGCACTGGCTGCGCTGGCGGTGGCTGCAACGGCAATCGCGATGACAGATGTTAGGCTTTGCATCGGAGTATCCTGATTTTATTAACTTACTGTTTTTGTCAATTACAGGAAATCCTGACAAGGGCAAGCCTTTCTGACAAAATTACTCAGAATAAATCCGGGCCGAAGAGTTCTGGTGAAAAACAGTCTTGATCCGATGAGGCAGTCTCGACTAAAGAAATTGCAGGGACAGGCGATGGCGTCGCCGCCGATCCAGATCGGTTATTCCCAAACCCACCATCCTGAACGCCGGGATCTTGCTTTGCCGTTTTGCGGTGAGGGAAGGTTCCCCTTCGCTCCTCGCGCCTAAGCGGCTTGAACAGGAGACAAACGATGGACGGAACATCCAACCTGACACCAAACGCACTGCAGCGCCCTGATTTCTATCGGTTTCACCAAGGCGAAAAGACACTGCCTTTTGCCGATGCAGAATACGAAGCCCGCCTGAAAGGACTTCGGGCGATCATGGCCGAACAAGGGATCGACGCTTGTGTGCTGACATCGATGCACAACGTGTCCTACTACTCGGGCTTTCTGTACTGTGCCTTTGGTCGGCCCTATGCGCAGGTCGTGACGCCGACAGACACGGTCACGTTCAGTGCAGGCATTGATGCGGCCCAGCCTTGGCGGCGGTGCTACGGCGACAACATCACCTACACGGATTGGCAGCGGAACAACTACTGGCGCGCCATTCTTTCTGTCACAGGACAGGGCAAGACAATCGGTTTTGAGGGTGACCATCTGTCCATCGCACAGATGGCTTTGCTGGATGATTTCCTGAAACCGGCAAACAAGATCGATATTGCTCCGGCCACGATGACACAGCGGTTCCACAAATCGCCCGCAGAACTCGAACTGATCCGCGCAGGTGCGGCGACAGCTGACGTTGGCGGCTATGCGATCCGAGATGCCATCAAGGCAGGCGCGCGCGAGATCGACGTGGCAATGGCTGGGCGTGATGCAATGGAGCTGGAAATTGCACGGCGGTTTCCCGATGCGGAATACCGTGACACATGGGTTTGGTTTCAATCAGGGATCAACACGGATGGTGCCCATAACCCGGTGACGGCGCGGGCATTGCAGCGCGGTGACATCCTCAGCCTGAACACTTTCCCGATGATTTCGGGCTACTATACAGCCCTCGAACGCACGCTTTTCGTCGAGACGGTTGATGACGCATCGCTGGCGGTCTGGGAAGCAAACGTCGCTGCCCACGAATACGGCATGAGCCTTCTGAAGCCCGGCGTGTCCTGCGCCGAGGTCACGCACAAGATCAACGACTTCTTTGCTGAGCGTGATCTGCTTCAGTACCGCACCTTTGGCTATGGTCATTCGTTTGGTGTGCTGAGCCATTACTACGGGCGTGAAGCAGGGTTGGAACTGCGTGAAGACATCGACACGGTGCTGGAGTCGGGGATGGTCATCTCGATGGAGCCGATGCTGACCATTCCGGAAGGCCAAGCCGGAGCAGGTGGCTACCGCGAACATGACATTCTGTTCATTACTGAAGACGGCAATGAGAATATCACCGGCTTCCCCTATGGTCCTGAACACAACGTCGTCGGCTAAATCAGCCGGTCCGCCGTACCTGAAAGCCGACTGGGCGTTAACGGGTACGGCGGCGCCTAACTGGATGGGTAGACCTGGCCAGAAATCAGCGGCGACGCCCCTTGGTTCCATAAGGGGTTTCGCCGTAGCGGGCCTTGAAATGCCTGCTGAACAAATCGGTGGAATTGAAGCCAGCCGCTGTTGCCACTTCCATTACGGTCATATCGGTTTCCACCAGAAGGGCGCGTCCGCGCTCTAGCCGGATGTTGCGATAGACCGTGGCTGGCGGCTCGCCCATCATGGATTGAAACTGACGCTCCATCTGGCGTCGCGAAAACCCGGCATTCTTCGCGAGATCATCCAGCGTCAGCGGGTCTTCGATGTTGGCGTACATCCCCTGGATCACCAAAAGCAGTTTAGGATTTCTTGAATCCACAGCCGTCGCAATTGATGACCTTTGTTCCCGACGCCCTTTCAGATCAGGATCGTTCAAGCACATGTCGGCGACCAACACGGCAAAGTCCGTACCGTAGTCGCGGGCAATAATTCCCAGCATCATTTCCGTAGCGGCCGACCCGCCGCCACAGGTCAGCAGATCGCCATCTTCTTCAAACCGTTTGCGGGTGGGTTCGAGCATGGGGAACGCTTCGGCGAAGCCGGGCTGGTTTTCCCAGTGGAGCGTGAACCTTTTCCCTTCGAGCAGACCAGCCCGGGCCAAACTGGCCGCCCCTGTACAAATGCCGCCATAACGCCCGCCGAACCGCGCCCGTTTGCGAAGCTCTGCAATCGTGGAATCGCTGGCTGCTTCAAGGCCTGCATTGCCAGAACAGACAAAAAGATGGGCGGTGCGTTCAACCTCTGACAACGCGCCGTGCACTTCCATCGACAAACCAGAAGAGGACGGCACCGACTGGCCATCTTCGGAGACGACTTGCCAGCCATAGAGTGCCTTGCGGGACAGTTGGTTCGCGATGCGCAGTGGATCAAGTGCCGAACTGAATGCCAGCAAGGTAAAGCCGTCGAGCAACAAGAAGCTGAACCAGCGCGTATCGCGCGGGTTTTTCACAGGGAAGCTGAATGCACCGTCAGGTATGACAGGCTTTGGCTTGGGTTGCTTGGTCATGGCAGCTGACCGGGCCTAACCGTGCCGCAAAACAGGGAACCAGTCTTCCCGTAGATGTTGGCCGGCTGTCATGTCATGGCCCGGAAAAGGAGGCGACGTGGGGCCAGGACGCTCGACATAGCGCGCATCTTCACCGACCAGCCGAAGTGAGAATGCCCTGCGGCGCGCGCTGGTTTCATTTCCACGAGCGCCGTGCAGTGTCATGAAATTGAAAGCAACGGCATCGCCGGGCTCCATCGTCCATTCCCGAACCTCCATGCCTTCCGCGTCCGGGTCAGGCACGGGGCGATACGCATCCTCATCCGGGTAGAAACTTGTCTCGGCCAACCAGCGGGTAGGAAGAACAGGTCTGTCCCATTTGTGAGAGCCAACCACGCAGCGCAGCGAGGCGCTGTCCACGGGATCGAGTGGCGACCAGAAACTGATCGTGTGCTGACCTTCAACGAAGTAGTAAGGCCCATCCTGATGCCAAGGCGTCGGTTTGGATGTGCCGGGTTCTTTGACAAGCACATGGTCGTGAAACATCTGCACCCGTTTGCTGCCCATCAGATCACCCGCCACATCGGCTGCGGGTGAGTTCTGAATGACCTCGGCGAATTCTGGAATGCGCTCCCAATTGCAGTAGTCATCAAAAAAACGACCGGCTTCGCCTTCTTTCAGGTTTTCCGCGGCATAGGGGCCGGGTGCCTCCATGTTGCGGGCGACTCCGTCACGCAGTTGTTCCACATGGTCGCGAAACAGCCCTTTGACCAAAACAACGCCATCGCGCTGATAGTCGTCGATATGCTGCTGCGTCAGCAAAGGATGGGTCATGGTGATTACTCCGAGTCACGTCGTTTTGAGCATTGCGCGGCAAAGGCGCGGATGTCCATCAGGATGCTCAGAACGGTGGTCATAGAGGTTCGGGCATTCCCGGCGCTTGGCGCGTTTTCTATGTTGATTTCGAATTTGCAGACTGGCGATGTGACGCTGTAGCGATGCGTGTTGCCCGTCGCCTCGGGATCGGCGATCAGTTCCACTTGTAGCCTATCAAATCCTGCCCCGGCCAAGGCCAAAGCGGCTACAACATTCGCGTTTTTGGGAAATGCCAGCGTCGCTTCCCGGCCTGTTCCCTGAAAGAAGACATGGGGCTGACGCAGGTCGTTCAATGAGACGGATTCTTCTGCGCGCGATCCTGCCCAGGCCTTGGGCGGTTTGATCCCCTGATACATCACATCTACAGGGCCATCCGCCGAGCAGGCGCGGAGCAGATCCAACCCACCGATTGCACCGGACGGAAAAATCAACTGTGTGCCAGCGTTGTCTGCCGCTGACTGCAAAGCTGACAACAATTCTTGGTCGGCAAGAGCACCCTGTGAAGCCAGCATGAGTGCGGTGCCGGATTGAAGGACGTCAACTGCATAGGTCTGAACAGCGGAATGGCCTGCGCATTCAACGACCACATCCGGCTGGGCTGCAAGCAAAGCATCCAATGATTGGACCTGAGCAAGCCCTCGCGGCGCTTCAGGTATTGGAGAACGCGTCAGGGCCGTAACAGTGTTGATTGGATCTTCCGCGAGTCGTTTGTGCAGTTCTCGGCCTATGCTGCCAAATCCGATCAATCCGATGTGCATTTGCGCGCCTATTTTTTCCGGGCTTCACGAACCCATGCTACGATATACTGCCGCGCTTCATCGTCCATCTGAATTGCGTTTGGTGGTGGCATCGCGTGACTGAGTCCCGCTTGCAGATAGATCTGCTCGGCGTGGCGGGCCACATCACCGGGGGTTTCCAGATAGACCCCTTTGGGCGCCCAGTGCATGTTGCCCCAGACAGGTTCACGTGCGTGGCACATAGAGCAATTGCCGACAACCGTGTCATAGGCATCCTGAAAGCCTGCGGCTGACGCATAGGTCTGTTCGTAGGGTGTCAGCTCACGCGCTGCGGCCTGATCATAATCCTCTGTGCCAGAAGCGGTCGAAAGCCAGGCGATCACCAGCATCAGCAGAACCGTCACGCCCCATGTCCAATGTGGACCGGATCCCGTTTTGTGCATCGTGTTGAAGTAATGCCTGATCGTGACGCCGGTTAGGAAAATCAAACTGGCGATGATCCACGCATGTTGCGTCGCAAAGGCCAGCGGATAGTGGTTCGACAACATCAGAAATACGACAGGCAATGTCAGATAGTTGTTGTGGGTCGAACGCACCTTGGCGATTTTCCCGTACTTCGCGTCTGGGGTCCGGCCTGCTTTGAGGTCTGCCACCACAATGCGCTGGTTTGGCATGATCTGGAAAAACACGTTTGCCGTCATGATTGTTGCCGTGAACGCGCCCAGATGCAGCAGTGCTGCGCGACCCGTAAAGATCTGGTTGTAGCCCCAAGACATGATGACAAGGATCACGAAGAGCAAAAGCATCAGGATCGTCGGGTGATCGCTCAGCGATGATTTGCACATGGCATCATAGAGCAGCCAACCGATGGTCAGTGATCCGCCAGAGATCAAAATGCCCTGCCACAGCGCGAGATCTGCTTTGGTCGGGTCGATCAGATAAAGCTCGCCCCCGACCCAATAGATGATCATCAAAAGCGCCGCGCCGGAAAGCCAAGTGCTGTAGCTTTGCCATTTATGCCAGGTCAGATGCTCGGGCATACGGGCCGGTGCGACCATGTATTTGACGGTGTGATAAAAACCGCCGCCGTGCACTTCCCATTCTTCGCCGTGCGCGCCTTCGGGTAGCGCATCGTTTGGCTTTAGCATCAGGTCCAGAGCAATGAAGTAAAACGATGCGCCGATCCAAGCCATCGCAGTGACGACGTGCAACCAGCGAACGGAAAAGGCGATCCATTCCCACAAGATGGCCAGATCGTACATGGCGGGTCTCCCAAAATTTGAATGCTGATGCACACTATGCGCGTGAGGTTTGTTCTAGTATTGCTTGTAAAGATCAAGCAGCATCAAAAAAAACCGAATAATGTCCTATCTCGATAATATCCGCACGTTTGTTCGTGTCTATGAATTGGGCAGTATGTCTGCAGCCGGTCGAGATTTGCGCATCTCACCGGCCGTCACGTCTTCGCGGATATCACAGCTGGAAGAGCATCTGGGTGTCCGATTGTTCCAACGCACCACCCGCAGTCTGACGCCGACAGAGCAAGGGCAATCGTTCTATCGTGGGGCAACTGATATCCTTGAGGCGGTCGAAAGCGCCGAAGCGCAGATCGTCAACATCACTGAGAACCTGCGCGGCTCGTTATTCGTTGCGGCCCCGTTGGGTGTCGGGCGTCGGTTGATCGCGCCGCAGGTGCCGGCGTTTCGGGCGCTCTATCCGGATATTGCGGTTCGATTGCGTCTGACCGACAGAAAGGTCGATTTGACGACCGAGGGGCTGGATCTGGCGTTCTTTCTTGGTAAGCCAGAAGACAGCAATCTGCGCATCCGGAAAATTGCAGATGTACAGCGGGTTTTGTGTGCGTCGCCAGACTACATCGCGCGGCGTGGCATGCCCCGTGACGGCGCTGATCTGATCGCCCAAAAGCATGAATGCCTGAACTTGCGGTTTCCTGGGGCAACAGAATTCCAGTGGCTGCTCACGACCCCTGACGGCCCCAAACGGTTCCGTGTCTCGGGCCACTACGAATCTGATGACGGGGATGTTTTGACGGATTGGGCGCTGGCGGGGCAGGGTGTCGCGATGAAGCCTGTTTTCGAGATCGCCGATCACCTCAGCGCTGGCCGTCTGGTGCCGGTGGCCGAACAAACGCCGCCCGAACCCATCCAAATGGCCTGCCTTTTCACACACCGCCGCATGCAGGATCCCAAGACTCGTCTTTTTATGGAATTTGTCATCGACCGGATCGAAAAGGCAGTCGCGATTCAGGGGTGAAACCGCACGAAGGGAGATCGAGACATGAGCCTATTCCGCCAGCTTCAAAAGAGGCAGGAAGACCAAAGGCCAATCCGCGTCGCCGTGATCGGTGCCGGAAAATTTGGCACCATGTTTCTTGCTCAGGCACTGCGTCTGCCCGGTGTGCATGTTGTCGGGATCGCCGATCTGAATGTTCAGGTGGCCAAGTCCAACCTTGCCTTGGCTGGTTGGCCGGATGAGCAGTACAGCGCCAGTTCCCTGAATGCCGCGATCCAATCCGGTCAGACCTATGTGGTCGACGATGCCAACTTGCTGATCGGTGCGCCGGTCGTGGATCTGGTTGTCGAATGCACGGGCAATCCGATTGTGGCTGTAGACCATGTGATGGCGGCCTTTCGTAACGGTAAGCCTGTTGTCAGCGCCACGGTCGAGGCTGATGCCCTGTGTGGCGCAGCGCTGGCGCAGAAGGCCCGCGAACATGGTGTCGTCTACTCGATGGCCTACGGCGATCAACCAGCATTGGTTTGCGAACTGGTTGATTGGGCGCGCACCTGCGGTTTTGAAGTCGCCGCCGCGGGCCGTGGGCATAAATGGAAACCGGAATACCGCTTTTCCACCCCTGAGACAGTTTGGGATCACTGGGGTCTGACACCAGAGCAGGCCGAGCGCGGGCGGCTGAATCCAAAGATGTTCAATTCGTTTCTGGATGGGACCAAACCCGCCATCGAGTCCGCCGCCATTGCCAATGCCTGTGGACTGGATGCGCCAAGCGAAGGGCTGCTCTTTCCATCAGGCTCTATCGACGATTTGCCGAACCAGATGCGACCCGTCCAAGAAGGGGGCGTTCTGGAAGGCCATGGTATGGTGGAAGTGCAAAACTGTCTGGACGCGGACGGTGATCAGATCGGCTATGACATTCGGATGGGGGTGTTCGTCTGTGTCAAAGCGGTCACCGACTATCAGAAGCACTGCCTTGAGGAATACAAGGTTCGAACCGACGACAGTGGCATTTACATGTGTGCCTACAAGCGCTGGCATTTGATTGGTCTGGAACTGGGGATGTCCGTTGCGAATGTCGGCTTGCGGGGTGAATCCACCGGGACGGCAGACAGTTTCCGTGCAGACGTTATCGCCGTTGCCAAGCGGGATTTGGTTCCAGGCGAAATGCTGGATGGCGAAGGCGGCTATACTGTCGCGGGCCAGTTGCGTCCAAGCGCAATCTCGGTGCCCGCTGGCCTGCTGCCACTCGGGCTCGCTGGTGGGGTAAAGGTCTTGCGTCCTGTCAAGGCTGACCAGCCACTGACATATGAGGATGTCGAAGTTGATACTTCGCTGACTGCCTATCAGTTGCGACGCAGCGCAGAGGCCATGCTGAGTGTCTAGTCAGCTGCCGCGGTAGGTGCTCATGCCGTAGGGCGACAGCAGCAATGGCACATGATAATGCGCGTCAGCGTCTGACATGCCAAAGCGAATGGGTACCTGATCAAGGAACAGGATTTCACCATTGGCCTGACCTGTCTCGCGCAGGTATTCGCCCGCAAAGAAGATCAGCTCATAGGTGCCAGTCTTGAACTGATCGGCGGGAAGAATTGGGGCATCCGTACGCCCATCGCTGTTCGTGACGGTTTCAGCAATCTTGCGATGCGAATTTCCGGACACCCGGTAAAGCGCAATTTTGATGCCCTGTGCAGGACAGCCACGCGCGGTGTCCAGAACATGTGTTGTCAGATAGCCCGTCATTTCAGCATCTCCTGTCGCTCTGCGTGTATCTAGGACATTAATACACAAAGACACAAAGAGGCTGTGCCAGAAGGCTCCTTTTAGTTTTTTTTGAAAAACAAAGAAGATTATCTGGTTTAAGCATTGACCCAATAAAAGGATCTCGCACGTGAAACGTTATCCCCGCGACATGACAGGCTATGGTCGTTCTGTGCCAGACGCACGATGGCCCAATGGTGCAAAAATCGCCGTTCAGATCGTTCTCAATTACGAAGAGGGTGGCGAGAACAATGTTCTGCATGGCGACGCCGCGTCAGAGGCTTTTCTGTCAGAAATTACCGGGGCTGCTCCGTGGCCGGGGCAACGGCATTGGAACATGGAGACGATCTACGAATACGGCAGCCGTGCCGGATTCTGGCGGCTGCATGAAATGCTGAAAGACCTGCCAATCACAGTCTACGGCGTTGCCACCGCTTTGGCACGCGCGCCACAACAACTGGCGGCGATGAAGCAGGCCGGATGGGAGATCGCCAGTCATGGCTTGAAGTGGATCGAGCACAAGGACATGGACCCCGAAGAAGAGCGGGCCCAGATCCAGGAAGCAATCCGTCTGCATACAGAAGTCGTCGGTGCGCCGCCACGTGGCTGGTACACGGGCCGCTGTTCGATGAACACAATTGAGCTGGCAGCCCAAGAGGGCGATTTTGCCTATATTGCGGACAGCTACTCGGACGATCTGCCCTATTGGATGCAAGCAGGGGGCAAGTATCAGTTAATCGTTCCCTACACCATGGATTGCAACGATATGCGTTTTGCGATTCAGGCCGGGTTCACCAACGGCGATCAGTTCGAAAGCTATCTTAAGGACAGCTTTGATCTGCTCTATGCCGAGGGGCAGGCGGGCGCGCCCAAGATGCTATCAATTGGGCTACATTGCCGTTTGGCAGGTCGTCCGGGCCGTGCGATGGCGCTCAAACGCGCGATCGAGCACATGGCAGGGCACGACGGCGTCTGGTTTGCCACTCGGGAACAGATTGCGGACCACTGGGCCGAAACGCACCCACCGTCGCAGGCTCTGCGCCCCTCTGACATGGATAAGCAGGCCTTTGTCGATGCCTTTGGGGGCATTTTCGAACACAGCCCTTGGATTGCCGAAGGCGCCTATGCACTGGAGCTTGGACCAACGCATGATAACGCGGCCGGTGTCCACAACGCGCTGGCCCGTGTTTTCCGTACAGCAAGTGAGGAAAAACGTCTTGGCGTTCTGAACGCGCACCCGGATTTGGCGGGTAAATTGGCTGCGGCCGGTCGGTTGACGGCAGAATCTACAGCCGAACAGGCGGGGGCTGGACTGGATCTGCTGACCGACGAGGAACGCACGACCTTTACCCAGCTCAACGAGACCTACACATCCAAGTTCGGGTTTCCATTTATCATCGCAGTGAAGGACAACACCAAATCCAGCATACTCGAGGCGTTCCATCGCCGGATCGACAGTGACCGGCAGACGGAATTTGCAGAAGCATGTAGGCAGGTTGAACGGATTGCGGAACTGCGTCTCATCGAGAAGTTTGACGCATGAGCGCGCGTATAAAAATACAGCCTTTGACCGCCGAGGGTTTTGCCCCGTTTGGCGATGTGCTGGACGTCAGTGGAGACCCGGACAAGATCATCAATCAGGGAATGTGTGGTCGGTATCATGACCGTGCCGTTCTCGATTTTAACGATGGCCGCGCCGGGATCAGCCTATTCAATGCAAAGCCGCGGGATCTTCCGCTGAAGCTTGATCTTGTTGAACGGCATCCGGATGGCAGTCAGGCCTTTCTACCCATGAGCCAAGAGCCGTTTCTTGTAGTGGTCGCGCCTGATGAGGATGGCACGCCGGGCCAGCCGATCGCATTCCGCACGCAGCCTGGACAAGGCATCAATTTTCACCGCGGGACGTGGCACGGTGTCCTGACGCCGCTGGCCGCGCCCGGCCTGTTTGCCGTTGTCGACCGGATTGGCGAAGGGCCGAACCTGCAGGAGCACTGGTTCCAAGAGGACATCTACATAGACGATTAGCCAAGGCCAGCATCAGGTCCAGTGGACTGGTGCTGGCAAAATCAAGCCGCCGAAGACCCCAAAGGGCATGGCGCATCAGGGAGGGACAAACACCATGACTGACACATCCATCGGAACGCCGGAGCAGCTCCGCGATCCAGACTACACACCACCAATTGCAAAGGCGGTACCGCTGGGAATTCAGCACGTGCTGGCAATGTTTGTGTCTAACGTCACGCCTGCAATCATCGTTTGCGGCGCGGCGGGTTTCGGTTTCGGCTCTAACAGCCCTGATTTTCCGCAAATGATCTACATGATCCAGATGTCCATGTTCTTTGCTGGCATCGCGACGCTGTTCCAATCCATTGGAATCGGTCCGGTTGGCGCGCGTTTGCCCATCGTTCAGGGCACCAGCTTTGCGTTCATTCCGATCATGATCCCTTTGGTGGCCGGAAAGGGCGTTGATGCCATTGCGGTGCTGATGGGCGGTATCGTGGTGGGTGGATTGTTCCACGCGTTTCTGGGCCTGTTCATAGGGAAGCTTCGGTTTGCCTTGCCGCCTTTGGTTACGGGTCTTGTCGTTACAATGATCGGTTTGGCCTTGGTCAAAGTGGGCATTCAATATGCCGCCGGCGGTGTGCCAGCGATTGGCAAGCCAGAGTATGGATCGCTGATTAACTGGAGCATGGCGGGCGTGGTAATTCTGGTTACTCTGGGCCTGAAGTTCTTTGCCCGTGGGATGCTCTCCGTTTCAGCGGTGTTGATCGGCCTGCTCGTCGGCTATGTGTTTGCCTATCTGATGGGTGAAGTGAACCTCGGAAACGTTGGTCGTGCTGCCTCTTTTGCACTGCCCAACCCTCTGCACTTTGGCATGGAATTCTCAGTGGCGGCTATCATTGGCTTTTGTCTGATGTCTTTTGTCTCGGCTGTTGAAACTGTGGGCGATGTGTCTGGTATCACCAAAGGTGGCGCAGGCCGCGAAGCGACCGACAAAGAGATTCAGGGCGCGACCTATGCAGACGGTCTGGGCACCGCGATCTCGGGTTTCTTCGGAGCATTGCCGAACACGTCCTTCAGCCAGAATGTCGGCTTGATCGCCATGACAGGTGTGATGAGCCGCATGGTTGTTACGATCGGGGCTGTGTTCCTGATTGTGTGCGGCCTGATCCCCAAGATCGGCGCTATCATTTCCTCTATCCCGATCGAAGTTCTGGGTGGCGGTGTCATCGTGATGTTTGGCATGGTGGTTGCAGCGGGTGTCTCGATGCTGTCCGACGTAAACTGGAACCGCCGCAACATGGTAATCTTTGCGATTGCCTTGTCTCTCGGCCTCGGTTTGCAGCTTGAGCCGGGCGCGCTTCAGCACTTGCCAAGCACGCTCAAGGTATTGGCCACATCCGGCATCCTGCCAGCAGCATTGATCGCAATCGTGCTGAATCTGGTTCTGCCGCAGGAGCTGTCTGGCGAAGCGACTGAAGAGGTCTCAGGCGGTTTGTCCGGCAAGGGTGACGGCAGCCTGTCTGGCTAAAGCCGGATACCAAGGTGTAAACCTTTGGTATGAAAGACAAAGCGGCCCGTTTTGGCGGGCCGCTTTTCAGTTTCTGGTCTTTGTATCAATCGTGCCGGTCTGGATTGGCGCGTCCTTGCGAACGATCACCCGCCCAAACGCAACGGCATGTGGCGGTTCACATCCTTGTAGAGAAGGTAACGGAACTTGCCGGGCCCACCCGCATAGCAGGCTTGTGGGCAGAAGGCGCGCAGCCACATGTAGTCGCCTGCTTCGACTTCGACCCAGTCGTTGTTCAGCCGGTACACCGCTTTGCCCTCAAGCACGTACAGCCCGTGTTCCATAACGTGGGTTTCCAGAAATGGAATAACGGCTCCGGGTTCAAAGGTGACGACCGTGACGTGCATGTCATGCCGCATGTCGGCTGGGTCTACGAAACGGGTTGTTGCCCACTTGCCGTCGGTACCCGGCATCTCTGTCGGTGCGATATCGTTTTCGTTTAAAATCAGAACATCCGGTTTGTCGAGGCCTTCCACAGGAACGTAAGCTTTGCGAATCCAGTGAAAGCGCAGTGGTTCACCGGAGGTGTTGCGCAGGGTCCAAGGGCAGGATGGTGGCAGATAGGCATATCCACCGGGGGTCAAACTGTGAGTTTCACCGTCGGCAACCAAGGTTGCGGTTCCGTCGACGACAAACAGTACGCCCTCGGCGTCGGGGTCCGTTTCTGGCCTGTCAGATCCGCCACCCGGAGAGACTTCCATGATGTATTGCGAAAAGGTTTCGGCAAACCCGCTGAGAGGGCGAGAGATCACCCAAAGCCGTGTTGATTCCCAGAAGGGAAGAAAGCTGGTTGTGATGTCGCGCATCGTGCCTTTGGGGATGACCGCATAGGCATCGGTAAAGATCGCGCGATCTGTCAGCAGCTGCGTTTGGTCCGGGTGGCCGCCGTGAGGCGCGAAGTATGAATTGTTCATGAATGCTCCAGCTGGAAACGGGGCGTTGAGTTTGAATCTATTTGCCCGTGACATCACAAACCACCTGCAATGGGACAACAACTCTTTTCGGAGTATTTTGACAATTCGCCACGCTTCGAAAGGACACGCGGCGTGTTTGCAGGCTTTCGCGCTGTGACCATCGCCATGAATAAGCTGGCGATCCGGGCCACCAACCTTTGAGGAATGCTGCGATCGAGGCTGGACAGGCCCACGCCTGTCTGACAGCATTTGATCAAATTTACATCGGAGTCGCGTGATGAAAGACGAGAACTTTCTGAAGGAAAACAACGCCCGTCAGCTTTGGCATCCCATGGGTCACCCGCGCGAGTCCCAGGAACATCCGCCGAAAATCATAACCAAGGCGCATGGCGTAAAGATTACAGACATTGACGGACATTCCGTGGTGGATGCGGTTGGGGGTCTGTGGTGCGTCAATCTCGGGTATTCGAACGATCGCATCAAAGAGGCAGTTTCTGCACAGATGGTCGATTTGCCCTACTATTCGGCGTTCGCCGGGAGCACGAACCCAGCAGCGATCGAAGCGGCTTATGCCGTGCAGGCGTTCTTTGCCGAAGATGGTATGGAGCGCGTTTTCTTTACTTCTGGTGGTTCGGATTCCGTCGAAACCTGCCTGCGCCTTGCACGGCAATATCACCGACTGCGCGGCGAACCGACACGCACCAAGTTCCTTAGCCTGAAAAAAGGGTACCACGGCACTCATTTTGGTGGCGCATCGGTAAACGGAAACAACCGGTTCCGCATCAACTATGAACCGCTGATGCCGGGCTGTTTCCATATCCCGTCTCCTTACACCTACCGTAACCCGTTTCACGAAACGGATCCGGCCAAGCTTGCCCAGCTGATTGCGCAGAGCATGGAAGATGAGATTGCCTTTCAGGATCCGTCAACCATAGCCGCGTTTATCATGGAGCCGATCCAAGGGGCGGGTGGTGTGATCGTGCCGCATGAAACATTTATGCCGCTTATGCGCGACATCTGCGATCGGCACGGGATCTTGATGATCTCCGATGAGGTGATCACGGGCTTTGGCCGTACAGGGGATTGGTCTGGTGCGCGGCATTGGGGCGTGCAGCCTGATATGATGAGCACGGCCAAAGGTATCACCTCGGGCTATTTCCCGGTGGGTGCCGCGTTGATGTCTGGCAAGGTCGCCGAAGTGTTCGAGACCTCTGGCGCGGATGGCGGCATATATCACGGATACACTTACAGCGCGCATCCCGTCGGTGCTGCTGCTGTGATTGCCTGTCTTGAGGAAACGCTCAGGCTGGACACATGCGCCAACGCCGGACCGCGCGGCACACAGCTCTTTGAAGGGGTTCAGGCGCTGGCACAGAAACATGACATCATCGGCGACGTGCGTGGTGGGCATGGGTTGATGACCGGCATTGAGATCGTGTCTGACAAGGCCAGCAAAACTCCGATGGATGCTGAGACGATGAAGCGGATTCATCAGACAGCCTATGAGGCCGGAGCGATGGTTCGGTTGGGCATGCACAATATCCTCATGTCGCCGCCACTGACTATAAGTGAAGCAGAGGTCGATACCATTCTGGCTGCGCTGGATGCTGGCTTTGCTGCGGCATGAATTTCGGGTGATGCGTCAGGATTGACCGACAGCGCGCTCCTGTGAGCGCCGAACTGCGGGTTCCTGTCGCAGGCGGCAGAAAAGCGAAATCCAAAACCTATATTTTGCGGTGAAACACAACGCCACAAAGGTAGGTCCATGGACACGCTGATCCTGTCGCGCATCCAATTCGGTGCCAATATTTCGTTCCACATCCTGTTCCCGACGATCACCATCGCGCTGGGCTGGGTTCTTTTGTTCTTCAAGCTTCGTTTTGGCGCAACGGGGGACGAAAAATGGATGAACGCCTACCGGTTCTGGATCAAGGTTTTCGCCCTGTCCTTTGCCATGGGGGTTGTGTCCGGCATCACCATGTCGTTCCAATTCGGTACCAACTGGCCGGGCTTTATGGAAACTGTCGGCAATATCGCCGGCCCCTTGCTGGCCTATGAGGTGATGACCGCGTTTTTCCTTGAAGCGGTCTTCCTTGGCATCATGCTCTTTGGCTTTTCCAAGGTGCCGGGCTGGTTGCATACCCTGGCGACATTCCTCGTGGCTTTTGGCACGACCATGTCGGCCTTCTGGATCCTCGTGTTGAACAGCTGGATGCACACGCCGGCAGGTTTTGAAATGCGCGATGGCGTGGCCCATGCAACGGATTGGTTTGCGATCATCTTCAACCCGTCCATGCCCTATCGTCTGGTGCATATGCTTTTGGCCTCTGGCCTGACCGTGGCCTTTCTGATTGCAGGCATTTCGGCCTTCCGCTGGCTGATGCGGGACCGCTCTGAAGAGGTGCGAACTACGCTGCGTTTTGGCCTGACCTTGGGGGCTTTGCTGATCCCGTTGCAAATCCTTGCCGGAGACATGCACGGCCTTAATACCTTGGAGCATCAGCCCCAAAAGGTTGCAGCGATGGAGGGAAACTGGGAAACGCGCAGCAACGTGCCGCTTGTGCTGTTTGCCATCCCTGACGAAGAGGCGCGGGAAAACCGTTTTGAGATTGGCATTCCCAATGGCGCTTCGCTGATCCTCAAGCACAAAGCCGAAGGTATCGTGCCGGGCCTGAACGACTTTGTCGCCGAAGACGGCACAGTGCAGCACCCGCCCGTTGCGCCCGTGTTCTTCAGTTTCCGGATCATGATCGGCACAGGGGTTGCCATGCTGTTTTTCAGCTGGGCTGGGGTGGTTCTGATGCGCCGCCGCCGTGCCGGCGTGGAAGGGATACCCAAAATGATGTTGATCGCACTGGTGCCGATGGCTTTCTCGGGTTGGCTTGCGACGCTCGCGGGTTGGTACACCACCGAAATCGGCCGCCAGCCGTGGCTGGTTCAGGGGGTCATGACCACCAAGCAGGCGATTGCAGATGTGCCCGCGCCGATGGTGGCCTCGACGTTGTTTGCATACCTGACGATCTATGCGGTGCTGTTGGGCGCCTATATCAGCGTGATTTTCTATTTGGCAGGCAAGGCAGCCAAGGGTGAACCGGTGTCGGTGCGTCCTTCGGCCGGACAAGCAACCGCAAACGCCGTTGCAGCGGAGTAAATGACATGGAACTTTTTGGTGATCCGGCCCAGTGGCTACCCCTGACGTTTGCGGCTTTGATGGGCCTCAGTATCCTGATCTACGTGGTGCTGGACGGTTTTGACCTTGGCGTGGGTGTGCTGTTCCCTCTTGCGGAAAAGGCAGAGCAAGATCGCATGGTCGCTTCTATCGGCCCTTTTTGGGATGCAAATGAAACCTGGCTTGTTCTGGCTATCGGTATCCTGTTGGTGGCCTTCCCTACCGCGCATGGCACGATCCTGACCGCGCTGTATCTGCCTGTGACATTGATGTTGATGGGATTGATCTTGCGCGGCGTTGCTTTTGAATTCCGGGTCAAAGCGCCGGACAAATGGAAGCCGCTTTGGGACAAGAGCTTTTGGATAGGCTCACTCATTACTTCGCTGACCCAAGGCTATATGCTTGGAATGTACATTATGGGTCTCGAAGTGACCCTGTTCACACAGGCTTTCGCGGCCATTACGGCTGTTTTTCTGACGGTCGCCTACAGCTTTATCGGGGCCACATGGTTGATTCTGAAAACAGAAGGCGCGCTTCAGCTCAAGGCCGTGAAGTGGGCCAAGGGTGGCATCTGGGGGGTTGTTCTGGGGCTTGGTGCGGTTTCGATCACATCGCCATTCGTGAGTGACCGGATCTTTGACAAATGGTTCTCTGTGCCCGAAATTTTCCTGCTCGCGCCTTTGCCTCTGTTCTCAGGGTTGATCGTCGCGCTGCTGTGGTACGCCTTGCGCCATTTGCCAACCAAGAATGACAGCTGGGCTTGGTTCCCATTTGTGGCGACCATTTCAGTATTCGTGCTGGGATTCTTTGGGATGGCCTACAGTTTTTATCCTTATGTGGTCCCGGAACAGCTGACCATTTACGAAGCAGCGAGCGCGCCGGAAAGCCTGTTCATTATCCTGATCGGAACCTTGTTCGTGCTGCCCATGATCCTTGGATATACGGCCTTGGCCTATACGGTGTTCCGCGGCAAAGCCACGGCCTTGAGCTATGAGTGACGAATACGTCACGCCCAGTTCTTGGGGCGTGACGCGAAAACATTCCAAAGTTTGAATTTTATGCCTTAACAAATTCTAAAATACGAATATATAGACTCTGTCGAACCGGCGTTCATCGCCTAGAAAGGACAGAGCCATGCCCAAGACACTTGCCAGATACTTCCCCATTTTGACTTGGGGCTCTGCCTACTCGCGCGACACCGCTGCATCAGATCTGGTCGCGGCTGTGATCGTTACGATCATGTTGATCCCCCAAAGTTTGGCCTATGCTTTGCTGGCAGGGCTGCCAGCTGAAATGGGGCTCTATGCGTCCATCCTGCCTCTTTTCGCCTATGCGATATTCGGCAGCTCACGGACGCTGGCGGTCGGCCCTGTCGCGGTTGTGTCCTTGATGACAGCCGCTGCCATTGGCAGCCTGGGGCTCACAGATCCGGCTCAGATCGCCTTGGCCGCTGTGACGCTGGCCTTCATCTCGGGTGTGATCCTGCTTGGCATGGGTTTGTTGCGCTTGGGTTTCCTGGCCAATTTCTTGAGTCACCCGGTGATTGCCGGTTTCATAACCGCGTCAGGTTTGCTGATCGCGGCGTCGCAGTTGCGGCATATACTGGGTATCCCTGCCCATGGGCATACCCTGATCGAGCTGGGGCAAAGCCTGATCGCACATCTTCCGGAAACGAATTTGGCAACTCTGATCATTGGCGGTGGCGCGCTGGCGTTCCTGTTTTGGGTTCGAAAGGGACTAAAGCCCGCGCTGTTGTCCATGGGGCTAAAGCCGCGCATGGCGGATGTGTTGACCAAAGCAGGCCCGGTCGCGGCGGTCGTCATGACGACATTGGCAGTTTGGCTTTTTGGGCTTGAAGCGCGGGGCGTAGCCATCGTCGGTGCGGTTCCGTCAGGCCTGCCGCCTCTGTCAGCGCCCAGTTTTTCGCCCGCTCTTTGGAACCAGTTGTTTTTGTCGGCTCTGCTGATCTCCGTTATTGGCTTTGTGGAGTCAGTGTCGGTGGCCCAAACGTTGGCGGCCAAGAAGCGTCAGCGAATCGCGCCGGATCAGGAGCTGATCGGGTTGGGGGCTTCAAACGTCGCCGCGGCGGTTTCGGGCGGCTATCCGGTGACTGGTGGTTTTGCGCGGTCGGTCGTCAATTTCGATGCTGGGGCCGAGACGCCGGCAGCAGGCGCCTACACCGCGATCGGCATTCTGCTCGCCGCAGTTTTGCTTACTCCGTTGCTGTATTTCCTGCCCAAGGCCACTTTGGCTGCGACCATCATCGTTGCTGTTTTGTCGCTGGTTGATCTGTCCATTCTAAAAAAGGCATGGCGCTATTCGTTTGTCGATTTCGCCGCCGTTTTTGCAACCATTGGTCTGACGCTGGGCATGGGGGTCGAGGTTGGCGTTTCGGCAGGGGTGATCCTGTCCATCGCGCTGCATTTATACAAAACGTCCCGCCCACATATCGCCGAAGAGGGATTGGTTCCCGGTACGCAGCATTTCCGGAATATCCTGCGCCATAAGGTTGAAACCCTGCCCCATGCTGTGACGCTACGCATTGACGAAAGCCTATATTTTGCCAATGCCCGTTTTCTTGAGGATCACATTCTGGAACGGGTTACCAATGACAAGACCATAGAGCATCTGGTTCTGCATTTTGCAGCCGTGAACGAGGTCGACATGAGCGCGTTGGAAACTCTGGAAGAGTTGAACCATCGGCTGCGTGATATGGGGATCACGATGCATCTGTCCGAGGTCAAAGGCCCGGTCATGGACCGGCTGAACCGCACGCATTTTCTAGCAGATATGACTGGGCAGATTTTCCTGTCGCAATACGAGGCGTGGGAGTGGCTGCGCCGCCGTGGCAAAGACACCCCGACCGGTGTGGCGGCCCAATAAAAAACGGCGCCCCTTTGGGCGCCGTTTTCGTTTCAGTGTTTCCGAAATCAGGCGACTTCGAACGAAAGCGATTTGATCTGCTGGAACAATCCGGTTGCGGTCAGATCGGCGATTGCATCTGCAGGAATAGGCTCATCCACGTAAAGCAGGGCGATGGCTTCGTCCTGTGCGGCTTTCCGGCCAAGCGTAAAATTCGCGATGTTGACGCCGTGTTTGCCCATGGTCTGGCCCAGCGCGCCAATGATGCCCGGGACGTCTTCGTTTGTCGTGTAGACCATGTGGCGTCCAACTTCGGCATCGATGTTGATGCCCTTGATCTGGATGAACCGGGGTTTGCCATCGCTGAACACGGTGCCCGCAATTGAACGTTCGCGTCCGTCGGTGACAACCGTCACTTTGACATAGCCCTCAAACGCACCGGATTTGGCTTGGTTCGTGGTGCTGATCTTGATGCCGCGATCCTTGGCGATCAGAGGGGCGGAGACCATGTTCACGTCAGGATTAACCGACTTCATGATCCCGGCGATCAACGAACAATTCAGGGCCTCAAGGTTCATCTCTGCTGCAATACCGTCGTAGAGAATGTTGATGGCCTTGATCGGCTCATCAGTCATCTGCCCGATAAAGCTGCCAAGGTGATCTGTCAGCTTGATCCACGGGCCCATAACCTTGGCTTCTTCGGCGGTGACCGAAGGCATATTGAGCGCGTTCTGCACGGCACCGGTCAGCAGGTAGTCGGCCATTTGTTCGGCCACCTGCAGGGCTACGTTTTCCTGTGCCTCGGTTGTTGCCGCGCCGAGGTGCGGCGTGCAGACAACGTTCGGCAAATTGAACAGCGGGTTTTCCTTGGCAGGCTCTTCAGAGAACACGTCAAAGGCAGCACCGGCAACGTGACCCGACTTCAGCAGATCGGCCAGTGCTTCTTCGTCAACCAATCCACCACGCGCACAGTTGATGATGCGGACGCCTTTCTTGGTTTTTTCCAAGGCTTCCCGGTTCAGCATCCCACGGGTCTGATCGGTTGCGGGAACATGCAAGGTGATGAAATCAGCGCGCTTGAGCAGTTCGTCCAGTTCGACTTTCTCGACCTGCATCTTGTCGGCTTTTTCTTCAGACAGGAACGGGTCGAAGGCGATGACCTTCATCTTGAGCCCGCGGGCGCGGTCACAGACGATTCCACCGATGTTGCCAGCGCCAATAACGCCGAGCGTCTTGCCAGTCAGCTCCACGCCCATGAACTTGGATTTCTCCCACTTGCCGGCATGGGTGGATTCTGATGCTTCCGGGATTTGACGGGCAACGGCAAACATCATGGCGATGGCGTGTTCGGCCGTGGTGATCATGTTGCCGAAGGGCGTGTTCATTACGATCACACCCTTTTGGGAGGCCGCTTCCTTGTCGATGTTGTCTGTACCGATGCCGGCACGGCCAATCACCTTGAGATTGTCTGCGTTTTCCAGAATCTTAGGCGTGACCTTGGTCGCCGAACGGATCGCGAGCCCATCATATTGACCGATCACTTCGGCAAGTTTGTCCTTGTCCTTGCCGAGGTCGGGCATGAAGTCCACGTCAATGCCGCGATCGCGGAAAATCTGGACAGCCGCTTCGGAAAGCTTGTCAGAGATGAGTACCTTGGGAGCCATTGTCTTGGTCCTTAAATTGCTGGGCATAGAGGCGGCACATGTCCGGCCCATGCACATTTCATACGAGCGCTGAGTGCGCAGGTTCATTGCTGGTTTTGGGGGCAAGGCGCGCAGCGTGACGCACCTTGCGAGTTGATTGAGGATCAAAGCGCGCGCGAGCGCGCGACAAACCTTCAGGCGGCTTCGGCCAGTGCTTCGATCTCGGCGTGGAATGCCCAATCAAGCCAAGGCAACATCGCTTCGATATCGGCGGTTTCAACGGTTCCGCCACACCAGATGCGAAGACCTGCAGGGGCGTCACGATAGGCACCGATATCGAGCGCGACGCCTTCGGCCTCAAGCCGTTTGGCGACGGCTTTTGCAAATGCAGCTCCGTCCTTGATGCGGTCGTCTGTGAACTTCAGGCAAACCGACGTGTTCGAGCGCGTGGCTGGGTCGGACGCCAGATTGTCGATCCAGTCGTTCACAGCACAGAAATTCCAGACTGCTTCGGCGCTCGCATTTGCGCGGGCCATCAAGCCATTCAGTCCGCCAACCGAGCGCGCCCAGTCGAGAGCGATCAGGTAATCCTCAACGGCAAGCATGGAGGGCGTATTGATTGTGGCACCTTCAAAGATACCTTCGATCAGCTTGCCACCTTTGGTCAGGCGGAAAATCTTGGGCAGAGGCCATGCGGGGGTATAGCTCTCTAGCCGTTCTACGGCGCGGGGCGACAGGATCAGCATA
Source organism: Thalassococcus lentus (assembly GCF_028023555.1). Taxonomy (NCBI): domain Bacteria; kingdom Pseudomonadati; phylum Pseudomonadota; class Alphaproteobacteria; order Rhodobacterales; family Roseobacteraceae; genus Thalassococcus; species Thalassococcus lentus. The sequence goes on from NZ_JAQIOY010000001.1 coordinate 589,701, forward strand.
CCGTGGGCCGCTTCGCCGCCCAGCACCTTCTGCCAAGAGAAGGTGGTCACATCCAGCTTGTCCCAGGGCAGGTCCTGCGCGAAGGCCGCAGATGTCGCGTCGCAAATCGTCAGACCATCGCGATCTGCCGGGATTGCATCGCCATTGGCCATCCGAACGCCAGATGTCGTGCCATTCCAGGTAAAGACGACATCCGTGTCGTAATCTACGGCGGCCATGTCGACGATCTCGCCATAGTCAGCGGTTTTCACATCGGCATCGATTTTGAGTTGCTTGACCACGTCAGTCACCCAACCAGATCCAAAGCTTTCCCATGCAACCATGGTTGCTTTGCGCGCGCCGAGCATGGACCACATTGCCATCTCAACTGCGCCGGTGTCCGATGCAGGTACAATCCCGATCCGGTAATCGGCAGGGATGCCCAGCACTTCGCGTGTGCCTTCGATTGCGGCCTTGAGTTTGGCTTTGCCGACGGCAGCACGGTGCGAGCGGCCCAAAGGCGCATCCGCAAGCTGAGTCAATTCAAAGACAGGGGGTTTGGCGCAAGGGCCAGAAGAAAAACGCGGATTGGCCGGCCGCGTGCCGGGTTTGGTCATAGCCATCAATGCTACCCTTCCAGATAAGCGCCCCTCGTTGGGGAGGGGTGTCCCGCCGACGGGTGTATGAGAGGCTGCCTGTGACAGCAAGTCGGAAAATCACCTGAAACGGTCGGTTTCTTCGATGAGTGAGAGACGCCCGCCGCGCATCGGAAACTTTTTGCCGAGCAGGTGGCAACTGCTTTGATTTGTTGTCCGGTGCCGGCTTTCCAGTATCATCTGTCTTTAACAGGTTTAGGTTCGAGGGTTTGAAATGCGGATAATTCTGGCAGTTTTCTTGGGTATTTGGGCGCAAAGCGCCGCTGCTTTTTGCGGGTTTTACGTGGCGAAGGCTGATGGAGACTTGTTCAATCAAGCGTCCAAGGTCGTCTATTTCCGCGAGGGCAATCTGTCTGTGATTACCATGGCATCGGATTATCGCGGCAATCCCAGTGACTTCGCGCTGGTGATTCCCACGCCGACTGTCCTGAAACGCCCGCAGATCAAAACGGTCGACAAAGAAGTCATCGCCCATCTGGACGCCTTCAGCGCGCCAAGATTGGTTGAATACCATGATGCATCCCCTTGTCGGGATCCCAATATGGAGGTGGTGGTCGAAGAGGCTGCGACCACGCGCCTGTTTCGTAAACAACAGCAGCCAACCCAAGCGCAGCGCGCCCGCGCCAAGGGCGTCACCATTGCTGCCAAATATGCTGTTGGGGCCTATGACATTCTCATTCTGAAGGCAGAACAGTCTGATGGGCTAACCACCTTTCTGACCGAAGAGGGTTACAAGCTGCCAAAGGGGGCAGAGCCTGTTCTGGCTGACTACATCAAGATGGGAATGAAGTTCTTTGTTGCCCGAGTGAACCTGTCCCGCCATGCCAAAGGTGAAACCCAAGAACTTCCGCCGCTGCAAATCCGGTTTCGATCGGACGATTTCATGTTGCCGATCCAGTTGGGCAAGCTGAATGGCGACGGTGCGCAGGATGCGCTGTTCTTTATGCTGTCACGCAAAGGTCGGGTTGAGCCGGTCAACTACAAGGTCGCTGAAATCCCTACAAACGTGGATGTGCCGCTCTTTGTCGAAGAACGCTTTGGAGAGTTTTACAAACGCGTTCTCGATAAGGCACTGCCCCGACGCGGGGGCATCTTGCTTGAGTATGGCTGGGATATGGGGTGGTGCGATCCCTGTGCGGCTGATCCATTGAATGGCCGCGAGATGCGCGCACTTGGTGTTACCGGATTGACCGGAAAAGAAGAGCTGGTGCGGGACATCTATGTCACGCGTTTGCACGCGCGGTATTCAAAAGGGCAGATGAAAAAAGACATCCAGTTTCGCGCAACCGACAACCGCCGCAATTTTCAGGGTCGCTACATCATGTGGCATCCGTTTGATGGGGACCTGAACTGTGGTGGCAAGGAAGAGTATCAAGCTTCGGCCAAGGCCTATATTCTGCGGACCCGAAAGAGACTGCAAAGCGAAGCGCGGCAATTGCGTAAGATGACGGGCTGGCCGATGAGTTCCATCAATGCCCGTATCAATGAGACGGTTCAGGCCGCTTACCATCAATAAAGGCCAGAACGGATGGCTAGATCTTGGCCAATCCACCTTCAACGAAATCCCCGGCAAATGCGGCGTAGTCTGCGCGACTCATGCCTTTGCCGGGGCGGTGCCACATGTAAACCCAATTGAGAATCCCGAACACGGACATCGCTGCAGCACGCTGCCGGTCGGCGTCAAGATCGGGGCGCTGACCCAAGACCGCACCAGCCATCAGTGCAACCAGTTCGCGCTGCAAGGCCACCAGCGGGGCGTGCAGGTCTTTGGGTAACAAATGCAAGGCTTCAAGCTGTAGCTTGTGTTCCGCGTCGGCGTCCTCGTAGGCCATCAGGACTGCGGTTATCAGTGCCCGAAGCCCTTTTGGTGCGGCACGACGGGCTATGTCCACGAGATGCGACAGATGGGCATCAAGAATGTCATGCAGCAATGCTTCTTTGCTGCTGTGATAGTGATACAGCAACGCCTTGGACACTCCGCAGGCCTGTGCAACATCGGTCATCGACGCGCGATCAAATCCGTGGCGTGCGAAATAGGCCGCAGCGCCGCTTCGAATGCGGGCGCGTTTCTCGGCGTGATCGTGGGCTAGCCCGCGTGGCATGATCTAGGTTTTGGGCCGGTTGTCGACGATGCGAACCGCTTTGCCCTGGCTGCGCGCCACGCCGCCGGGTTCCAGCAAATCCACAGCAACCGAAACACCGACAACCTGTTTGATCTTGCTGGCCAGTTCCTGCGCAGGATCGCCTACGCCGGCCTCGGGCATGCTCTCGACTTTGACGCGCATTTCATCCTTGTTGCCCACGCGGTTCAGTTCCAATTGGAAGTGTGGCGCGAGGGCTGGAACCGTCATCAGTTGTTCTTCGATTTGTGTTGGAAAAACATTAACCCCGCGCAGGATGATCATATCGTCACTGCGGCCTGTCACCTTTTCCATCCGCCGCATTGACCGTGCGGTTCCGGGCAGCAGTCTGGTCAGATCGCGGGTGCGATAGCGAATAATGGGAAAGGCTTCTTTGGTCAGAGAGGTAAAGACCAGTTCGCCCAATTCGCCATCTGGCAGCACCTCTCCGGTTTCCGGGTCGATGACTTCGGGATAGAAATGATCTTCCCAGATGTGCAACCCGTCCTTGGTTTCCACGCATTCATTGGCGACGCCGGGGCCCATAACTTCTGACAGTCCATAGATGTCCACTGCGTGCATGTCGAAGGCGTCTTCGATTTCACGTCGCATCGCGTTGGTCCAAGGCTCTGCGCCAAAGATCCCGACCTTGAGCGGGGACTTGCGCGGGTCCAGCCCCTGGGCCGCATATTCGTCGATAATGGACAATGAATAGGAGGGCGTGACCGTAATGCCTGTCGCGCCAAAATCCTCGATCAGGCGCACTTGTCTTTGGGTCATGCCACCGGAAATCGGCACCGTGGACAAACCCAGTTTGTCCGCCCCAAGATGAATGCCAAGACCGCCTGTAAACAGCCCGTACCCATAGGCATTGTGCAGGATGTCTCCGGGCTTCAGGCCGGATGCACGCAAGGATCGCGCAACAACGCTGGCCCATGTATCCAGATCGCGTTTTGTATAGCCCACAACAGTTGGCTGGCCGGTTGTCCCAGACGACGCGTGAATCCGCGCGATTTGTTCGCGGGGCACTGCGAACATTCCAAAGGGATAGTTTTCCCGCAGGTCTGTTTTGACGGTGAAGGGAAACCTTGCGAGATCTTCGAGACCTTGCAGATCGTCCGGATGCACGCCTGCGGCATCAAAACTTGCCTTGTAGTGCGGCACGTTTTCATAGGCATGGCGCAGCGACCATTTCATACGATCCAATTGCAACGTCGCGATTTCATCGCGCGAGGCAATCTCAATCGGATCCAACGAGGATTTCGGGGGCGTGAGATCTTCCATGTCGTCTCTCCGTCAAAGCCGTTCCATGACAAGGGCGATGCCCTGTCCAACTCCAATGCACATGGTGCACAAAGCATAGCGTGATTGCGTTTGTTGAAGCGAGTGGCCCGCAGTCAGAGCAAGACGGGCACCGGACATTCCCAATGGATGTCCAAGGGCGATCGCGCCGCCGTTGGGGTTCACATGAAGCGCGTCATCGGGCAGGCCCAGATCACGGGTCACGGCAAGCGCTTGTGCTGCGAATGCCTCATTTAGTTCAATCACGTCCATATCACCGATCGACAAGCCAAGCTGGCCCAGAAGCTTGCGTGATGCAGGTGCCGGGCCAAAACCCATGATACGCGGTGCCACACCTGCTGTAGCCGCGCCCAGAATGCGCGCAACGGGCGAAAGCCCGTGTTTTTCCGCGGCTTCTGGGGAGGCAATTATCAAGGCGGCTGCGCCGTCGTTGACGCCCGAGGCATTCCCGGCAGTTACAGACCCGCCGTCGCGAAAGGGCGCGCGCAGACTGGCGAGTTTGTCCAAGGTGGTCAGGCGAGGGTGTTCGTCCGTGTCCACAACAACATCGTCACCTTTGCGTTTGGGAATCGTGACAGGCGTGATTTCCCGCGCCAGACGGCCAGAGGCAATGGCGGCCGCGGCCCGCTCTTGTGATCTCAAGGCAAAGGCATCCTGATCCTGTCGGGATACATTGAAATCCTCTGCCACGTTTTCCGCCGTTTCCGGCATGGAATCCGTGCCGAACTCTTTGTGCATGGCCTTGTTTACGAAGCGCCAGCCGATCGTCGTGTCAAAGACATCCGCCTGCCGCGAGAACGCGGTATCTGCCTTGCCCATGACAAAAGGCGCGCGCGACATGGATTCGACACCGCCGGCCAGTACGATTTCAGCCTCGCCGCATTTCACCTGCCGTGCCGCCATAGCCACAGCATCCAGACCCGAGCCGCAAAGGCGGTTGACCGTCACGCCGGGCACCTCTTCCCCGATACCGGCCAGAAGCGCGGACATTCGCGCAATGTTGCGATTGTCTTCGCCAGCCTGATTGGCGCAGCCCATGATCACTTCATCTATGGGCACCCCTGAAGGCACAACTGCGCGGATCACCCCGGCAAGAAGATCGTCGGGCCTTACAGAGGACAATGCCCCTCCGTAGCGCCCGATTGGGGTGCGCGACCCCTGACAAAGCCACGCTTCACGCATTGTTTTCTCCTGTGGTGTCAGGTTCTTCGAAGAGCTGACCTTTGATTGTGCGGGACAGGCCACGCATCAGGGCAACTTGTCGTCCATCTTCGCCTGTGACCGTCACGTCATAGACCCCGGATCGACCTGTCAGTGCTTGTTCTGTGCAGGTTGCGGTCAATAACTCGCCGGCTTTGCCGGGTGCCAGAAAGGTGATCTGGTTTTCCTGAGCCACGGTCAGTTTGTTGTAGGAATTGCAGGCAAAGGCAAATGCGCTGTCGGCCAGTGTAAAGATGAAGCCGCCATGACAAATCCGATGGCCATTCAAATGACGATCTTCGACCCGCATGGTCAGCACAGCGCGGCCGGGGCTCACTTCGGCGATTTTCAAGCCCAATTGTTGGCTCGCCTGATCCCCTTGCCAAAGGGCTTCAGCCGAACGCTGTGCGCGTTCTTGCGGTGTCATTGAATGTCCTCCCAGTCGCGAGCGTGCAAAAAGCCGACCAATTGGTCAAGTATGTTTGGAAGCGGCTGCAGGTGCCTATTTGCTTGATTTATCTCCGCGTCGGCGCAACTCTGGCAGAATGAACAGCCTTACTCCGTTTCCGCAGGGCCACGTGGCGCAGCCGGTGGTTTCCTTTCACCGCAAGGAACTGGGTGTCATCCTTTCGCTTTATGGGCGAATGGTTGCCGCCGGGGAATGGCGGGACTATGGAATTTCGTCGCTGCGCGAAGTTGCTGTCTTTTCCGTCTTCCGGCGTACGGCAGAAAATCCGCTTTACCGGATTGAAAAGCGCCCCAAGCTGCGCGGCCGGCAGGGCGAATACGCTGTCATCGGAATGGAAGGGCAGGTGCTCAAACGTGGGCATGACCTGCGGACCGTGCTGCGGGTGCTGGAGCGCAAGCTGATCCGCGCGGTGGACTAGTCAGCGCGCGCTGGGCCTTTTGTTCGGCCCTGCCTTCGGCCTGATGACAGCGATCAGGGACGCGCCAACATGGCGCAAAGCAATTCGAACATGATCGATACGCCCAGAAAAGCCGTGTTGCCACTGGCATCGAACGGGGGGGATACCTCAACCATATCGGCACCGACGATATTAAGACCGTGCAATTCGCGGCATACTTGCAGTGCCTGATAACTGTTGGGACCGCCCACTTCGGGAGTGCCGGTACCGGGGGCAAAAGTCGGATCGACGAAATCGATGTCGTAGCTGACGTAGGTTGGACCTTTGCCAGCGATTTCCCGGGCTTCGGCCATCACGTCAGGGATGCCACGGTCAAAGAATTCCTCGATCTCTATGATGCGGATACCTTCGGCCTTGGCAAAATCGCGATCTTCGCGGTCGTACATGGTGCCGCGAATGCCGATCTGCACGACACGTTTGGGATCAAGCAGACCCTCTTCGACAGCGCGCCTGAACGGTGTGCCATGGGTGTACATGGTGCCGTCGAAATAGCTGTGGAACAGATCGGTATGACTGTCGAAATGCACCATGCCAAGCGGTCCGTCCTTTGCCAGCGCGCGCAAGACCGGCAGGGAGGTCAGATGATCTCCGCCTGCGGTCAGGGGGCGAATCCCGGCAACGCGTACCTCATTATAAAATGCGGTGATGCGGGCCATACTGTCCTGAATATCGGCCGGGTTCGGACCGACATCACCAAGATCGGCACAGTTGACCATCTCGAACGGACGCATGCCGTTGGATGCATGTTGCGCACGGATCATCGTGGAGGCATCCCGGAGCTGGCGGGGGCCATGGCGAGGCCCGGGTCGGTTCGTGGTTCCGCTGTCCCATGGAACGCCGATGACCCCAATGTCCACCTCTTCAAAACGGTCGTGCCCGGGCGCGACGTGCGGCAGGCGCATGAACGTCGGCACACCGGCGAACCGGGGCAGGTCAAAGCCAGAAACCGGATGGAAAAAAGGATCAGACGACATGGTTTGCTCTTTCAGATGATGCTGTGTGCTTACACTGTCCGGGCGGGGCCGCGCACTCAAGCGGTTTGTTGCATGGGGTAGGGTGCTCTCTGCTTTGGAGTTGAAACCACGGTGCAATCGCGTCTAGTAGGGGCAATACGCATTTCTTGAGGGTCTCGATGGCCAAACTCTACCACGTTCCGTTGTCCCCCTTCTGCCGCAAGGTGCGACTCAGCCTTGCTGAGAAGAAGATTGAATGCGAATTGGTCGAAGAGCGCTATTGGGAAAAGGATACGGATTTCCTGCGCCGCAATCCCGCGGCCAAAGTTCCGGTTCTCAAGATCGACGGCAAAACCATGGCCGAAAGCGCTGCAATTTGCGAATGGATCGAAGAAAAGCATCCCGAGCCGCCCTTGATGCCGCGCAGTGCGGAAGCGCGCTATGAGGTGCGTCGTTTGGTGGGATGGTTCGATGACAAGTTCCACAACGAAGTGACCAGCAAGCTATTGTACGAACGCGTGAACAAGAAGGTCATGAAAGCGGGCTTTCCGGACAGCGGGAACGTGAAAGCCGGTGCCAAGGCAATCAAGTACCATCTGGATTACATGGCCTGGTTGCTGGATCACCGCCGTTGGCTGGCCGGTGATTCCATGACTTTGGCGGATTTCGCCGCTGCGGCGCATCTCAGCTCGCTTGACTATATTTCGGATGTGGACTGGAACCGATCCGAAATCGTCAAGGACTGGTACGCCAAGATCAAATCGCGCCCTGCATTCCGCAGCATTCTTGCGGATCAGGTTTCGGGTTTCCCACCGCCGCCACACTATGCCGACCTCGATTTCTAGACCGTCGGAACGGCGCTGTTCAGCGGAGCTGAATGCGCCCCGCCCGCCGTCCCATCCGACGCTGTGCTCCGATGGTTGGCTCAGTGGAGCTGTCCGTGACTCGTGGTGAAAAGGGCGCTCCAACGGACGACCTTAAGTCGCGTCTGTTGAAGCAAGCCCTAGACGAAGGTTTCTCGGCGGCTCGCATTTGCCGTCCGGATGCTGTTCCGCAGGTGATGGATCGATTGCAGGCTTTCGTGCGCGCCGAGCGCCACGGTCAAATGGCGTGGATGGCTGATCGTATGCACTGGCGCGGGGCACCCGATGTGCTGTGGCCTGAGGCTAAATCGGTTATCATGCTTGCGGAAAACTACGGGCCCGATCACGATCCGCTGGATATTCTGGCAAAGCCTGAATTGGGTGCGATCAGTATCTATGCGCAGAATCGAGACTATCATGACGTTGTCAAAAAGCGGCTCAAACGATTGGGCCGCTGGTTGATCGACACGGCCCAGCCGACCAGCGGTCAGGGTGGAGCAGATATACAGATCAAGGTGTTCGTCGATACAGCGCCCGTGCCGGAAAAAGCACTGGCACAGGCCGCCGGTCTGGGTTGGCAGGGTAAGCACACCAACGTTGTCAGCCGTGAGCTGGGAAGCTGGTTCTTTCTGGGCTGCATCTTTACCACCTTGGAGCTAGAGCCGGACGCGCCCGAAGTGGATCATTGCGGGTCATGCCGGGCCTGTCTTGATGTTTGCCCGACAGATGCCTTTCCAGAGCCGTATCAGCTGGATGCCCGAAGGTGCATTTCCTATCTGACCATTGAGCATCGTGGCCCGGTTGATGAGGCGTTGCGCAGTGCTATGGGCAACCACATTTATGGCTGTGATGATTGCCTTGCGGTCTGTCCTTGGAACAAGTTTGCCTCACAGGCGGCCGAGATAAAGTATCATGCCCGGCCGGAGTTGCGCGCCCCTTCGCTGGCCACGCTGGCGGCACTGGATGACGGTGAGTTTCGTGCCATGTTTTCCGGATCGCCGATCAAACGCATTGGACGAGATCGATTTGTTCGCAACGTGCTCTACGCTATCGGCAATTCGAAAGAACCTGCATTGGCCCCGGTTGCCGGTGCTCTTTTAGATGATGCAGACTACGCCGTAGCAGATGCAGCGCGTTGGGCGGTGAAGCGACTTCAAAGCGTCGGAAACGAGCGCGCCTGAGGGGCCGTGCCCTGCCATCACACGCCAGCGAAAGACACGAGGCAAGTATATGAGCATAGCGCTGGGCGTTGACACAGGTGGGACCTATACCGATGCGGTTTTGATCCGCGACGAAAAGCATGTTCTGGCCAGTGCAAAATCCCTGACAACGCGGGGCGATCTGGCTATCGGAATCGGATCGGCTGTGCAGGCTGTGCTGGCCGAGTCCGGCGTCACACCAGCGGAAATTGGAATGGCGGCACTGTCCACAACATTGGCCACCAATGCGCTGGTCGAGGGACAAGGAGGGCGCGTCGGGCTGGTATTGATCGGGTTTTTGGAAAACGATCTGGACGCCCACGGATTGACACAGGCATTGGGCGGTGATCCGGCTTTGGTGATTGCGGGTGGGCATGGGCATGACGGGGCCCAAATTGCGCCATTGGACGAAAACACTTTGCGTGATTGGGCGGCAGAACAGCAAGTGAGTGGGTTTGCCGTAGCGGCGCAGTTCGCGACCCGGAACCCGGAACACGAAGTCAGGGCCGCCGAAATTTTGCGCGCGCAGACTGGATGCCCTGTTACGGCGTCGCATCAGTTGTCAGCCAAGCTGGGTGGACCCAAGCGTGCTCTGACAGCTCTTTTGAACGCGCGTCTGATTGGATTGACACACCGGTTGATCTTGAGGGCCGGGGATATTCTGAAAGACATCGGCGTAAACGCACCTTTGATGGTTGTGCGGGGGGATGGCGCGCTGATGAGCGCGCAGCAGGCCCAGGTTGCCCCGATTGAAACCATTCTCAGCGGGCCAGCAGCGAGCTTGGTTGGCGCGCGTTGGTTGACCGGCGCCGACGAAGCCTTGGTGTCGGACATCGGTGGCACGACAACAGACATCGCGCTCTTGCGTCATGGACGCCCTGCGATTGATCCCCAGGGTGCACGGGTTGGCCCATGGCGCACGATGGTTGAGGCGGTCGCGATGCGGACGCATGGGCTGGGCGGCGATTCCGAAGTGCGTCCCCGCAGCGAAGGTCTTGAGGGCGGAGTGCGGCTTGGGCCGCGTCGGCTGGTGCCGATTGCCTTGATCGCCTCCGAAGCGCCGGATGTTGTGCGCTCTGCTTTGGACACACAAACCCGCGCGCCACTGCCTGGGGAATACGACGGACGATTCGTGCGTGCCGTGCCGGGGCAGGACACAGCGGGTTTGAACAGCCGGGACACCGCTTTGCTGGAACGGATCGGAGATCACGTGCAGCCGCTTGGAGCGGTGTTGCGGATGCGCATTGATGTGCAGGCCTTGGAGCGGTTGGTTGGACGTGGGTTGGTACAAGTCGCTGGGGTCACGCCCACCGATGCTGCCCATGTGCTGGGACGCGTAAACACATGGAATGCCGAAGCCTCGGAAATGGCTTTGGCTCTTATGGCACGGCGCCGCATGGGCAATGGCGAGCGATTGGCTGCGGACGCTGCCGGGTTGGCGCAGATCATCGTTGACGAAATGACACGCTCAACCGGCCTGGCCTTGCTTGAATCGGCTTTTGCCGAAGAAGACTGGGAGGATGCACCGGCGGATCTGGCGCGGCACGCCCTTATGCAGTCGGGATTGCGCGGACATCAGGGTTTGGTTGCCGTTCAAACCAAGCTTGCGGTTCCTGTCATCGGGCTTGGCGCCTCGGCAGGCTGTTATTATCCAGCCGTTGCAGACAGCCTGAACGCAACCGTCGAATTGCCCGAATTTGCCGGTGTCGCCAATGCAATCGGTGCCGTGGTTGGCCGTGTGGCAATGCGGCGGCAGGGCGTTGTGACTGCACCGTCCGAGGGCCGCTACAGGGTGCATCTCGCTGATGGTCCCCAAGATTTTGGGGATGCTGAACTGGCGATTTCAGCCTTGGAGCATGCGCTGGAGACAGACGCCCGCGCTGCCGCAGAAGCCGCTGGCGCGACAGATGTCACGGTGCGTTTGGCCCGGGACATCAGGCAGGCTGAAACCGAAGGCAGACAGGTCTTCATTGAGGCGACCGTTCTGGCAGAAGCGTCGGGTCGCCCACGGATCACAGGTGACATCTAGGTGTTCGCGGTGAAAGGCGCGTGCTGCGAAGCGCCGCGCCTTTCCAGAGGCTGCCTTGGGAGAAGGAAACGCTCTGTCCTGTTGATATGGGGTGCCAAGGCAGGCCGATCAATGATGCTGCAACACCGCTCACTCAATAGCGAGCAGGCTGTCACAGCCATTGCCTTGTGGCCCGGAAACCCCACCTAATAGAGCACGGCAAAATGGAGGAAAGTCATGGCAAAATATGAACGGCGCCCCGAGGTGATCGAGACCCTGACACCTGAACAATACCGCGTGACGCAACAGGACGCGACCGAGCGGCCTGGCACAGGCGAATATCTGGACAACAAGGAACCCGGTATCTACGTCGATGTGGTCTCTGGCGAGCCACTGTTTGCAAGTTCGGACAAATATGAATCCGGTTGCGGTTGGCCGTCTTTCACCAAACCCATTGTGCCGGCGCATATCAATGAGTTGCGGGATACATCCCATGGGATGATCCGAACCGAAGTGCGCAGCACCCATGGCGACAGCCATCTGGGCCACGTCTTTCCTGATGGTCCAGTGGATCGCGGCGGTCTGCGCTATTGTATCAATTCGGCCTCGCTTCGCTTTGTGCATCGTGATGACATGGAAGCGGAAGGCTATGGCGAATACCTGAACCAAGTGGAGGATGTGGCATGAGTCTGGAACGAGCGGTTTTGGCTGGTGGATGTTTCTGGGGAATGCAGGATCTAATCCGCAAACTGGATGGCGTGGAAAAGACGCGTGTGGGCTATACCGGTGGGGACGTGCCCAATGCGACCTATCGCAATCACGGAACGCATGCCGAGGGAATCGAGATTTGGTTTGATCCGGAACGCATCAGTTTTCGCCGGTTGCTGGAATTCTTTTTCCAGATCCACGATCCCAGCACGCCAAATCGACAGGGCAATGACATCGGAATGAGCTATCGCTCAGCGATTTACTATGTCGATGAAGCGCAACGCGCCGAGAGCCTTGAGACGATTGCGGATGTGGATGCGTCCGGTTTGTGGCCGGGTAAAGTCGTGACCGAAGTTGAACCGGTGGGTGACTTCTGGGAGGCCGAACCAGAGCACCAAGACTATCTTGAGCGTATCCCGAATGGCTACACCTGCCATTTCCCTAGGGCAGATTGGGTTTTGCCGCGCCGCGCTGCCGCGGAGTGAGTTACACACATCTGGCGCAGGGTTCACTGTAGAAACCTTGCGCCATTTCAGGCCTGTGCAGCTTTCAGGGTTCTAATCGTGCATGCCGTGTGACAGGCCCGTCACCTTGATCTTTTATGCGTGTGATCGCTTGGCCAAGAGGCTCAAAGCGAACGGCCATATGGTGGGCATTCGCGTGCAGAATGGTATCGCTGTCTGACACCCACGCGACATGACCTTTCCAGAACAGAATATCCCCGCGCTTTGGCGGTGTCGCCTCCGGCATTGTTGTGCCAAGGCTGTTTTGCTGCATGTCGCTGTCGCCGGGGCAAGACACCCCGATGAACGTGCATCCAATCTGGACGAGGCCAGAGCAGTCTATCCCGGCACTGGAATTGCCGCCCCAAAGATACGGTGTGCCCAGCAGTTTTTCGGCCACGGCAACCGGGTCTTTGTCGGCTTCTGCCAGAGGCCTTAGGTGATCGGTTGGCACCCAGCCAAAGGGCGTTTTCGAAAAGCGTCCGGTTTGATCGGAAATGGAAAGTCTGGACCCCATAGGCAGGGCGCACAGATCAGCCGATTTCATATTGGCTTCGGTATAGGCATGGGTGGCACGTGTTTGAACTGTGTGCGTGGGCGCGGGCATCTGAATCAGAGCATCAACGGGCACGTAGCCAACGTAGCCATCCAGCCCTGTCTGAACAAATGCCCAACCGTCGCGCCGTTCCAGAACCGTAAGATTTGCACCGGGCAGGCATTGGCGATCACGAGCACCATTCGGCGCCGCCAGCAGATCAGTCACCGCTGCACCCACATGGGCAAGCTCGCCTTCGACAAAAGTTTCTGCATCGACCTGACCGCGCAGAGATTCTGCGGCGACCCGGTCATTTGCAGGCGTCAGACGCCGGTCCATTACAAATCGAGCGCCTGACCAAGCGCGCCAAGAATTGCGCGTGGTCCCTGACCAAAGCCGCCTTTGCTTCGGCCCGGTGCGGGTCTCGGTTGCCAGCTGTAGATGTCAAAATGCGCGTAGCGTGGACAATCATCGATGAAGCGACGCAAGAACAGCGCAGCGGTGATCGAGCCAGCCATACCGCCCGAAGGCGCGTTGTCGAGGTCGGCGATGCCAGGTTCGATCATTGTTTCATAGGGTTCCCAAAACGGCATGCGCCAAAGCGGATCCGCCTCGCGTTTTCCCGATTGCTCCAGTTCGATCGCCAGAGTTTCATCGTCGGTGTAAAACGGTGCCAGATCGGGCCCCACGGCAACGCGTGCCGCGCCGGTGAGTGTGGCCATGGAAATGATCATGTCCGGCTTTTCTTCGTCTGCAAGCGCGAGCGCATCGGCGAGCACGAGGCGGCCTTCGGCGTCGGTGTTGTTAATCTCGACGGTCAGACCCTTGCGCGATGTCAGAATGTCCTGTGGGCGGAAACTGTTCGACGAAACGCTGTTTTCTACTGCCGGTATCAGAACGCGAAGCTGGATCGGGAGATCCAGTGCCATGATCATTTGGGCCAGCCCGATAACATTCGCAGCGCCGCCCATATCCTTTTTCATAAGGCCCATCGAGCCGCCTGGTTTCAGGTTTAGCCCCCCGGTATCAAAACAAACGCCTTTACCCACAAGGGTCAGCATCGGACCATCTTTGCCCCAACGCATGTCGATCAAGCGCGGCGCCTGTGCAGCAGCGCGTCCAACGGCATGGATCATGGGAAAGTTGTTTTCGAGCAGCGCGTCACCCGTTGTGACATTGATCTGGGCGCCGAATTGACCTGCCAGTTTGTGACAGGCAAATTCGAGCGCTTCGGGCCCCATGTCTGCAGCCGGAGTGTTGACCAGTTCGCGTGTCAGCGCCTCGGCATTGGCGATGATTTCAACCCGGTCCGCATCGATTTCCCTTGGCGCCAGAAGGCGCGCGGTTTTGCGGCTCGAATCCCGGTAGCGGTTAAAGCTGTAGCCGCAGAGCAGCCATCCAAGGCATTCGTTGGCCATGTCCTGTTGTGATGGCCCTTGTTCGATCCGATAGGTGCCGGGTGCAAGGCCTGGAACTGCTGCGGCCAGCACAAAACGATGACGTTTGCGCTGCTCGGCCGTTCCATAGCCGACAACGGCGGCGCAGGGCGCACCACCTGCGCCGGGGATCAGGACGACAGAGCCGATCGCGCCGGAAAACCCGGTCGCTTTCAGCCAGCGCTGGGTTTCGTCGTTCTGTTGCGCGGCCCATACGTCAACGTCTTCTGGCTCGAGCGCATACAGCGGCCAGGCCTCTGCATCTTTTGGTGCGAACGACAGTGTCATAAAGGATCCTTTCACCTGTGCCGCACCAGCCTAGAGCTTGCGCCGGCAGCCGCAAGGGTGATCAGACTGAAAGATCCTGCAAATCCCAAAGAGCCGACAATGAACGTTCACCCATGCGTTCAAGCCGGGCAGTCGTCGCGGCCTGTGCTGTCAAATCCCCGTATTCGATACAGGTCATGACGTCACGCGCGACGCAGGCAAGACCGCAAAGCCCGATCTGATCGGCAATGGCGGCCAATCCCTTGAGAGCTTTGTGCAGTTCATCCTGCGTTTGCCTATCTGACAATTCCTGCAGCCCTAGCAACCGTTGGCCCAGGTCTTCGAAGGCGCGACACAGCATTTCCTCGGCCGCGTGTGCGCCCATCTCTACACAAAGCGTTTCGATCTTTCCGGCATCCATGCGCGGACGTTCCGACGGCATCAAATAACTAAGCTTGTCCACAGCTCACCCCAGTTCTATTGCCCCCACGGCTTGGGCAACTTGCCTCACGGTGGTTCTCATTTCGTTTAGGCGCTTTGGTCTTTTCTCTCGAATTTCCGGAAAAATCCGCGTAACTCACGAAAAACGACACTACCGAACGGAGTTTGCCCATGCATCGTGTGCGCCCGCTGCCCGCTTTTCTTGTCCAGCGTTATCACGGCTGGAAAGCCACTGGTTACAAGGACAATCAAGCTTGGTACCGCCGCTTGGCCGATGAAGGCCAGCGCCCGCGCGCCATGATCATTTCGTGCTGCGACAGCCGGGTGAATGCCACGTCTCTGTTCGAAGCGGACAAAGGCGAGTTCTTTATCCACCGAAATATTGCCAATTTGGTCCCGCCTTATTCACCCGATGGCAACCAGCACGGAACCTCTGCGGCTGTTGAATATGCCGTCACGGCGCTGAAAGTTACGCATCTTATCGTACTGGGTCATTCCAAGTGTGGCGGCGTTCAGGGTTGTCTGGACATGTGTCAGGGACGGGCACCGGCGATGGAGGAAGAGAGCTCGTTCGTGGGCCGCTGGATGGATATTCTTCGCCCCGGTTTCGAGCGTATCAAAGATCTGGACGAAGCGGATCAAGCCGGCGCGCTGGAGAAAGAGGCAGTGGTTGTCTCGCTCGAGAACCTGATGGGCTTTCCGTTTGTGCGTCAGGCCGTTGATGATGGCGAGCTGACCTTGCACGGGCTGTGGACCGACATCGGCGAGGGCGATCTGGAATGGTGGGATCCCTCGACCAATGGTTTTCAGCCTGTCTGAGTGAAATCAGGGCAAAACCGACATTTCTGAAGGCCGGTGTTGACGTAGTGTCGCATCCTGCTTGTAGGCATGTGGCAGGCTCAATATGTAGCGGCGAGTTTGCCAACGGAGATCTGCCATGCTTGCCCTTGCCGCTGACAACCTTTTGTCCCCGATCGTTCTTTCGTTTGTTCTTGGATTGCTGGCAGCCTTGGCACGATCAGATCTTTCCATACCTGAGGCCGTGGCCAAGGGGATGTCGATCTACCTGCTTTTCGCAATCGGTTTCAAAGGTGGCGTCAGCGTAGCGGACCACGGGCTGGATCTGACGCTGGGTATGACCTTGCTGTCCGGGATTATCCTGTCGTTCGCCTTGCCCATTTTGGCGTTTGGAATGTTGAGGGTTCTGTCCGGTATGTCGCGTACGGATGCGGCGGCCGTTGCCGGGCACTACGGCTCCATTTCGATCGTAACATTCGTGGCCGCGACATCGGTTCTCAGCGATGCGGGCATCGTGTTTGAAGGGTATATGGTGGCGGTCGCCGCCGCGATGGAGGCCCCGGCCATCCTATCTGCGCTATGGTTGATTTCGCGCGGTCAGGGCGGCGCCGACATGGGGGGCGATCTTTGGCGCGAAATTCTGCTGAACGGCTCCATTGTGCTTTTGTTGGGGGCTTTCGCAATTGGTGCGATCACTGGACAAGAGGGTCTGGAAAAAATCGCATCGTTCATCGTGAACCCGTTTCAGGGCGTCCTGTGTCTGTTCCTATTGGACATGGGGTTGATTGCCGGGCGTGGTTTGCGCGAAGCCAGAGTGCTGGATCGGGGTGCGATCGCCTTTGGTGTGCTGATGCCCGTCGTCTCTGCAACGCTTGGCCTTGGCGTGGGTCTGCTGCTGGGACTTAGCACGGGCGGCGTTGTCCTGCTGATGGTGCTGAGCGCATCGGCCTCGTATATCGCCGTGCCCGCTGCCATGCGGGTTGCGGTTCCCGAAGCCAATCCGTCGATTTACCTGACGCTGTCTTTGGCAATAACATTCCCATTCAATCTGACCTTGGGCATTCCGCTCTACCTGTCGGTGGCCCAGATGATGACAGGAGGCTGATCAATGCAGATGCACAAAGCGAAACGTGTGGTGATCACGATCGAAGCCGTTATGCAACGACGCCTGACCGAAGCGCTGAAGAGCGCAGGTGTGACTGGCTGGTCGATCTTGCCGGTGATGGGCGGGTCCGGTCGTTCGGGCGAATGGAGCCGAGAAGGGCAGGTCGGGCGTGGAACCGGTTTGGTTCAGGTAATTTGCATTATCCGGCCTGAACGTCTGGATGAATTAATGGAAGCGGCCTTTGCTGTCGTGGAAAAGCATATTGGCGTTGTAACGGTCGCCGATGTCGAAGTGGTTCGCGCGGAACGCTTCTAGCGCAACCTGTCAGCAACGGGCTGCTTGCCCTTTTACCGCAGGGCCCGTCCCTTGAGAATTGCATCGTCGCCAAATTTGGCCCGAATGGCGTCTGTCGCGCGCTCGGCTTTTGCGCGGGTCTGCGCGTTCGGGTCCAGTAAATCCCCAGCACGATCTGCCATATCTTCGGGAACAAGGTCGGATAAACCCGCGCCGAGCAATCGATAGGGGCCATCCCCGGGCACTTGATCAAAGAGCGCGCGGGCTGTTCGATAGAGCCTGTCCGCAATCTGGGTTGCATCCGGAAGCGAGGTGCGCCGCGTCAACAATTTGAAGTCTGATTTCTTCAGTTTCAGCGTCACAACACGGCCTGCCATACCTTTGGCCTTGGCGCGATCCGCCACTTTTTCGCACATGCGCCAGAGATGTCCGTCCAGCAACTCTGGATCGGATGTATCTTCGTGGAAGGTCGTTTCGTTGGAAATGGATTTCATAGGTGCATTGCGCGTCACGCGACGGCGGTCCTGACCGCGGGCAAGATGCCAAAGCCGATCGCCCATCGAACCAAAGCGCGCAGCAAGATCACGTTTGTCCCAACGCAACAGATCCTCGAAGGTACGAATGCCGGCCCGTTCGAGCGAATCCTGCGTTGCGCCGCCCACGCCCCAAATCAACCGAATGGGTTTGGGGCGCAGAAACGCTTCGGTTTCGGCCTTTCCGATCACGGAAAATCCGCGGGGTTTGTCTAGGTCCGAGGCGATTTTGGCGAGAAACTTGTTGTGCGACAGGCCGATTGATCCGGTGAGGCCAAGCTCGTCGCGCATTCGGGAAACTAGACGTGCCAGCATGACGGCTGGTGGCGCGCCATGCAGTCTTGCGGTTCCCGTTAGATCCAGAAAGGCTTCGTCCAAAGAAAGTGGCTCGATGGATGGGGTGAGTTCCTCCATCATGGAACGGATGGCGCGCGAGGCATCGGCATAGGCAGACATGCGAGGTCTCACGATCACGGCATCGGGGCACAAAGCCAGCGCCTTGAACATGGGCATCGCAGATCGAACGCCCTTGATCCTTGCGACGTAGCAGGCGGTCGAAACAACACCGCGCCGGCCGCCACCAATGATCACAGGCTTGTCGGCCAATTCGGGGTTGTCGCGCTTTTCCACGCTTGCATAGAAAGCGTCGCAGTCCATATGGGCTATGGACAGATCCCAGAGTTCATCATGTGCGATGATCCGTGGGCGCCCGCATGATGGACAGCGGCGTCCATGGTCAAATTCAGTCAGGCAATCGCGGCATAGGGCTGGCATTGGGCGTGCTCCGTTCGGGCACTATTGTAGCGGGAGAGGTTGGCCAGAGCCATGTGGTTGAACAACGAAGACTTCACTGGGGCCAAAATAATGGTCTTTGCTGGCAAGGACCTTCTGGTTCTGCACCGCGATCATACTCCGGGTATATCATGGCCGGGCTATTTGGATTTGCCGGGCGGTGGACGCGAAGGCCAAGAGAGTCCGTTGCACTGCGCGTTGCGTGAACTGCGCGAAGAATTGGGTCTTACCGTGTCCGAGGTCGATACGATTTTCGCACACCGCAGGGTTGGTGAGACCGGAGTCAGCTATTTCTATGCTGCGCATCTGGATCACGAGATACGGGACCAGGTGGTTTTCGGAAACGAGGGCGCGGGCTGGGCAGTGATGCCGCCTTCCGAGTTTGCGGGGCACCCGAATGCGATTCCTCATTTCGCGCGGATCGTTTCAGATTATTGGAATGCGGCCCGAGATCAATGAACGAAAAAGGCTGGCGCGCCTAACAGACGCGCCAGCCAGTCTGGGGCATTCCCGGGGAACAGAGGGATGCCCAATGCCAACGCTCAGGCAGCATGCGCTGGCTGAAAGAAAGTCGGGATCAAGCAGCCAGTTGTGAATTTTCACTCAGCGAATGCTGTGGTTTTTCGGGCGCGACAGCGACTCGGGATCTCAGAGCACCAGAGCGCGTGAAGTTTTGAAGCGCATCGCGCAGCAACCCGTCGCTGATGACATCAAAGTCGGCGTTCAGCGTGGCGCGGAATGCAGAAGCGACGCGCTGTGGGCCGGCGATGGTGTGAAATGTGACCAGCGCTTCAAATGCTTCAAGCGCAGGGTTGTAGGCGATTTCGCCAATCTCGGTTTTGATCTGGGACATGCTCATGCCTCCTCAACTAAACTATCCAGGCAAGGCTTTGTGCCTGTGGATAACTTATAGATGGGGTTGGCATTGGATGTTGGAAAGGGGGGAATCACATACCTGTGTTCCCTGTTTGATGTGCAAGCCGTTGAAAACGGGTGGATTTAGGCGGATTTTAGCTCATCCACGATTGCAGAAGCGGCTTGTCGCGGGTTGGCTGCCAAATGAATGGGTCTTCCGACAACAATATGGTCTGCGCCCGCTTGAATGGCGGCTGCCGGTGTTGCGATCCGTTTCTGATCACCCTTGTCGGCGCCGGCTGGACGTACCCCGGGGGTAACGATCAGGCGGCCGTTGGCTTCGGGCAGAGCGCGGATCATCGCCGCTTCGTTCGGAGAAGCAATGACGCCATCTGCCCCGGCCTCAAAGGCGCGGCCAGCGCGGGTTGCCACCAGGTCGGGAATCTCGCCTGATTCAATCAGTGAAGCGTCCAGATCGGCACGGTCCAGCGATGTCAGGATCGTGACGGCCAGAATTTTCATGTCCGAATTCGACGCGCCCTCTCTGGCTGCGCGAACGACGTGGGGGTCACCGTGAACCGTCAGAAAATCGAGATCAAACTGCGCCAGACCGCGTACTGCTGCTTCGACCGTTGCGCCGATGTCGAACAGTTTCATGTCCAGAAAGATGCGTTTGCCGTGTTCTTGCTTCAGTTCATTGGCCAGAGCCAGCCCACCGCCCGTCAGCATTCCAAGCCCGATCTTATAGAACGAAACTGAGTCGCCAAGTGTTTTGGCCATTTCCAGACCAGCAAGAGCGTTGGGAACATCGAGGGCGACTATAAGGCGATCATCTGACATGGCGGGCTCCTTTGCTGGCTCGCTGCGTGATGCGCTCGGTTGCTGCAAACGTCAAGGCTGGCTTCACCAGATCATAAGTGCAAATGTCCCGTTCCTGAGTGGCGCATTGCTTGCGGAACTCTTGAATCCGCGCCAAGGAAATACCATCTCATCCATGAGGCCCGATCCGGGACGTGCTGCTGAGCAGGCGTTGCCAATTCGAAGCGGGCGCTTGAAGAAAAGGAGAACGCCATGAACTTGGAGAAGTTCACGGAACGCTCGCGCGGGTTCATTCAGGCCGCGCAAACGATCGCAATGCGTGAGAGCCACCAGAAACTGGCTCCGGAACATTTGCTCAAAGCCCTACTGGACGACGATCAGGGGATGGCTTCCAACCTGATCCAGCGCGCGGGTGGCGCGTCGGATCGTGTCGTCCAAGTGCTGGACACCAAACTTGCAAAAATCCCGAAAGTCAGCGGCGACGCCGGGCAGGTCTATATGGATTCTGCGACTGGTCGTGTGCTGGATGAGGCTGAAAAGCTGGCGACCAAGGCTGGTGACAGCTTCGTTCCTGTGGAGCGGATGCTGATGGCGTTGGCCATGGTGAAGAGCCCGGCAAAGGACGCGCTGGAAGCCGGTGCGGTCAGTCCACAAAAACTGAATGAAGCGATTAACGATATTCGCAAAGGCCGCACAGCTGACACGGCTTCGGCTGAAGAAGGATATGACGCACTCAAGAAGTATGCCCGCGATCTGACCGAAGCGGCGCGTGAGGGAAAGATCGATCCGATCATCGGTCGGGACGATGAAATTCGTCGTGCCATGCAGGTTCTGAGCCGCCGTACCAAAAACAACCCGGTCATGATCGGCGAGCCCGGTGTCGGTAAAACTGCGATTGCCGAAGGATTGGCCCTTCGTATCGTGAATGGCGACGTGCCTGAATCGCTGCGCAACAAATCGTTGTTGGCGCTGGATATGGGCGCACTGATTGCCGGTGCCAAATACCGTGGTGAATTCGAAGAGCGGCTCAAGGCCATTCTGTCCGAAGTGACAGCTGCGGCAGGCGAGATCATTCTCTTTATTGATGAGATGCATACCTTGGTTGGTGCAGGCAAAGCCGACGGTGCAATGGATGCGTCGAACCTGCTGAAACCGGCGCTGGCACGGGGCGAATTGCACTGCGTTGGTGCGACCACGCTCGATGAGTACCGCAAACACGTCGAAAAAGACGCGGCGCTTGCGCGGCGGTTCCAGCCGGTAATGGTCACAGAGCCTACCGTTGAGGACACGATCAGTATTCTGCGTGGGATCAAGGAAAAGTATGAGCTGCACCATGGTGTGCGGATCAGCGACTCTGCCTTGGTTGCAGCGGCGCAATTGTCGAACCGGTACATCACGGATCGCTTCTTGCCGGACAAAGCCATCGACCTGATGGACGAAGCCGCGTCGCGGTTGCGTATGGAGGTGGATTCCAAGCCAGAAGAACTGGATGCGCTGGATCGTGACATCCTGCAAAAACAGATCGAAGTCGAAGCGCTGCGTCTGGAAGATGATCAAGCCAGCAAAGACCGGCTTGATAAGCTTGAAAAGGATCTGGCTGATCTGCAGCAACAAAGCGCAGAGATGACGGCGCAATGGCAGGCAGAGCGTGACAAGCTGGCCTCCGCGCGTGACGTCAAGGAGCAGTTGGATCGTGCCCGGGCAGAACTGGAGCAGGCTAAGCGTGAGGGGAACCTCGCCAAGGCTGGTGAGCTGTCCTATGGCGTAATCCCACAGCTGGAAAAGCAGCTGTCCGAGGCGGAAAGCGGCGATGATGACGTTATGGTCGAAGAGGCCGTGCGCCCGGACCAAATCGCGTCGGTTGTTGAACGCTGGACCGGAATTCCGGCAGGCAAGATGCTGGAAGGTGAACGTGACAAGCTGTTGCGGATGGAAGATGGGCTGCACAAGCGGGTCGTCGGACAAGAGCAGGCGGTCAAGGCTGTTGCCAATGCGGTGCGCCGTGCGCGCGCAGGCCTGAACGATGAGAACCGGCCACTTGGTTCGTTCCTCTTTCTCGGGCCAACTGGCGTGGGCAAGACCGAGCTGACCAAGGCGGTGGCCGAATTCCTTTTTGACGACGATAGCGCCATGGTGCGTATCGATATGTCCGAGTTCATGGAAAAGCACGCAGTGGCCCGTCTGATCGGCGCGCCTCCTGGCTACGTGGGGTATGATGAAGGCGGTGTTCTGACTGAAGCGGTTCGCAGGCGTCCCTATCAGGTTGTGCTGTTCGACGAAGTTGAAAAAGCGCACCCGGACGTCTTCAACGTTCTGCTGCAAGTCTTGGACGATGGCGTCCTGACAGACGGGCAGGGCCGGACAGTCGATTTCAAACAGACGCTCATTATTCTGACCTCCAACCTTGGTTCGCAGGCGCTGTCTCAACTCCCAGAAGGTGCTGACGGGGCGCAGGCCCGGCGCGATGTGATGGACGCGGTGCGTGCGCATTTCCGTCCGGAGTTCCTGAACCGTCTGGACGAAACCATCATTTTCGACCGCCTCAAGCGGGAAGACATGGATGGGATCGTTGATATCCAGATGGCCCGTCTGCTCAAACGGCTTGCGGCTCGTAAAATCCAGTTGCAGCTGGATGATGGAGCGAAAAAGTGGCTGGCCGATGAGGGGTATGACCCTGTGTTCGGCGCACGTCCGCTCAAGCGGGTGATCCAGCGCGCCTTGCAGGATCCAATGGCTGAAATGCTTCTGGCAGGTGACATTGGAGATGGTGACATCGTCACTGTCAGCGCAGGAAGCGAAGGGCTGATCATCGGAGACCGCGTCGGGTCAACCAACGCGCCCAAGCCGGATGATGCGGTGGTGCACTGATTTGCACAGCCTCTAATGAGAAGGGCCCGCCAAATTGGCGGGCCCTTTGCTTTTGCTCATCGTCTCTAATGATCTCAGAAGATGAAATCACTTGAGTCGATGTCTGCGACCAGGGTGTTTTCCAGCGTGATCGAGTTTTTGCCGTAGAGCGTAATCAGTACGTCGTCGCCCACCTGCTGAATCGAAAGGTCGGCAAATTCGGTGACGCCTTGGGCTGCGTAGCCTCGCAAGTCCAACAAGTCGGTCCCGTCTTCGAAATCAGTGATCGTGTCAGCGTTGCTGCGCATCTCAAAGATAAATACGTCTTCGCCTGCACCACCGGTCATGGTGTCTTTGCCCCAACCACCTGTCAGGGTGTCGTTCCCAGCATCGCCATACATCACGTCACGGCCAGCGCCGCCGTCGATGATGTCATTGTCGTCACCACCCCAGATCCGGTCATTGCCATTTTCACCGATGAGAGTGTCTTCGCCACCGGCGCCGAACAACCTGTCGTTCTTGTTGCCGCCGTTGGCCGAGTCGTCACCTTCGCCTGCTTTGATCAGATCGTTGTCCGCAGCGCCGAGGATCGTGTCGTTGCCGTCGCCGCCATAGAGACGATCGCGGCCAGAGCCACCATCCAGTACGTCGTTGCCGCCTTGCCCAAAGAGCTTGTCTTCGCCTGAGCCTCCGGACAGCACGTCGTTGCCCAAGGCACCGTAAAGGACGTCGGAACCCAATTGCCCGTCCACAACGTCAGTTCCGTCCGTACCATACACGGTGTCGCCACCATCGCTGGTCAGCAAGGGGTCCGGTGTCGGTGCGAGGACAAAATCTGCGTTGGACAACTCGGAAGGTGCAACGCCGGCCAGCAATAGCGAGTTTCCGTTGCCAAGCATGATCAAGCTGCTGCCAGCCAGATCAACGATGTTGAGCTGTGCGATGTCATAAACACCGATAACCGTCAGATCGATAATGTCCGTGCCGACGGTGAAATCGGTGATTGTGTCGTTACCAGTTTTCCAACCGTCGATGACAAAGGTGTCGGCACCGTCTTCGCCGGTCATCATGTCATCGTCTTTACCACCGATGATCGTGTCATCGTTGGCGCCGCCGTTCAGGACATCGTCGCCGTTGCCACCGTTCAGCAGATCGGATGAGTCATTACCATAGAGTTCATCGTTGTTGTTGCCGCCGAACAGGGTGTCCATTCCCAATCCGCCAACCAGAAGATCGTCCGCATTCCCGCCGTTCAGAACGTCGTTGCCATCTTCTCCGTACAGACTGTCGTGCCCGCACGCCCCGATCAGTGAGTCATTGCCCTCACCACCGAGGATTTCGTCGCCGCCGTTGCCACCTAGTAACGTATCATCGCCTAACATACCGAGAACGAGGTCAGCACCGTTCCCTGCCATTACATAGTCGTCGCCTTCCAATAGAGCGATAACGTCCCGTACATCCGTACCAAGGATACTATCGTTGCCAGAAGTTCCGTAAGTGACAGCCATTTTGATTTCCTGCTTCTTATCGGCGCCCCCACGCCATTAACCTAGCGTAAGGAATGGGGGCGCCTTTGTGCAAACAATCTGGTCGAAATAAGGCAAAAACCTACAAATATTCACAATTTAGACTTTTTCTGTTTCCGTCTTTGAATCAGTTGGTCGGATACGGTGGTGATTGTTTTTAGAGAGACCCGGCCGCTCCGAAGATTCGTCTCGCTTTGAGACACAATGAAGGCGTATCAGTCGATCCCGATCGCGGCTTTTGCGATGTCGTCCAGCAAAGTCTGCACTTCTTGCATCGCGCCGTCGGGGAAGGTGCGAAAACCGATTGTCGTTGTATCGGGGCTTTCCGGGCGTACCATGACAAAGATGTCATACGGACAGAAGACGATGTTCATTGGATCTTCTTCCATCGCCCGTCGCGAAATGGCCGCCGAACAGAAGCTGAAGACATCAGCGTGTTCAAACAGAACCTTGTCTGAGCCAACATCGGCACGTGTTCGTTCCAGCATGTCGCCGGTGTGAGATACGCTGTCGATGACAAGCCCGGCATCAAGGATCGCGCTTTCCAGCCCGAACACCACGTCGTCAAAACTCTGGTCCGTGTCATAGGTGATGATGCCATCGGCAAAAGCTGGCGCAGCCAGCAAAGCAAGCGCAGTCGCGAGATACTTCATTTGTGAATGTCCTTTGGGTTGCCGAAGTTTGTATCGGTTGTCACGATAAACGATAAACCGTTGCGTCGAATTGATGCAAATCAACGAATATGAATGGAGAACCGATGGGCGCCGCCATGTACGTCTTGCAGGCCTTGGCCGTTGTTTTTGTCGGGATCATCGGATTGGTGGTTCTGGCAGCGCTGGTCTTGTTTGTTGTGGACCGCACCCAGCGGGCTGATGCAATCCGGCGAAACTACCCGGTGATCGGCCGTTTCCGAAAACTGTTTTCAACGTTGGGGGAGTTCTTTCGCCAATACTTCTTTGCAATGGACCGGGAGGAGCTGCCGTTCAACAGGGCGCAGCGGGAATGGATAGAGCGCGCTGCGCATGGTCACGGCAATACGGTTGCGTTCGGATCGACCCGAAACCTGAACGTCGTCGGCACGCCATTGTTTGTGAACGCAGCTTTCCCGCCGGTGGACGATCAATTCGCGAGCTCTGAGCCCAAGGTCATTGGGGCTGGGGCCCGTATCCCCTTTGCGGCACCCAGCTTCTTTAATATTTCCGGCATGTCATACGGAGCCATTTCAAAACCCGCGGTCAGAGCGCTGAGCCGCGGTGCCAAGAAAGCCAGGGTATGGCTGAACACCGGGGAAGGGGGTCTGTCGCCTTTTCACCTCGAAGGTGGGTGCGATATCGTCTTTCAGATCGGAACCGCCAAATATGGTGTGCGCGATCAAAGCGGATCGCTGAGTGACGAGAAGCTGCGCGAAGTGGCTGCGCACGAAACCGTCCGCATGTTCGAAATAAAACTGGCCCAAGGCGCAAAACCGGGCAAAGGCGGCATCCTGCCAGGCGGCAAGGTTAATGCAGAAATCGCGCGTATTCGCGGTATCCCCGAAGGAAAGGACAGCATTTCTCCCAATCGGCACGCAGAGGTCGACGATTGGGATGACTTGCTCGACATGATCCACCGGGTTCGCGAGGTGACCGGCAAACCCGTTGGCATAAAGACGGTTATTGGCGCGGTCGAAGGCTTTGAGGGTTTTTTTGACGCCATTATAAAGAGAGGTGTGGAGAGCGCGCCCGACTTTATCACGATAGATGGTGGCGAAGGCGGGACGGGCGCTGCGCCCATGCCTTTGATCGACCTCGTCGGGATGTCGATCCGCGAGGCGCTCCCACAAGTTGCCTTGATGCGGAACCGGCATGGCCTGAAGGACCGCATCCGGCTGGTGGCCAGCGGGAAACTGGTGAACCCCGGTGATGTGGCCTGGGCAATTGCATCGGGTGCTGACTTCGTGACCTCGGCGCGGGGGTTCATGTTCTCGCTTGGGTGCATTCAAGCGCTCAAGTGCAACCGAAATACCTGCCCGACCGGGATCACGACACATAATGCACGCCTGCAGGCAGGACTTGTCGTTGAGGACAAGGAGGAGCGCGTCGCGTCTTATGCGATGGATGTGATCCACGAAGTGGAGACCATTGCGCATTCGGTCGGTGTGGCCGAGCCGCGTCTTATGAGACGCGAGCATGTTCGCGTGGTTCAGCCCGATGGGCGCAGTGTCTTGATGTCCGAGTTGTTCCCAGAAGCAGAAGCCTAGCATGCTTTGACAGTGGGCTGCGCTCCGCAAAGATGCCTTTGTGGTCGACTTTTGTTACAATCAGGCCACGGGGAGTTGAGCCGATGTGGTTTGGTCTCTGACAGTTTCGCCCTTAGCTATTGGGCAGCAAACAATGGAGAGGCCGATGGCATATCGCTGGACGAACACACTGACGCGTGCTGATGCAACACCGGAGGCGGCCTTTTTGAACCGCCGTCAAATTCTGGCTGGATTGACTGCGGGCGCTGCGATGGGGCTTGCCCCCCGAGCGCAAGCTCAGGAAGCGCTTGAACCGAACGCATGGGATGAGATCACCAGCTATTGCAACTACTATGAGTTCGGCACCGGCAAAGACGATCCTTCCAAGAACGCGCATATGCTCAACACGACGCCATGGTCGGTCACCATTGACGGCCTGGTCGATAAGCCCGGTGATTATGATTTCGCGCAGATCATGGAAGCCATGACGATCGAAGAGCGGATTTACCGTTTCCGCTGTGTCGAAGCGTGGTCGATGGTCGTGCCTTGGAATGGTTTTGAACTGGCCGATCTGCTGAACATGGCGGGGGTGCAGTCCGGCGCAAAATACGTGGCCTTCGAAACTGTACTGCGTCCTGAAGAAATGCCCGGCACGCGGTTCCCGGTTCTGGACTGGCCCTACGTCGAAGGTTTGCGCCTCGACGAAGCCATGCATCCGCTGACGATGATGGCGACAGGTATCTACGGCAAACCGATCCCAAACCAGAATGGCGCGCCGCTGCGTTTGGTCGTCCCGTGGAAGTATGGTTTCAAATCGATCAAGTCCGTTGTCCGGATCACCTTGACTGACGATGAGCCTCCGACCAGCTGGAACAAGGCGAACGGCCGTGAGTACGGCTTTTATAGTAATGTGAACC
>NZ_JAQIOY010000001.1:622500-1043167 GCF_028023555.1 Thalassococcus lentus
GGTCGGGATGAGTTGTGCCTAGGGGTGAAAGGCCAATCAAACTCGGAGATAGCTGGTTCTCTGCGAAATCTATTTAGGTAGAGCGTCATCCGAATACCCCGGGGGGTAGAGCACTGGATGGGTAATGGGGCCCCACAGGCTTACTGATCCTAACCAAACTCCGAATACCCGGGAGTACTAGATGGCAGACACACTGCGGATGCTAACGTCCGTAGTGGAGAGGGAAACAACCCTGACCTACAGCTAAGGCCCCCAATTCATGGCTAAGTGGGAAAGCAGGTGGGACGACCAAAACAACCAGGAGGTTGGCTTAGAAGCAGCCATCCTTTAAAGATAGCGTAACAGCTCACTGGTCTAAATAAGTTGTCCTGCGGCGAAGATGTAACGGGGCTCAAGCCATGAGCCGAAGCTTAGGATGCCGTAAGGCATGGTAGCAGAGCGTAGTGTGACATAGTTTCATTCCTCCTTAGCGGCCTCGGCCGCATTGGAGGAGAGAAGCTTTCTGTGAAGCCGGCGCGTGAGCGATCCGGTGGAGAGATCACTAGCGAGAATGATGACATGAGTAGCGACAAACAGTGTGAGAGACACTGTCGCCGAAAGTCCAAGGGTTCCTGTTTAAAGCTAATCTGAACAGGGTAAGCCGACCCCTAAGGCGAGGCCGAAAGGCGTAGTCGATGGGAACCAGGTTAATATTCCTGGGCCAGATGGAAGTGACGGATCATGAAGGTTGTTCACCCTTACTGGATTGGGTGGGCCGCTAATTGGTTCCTGGAAATAGCTCCATCATTAGATCGTACCCTAAACCGACACAGGTGGACTGGTAGAGAATACCAAGGCGCTTGAGAGAACGATGTTGAAGGAACTCGGCAAAATACCTCCGTAAGTTCGCGAGAAGGAGGCCCGGTTCCTAGGCAACTAGGGGCTGGGGGCACAAACCAGGGGGTGGCGACTGTTTACTAAAAACACAGGGCTCTGCGAAGTCGCAAGACGACGTATAGGGTCTGACGCCTGCCCGGTGCCTGAAGGTTAAAAGGAGGGGTGCAAGCTCTGAATTGAAGCCCAGGTAAACGGCGGCCGTAACTATAACGGTCCTAAGGTAGCGAAATTCCTTGTCGGGTAAGTTCCGACCTGCACGAATGGCGTAACGACTTCCCCGCTGTCTCCAACATCGACTCAGCGAAATTGAATTGCCTGTCAAGATGCAGGCTTCCCGCGGTTAGACGGAAAGACCCCGTGCACCTTCACTACAGCTTCGCACTGGCATCAGGCACAACATGTGCAGGATAGGTGGTAGGCTTTGAACCAGAGACGCCAGTTTCTGGGGAGCCATCCTTGAGATACCACCCTTGTTCTGCTTGATGTCTAACCGCGGTCCGTTATCCGGATCCGGGACCCTGCGTGGCGGGTAGTTTGACTGGGGCGGTCGCCTCCTAAAGCGTAACGGAGGCGCGCGAAGGTTGGCTCAGAGCGGTCGGAAATCGCTCGTTGAGTGCAATGGCAGAAGCCAGCCTGACTGCGAGACTGACAAGTCGAGCAGAGACGAAAGTCGGCCATAGTGATCCGGTGGTCCCAAGTGGGAGGGCCATCGCTCAACGGATAAAAGGTACGCCGGGGATAACAGGCTGATACTGCCCAAGAGTCCATATCGACGGCAGTGTTTGGCACCTCGATGTCGGCTCATCTCATCCTGGGGCTGGAGCAGGTCCCAAGGGTATGGCTGTTCGCCATTTAAAGAGGTACGTGAGCTGGGTTTAGAACGTCGTGAGACAGTTCGGTCCCTATCTGCCGTGGGTGTAGGATACTTGAGAGGAGTTGCCCCTAGTACGAGAGGACCGGGGTGAACGATCCACTGGTGGACCTGTTGTTGCGCCAGCAGCAGTGCAGGGTAGCTATGATCGGACAGGATAACCGCTGAAGGCATCTAAGCGGGAAGCCCCCCTCAAAACAAGGTATCCCTGAGAGCCGTGGAAGACCACCACGTCGATAGGCCGGAGATGTAAGCATGGTAACATGTTCAGTTGACCGGTACTAATGGCTCGATAGGCTTGATTTGATCCAGTAATAGCCAGGCTATTCTGGACAAAAGCATACACCGTAAGTGTACGTGACTTGGATTTTGGTTCTTTCTTGGTTTGGTGGTCATAGCGAGAGCAAAACACCCGGCTCCATTCCGAACCCGGCCGTTAAGTGCCTTAGCGCCGATGGTACTGCATCTTAAGGTGTGGGAGAGTAGGTCACCGCCAAACCTAGTAAGAACCAAAAGTATCTCTCTGCGATGATCAATACGAAATGCCCGCCTTAGGCGGGCTTTTTTGTTTTTGGATTTCCAACAGATAAACGTTCCCGGGTTGCCAAATTGTTTGGCAGAAAAGTTGGAAAAACGTCGATTATCTTGGCGCAGGGCATTGAATATCCCCGGGGAATTCATTAGCTAGCTCGTACTGGCGCGGGGTGGAGCAGCCCGGTAGCTCGTCAGGCTCATAACCTGAAGGTCGTAGGTTCAAATCCTACCCCCGCAACCAGTCAAAATTCCCTCAAAATACAAGATCTAGCGCTAAAAAGCGCTGCTTGGCGTCATCGGAATTGACGGCCGCTGTCACGGTCCCGGAATAGGGCGCTACAGCTTGATGATAAAACACAGCGCGAACCAACGCGGTCGATTTTTATTCGACGCCTTGTTTGATGCGCTGGTTGATTGTTGCGGCAGGTAAACTTTATGACTGTGGTCTCCCGATGATCGTGTCGTTTGATCGTCGGGATCATTGCCGCCTGTGTCCAAGACACTGTGACTGGCACCAACCCCGGAATCCTTGACACGTTTGTACCAACTTGTGGGAAATCTATGCGAGTGAGCACCGTCAATTGTTGTGCTGTACCATTTCCCGTTCGTGAAAATCTGATGGGTGTGGCTGTCCGCCTCGCCCTTCTTGCCAGAGTTCTCAGGTGCGGCACCGACGACAAATCTGTCTATCATATCAGGCCGTCCGTCCTTGCCATCGCATAGTGCCCAGCCGAGCGGTATATCGTCAGTTTTCCCGTGCCACATCATGATCGCCCCTCTTGGCACAGGATGCGTGTCGATCCCGAAACTTTTTTCGATCGAGACGTATGGCGCATTAAAGCCGGAATCGGGCGCTGTTTTTACGGTGTATGTCTTCTGCGCGTTCCCGCTCGCTGGATATGCAACCTCACCCGGATTCTCGAGGCTATCCAGATTATCCAAAACCGCTTTGTGATTGGATTGCCAGCCGTAGCTTGAGTTGCCAGCAAGCCAGACGATCAAGGCTGCGTTTCTTTCGTGATTGGTGAA
The DNA here is from genome assembly GCF_028023555.1 of Thalassococcus lentus. Taxonomy (NCBI): domain Bacteria; kingdom Pseudomonadati; phylum Pseudomonadota; class Alphaproteobacteria; order Rhodobacterales; family Roseobacteraceae; genus Thalassococcus; species Thalassococcus lentus. The sequence goes on from NZ_JAQIOY010000001.1 coordinate 625,811, forward strand.
CCCTCCCAGAAAGACACGGTATTTCACATTGCTTTTGGTGCGCCCACCCGATGGTGACCCCGATTGCCTCACTGTGATTGACCGATAATTCGAGCCATGACCCCAGTTGCTGCTATGCGCTTTGATTTGCGCCATCATGCTACCTTGCCATTGCTTGTCCGTGTGCGTCCGGCTTCGGAATATCTCGAGTTGGAATTCTCCGTTTTCCCAATCCAGGTCCCGGAAAAGAACGGGATAGTACCGGTTCAAAGCACCGCCCACCCGAAAGGTTTGGCTCTGTCTGGACAAATTGTAGGGGTGAACAAGCTTTCCCGGCACGTCCAAACCATGCGGGGCGTCGATCCGCAGCTGGCCAAGCCCTTCTCTGGTGCGGTTGACCTCCACGGTGGCGTCGACGGTTGAATTCTCATCCTCACCACGTGTGCCTGCAAAACTTTCAGCCGCATGAAATTCAATCTTACCGCCCGATCCGAAGAGATTGAGCGGTTTCGACAGAGCCAACGCTTCGCCAGTCGCGGAAATAGGGCCAAGATCCACAAGAACGACAAGGTCGCCGTCGTCGAAATCCGGCAGGTTCTCATAACTCAGACGCAACTGCGCCTGACCCGTTTCGGCCTGACTATGAACGACAAGAAAAAGATCAATGTAGTCCCCATCCCCAAGCGCAGAACCAGAGGTACATCGCAGAGTATGACCGTCGATTTGCCATCCCTTATCCGCCATACGAGCCAGCTCTTGTACTTCCGGATCGTCAGACTCCTTTTCTTGGGGTGACGACAGTGACAGCGTCAAATGATCTCCGTTGGACGACAGCAGTCCCCACTGCCCATCTGGACGTCCGATCTCCCATCCAAGGTGAAGCCGAGTCGCCTCATCGCCGTGCGAATTTAGCCGCAGAGGTTTGCCCGAGACGTTCATAACTCGCAAATGCAGCGGGTTCGGCGACTTACCGTCATTCAAAGCCGCGTTTCCACCAACAAAGCCAGCCACCAGCGGGCCTGAGCGGGCGGCTGATCCTCCGCGGATTTCGGTCATCGGCAGGGGATCGGGGCCATGGCGTCTGAGAATGGGCAGATGCAACAGATGTGATCCGCTGATCTCTGGGCCTTCTGCGTGGAAAAACCGATCAAAGCTCAACTCAACGCGTGTGGCCCGCGAACCGCCCTCTGCAGCGGCGCTGACACCTGTTAATCTGATTACACGCGCCTCGCCCGGCGCAAATGAGCCCCGATGGGCGCTGTCAAAGGTCAGTCGAATGTCATGATCTTCGCTGTCCAGTTTACTCATGGCCATAGACCAATTGGCTTCGCTTTGCGGAGCAAGGGCAATCTCTTCGACTTCGGTCAGAACACCGGGGCGCACGACGAGCGATATTCGCGCGACATCACTGAAAACCGGGTAGGGCGTCCGGTTTGTCAAAACGATCTCGACCAGTTGGGGCGAGCCCGTAATGCTAAGGGCCGGCCAGCCGTCGGCATGCCGGATATCGGCCTCCAATCCGGCAGCTTCGGGATTGTTACGGGTCGCGTGACGAGGACTGATTACGGTCATCTAGCTCTCCGATTTCTCGTCAGTGGTCGGTTGCGGAACAGGCCTTAACTGCAGCCAGCCATCGCGGGCCTCGACCCGCTTGTTCAGTCTGGCTTCATGATGGGCTTCGCCAATCCCATGTGCGAGTTGATGAAGTCCGCGTTCAACACCTTCGGGCGTAAGCCCAAGATCGTCGAAACGGGTCGGATCTGCTTCGGGATCCACAGACCGTAACTCAGCGGATTGCCCGTGATCGCTGACCGCGATCCTGCCCAACATGATCAACCGATGCCACAGTGCTGGACCTTCCTGTCCAAACCCCTCAACGAATTCGTCGTAGCGCAATGTTGGATGGTGCGGAGTTTCGCGCCAATCCGCGCCCTGCTTTTCAAGCCACGACCACGCGTACCCGGCCTCTGCGGGAAGCGGGACTTCCATACGTTCAGTTGGTGTTAGGATCGGCGCCGTGGAGAACGTGACGCGCAAGGCATCCATCTGGTCTTTGAGCTGATCAGCCGGCAATCCGATCGATTTGGTGGGTAGGATTCCCGTTGTCGCGTGAACAACACTCAGCGGGTCCATCAGCATTGTGACCTGCACGGGCGCGCCACCGAAACTGACTTTCACGGGGAACGCCCCCAGTTCTTTTCCATTCAGATTTTTGATTGAGGGATGCTCGATCTTGGAAAATGCCATGGGCGTGAAAAGTGTTTGCTCCGCCAGCCCGTCCTGTCCGTCGAGCCAATAGCCGCAAAGCCCGTCATTGAGTTGATTGCTCTCGCCAAGGCGAACGCCGACCTGAAGCCGCTCGACCGAATGCGTATCCTCGGAACCGTCGTTCATTCGCTTTCGCAAGGCTCGCCATGATTGATTCTGCGCAACGTGATGCCGTGCGTTGAGATCAATCTGCGCGCGCACCAAAGCAAGCGGCCGTGAAATCAACATGGCACGCGCCTGTTGCGTGGCCGCCTTCACTGGATCAATCTGATCCAGTGCAACCTCAATCGTGTCGAGAAACGCATCGACAAGATCCTCGGCTTTGTCAGCCTCTGTGAGCCATCGAACGAAACGGCCCAGATGTTTGTCTTTTATTTCACGCGGTGTGCGCGGTGCGCTGGGATCGCCCTGCGCCCCATGCCAGACGGCATCCGTGTCGACCGAGCCCAAAAGCTGCCCGTCGTTCGCGTAGACTACGATTTCACGGTCCAGTTCATTCGCGAGCACCCACCCGCAAACTGGTGTGCTTGCGGGGTGGTCGTTTGCTTCCAGCGCGTTGTCCACCGCCGAGATCCATCTGAACTCCAGCCGGGACGCCTGCGAAAACCGGGCTGGCATGACGGCGCGATCGGCGATGTTGCCTTCTGTGCGCATTCTCTTCGTTTTGAACAGGGTCTCGGGTCGCCATTCGCGAGTGCGACCAAAGCTGTCGATCACCCGGAGACGCTGAACCAGAATGTCGCCAGCGCGCACAGGATGGAACGGACTTTGGGGTTTCGGCGTCAACGGGTGCAATCCACCAACCGCAGCCGAGACACGCTCGGCCAGTTCACGCTGTACGGGCAGGCCAACCGGATCAGCGATTGGCAATTGCAAGTCACTGTCCCGCATCAGGAGTTGGTCGTGAAAGCCGCCCAGCGGCAGGATCATCGGCATGTCTTGGTCAGAGTGTTGCGCAACACCGGACTTGACCGAAGCGGGCAGTGCTTTGATGCGTTCTGCCATTAACCGTGTGACCGACGGGTTTAAAATGGACCGACCACTGAGGTATTCATAGGTCGGTGCCAGCTCTCGTTTGCGGCGCACGATTTCAGGACGAGTGTCGGACAGCCTGTGGCGGCTTTCCAAAAAATCGCTCGCAATTTGGTTTCCGGCTTTGTTGGCGGTGCGGTTCTGATCTCCTTGCAGAGGTTGAAGCTCGGCCTGCCATTCCAGCAAAAGCGGATGCCAGTCAGCCGGACGGGATAGGGTCAACCAGGGCATGGTACCAAAGCTGAAAAACTGCATTGTCCCAACGCCCTTGGGGACTCGGTAATTCCGGGCAAATTTTGCGCTGTTATTGGTCCAGCCACCTCGCAGATCGAGGGTCGCTGTTTGCAAGAATGGTCTGCTGGATTTGCGATCTTTTGAGCTGAGCCCGTCTTCTTCCGTCAGGCCATCATGTCCATGCCGTTTGGTCGCGCGGGCTGACTTGCCGCCGAGTGCGATGATGGGATCGTTGGGGCGGAAATACCGCTGCCCGGGCGTTCGTCCAAGGACCAGATCAACACTGCCGTGCTTAGCCAGGGTTTGCAGGACGGTGGCGTGTTGCCCAACAACCTGTCGTGCCAGCGTGATCCTTCCAAATTCGGGCTCGTGTTCCCGTGCGTGCGGATTGGCATAGAGCAGCCCAAGCTGCGCGATTTGCCCAGTGCTATGCCCACGCAAACCCACAATCCGCATATCCGGGGGCATCTCGAAACGGAAGGGCTCCAAACCCGTTTCGGCTTGTCCAAAGGGGCCAAGACGGCGGGCGTGGCTGGTCTCAACCATGACCTGAGCAAAAACATGTTGGCCTTGTGCCCTACCGGTCAAACCCTGAATGGCCACAATGCGTTCGCCGTGGCGCAGCTTTATTCGCGTCAGTTTGCCAACATCGCCCATTGGCCCATACGCACCGCTGTCTGAAACCAATTGCAAACCGTGCAATACCATGTCGGCGCGGATGTTCAGGCCTGTTGCGAATTCTCCGGGCGGCAGGCGCATCGCAAAGGGAGATCCATCGTCCTGTCCCAGAATTGGACCGGGCAAGGCATGGCGATCCACGACGACCTGATTGCCGTGATCATCCTCACCAAAGTAAAGATGCCCCGTTCTGCGCTGATGTTGTTCAAGCGGTTCAAGCCGTGTGCGTTCGATTGTATATCTGAGCTGATCCAGATCTACCCGGAACGGGTCTGTGTCGCCTTCTGGATAAGCGGCCCGCATGTAGTGGACCCAATCGCTATACAGTTCTTGCCGCAGGCCATCGATCTGGTCGACGGCCTTGTCATAGCGACGCTGCATCGTGTTCAGCAGGTTTAGTTCATGTGCGATGTCATCGGGAAGCGTGACGCCTGCCGCGGTCTCGGCGCCGCCCTCACGTGGGCGCAGGACCCAGACCGCATGCCCGGGCATGGCGTGAAACTGTTCGTTGTGACGGGCCTCGGCCAGTTTGGCGCTCAGATCCAAACCATGCGACGACAGATCCGTTGCCGCGAGGGACTGAACAAGCTGATCCTGAAAGTCCGCGCTCACCGCGTGATCTTTCTTGCCGCGCATCAAATACGCTGCGCACGCCTCGGCTGGGCTGGCACCGATGGCGACGTGGCCCGGAGAATCGTCTTCTTCCTCCTCGTTGTCCCACGAGATCAGATTTGTGCGCGCATGGCACAGGATTGAATCTGGAAAAACTGGGTCTTCAGTCAGAAAGGTTTCCCAACCAAACCGACGTTTCAGTGCTCGGTCCTTTGCGGCAAGCCAATCAATCGCCCGCAAAGTATCAGGCTGTTCACGCAAAAAATCCTGCGCCCACGCGTCGTCGCTTCTAAGGATCAAGGCGCGCGCTTCTTCGGGGTCCGCTTCGACAGCGGCGACCATCGCGGCAAGTGGATCGAGTTCAAGATCGCTGTACCAGCCGAAAACGTCATAAAAGCACGACTGAACTGAACCGTCTTCGTTCTTGGCTGGTTGGTCGTCATACAGACCAAAGACAGATCGACATGTTGGATAGTGCGCTGCAAAGCTTGGATCACCATGACCCAGCGCCGTCAGCGGCGCTGTGTAATGAGAGAGCGCGTTTGCAGCCGTACCGATCGGAGTATTGCTGTCCTCAGGAAGCAAGGTTTTGGGGTTCAGCTCAATCTGGCGGCCCAGATACAGATAGGGGGCCTGCCCATGTTTTCCGAGCGCGTAGGGGTATGCAATTGCCCTTTGATTGGGCCGATCCACCATGGGCCGGGGTTTGCCTGTATCGGGGTCGATGTCTGTATGCACGTAGTCGCTTTCGACCAGCCACACCCGGCTGGGCGTTTTGGTCGTTTGATCTGCGCGACGCCAGATCAGCCATCTGTTTGGCGCCGGAGCGAACCACAGATTGTCGACAGCAACAGGACGTTCGGCAGACCGATGTGTTGAGCCCCGTGTCAGACCGTCTGGTAGTGTCCAGTGCAGGTGCACACCGGGTTCCAGCCAATAGCTGTGGTCGGCAAATGGAGCCGCGTTAATTGCACCCGATAGAAAGGGAACGTTGCTGTAGTGGTCGCGATGACCGTCAAACCACGGCAGAATTTCATGGTCGGCCATCGGGCCAGTGACCACCTGCGGTTTGTCGACGTACAACGCGTCTGCCCGTGTCGGGACCAGCAGTTCAGACATCAGGCAGCTCCGTATGAAAACGAATACGTGGAACGGCTTCGATCATGGCAAGCGCAAAACTGTGGGCCGTAGTGGCCCCGATGTCGGCTGCCAACCCACTGCCCAAACGATCCAATATATCCAGCGTTCTGGAATTGTGCCGAAGCTTCAACCCAACCGGGGAGCCGGATCCATTCGCGCGTGGTTTGGTCAATCCACTGGCACGGGTCCCATCGAAACCAAAGTGCATTGCCTGCGGATGCAGGTGGATCACGGCATCCGCGATCTTGCCCTCAAACAGAACCAGCAAAACGCCGTTGCCCAATCGCTCGAACCGGATCGGAGCACCCAGTTCCTTGCCGCTTTCATCAAGACCATCGACGATCAGATCAGGCCAGCCGTCAACCGCGCGGGATCGTAGCAGAAACCCTGACCGCGTGGGGACGGATTGCGCGCTGTCTGGTATCCTTGCCCTGTGCAACGCATCCAGAACTTGCTGCTTTTGACCGGTTCGCCCAATGCTGAACGCACCGTCCGCCAGCGCGCGCATCCATGCCTTGTCCAAAGTGAAGAAAGCGATTGTTTCAGGCTCAAGGATTGATGGGTCGGGGACCAGATAGTCAAAGGGAACAGAGGCCAGTTTCCCAAGCGCGTTTTCAAACCATTGAGTAAGCGGAAATTCAGGTACTTCAGGGGCGGATAGTTCGACGCCCGGGTTGTCGTCCTTCACGGTGTCAATCCGTGCCGCATGCTGAACGCGCCGTTTCCACTGATACAAAACCGGCCCTACCTTGGGATCCTTGAGGGCCAGCAGCCGCCCCAATTGCCAAGCGGCCGCATAGGATATGTCGACCAATCCGGTTTCGCTGTCGGTCTTCAATAAGTCCCAAGCATGCCGCGCTGGCAAACCCAGGTCGACGTCATGATGTGCGATGGCAAGGGGGCCGTGATACCAGCTGGCGGTCATGTCGCCGGTGTCCCTGAGATGGCGAAGGGGAATGGCGCCCGCCGAAACAGCGTTTTGTGCCGCCCCCAGGTCTTTGTCAGGAAGAGCAAGCTGGCTTGGTGTTACATTGGACAGGATCTGATGAAAGTCGCCGACACTCTCAGAGCAGTGAAAGGTCCACTGCGCCAGACTAATCAGCCTGACGCTATGCGAAGACCCGTGTGCCCAATGCTCAAAATCATGCGCGACGTTTCCGGTCGGGGCACCCTTCTTTCGGTATTGCCCTTCGAGCGATACAAGATGCGCGATGTGGCGGGCGCCGGGTTTGCATAGGCGGTTGCCGACAATGACAGCCTTGCTTTCATCGCCATTTACCACTCGGACGCTGGTCAGCAGGGATAGTTCTGCTGCGGTCGGCATAACGGATTGGGCGAGCCTGCTGGGCAGGTCCAGAACAAGGACTTGCTGTTCCGGATCGTCCGCCGTTTCATTTGGCAATGCTGTCCAACCGGCGTGCCTTGCCCCGCCCAACAGGTCGTTGGCCGGCAGGATCTTTGTACGTTTGTCGATTTCGTCATCGGTAAAGACGAGCAGCGCGAGCCAAGGCAAACGGTCTTCCGGATCAACGCCGCTTGCATGGGGCAGGGCCGTCCGTTCCCAAGGCAAACTGGCCCGTTCGAGGATCACATGCGGCAGCACGGCCTCAAAAGCACCGCTGGCATTCTTTGGCGGAAAGGTCGACGCGATTTCGGTGTTGGGCAGCGCAAATCGAGGACCGGTGACAACGAAATTCAATTCCTGCTTTGCTGAAAATTCGTGATCTTCCAGACGATGGTTCAGTGTGACGGTATAATCGCCATCAGGCAGGGCAGGCCTGTGCGCATCAACAAAGCGGACCTTGTCAGTGCGATCCAGCTTTGGGCCCAGTTCTACTTCAGGCATTCGCAAACCCTCCCGGTTTGAGGGCTATGGTCTGACGCGTGTTTCGAAGTGGCGCGATAACGATGTCTTCCACATCCAGGTTCAGGGATTTCAGATCAGAAAGAGGAATTTTGTCAGGCAATGGTATAGAGGGCGTGGCCTTGGGTTTTTGCGGGATAAGGTCGATTATTGCGCCCACCTCATCGAACCTTTTCTGGACATCAAGCGCGTCACTGGCTGGCAGGTCGGGCAATGAAAAGGTGTTACCCTCAACCATGTCCTTTGCCTCTTTAAGGCCAAACCCGGTAATCTCGCGCACCAACTTGATCGTTGCAATTTTGTTGTCAGTACTAACCAGAACGGCGTTGAATTGACCGGGATTCCCGGCCTGAACAATCAGGGGCGCACCTGATGACGTGCCTTCCAGGCGGACCGCCGCACCTATGCGTTCGAGTTTTGCGGCGAATTTCTTGGCGTCTGCCGCGGTCAGTTCATCAAGGATCTCACCGCCACTTTCGGTCAAATTTTTGGCTTGCTTAAGGCCGAGGCCGGTCATGCCTCTGATCTCTTTGATCACGTCGATTTTTTTGTCGCCGTGCTTCACCAAAATCAGTTTGAACGTTTCGTCGGCAGTTGGACGCGTCGCCGTGGATGAAGGAGCCGCCATCATACGGCGCGCTGCAGGCGCTTGCACAACCGGATGGGGCGTGGCCAACCAGAAGTCTTCAGCCGAGACTTCTTTGGACTTTCCTTCATGGAAATGAACGTCAGGGCTCAGCGTGATGCCGGTCGCTGCTTGTATGGGCGGGGCGTTTTCCTTGGCATCGAATGACGTTCCCCAAAGAGCGGCGGGCACCCCGCTGGTCAGCGGTGTTTTGTCGATCTTGAAGAGCTTTGCCGCGGCGGGATCTCCGTCTCGGGTTATCGTAATCTCATGCACGGCTGAACCGAGCGCCCCGCCGCCTGTCGGCGCAATACCGAGGTTTTGAGGCGCCCTGACTCCAGCTCCTTTGTCGCCCAGCGTTGCTTTGGTCAAAGGTACTTTGCTGGAGGTGGTGATCTTGAGTTTGGAACCGGCAACAACCGCGACGTCGTCGATGTGTCCGATTGTTCCGTCTGCGATCACCAGACCCAAGGTTGCGTCCAGCGATTCCTGCGTTTTGTCCCAGCCGAGGAAAGCCGTTTTGAAACGGTCGAACGAGATGGGCAAAGGCAGGTGCGCCTGTCTTGGACCAAATTCGACATCAAAGGAAAATACCGACCATTCCACATGGGCTGAGCCACTGAATTTGGGGCCCCAGATATGCAGGTCGGCCGAGGCGGTGGTGTGGAAGCATTTCCATTTCGCGCCAATTCCGATGTGCATCCAAGCGTCATAGTGGAACGGTTCCCACCGAACGATCATGTCGATCGTAAAGTCAGCCCAGGCATGCAGGCTGTCAATTTCCACATTCGCATGTAGCCCGCCACCCGCCATCATCGCAGACGGGGTCATCGCAAAATATCCGTCACCCTTGATATAGACGCCGTCGGCGATCTGGTATTTCAGGGCGACCCGTGGAACGTCCGGGTAGTGCGCTGGCTTTTTGAACTGAGGGGCGTAGCCACCGACCGAAAGAACGAAGTCCCCGGCATGATCACCCTTGAACCAGGCCTTGTAGGCAAAGCCGCCCGACAGATGGCACAGGGGGCTGTAGACATAGGATTTGGGGTTAAGTTGGGCTTCGACCGCAATGATGCCTTCGTCCGGCGCGATGCGCGCAACCAGATCCAGCTCGACTCGTGCCAATGCCGGCACGTTTTTCGGCAGGTCTGGCGGTGTTGTGAAGTTTGCGGTGCCAACCACGTCAATTTCGAAGTCGCGGCCAAAGCTCGCGATGGCAACCAGTGTCCCGTGCAGTAGTCGGAACGAGTTGAATTTGATCCCGGCGGCAAAAAAGTACTGACCCAATTCTGGTTCAATGTACGCGCTCAGGGATCGCAGCTGCGCCGTGGGATCAGGATCGGGTTTGCTGCCGACAGCCGTTTCATTGGCCGCCGCAATCAACGGGAACTTGCGAACCTCCGAGATTTTTGGCGCTTTGATCCTGCGATGTACACCAAAGCCCGCGGCCAAACCTTCAACAAAGAAGAAAACAGGACCGCCCAGTGGCATCCCAAGGACACCGAAGACGAACATGGATGGCGTGCCTTCGAGCATCGTGAACGCGCCGAGCGCAGACAGAGAGAATTGTTTGGTGCCGATCAGGACTTTGCCCGCAAAATCGCCGTCGTTGTTCAGAAAGCCGCCGCCAATCGAAAGAGGGCCTTTGCGGAAATCGAGACCAAGCCCCTGAAGGTGGGGCACAACACTTTGGTTGGAGAATGTATATTTGGCGCCCAGCCCGATCAGGGACAGCGTCAGTCCCGCGACTGAAAGATCGCCGTCAAATGCGATGTCTATGCTGTCCTTGTCATCGCTCAGGGCCCAGCCGACACGTTCAATCTTGACCGGTCCCATTGAATGATTGACGTCAATCCAATCCAGCCCCGCATGTGGGGGCTGCGCGCTCGTTGCGGTGTTGGACGTGTCTTTTGGTGGTGCAATCTCTTGTGGACTGGACAGCTCTACGTCTGGCAGCGGCATGGCGCTCGTGCCTAAATCCAGTTTGGCTGACAGGTTAAAGCCGGGTGAGAGCGTGCCTTCGCCCAAACCCAGAGCATCAGGCAAAAGGTCTTTGGCCGTTTCGTCCGCGTCGAATTGCTTGGACTTGTAGTAGGGCTGCAAGGTGACGCCGATTTTTCCGGCGTCGGGCAACAAAGGGCCCAATACAGGCAGTTCACCCAGTTTTGACAAATCAACGCCTGCTTCGACATCAGCCGCCAGCAGGATTTTGTCCTTGCCTTGAAAGGCCACGCCAACCGCTTTGGCATCCAGCGAAATGCCACTGCCACCCGGCCCAAAGGCTGCGGCCGTATCAACGCCGGCAGCGGCCAGCATTTCGTCCAGCGTCAGTCCCTTGGAACCCGCAGCATCATAGCTGGCGACCAGCACAGCATTCGCAGCCTTATCAAAGATCATGCGGAATACGACATTGCCGAGAGTGAGAGTGCCGGATACCTGCAGCGCGTCCGAACTCTTTTCGATGCGAATGGCCAGATCTGCATCATCCCCTTGCCAGTCGAGGGCGCATTCGAACACGAACTGATCGGCAAATGTGTCGATCTCGATCCCGAGATGGGAAAGAGACACATCCGCGATAATGGAAGGAAGCGCCGGAGCGGTCTGCCCGTTTGGTGTGGCTTTCGCCAGTAGATCGCCAATCGAGTGGCCCCGACCACTCAGATCAAGCGCACCGGACACGCGCCAGCCGTGTGAATCGACAAAGCCCTCCGCCTCTACCGTCAATGTTGTCGTATCAGACAAATCAACATCCAGAACGGCGTGGGCCCCGAATTGGATATCGGAAGTGGACCGCCCCAGAACCAGTTCTGCATCTGCATTGCGCAGGCGCACCGGCCCGATCTCGAACAGGTCCCTGAGTTCGATCCGCATCGTGAAATGACGATAGGGGATAGACCCCGAGACAAAGAACCGTTCGAGAGTGTGACTACCGCCTTCGTTGACCAATCCCTTGTTGGCCAAATAGGGCGCGGCTTTGTCTGCCTCGGCGGGCGATAGATCAAGCGTGACGATCTGGCTGGGCAGCTCCAACCGCGCGTCGAGCACCATGTCTTCGATTTGCAGAACGACGTCCAGATCCGCAAACAGCCGTCCGCCTGTCCATTCGAATTCAGCCGATACCGCGCGTAGCGGATTGGACGACGCCGTGTGCAGCGATAGTCCGTCCGCAACCGTGATCTCAGTTGCGGCCCAGTCGATCACGAAACTCAGCGAAAACGCATCATCGTCATCCGGAGTGCGTTCAAGAACGAGATCGCGCAGCGTGACATCGCGCAAAGGAAAACCGTCAGGCACAAATGACCGGTGGCCTGTCAGATCAGCCAGCATGTCAGACACATCGCCGACGCTCACACCGCGTTCGTCGATCCTGAGGCTGTTGGGCGTCACGGAAATGGGCCCATCGGCAATGACACGCGGCAGATGGTCAAGAAGCAAGTCGCGAATTTCAGCGAAAACCATCCCTGTACTCATTGCGAAAACAGCATGGCTGGGGACACGGAAATTTCGGCCATTTCTTTGAGGTTGAGCAATTCGATTTGCTTGCGGCGTTCCGGATTTTTGATTGATTTACTGAATGGCTCAGGGAAGTGCTTTACGTGCAGATCGAAAAGACCTTCGGTCCCAATTTGGGACATCCGCCGATATTTGAAACCCAAGCTTGGCATTAGTGCACGCAGCTTTTGGAACTTTGACTGGCTTGGGTCAAACCCGATTAGCTTTTCCCAGAAACTCATTTTTTCCTTAACTTCTTTCGGCGTTGCGAAAGGGTCTGAGCCGGCAATCTGTGTGGCGGGCGACATGGAAACGCCGAGCGATATTTTGTCATGACCGTTGTCATCCTTGGCCGCGATGCGATGGCGCAGCCGGATCGCGCTTAGCCGCATCGTGCCGCGATTGCCCATGACATCGTTTGTCCGTACGTTCCGGTGCTTGTTCAACTCAGGAATGCCTGAGCCGTGTTCGCCCCCGCTTAATTCTTCGACTTGGCCGTTGATCAGTCTGCAGTGAGAAACACGCGTCAGAGCAAAGTTTGATTCAATGATGATTGATTTTTTCGCGGTCAGCCCACCAGACTTGACCCGTTCGCGGCGACCGGTTGGATCATCGATCGCGCCGATGTCGGCGTTGGGATCTTCACCGACCAACCCCGCAGCGGATGCCATAAAGCCGCGCAATTCCGTTTCGGTCACGCGCAGGATCTTCATCATCGCTTCTTCCAACTTGATCGAGTCTTCCGAGAGCTGTGGTCGCAAGGTCAGCGGGCCAAGCGCGGCCTTGCAGGCTTGGGCGTATTCCTCAAATCTGCCAGCCAGAACAGAAAGCCCAAAGCACTGCCCACTTCCGTTGGGCAACGCGGCAATGCTGCTATCACTCGGGGAACCAAGCTGCCATACAGCTGTATCAACCTGATAGGTCATAGTGGCCCATTGGCGTGACGTGTGGCTCTTTTCGCCTTCCTTCCAACCTCGGGCTAGTTCGGCTGATGCTTTGGCCTCAAAAACCGTCAGATTGTACCGGATCGTGGCGTCCTGTGTGGTCACCATAGTCGTCCGTTTCCCGCCGCTTCGCCCTTGGGCGAAGGATTGATAGCGGAAGGCAATGAAGCGCGACCCCCACCGTTTCATAATTGCGGCACGCGCGCCGGCGAGGCTGAATGGCAAAGTCATGTTGCCGCCGCCTGACACCTTACCCCAGCGCTGATTGGCGTGCAGAGACAGATGACAAAGGGGATGCGGCCAAGGCGCATTGGTCGGAGGAACGTCCTGTTGCTGATTTCCGATTCCGTACTGTTTGGCACGGGCGATCGTCTTGAGCAGGGTTGCAGATTGTGCTTTCTGGAACTTCAGTAGTTCCAGCTTGTTTTTTATGAACTCATCTGAGAATTTTGCTTCTCTTTGATCCATGGCGAGCGAGCCATTGCGAGTCCAAAAGGCCAAGTCGTTGTCGAGGATCGCGGCCACATCTTTGACACGGGTTTCCATGTCGTCGACGCTTAGACCTGACTTTTTCAGGTGCTTTTTCGATTTGTAGTCGCTGATCATATCCTTGGTAATTCGCGACATTTTCTGCGCCAGGGAAGCCGCCGCACCGCTGGGCAGCCATTCGGGCAATCGGTCTCCCTGACCGCTTTCTTCAATGGCCTTTATGTTGGCTTTCGCCAGTTCGATGACTTTGGCTTTGCCCAACCCTTCGAGTTTGCCCATGGCAAGCCCAGCGAAGGTTTCATATTCAGCGACCTTGTCAGCAAGCGTCCCGGGAATATCGAGAAATTTGAAGGTCTCGGGGGTACCCACGATGGACAAAATCCAAATAGCCACGCGTTGTTTCAGATCGCGTGCGATGATGTCGTCGACATAACCCGCCAGCTTACTGTCATAGGCGCTGGGCCCGAAGTGCCGAACGTTTGGGTCGTAGAGTTTTGTCGTTTCCCAATCAGCTTCGCCTTCGCCGCCCACGCCGATCGATAGGCCTGTTTCGTCATCATCAAAATTTTTCGTCAGGCCAACGTAAGCTTTCGCCGCAACATTCAGATTGTGTCGCCGCGTTTTTCCTTCGAGTTGCGCGAACATCAAAGGTTTTTTCGTGGTCCAGGTTGGTGGGCTCAGTTCAGAAATGGCTGTGAGCGCTGACGTCGTGCTGCCACCGTACAAGAGTGGATAAGCCTTGGCTCCAGCGGGCGGCGCGGGAATTTCGACGTTTTTTGACCAAACCCGCGAAGCAAAGCGTTGAATGACCAGCAGAGCATGTGACGTTCGTTCGTGTTTGTAGCCGCCACCGAAGGTGACATGACAAAACGGGATGAGGATTTTGTTGAAATCCACAGACGCATTGACCGCAAGGCTCGTTCCATGTTCGGCATACGCCGTGCTGATCTGGCCCTTGTAGTCCAGGCCAGCCATATTCATGCGTTGAAAATAGCCCAAAACCCGGGCTTCATCGCTTTTGCGTTTATCAAAATGCTTATCGACACCCTCAAGGGTATCTAAATTATCGTCAGGCATGTGACCCCTTAAACTAGAATCAGCGTAGGATGATTCCCGTTAAGAGTCATTAATTCCTTTGCCTGTCCGGGGCTCCGGATCCTTGTTGCGCCCAAGCCAAGCCGATAAGCTACAGAAAATATGTATGTTTTGCAGTTACTTGCTCAGGAGGCGGGCGCCGGTCGGATTTTGGTCGCGCGTTCCAAAATGTCGACGCCTTGCGTTTTCCAGAAGTGGAGCAGGTCTATGAAGATCCAGTTTTCAGCCAGCTTGTCACCGCTGCGCCGGTAGATGTCGATTACTCGAAACTCGCCGACTTCGTTCGTTGCCGGCATACCCATGAAGCCGCCGGTGTGCCGTGCTGTAAAGTTCGGCCAGCCCATGAACCCACCATAGTTTCCTTCGGCCAGCCGCGCGATATGACCTGTGCCTGATCTGTCGGCAAAGCTGGCACGAAAGGGGCCGGCATGTTGTTTGGCGTAGCGCTCGATCGTGTAGCTGGCGCCGATCCCTTCGGGTCCCCACCAGATCATGTCGTCGTGCCATGTCAGGGCCAGTTCTTCTTCGAGAGGTAACCCCGATTGCCATTGGCCCAGGTCCGAAATCATCTTGTTGATTACGGCCAGAGTCTTTCGGCCTTCGTTTTTTGGCTGTTCATCGTAGAGCAGGCCATCGTGGGTGATTGGGCCGGGTTGCACCAAGTGGGCTGCGGTTTGCGGACCAAATGGGTTTTGTCCCGCCTGCACCATCAAATGGGGGATGTCGAAGTACATTGAGGTTTCGGCAATCACGCCGTCCTGCACTTTGTAAAATGCGCAATACCTGAGGAGCGCCATTTTGCCGGTTGGCTGAATGTTGAGCCAGGGCTGATCAAACAGCCCCATCAGATGACCCATGGAAACAACCCATGTGCTTTTGCAATCGTCCATGTGGTTGGACCCTGCAAAGAAGATGTCCTCGCGCCTTTGCATAGGTCGCAACGCCTGTTTGAGCGGGGCCCAGAAACGCGTGGCAATCTGCGAAACATCTGCAATTTCGCCGAATGGGTGATAGCCGCGCCAAAGGTGTCCGGGCGCAAGATGCTGCTGAACAACGGTTTCCAAGGCCTCGCCAGACGCCGCATCCAATGCCTTGTGAAAGGCGCGAACCGCTTGTTTTTCAGACTGATAGTTTGTCATCCACGAACCTCGGGATCGAATATTTGCATACGTTTGCAAAAATATCTTGCCAAGGAAACCCATCCGAGTCTAGCGTTATTGCAAGCGTATGCAAAATGCGATTCTGGGAGGAAGACTTGGCCGAGATACAACTGCGCAATGTTTCCAAGCGCTGGGGCAGCTTTGTTGGTGTCGAAGACTTTACGTTGACGATCCCCGATCGGGAGTTTCTCGTTCTGCTTGGGCCTTCGGGCTGCGGCAAGACAACGACCATGCGAATGATCGCTGGCCTTGAAGACCCGTCCAAAGGCGAAATCCTGATCGACGGGAAAGTCGTCAATGATCTGGAACCGAAAGACCGCGATGTGGCGATGGTCTTTCAGAGCTATGCGCTCTACCCGAACATGAACGTCTATGAGAACATCCGGTTCCCTCTGCGTGTACGCGGTGAGAACCCCGCTGGTCACAAGGAAAAGGTCATGCGCGCCAGCGCGATGGTCGAACTGGATGAGTTTCTGCACCGTAAGCCGGCGGAATTGTCTGGTGGCCAACGCCAGCGTGTGGCGCTCGCACGAGCGATCGTTCGTGAGCCCAACGTCTTTTTGATGGACGAACCCCTGTCAAACCTTGATGCCAAGCTGAGGGTTTCCACCCGCGCCCAGATCAAGAACCTCAGCCATGAGCTGTCTGTGACGACGATCTATGTGACGCACGATCAGATCGAAGCCATGACACTCGCAGACCGGGTTGTGGTCATGGAAAAGGGCGTCGTTCAGCAGGTGGGCAGTCCGACAGAGATCTACGACAAGCCCGCCAATACGTTTGTGGCCAGCTTTATCGGCAATCCCGCGATGAACCTCATCGACGGCGTTGTGCAGGGCGGTACGTTTACCGCCGACAGCGTTTCGGTCGAAGGTCTGAACGTCAAAGATGGACCGATCACGCTGGGCTTTCGTGCCGAAGACGCTGAGGTGTCGCAAGAGGGCGGTCAGATCACAGCGCCCATCTACACACTGGAACTGCTTGGCGACGCGACAATGGTCAGCGTCCGGATCGGTGGTGCACTGGTTAGCGCCCGGTCTGACAAAACCTTCCGCGCCGAAATCGGCGATCCGATCTCAATCCGAATTCCCCAGGAAATCTGCCATCTGTTCGATGCGGAAACCGGGGCGCGTCTGGACGGCTAGCCGTCTTTCATATTCGGCCAATCAAGGCCGGACAATCAATGGATGCGTGATTGCAAGGCGCATCCGGACAACAGAAACAGGGAGGAATAAATGTTTCTGAGAACTCTCGCCGCGGCCGGCGCAATGGCCGTTTTGACCACATCCACGGCCATGGCCTGCGAAATTGGCGCACGCGTCAGCATCGTTGGCAATGAATTCCCGGCGATCCAAACAGTTGGTGCCGAAGCCAAAGGCTGCACCGGCGCCGAGGTTGCCACCAACCTCACAGCGGATCATCAGAAGATCAACCTGCCCGGCATGCAGGGTAACCCGGCCGAGTACACATCCGCGATTGTCGCGAACTCGTCTATCGTGGCTCTGATGAACGAAGATGTCATTCGTCCGCTCGATGACCTTCTTGCCAAGCACGGTGAGGGTCTGGCGAAAAACCAGCTGATCACCATCGGCGGCAAGACAATGGCGGTCGCGTTCATGGCGAACGCACAGCACCTCGTGTACCGTGCTGACGTTCTGGAAGAGATCGGTGTTGAGCCGCCCAAGACCTACGAAGAAATGCTGGCTGCAGCCAAAATGATCCGTGAAAAGGGCATGATGGAAAACCCGATCGGTGGCGCCTATGCCGCTGGCTGGAACCTCGCACAAGAATTCAACAACATGTTCCTGGGCATGGGTGGCGAGCACTTCAAATCCGGCACAGCCGAGCCAAACGTGAACTCCGAAGCGGGTGTCAAAGCGCTGGAAATGATGAAAGCGTTGTCGGAATACATGAACCCCGACTTCCTGACACATGACTCGAACGCGACCAATGCCGAGTTCCGTGCGGGCAACGTGGCGATCATGAACATGTGGGGCAGCCGTGCTGCAACCATGACCGATGCCGAAGGCGTTCCGCAGGAAGTTGTCGATGGTTTCGCGATCGCCGGTCCGATGACGGTTGGTGGCGGTGATGTCCCTGCGTCCACATTGTGGTGGGACGGCTGGACCGTTGCCAAGAACATCAGCGACGAAGAGGCAGAAGCCACTTTTATCGCGATGATGAATGGTATTCGCCCGGAAATCCTGTCCGATGCTGATGTTGCCAAGCAGGCGGTCTGGCTGATCCCCGGCTATGAGCCGACCGAAGCCGCCGTTGGTGTTTTCGCAGCTGCGAATGCGGGCACGATCCCCTACCCAATGCTGCCTTACATGGGCCTGATGCACACTGCGCTGGGTAATGAACTGGCGGACTTCATGCAGGGCAAGGAAAGCGCTGAGCAAGCGCTGGCCGATGTTGAAGCGGCCTACACCGCCGCTGCCAAGGAAAACGGCTTCCTTCAGTAAAACCTTTGGCGAAGGCGGGTCGCCCGCCTTCGCCCTCGGCCTTTCATAAACGCACTGATCTGAACGACGAGCGCCATGAAACATCGCACCTTCTTTTGGTTCTTTCTGCCCACCGGTCTGGCGATGCTGCTGTTTATCGCAGCCCCGATTGTGTCGGTTGTGATGCAGTCCGTCTTTGCCCCGCACGAGGCGGTTTTCGAGACGGTTGAGAACTGTGGACCATTTGGCTGCAAAGAGGAAACGGTGATCAATCAGGACGCCACCCGCGCGCTGCGAGAGGCGGAACCACTGGGCCGTTTCGTTGGTCTGGATATCTATTTCGACCGGGGCCATCTGGCGATCGCCGAAGTTGGCGAGGCATGGCGTGGATCAGATAGCATGGGCGCCTTCTTTGACCGATTGGGCAACCTGCCGTTCTATCGTGCCATCGGATTTACGCTCACTTACACATTTGTCACCGTGCCGCTCTTGATCCTGTTGGGATTGATGATCGCGCTCGCGGTGAATTCTCTACACCGCCATCTCAAGGGGCTGGTGATCTTCTTTTCGCTGTTGCCGATGATCGTCACTCCCATCATCGGTGCGCTGATCTTGTTCTGGATGATCGACAGTCGCGGGATCATCGGGAACCTGATCATATATCTCTCGGGCGATCCGACTTTGTCGCTCAAGGCGTCCACGTCACTAATGTGGATTTCGATCATCATATACGGGATCTGGCACTCTGCCCCCTTTGCCTTTGTGGTATTCTATGCGGGTCTCCAAACATTGCCGAAAGATCAGATCGAAGCGGCCCAAATTGATGGCGCATCCCGCTTTCAGCAACTGCGCTTTGTAGTGGTGCCGCATCTGATGCCGCTTGTGACCTTTGTCACTCTGATCAAGCTTATGGATAATTTCAGGGTCTTCGAAGAGATCGTCGGCTTTAACGCGCAGGCGCATGCCACCAGCCTAAGCTGGATCATCTTCAATGACCTGAGCGGCGAGACACAGCAGTTGTCCTCAGCGGCGACCACCTCGGTGCTGACGATTCTTGGGGTCGCGATCCTCTTGTCACCCGTTCTTGTGCGCACATGGCGCGACTTCAGAGGGAGAGCGCACTGATGGCTTCCAAAGCACAAACCATGCCTGCAGGGCTGCGCCTTTTGACGTCGGCCTTTATCGTGATCTGGCTGATCATGGCCGCTTTTCCATTCCTGTGGACGCTCTGGGGGTCTTTCAAGGTCGAGTTGGATTTCTTTTCCATCGCCGATTGGACCAATGCACTGACCGGTGCAAACACCAAAGACACCTATGGCGTGCCCTTCACGGGGGCGGGCTATGAAGGCGCGTGGGTGGAAAACCATTTCTGGCGTAACGTCATCAACACCTTCATCATTTGCTTTTTCGTGGTTTGCACATCGCTGACCATTGGCACGCTTGGCGGTTACGCGTTGTCTCGTTCGGGCTTCAAGTATGTCTTCTGGTTGCTGATCATCGCGCTGATCTTTCGCGCGATGCCGCCAATCACTCTGGTCGCTGGTTATATGCTGCCGTTCTTTGAATGGAACGTCTGGGGTATCTTACCGACTGCGATCATCGTGCTCGTCGCGATCAACCAGCCCTTTACGCTTTGGATGCTGCATTCGTTCTTCCAGAACATCCCCAAGGAACTGGACGAGTCCGCCAAGGTTGATGGCTGCACACAGTTTCAGGCGTTCCGGCATGTCATCATCCCAGTGATGTGGCCTGGGGTTATCACAACGGGTCTGTTCAGCTTCCTGCTGGCGTACAATGACTTTGCGGTTACGGCGATGCTGCTGTCTGAATCCAACCGCACCATGGTGCCACAGATCGCAGCTTTCCTTGGGACGACCTATACCGAGGGCAACGTGATGTTTGCCGTGGCCGCCGTGGTCTCGGCCACAGCGCCCTTGTTCGTGCTGGTGATGTTCTTCCAGCGCCAGATCGTGTCTGGCCTGACCGCGGGGGCGGTGAAGGGATGACACGCGCCCCACGACCGCCGATGGGCATCGCTACACAGCAAAGCGCGGAGAACAAGCGGGTGTACCTGCGTTTTCTGGATGCGTTTGCAAACGGTGACTTGCCCGGCGTTACCGAAGCGGCGCAGGCAATCTTTGCACCCGATGCAGCAGTGAATGCCAGCCACCCAGTCAATGAGGCGCGCGCGGGTGATGGCTATACTGCTGACGTGATCAGACCGATCATGAATGCCTTTTCTGGGTGCACGCGGCAGAACTACACGGTCCTTGGCGGTGAATATCTGGGGACGGAGTGGGTGACATCGACAGGCTATTTTCACGGCCATTTCCATCGTTCTTTGTTCGGGATTCCACCCAGCAACAAACTGGCCTTTCTGCGGTTCGGCGAATTTCATCGGATGGAAGGCGGTAAGATCGTGGAAAGCCATGTCTACCTCGGGTTGGCTGAATTGATTATCGCGCTGGGCCGTTGGCCGTTGGCGCCAAGTCAAGGTTATGAAGGCGTGGTGCCGGGCCCTGCGACACACGATGGCATCTGGTCTGATCCTTCCGAGTCTGCCCAATCGCGGGAAACCGCAGACTTGGTTGAGGCGATGTTGATGGGGTTGGCCTCGGACGATGAAGCATGGCGCCCGTATTGGCACGATAGAATGGTTTGGTACGGTCCGGGCGGGCTCGGCTCATATGCGACTGTAGACGCCTTTGCCGCCTTCCAGCGCCCGTTTGAGCTGACGTTTGATGGTTGGGGCGATGGCAGCGAAGCAGGCTTTTCCGACGTTGGATCCAACTGCAAGGCGGGGGATGGCGCCTATGCCTTCCTTCATGGCTGGCGGCAACTGACTGGCGTGCACACCAAACCATTCCTTGGCCTCGCTCCGACGGGCAAGCGCGTATTCATGCGTGATTGTGATTGGTGGCGTGTCGAAAACGGCAAAATCATCGAAAACTGGTGCATGCTCGATATTCCGCATGTGCTCATGCAACTCGGCTACGATCTGTTCGCCGAAGTGGAGGCTGCGGCATGAAGGGATCACGCCCGGAACAGGCGGTGCTGAGCCGTGATACGGATATGTCCAAGACCGACGATACGCGCCGCGTGATCGAAGGCATGGTTGATGGTCTAAACGATCACCGCATCGACGACATTGGCCAGTTTTTCGCTGAAGGTTTCCGCTGGATGGGCAACACCGGTTGTGGCACCAAAACGGGTCTCAAGGAATTTCAGGATAACTGGCAACGCCCCTTTCAGGCGGCCTTTTCCGATAAGGTCTGTGTGGATGAAGCGCGACTTTACATGGGGGAATGGGCCGCGGCCTTTGGTCGGCAGGAGGCCACGCATTCGGGCGCCTTTATGGGGATCGAACCAACCGGAAAGCGCGTCGAGATCAGGTATATGGACTTTTGGAAGGTCGAAGACGGCAAGATCACCGACAATTGGGTGATGGTCGATTTTCCTCATGTCATGGCGCAACTGGGCGTTGACGTTTTCCAGGGAGAAGGCTGGGAAGCCTTTGACCGCGGTGAACGTACCGCACCCCGACCCGAGGGTGCTGAATGAACCGTGGGTATCAAATCCGCGCGCTGGGCGAAGTGGCAGTTCGATGCCGCGATCTGGAGACCATGCGCGTCTTCTATCGCGATGTTGTCGGGCTTACCCCTTTGGAGGGTGAGTATTCAGACCACATCGCGTTCTTTCAGATTGGCGAAGGCTACGGCGGTCATACCACCGTATTGGCGCTGTTTGGCGAAGGCGCGCCTGCGACGGGTCCGGCATCATCCTTGCACCATGTGGCGTTAACCGTGGACGCCGCAGAACAGGATGCCGCCGAGCAGTGGCTCAGTTCAAAGGGCCTGTCACCCCAATATCAGCAATTCCCATGGATCGGTTGGAGAGGGCTCTTCTTCAAGGATCCAGAAGGCAACACGATCGAGTTTGTCGCAAAGGTTGGACCGGCCGAGGCTGCCGGACCCCTGGCGCAGTAGGAAAAGAGGACGATATGGCGATTACTCATCTCAAGGTCAGCAAACCAGAAGCAGAAAAGGCAGAAGACGACGCCAAAGTGCGCGCGGTCGTTGAGGCGACGTTGGCGGATATCGAAAGCCGTGGTGACGCAGCAGTGCGTGATCTTTCAGCCAAGTTCGACGGCTACACACCGGATGCATTCAGACTGACGCAGTCCGAAATCGATGCTGCCATGCAAAAAGTCAGCACGCGGGACATGGAAGACATTCGTTTCGCGCAGGATCAGATCCGCAACTTTGCTCAAGCGCAGCGCGCATCGATGACGGATGTCGAAGTTGAAACTTTGCCCGGTGTGATCCTTGGCCATAAAAATATCCCGGTTCAATCTGTCGGGTGCTACGTGCCCGGGGGCAAGTTTCCCATGGTTGCCTCGGCTCATATGTCGGTCTTGACGGCTTCAGTTGCAGGCGTTCCACGGATTGTTTCATCGGCTCCTCCGGTCAATGGAGAGCCGCATCCAGCGATCGTTGCTGCGATGCATATGGGCGGCGCACATGAAATCCTGTGTCTTGGAGGAATTCAGGCCGTAGGCGCCATGGCTATCGGCACCGAGACGATTGATCCTGTTCATATGCTCGTCGGTCCGGGTAACGCGTTTGTCGCCGAGGCCAAGCGTCAGTTGTTTGGCCGGGTAGGGATCGACCTGTTTGCCGGTCCGACCGAAACCATGGTCATCGCTGATGACACCGTTGACGCTGAACTTTGTGCCACCGATCTGCTGGGGCAGGCCGAGCATGGGTACAACTCACCGGCTTGCATGATCACCAACAGCCGCAAACTGGCTGATGCCACGCTGGTGGAAATTGACCGGTTGCTTGAGATCCTTCCGACGGCTGAAACGGCACGGGCCAGCTGGGAAGATTACGGCGATATTGTCGTTTGCGATACTCATGAAGAGATGCTGCAGGTGGCCAATGACATGGCCTATGAGCATGTTCAGGTAATGACTGACCGGGATGACTGGTACCTCGAAAACATGCACAGCTACGGCGCATTGTTCCTGGGCCCCCGAACCAATGTCGCCAATGGTGACAAAGTGATCGGCACCAATCACACCCTGCCGACGAAAAAGGCTGGCCGCTATACTGGTGGGCTTTGGGTTGGCAAATTCCTCAAGACCCATTCCTACCAGAAGGTTTTGACCGACGA
The DNA here is from genome assembly GCF_028023555.1 of Thalassococcus lentus. Taxonomy (NCBI): domain Bacteria; kingdom Pseudomonadati; phylum Pseudomonadota; class Alphaproteobacteria; order Rhodobacterales; family Roseobacteraceae; genus Thalassococcus; species Thalassococcus lentus. Next base: position 649,042 of record NZ_JAQIOY010000001.1, read on the forward strand.
GGCGGCGACGCTGGTAGGTGAATACGGATCGCGGTTGTGCATGCTCGAAGGGTTTGTCGGCCACGCCGAACAGTGCAACATTCGCGTACGCCGCTATGGCGGCAAGAATGTCCCCTATGGCCAAGCCGCTGAATGAACGATCCGCACGGGCATAACAAAGCGGCGCTTGCGCCGCTGCGCGCTGCTCAGCGGGATTGGGATCAAGGCGCGATCCGGGCGGCATTGGATGCGACGTTCGCGCCGGATGCCGTTTTGCATCTATGTCACCCATTCGGGGATTTGACCGGTCCCGAAGCATTCAATGACACTGTGCTTGCGCCGCTCGTGGTTGCGATGCCGGATCTTGAGCGTCGGGACTGGATTGTCGTCGCAGGGGCTGATGAAGATGGCGCAGACTGGGTTGGTTGCGCCGGGCACTTCATGGGCAATTTTGTCGCCCCCCTGCTCGATATTCCTCCGACAGGTCAGGTGGCTCATATCCGCTTTCACGAGTTTTATCGATTTGAAGGCGGCCGCGTGGTCGAGATGCAGGCAATCTGGGATTTGCCGGAACTCATGATGCAGGCCAATGCCTGGCCCATGGTTCCGTCATTGGGCCGCGAATTCTGCATTCCGGCGCCGATGACACAGGATGGTCTGGCCGAACATGCGCGAGACGCAGAGCAAAGCGCCCAGACCTGCAAGCTGATCGTCGACATGTTGACCGCCATGACCCGTCATCCAAAGGATGGTGGTCCCGAAGTTATGGAGATGGAGCGGTTCTGGCATCCCCGGATGAACTGGTACGGTCCGGCAGGGATCGGCACAGGGCGCGGCATTACCGGATTCAGAAACTGGCATCAGATTCCGTTTTTGAAGGGCATGCCCGATCGGGGTCAGTATCCGGATGCGGTTAAACATCACTTCTTTGCAGAGAACGCTTATGCGGCGGTAACTGGCTGGCCTGACATGGCGCAGACCATAAGCGGCGATGGTTTTCTCGGGATTGCGCCGGCGGGCCAGAAAATCACCATGCGCAGTTTGGATTTCTGGCGGGTTGAAGCAGGCGTCATCCGCGAAAACTGGGTCTTGGTCGATCTTTTGGACGTCTATAATCAACTGGGTGTTGATGTCTTCGCGCGACTGCGCGAGTTCAACAAGGCCCGAGTTCCGGGCACAGTCCCCTTTCCCTACGGAGAACACTGATGGACCTGCCCAAAACCCCTTCATTCCGATTGGACGGACAGCGCGCATTGATCGCAGGCGCGTCTTCTGGAATTGGCCTTGGCTGCGCAACCGCTCTGGCTGAGGCTGGCGCAGAGGTCACTCTGATTGCACGTCGGGCGGATCGTCTTGATGCAATCACCGAGGAAATGCGGTCTCGTGGGTGGGCTGCGCAGTCCCTTCCCATGGACATCACGGATATGGCCGTTGTCGAACAGGCCGTTGCCGAGAATGGCCCATTTGACATCTTGCTCAACGCGGCTGGCTTGGCGCGGCATAGCCCTGCGGTGGACACCGAGCTCGCAGACTACGATGCCGTTATGGATATCAATGTACGGGCGGCATATTTTCTGACCCGGACGGTTGCCAAGGGTTTGATCGCCGCCGGGCGGCCGGGAAGCCTGATCAATATTTCCAGCCAGATGGGCCATGTGGGTGGCCCGGATCGTGCGGTGTACTGTGCGACCAAGCACGCGGTTGAAGGCATGACCAAGTCCATGGCGTTGGAGTGGGGACCAAAGGGGATTCGTGTGAACACGATTTGCCCCACGTTCATTTTGACAGAATTGACCCAGCCCACTTTCGACGATCCGGCCAAACGGGCCTGGATCGAGGACAAGATCAAATTGGGCCGTGTCGGCGCGGTCGCGGACATTATGGGTGCAGCGGTCTATCTGGCGTCTGAGGCGTCGTCACTCGTGACCGGAACATCGATCCTTGTTGATGGAGGCTGGACAGCAGACTGATGGCGCAGAGCAAGGTCACATCGGCAGAAGTTGCGCGTCTGGCTGGCGTTTCCCAGTCGGCGGTCAGCCGGGTGTTTACGCCCGGCGCATCGGCGTCGCCAAAGACCGTGGAAAAGGTCAAGGCGGCGGCGCAGCAGTTGGGGTACAGGCCAAATGTACTTGCACGCGCCATGGTCTCTGGCAAAAGCAGGATCATTGGGCTGGTGGTCGCGTATCTTGAGAACCAGTTCTATCCGGTGGCGCTTGAGCTGCTTTCAAACGCCTTGCAAAGCCGTGGCTATCACATCCTGATTTTTACTGCCCCGAACTCGATCGACGGGATCGACAGTGTGATGCAGGACCTGATGGACTATCAGGTGGACGGCATTGTTGCGGCGTCTGTTTCCATGAGCTCGGATTTGGCCGCTCGGGCAAAACAGGCTGGCATTCCCGTCGTTCTGTTCAATCGTGGCCAAGACGGAGAAGGGTTGTCGAACGTTACCTCTGCCAATCGGGATGGTGCTGAACGGGCAACAGATTTCCTGATCGCAGGGGGGCATGATCGCATTGCGCATATTGCCGGTTGGCAGGGCAGTTCGACGGGACGTGACCGTCAGGCAGGCTTTGAAGCGGCCTTGCGCAAGCACGGCATGGCACCCCATGCCATCGTGGACGGGCACTACAGCAGGGACGTGGCCTCGGCCGCCACGCGCGAGTTGCTGGGTCAAAGCAATCGGCCGGACGCATTGTTTGTCGGCAATGACCACATGGCCTTTGCCGTGATGGATACACTGCGGGAACTGGGGCTGACACCGGGGCGCGATATTTCTGTTGTTGGATATGACGACGTGCCGATGGCCGCGTGGGGTTCGTACAACCTGACAACATGGCGACAGCCGGTGAACCGTATGGTCGATGCTACGGTCGACACCCTGCTGGACCAGATCGAAGCGGGCGCGCACATGCCTCGTAGTCTTGAAATACCCGGAGAACTGATCCTGCGGGGATCGGCCCGAATTCCTGAAGGATGGACATCATGAAGGGTTTTGACCCGAAATTCAGCGACTTCCCTGACTATATTGTCGGGATTACCAAGGAAATCTGGGAAGATCGCGGCATTTCAACACTGCATGACTATTACGCGCCGGACATCGTCGTACGGTCGCCTGCCTCTGTGGTGATCGGCAACCAGTCTGTTATCGGTGCAACGATGGCCACGCTGGCAGAATTTCCCGACCGGCAGTTGTTGGGCGAAGACGTGATCTGGTCCGGAACACCCGAAGAAGGCATGCTCAGTTCGCATCGGATTTATTCGACGGCGACGCATGCCCATGACGGGGTCTACGGAGCCGCGAGCGGCAAGAAACTCGGATACCGAATTCTTGCTGACTGTCATGCCAAGAACAACATGATCGACGATGAATGGCTGATCCGCGACCAAACAGCGATTGTTCGCCAAATCGGATGGGACCCCAAGGATTATGCCCGCGACCTGATTGTCCGCGAGGGAGGGCCGGAAACCTGCGTGCGCCCGTTGTCCCCGGAAACGGATGTCGAAGGCCCCTACAAGAGCGCTGGCAACGAAAATGAATGGGGCGCGCGATACGCGCAGATCCTCAAGTCGATGATGGGTGCCGACATGGCGGCAGTGGAACGGGAATACGACCGCGCCGTACAGTCCGAATACCCCGGCGGCGAAACGGGTCATGGATGGACGCCGGTCGATGAGTTCTGGATGGGTTTGCGCGCTGCACTGCCTGACGCCACCTTTACCATTCATCACCAGATCGGCCGCAATGATCCGAAGATGCCTCCGCGCGCAGCACTTCGGTGGTCCTTGCATGGCAAGCATTCCGGGTGGGGCGCTTTTGGCGCGCCGACGGGCGCCGAAGTCTATGTTCTGGGGATTTCTCACGCAGAATTCGGAGAACTGATCGGCGGCAAGGTCACGCTTCGGCGTGAATGGACGCTTTTTGATGAAACCGCGGTCTGGAAACAGATCCTTTTGCATACGGGTGAAATATGACGCCGCAAGACATGGAAAACCGTATTGTTCGCTATGGCGATCTGCATCCCTGCAAGACCGCCTTCATCGATGCGCATACACCCGGCAGCGACCAAAAAGAGAATTTTACCATCATTGGTGGTGGCGTGTCTGAATCGCCTGATCAGCACGTCCATATCTCTATCCCGCATGGGTTCAACATCGGCGCTGCAGGGCAGCCACCCAAATGCCGAAACTCCTTGCATGACCACCATACAGCCGAAGCCTTTTTTGTTCTTTCCGGCCGCTGGCGGTTCTTTTGGGGGCGTTGGGGCGATGCAGGCGAGGTGGTTTTGGAGCCGGGTGATATCTTCAACATCCCAACTGGCATTTTCCGTGGCTTTGAGAACATTGGCACCGATTATGGGATGATCATGGCCATTCTGGGCGGCGACGATGCGGGCGGCGGCGTGATGTGGGCACCGCAAGTGATCGAAGATGCTGCAGATCATGGTCTGGTGCTGGGCGAAGATGGCAAGCTCTATGACACAAAGAAACAGCAGCGTTTGCCCGATGGTGTAAAGCCTATGCCAGTGATGTCGGATGAGGAACTCGCCAAACGCCCAGAGCCGACCACGGCAGAAGTGCTGCCCAACCACGTGGCCCGCTATTGGGATATGGTGGCCTTGGCTGACCGCAAACCCTGCAAAGTGATCGGTGAGGCGGGGATGCTGCGCGACAAGCCCGGTTTCGAAGTGGACTTCATCACGTGCCAATCCGCGACAGAAACCAAACACAAACATGCGGTGCCGTCGGTTCTGATGCCCGTCAAAGGTCATTGGAGAGTGGATTGGGACGGTGGCTCGACCACGCTGGCACCCGGCGATACCATGAGCGTTCCGGAAGGCGTCAAGCATTCCGCAGTTCCGTCGATGACCGGTGAGGCCGCTCTGTACCATGTGGTGGCAACGGGGGATCCGGCGGGACCGACCTGGAAAGGATGAAATGACTGACACGCCGATTGATCCAACACTGCCGGAACAAACACGCGCCGTTTATGAACGCAATGCAACCGGCTATGACCGCCGACGCAACCGAGCCCTGTTTGAGGCGCAGTGGTTGCGCCGCTTTGTGCGTGATTTGGTGCCGGGGGCATCCGTGCTGGATTTGGGCTGTGGCAGCGGTGAGCCGATTGCGGCATGGCTGATTGGCGAAGGGTTTCGCCTAACCGGGTTTGACTACTCTGATGCCATGCTCGACATCGCGCGTAGCCGTTGGCCCGAAGGCGACTGGCGTCAGGGTGACATGCGCGTATTGGAGCTTCCGGAGCGTTTCGACGGGATTATCGGCTGGAACAGCTTTTTCCATCTGACAGACGATGAACAACGGGCATGTCTGCCCCGGCTTGCTGCACATCTGAACCCCGGTGGCGTTCTGATGGTCACAGTTGGCCCCAGCGCAGGCGAGGTCACCGGCACTGTTGAAGGCGAGGTGGTTTATCATGCCAGCCTGTCGCCTGCCGAATACGCTCAGAGGCTTGAAGCTTGCGGCATGCGTGTCACCGGTTTTCTGGCAGATGATCCAGATTGTGCCGGCCACAGTGTGTTGATGGCCAGCAAGGAAATGTAACGAAAGGACTTCACCATGACCGTCAAGACAACGCACGTCGGCTCTCTCCCACGGACACAAGAGGTGGTGGATTTCATATTTGCCCGGGAACACGGCAAACCGTTCGACCAAGGCGAATTCGACGCCTGCATGACGGCCGCGGTTCATGAAACCGTTCGGCGGCAGCACGAGGCGGGGGTAGACATCGTCAGTGATGGAGAGACTTCGAAGATCAGCTATGCGACATACGTCAAGGATCGGTATACTGGTTTTGATGGTGACAGCCCACGCAACGCGCCTGCGGACCTGAAGCAATTCCCGACATTTCTGAAACGGCTGGCAGATAGCGGCGGAACTCCGCAATATGCGCGACCCATGTGCATGGGCGAAGTGAAGAGCAAAGGGCAGGGCGAGCTGCAAAAAGACATCGACAATCTCAAGGCGGCCATGGCCGCGCATGGGGTAGAGCGGGGCTTTATGAATGCGGCATCGCCGGGAGTCATTTCGCTGTTTCTGCAGAACGACTTTTACCCGACACGCGAGGCCTATCTGGCGGCTCTCGCGGATGCGATGAAGGAAGAGTATGAAACTATCGTTGGTGCCGGGCTCGACCTGCAGCTCGATTGTCCCGATCTGGCGCTCTCACGGCATATGCTGTTTAACGATCTGAGTGACGAAGAGTTTGTCAAAATCGCCGCAAGTCATGTCGAGGCGCTGAATCATGCTTTGCGTGATGTGCCCGAGGAAAAGGTGCGTATTCACATCTGCTGGGGCAATTATGAAGGGCCACATGTCTGCGACATACCCATGGCCAAGATGTTTGACACATTGATGTCGGCCAAGGCGCGATATGTCCTGTTCGAAACGTCGAACCCGCGCCATGGGCATGAATGGGCGGTGTTCCGTGACCGCAAAGCCGATATTCCGGATGGCAAGGTGCTGGTGCCGGGGGTTGTGGATACAACCACCAACTTTGTCGAACATCCCGAACTGGTCGCACAGCGGATCGCGCGGTTTGTCGATATTGTCGGCGAGGACCGGGTGATTGCGGGCAGCGATTGCGGCTTTGGTACATTTGCAGGTTTTGGTGCTGTGGATCCTGAAATCGCCTACGCCAAGTTGGCAGCGCTCAGTGCCGGAGCAGCGCAGGCCTGATGTCTCTTCCTGTACTGCTTTTGCCGGGCATGATGTGCGATGCCCGTCTCTTCGGTCCTCAAATCGCGGCTCTTGAGCCAGACCGGCCTGTTGCTGTGCCGATGCTGACAGGGGCGGATACGGTTGAGGGGCTCGCGGCGCGCATCCTGAGCGAGGCACCCGAGCGCTTTGCGCTGGGCGGATTGTCGATGGGTGGCATTGTGGCCATGGAGATTCTATCCCAAGCAGCCGATCGGGTCGCCGGGATTGCATTGATGGACACCAATCCTCTGGCTGAGATGGATGCCGTCAAGGCACGACGTGCCCCTCAGATCACTAAGGCACAAGCTGGCCGGATGGCCGAGGTCATGCGCGATGAAATGAAACCGAACTACCTGACTGACGGACCGAACCGTCAGGACATTCTGGATCTGTGCATGGACATGGCCATAGGTCTTGGAGCCGAAGTCTTTGTTGATCAGTCGCTGGCTTTGCGAGATAGACCAGACCAGAGCGAAACGTTGCGCGGCTATAAAGGCCCTGCGCTTGTGCTTTGCGGTATTGATGATGCGCTCTGTCCGGTGTCACGTCACAAGCTGATGCATGATCTGATGCCTCAAAGTACGCTGACAATCATCAATGGGGCGGGCCACTTGCCAACACTTGAGCAGCCGGACGAAACAACCAATGCCCTACGAAACTGGCTGGACAGTATTCCCGGCTGAGGTCAGGCTGAACGAAATCAACAAGGATGAGACCCATGATCGAACGGATGGAAACTGGCGCCCGCATGAGCAAGATCGTCAAGCACAATGGCGTTGCCTATCTATGCGGCCAAGTGGGTAGCGGTGAAACCGTGGCGGACCAAACGCGGGACTGCATTTCGCGCGTTGAAGGATTGCTGGCACAGGCGGGTTCGTCGCCAGAGCGTATGTTGCAGGCCATCATCTGGCTGTCGGACATGAAGGACTTTGCCGAGATGAACGCGGTTTGGGATGCGTGGGTTCCGGAAGGACACGCGCCCGCCCGTGCCTGCGGAGAAGCGGCGCTTGCCCGCCCCGAGCTTAAGGTTGAAATCATCGTAACCGCTGCTTGCGATTGACGCCCAAGACGGCCGTGATCAGCTTTTGATCCGGTACCCGGTCTTAAAGAACACCCAAGCCAAACCGCAAACGGCGACAGTGGACAAGCTGGCGATGCCGAACCCAAGGTATGGGCTGCTGTCAGATACGCCGATCATGCCAAATCGGGCCCCGTCGATCAGATAGAATACGGGGTTCACATGTGTGATTTGATACAATCCCGGTGGCAGGGCCTCGACCGAGTAGAAGGTCCCTGAGAGAAACGCCAATGGTGTTATGACAAAGTTCGTGATGGCCGCCATCTGATCGAACTTATTTGCAAATATTCCGGCGATCATGCCGAGCGCGGCCAAGAACGCGGCGCCCATCAGCACGAACCCCAACAGTATGATTGGATGTGCCGGCGCCAATCCCAAAACCAGCCAGAAGGCCACCGTGATCGCGGTGGCGACCACCAACCCGCGCGCGACGCCGCCTGCCAGATATCCTAGGACCAGCTCTAGGGGTGCCAGCGGTGGCATGAGTGTGTCAACGATATTGCCTTGTACCTTTGAGATGACGATTGAACTGGAGGTGTTTGCAAAAGCATTTTGAATAACGGTCATCATCAGGATGCCGGGCGCGATAAACATCACGAAATCGACGCCCATCACATCGCCACGGCGCGGGCCGATCGCGATGGTGAAAATCACCATGAAAAGCCCGGCCGTCACGAGAGGGGCAAGCAGGGTTTGGGTCCAAACCGATGCGAAACGCAGGATTTCACGGCGGCCCAGTGTATAGAGGCCAAGCCAATTCACCCGCCCAAACCGACGCGTGCCATGTGCAATGTGTGTCGAATGATCCATGTTTGCTCCTGACTGCGCCGTTGGGTCCCTTGTAAACCGGAATGTGATGATTAAAATAGGGCCCTGAGATAAATGGACAGGCGGCTGCTCTCGCGGCCGCTTTTCCAATGCAGACAACCCAAAAGGAATGTCCCATGTCCTGGACCGATGAACGTGTCGAGCTGCTGAAAAAGATGTGGTCCGAAGGCCAGTCTGCCAGCCAGATCGCCAAGGAATTGGGCGGCGTGACCCGCAATGCCGTTATCGGCAAGGTTCATCGTCTGGGCCTGTCGAACCGCGCCGGTGGTGGTGGTTCGTCAAAGGCTGACGCAAAACCCAAGGCCGAGGCAAAACCCAAGGCCAAGGCGCAGCCCAAACAGCCCGCTGCAGCGCCACAGCCGAAAACCGAACCCGCGGTCAAGCCGGTACCGGCCTCTGCTTCGCCAGCGCGCAAGCAAATCATTCCGGCGGGGCAACCCCTGCCGCCGCAGCCTTCGGCAAACGAAATCAGCCCTGAGGCATTGGCCAAGGTCAACGAGGTCGAAAAGAAGGCCAAGAAAATCAGCCTTATGGAATTGACCGAGCGGACCTGCAAATGGCCTGTGGGCGATCCCGCGACCGAAGACTTCTGGTTCTGCGGATTGCCGACGCAAACGGGAAAACCTTACTGCGAAGCCCATGTGGGCGTGGCTTTCCAGCCCATGTCTTCGCGACGGGACCGCCGCCGCTAAGCTACCGCACCAAGCAATTGAAAAAGGGCGATCCATTTGGATCGCCCTTTTGTTTTCCGTCAGGCAGATGGGTTTATTTGTCCAGTAGGTTCAGAAGGCCCTTCTTAGCTTCTTCTTCGAGCTTGTTTTGAAGAACGTCCTGCAGGTTCTCGCCCTCTTCCACGGTTACGCCCAGCCGCTCTTCCAAGGCATCGTTGACCTTGGCGCGGGCTTTTTCTTCGAGTTGTTTCCGCTCTTCTGCAAAGTTCTGTTCAATCGCGGCACCCAGATCGACGTTGATCGCAGGGCCCGTCCACGGCCCTTTGACCCGGACAGGCACCGCCAGACCACGCCCGTCCCGCGCGTTTGGGGCAAAAACGGTCAGCAGGTAATCCAGCGACCGTTTGCCCAGATCCACACGACCTTCGCCCTTGGCCTGAAAAACAGGCATGTCCATGAACAGATCATCGTTGCGCATAACGCCGCTCTTGATTGTGAAGGTGCCGGTGGCCTGTTCAAAAATCGTGGTGCCCCCGGCTGCCTGGCCGCTTAGAACTTGGTCCAGATCGATGCCGTTGACCCGACCGGGGCCGGCACGCAGCGCGCCATCTCCGGACAGTGAGGCCATGATTGCAGCCGTGCTTTGACCCGACCCCAGAAGTGACAGGCTGCCATCTGCGGGGCCTTCCATCCGTTCAAGGCCCATGGCATCGCGCAAGATAGGTTGCAGCGCCACACCGCCGAATGCCAGATCGGCTCGCACAGACAGCCCAGATCGATTGTTCGCCACAAAATTACCGGTCATCACACCATCATAGCCTGACAGTTCGCGCAGTTCGAAAACGGCGCGCGAATTGTCGACGCTCATCAAGGCTCGTGTCTTGCCAAAGCTGAGATCACCAACTGTCAATGCATCGGAAATCAGGGCTATTTCTCCGTCAAAGGCCGCCAGCCCGGAGGCATCGATGGGTGCGTCTGACCAGCCGTCGCTGGCCGGTGCGTCCTGTGACGTTCCGGTCAGGCCGGACAGATCCAGTGCTTTGGCGCGGATTTGCGCGTTCACATGCGGCTTGTTGGCAAGTTTGATGTCAGCCGCGGCCTCAATGGCGTTGCCGTCTAGTTGCAAATTGGCGTCGCGAATGGCGAGCAACCCATCGCGCGTCAGAGTCACGGCCAACGTTCCCGACAGCGATCGTCCCAAGCCCTCGGGCAGGTCAACGCCAATCTGGCCCATGACAGCAGCTATTTGCGCAGTCTGAGGAAGGTCGAGTGTGAGCGTCCCCTTGGCTTCGGGTGCCGGGCCAGCCAGACCATCAAATCCGATCGTGCCGCCACCTGCCTTCAGCGTGGCATCCACCGGACCCGCGCCGCCAGACAGCGCGGCAAGAGGCCTTTGAATGTTTGCTGTTACTGCAATTGAACCGTTGCCCGGGTCCAGATTGGCCGAGATGAGCATCGGGCCATTCATGTCAGGCCAGCGCAAGGTCAGATCGGTATCATCCACACGCGTTGTGCCATCCGGGCTTTGAAAGACGAATGTCCCGTTTGTGATGCTTAACCTGTCCAGCGTGAAGCTTGGGATACCAGAGGATTGTTCTGCGCTGCCCTGATCTGCCGAGAAATCCCAATTGGCCTTCCCAGAACCATCAGAGATCAAGCGCAGTGTCGGAGAGGCCGCGGTCAGGCTCTTGATCTCGATCCGGCCTCGAATGGCCGCCATTGCGTCCAGACCAATCCCTGCGCTTTGCGCGGTAAACATTGGTTCAGGGCCTGCCCAATCCGGATTGCCGATTTGCAATCCACCGGCCTGCAGACCCAAAACAGGCCAGATTGAAAGGGCTGCGTCACTGAGAACAACCGGACGGTCGAGTTGCCGCGACAGTTGATCAGACGCGATTTTGCCCAGCCGGTCTGCGGGCAAAAAGGCGATACCCATCACGGCAATGACCAACAAGACGGCCAGGAAACCCAAGGCCTTCCAAATCAGTTTCATGTTCTATCCTGTCTGCTTCTTATTGTGGCCATGGGTTTCATGCACGGCCTCGGCGTGCAACCAACAGATCGTGGAATGGCCGTTTTTCCGCCGATGCAGCGTCCGGCCGCTCTGCGGGTTCAGCCGATCTTGTTTCCGCGGCTCCAGACGCCTTGCAGCAACGGGGTGCGGTCATATTGCCGAACCCGCAGGACATCGCCGCGCAAACCTGCCCTAAGCGTGCCGCGATCGGGCAGGCGTGCGGCCTTGGCCGGGTTGCGGGTCACGGTTGCCACAGCCCTTGGCAAATCATCCCATAGCGCCGCGAGATGAAAGGCCGACAGCAATAGCGCGGAAGGCACGTAGTCAGAAGACACGATATCCAGAAGGTCCGAGCGGGCCAGATCTTCTGCCGCAACATTGCCGGAGTGGGACCCGCCGCGGATCAGATTGGGTGCGCCCATCATGATCGCGATGCCGTTTTCACGGCAGGCCTTGGCGGCTTCGGCCGTTGTCGGGAATTCGGCAAATCCAACGCCGTTTCTGGCGGAGATCGAAACATGCTCAGCGGTTGTGTCATCGTGGCTGGCCAGCACAGCCCCCAATCGGCGGGCTTCTTGCACCGCGCCGTTCTCATGTGCGACCGCGTAACGTTTCTGCAGCTCCAGAAGGTTTTCAACGTGTTCGGCGAACTGTTCGTCCGTCATGCCGCGCTTTTTGGTAACGTAGGTGCGCATTGTGTCGAGATCCCGGAACTGGCGTTGTCCTGGGGTGTGGTCCATCAGGCTGACGATACCAACGCGGTCATCGGGTCCAAATGCAGCCAGTTCCTGCAGCAGGGTTTCCGAGCAGATTTCGGCCCGTAAATGCAAATAGTGACTGATCTTGAACACCCCGGCGGCCCTTGCTGCCAACAGTTCATCGGCGAGCTTGCGGGCATAGTCCCGGTAACGGCCGGCGTTGCCATGTATCGAACCGGCGCGCATGGCGTCGAACACAGTCGTGATCCCGGTCGAGGCGAGTTCTGCATCATGGGCGATCAGTGCTGGCAGATGTGGCCAATCCACCTGAGGGCGGGGTTCTATGTGCCGTTCCAAGTTGTCGGTGTGCAGTTCGATCAGCCCGGGCATAACCAAATCGCCCTCGCAGTCTATGGCCTGTGCCGGGACGTGGTCGCCTTCGGTGATTTCGGCAATCACACCCTTTTCGATCGCGATCGTGCCGAGTACAACCTGATCGGCCAGTACGAGCCGAGCGTTCGAGAGACAAAGATCACCAGACATGTCGCTTCCTCGACCTTTGCCAAATTGAATGCGATGAGAGAAAGAAACACATGTCATACTCTCGATTTGCACTCTACTACGTTTTTCCTGACGGTGCGCTGGCAGAATTTGGATCAGCTTGGTTGGGCTGGGATATTGCGCAAGGCAGGCAGGCCAATCAGTTTGATTTGGCCGGTTTGCCGGATGCTACGACAGCGCCGCGCAAGTATGGGTTCCATGGAACATTGAAGCCGCCGTTTCGGTTGGTAAATGGCTGCACGGCTCAAGACCTGCAGGCTGCCGTTGCGGAATTGGCCGAGCGATGCCCTATGGCAGAATGCGAGGGCCTTCAGCTTTCTGTTTTGGGGCGGTTTCTGGCGCTCACCCCATTGGGTGACACAGCTGCGGTGCAGCGGGTTGCAGAGACCTGCGTTCGGGACCTTGATCATTTCCGGGCGCCTGCAACCGAACACGAGATTGCACGGCGTATGAAGGCCGGGCTTTCAGAACGTCAGCGGTCGCAGCTCCTGCAATGGGGGTATCCCTATGTGATGGAAGACTTCCGGTTTCACATCACGCTAACTGCGCGCCTGCCCAAGAAAGAGATCGCCACATGGGTTGAAGCGGTGGAACACCATCTGCCGAAACTGCCTGCGCCCTTCACGCTGAGCGAGATCGCTCTTTGCGGGGAACGTGAGGACGGCCGATTTGAAGTGATCCAACGTTACGCATTGGGTGGATAGATCAAGGCGTGGTTGGTGACCGCCAATCAGAGATTGTTCGCCGCTTTGGCCCGCCCCCTTTCCCCGTCGCGCGCCATGGCCTATACGCGCGGAATGCAGAACCCTCCGAACCTTCGCCCTGATATCGCCCAGCCCCGTCTTGCATCTGATCGACGTGAGGGCCAGCCCAGCATCGGTATGGTCAGCCTTGGTTGCCCCAAGGCTCTTGTCGATAGTGAACGTATTCTCACGCGGTTGAGGGCCGAAGGGTATGGGATCAGTCCTGATTACAGTGGCGCGGATGCGGTCATCGTGAACACCTGCGGCTTTCTGGACAGCGCCAAGGCTGAAAGCCTTGAGGCGATTGGCGAAGCCCTGTCTGAAAACGGACGTGTGATCGTGACCGGCTGTTTGGGCGCAGAGCCTGAGTACATCACCGGCGCACACCCCAAGGTTCTGGCGGTGACGGGCCCTCATCAATACGAACAGGTTCTGGATGCTGTTCACGCAGCCGTTCCGCCCAGCCCCGATCCTTTTGTGGATTTGCTGCCGGCGCGCGGCATCAGCCTGACCCCGCGGCACTACAGCTACCTGAAGATTTCCGAAGGCTGCAATCATAGCTGCAAGTTCTGCATCATCCCCGACATGCGCGGCAAACTGGCTTCGCGACCGCACAAGGCGGTGATGCGCGAGGCGGAAAAACTGGTCGATGCCGGCGTGCGCGAACTGTTGGTTATTTCGCAAGATACCAGTGCATACGGAACCGACTGGAAAGACCGCGAAATCAAATTTCCCTTTCTCGATCTTGCGAGGGATCTTGGAACCTTGGGCGCGTGGGTTCGTCTACACTACGTCTACCCATATCCGCATGTTGCGCAGGTCATTGATGCGATGGCCGATGCGGGTAATGGATTGCTGCCTTATCTTGATATTCCGTTTCAGCATGCGCACCCGGATGTTCTGCGCCGTATGGCCCGGCCAGCCGCCGCAGAGAAGACCCTGGACCGTATTGCAGAGTGGCGTTCGATCTGTCCGGATATCACCCTGCGCAGCACCTTCATTGTTGGGTACCCCGGAGAGACCGAAGCCGAGTTCCAAACCCTTCTGGATTGGATGGATGAAGCACAATTGGATCGCGTTGGATGCTTTCAGTACGAAAATGTAGAAGGTGCGCGTTCGAACGCTCTGCCTGATCACGTTCCGGACGACGTAAAGCAGGATCGGTGGGATCGCTTTATGCAAAAGGCGCAAGCCATTTCCGAGGCCAAACTGGAAGCCAAAGTCGGCCGAGTGTTGCCGGTTATTGTCGACGATGTGGACGAGGACGGCATCGCCACCTGCCGCACAATGGCGGATGCCCCGGAAATCGACGGTAATCTGTTTATCGACGAAGGAACCGAGGGACTGAACCCCGGTGATATTGTTCAGGTCGAAGTTGATGAGGCCGGAGAATATGACCTTTGGGGGCAACGGATCTGACGGGTCAGGACGCCGGGTAGACCTCCCATTTTGCCTTCATACCTCTGTATTGCCGTTTCATCAGTTTATCTGCCCGGGTCTTGGTGAAGGTCATGGCAATGTCCATTTGCGCTTTGGCTTCGCAGTCCAGGCTGAGTTCCAGCCAGTCTTCGATGTTGAATGGAATCGAGAGTGACAGTCCATCGCCCTTTTCGATTTTTCGGGTTGTAGGTTCTGCCAAGGCATCGTTGTTCAGAAACTCGGCTTCCAGAGGCACCGGGTTTTTCGGCGGCTCAACTTTTACGTAGGAAGCATCACCCGCTGGTGTGTCTGGCGGTCGCTGCGTTCTGGGCGGATCGGCATCAATGGCCCGGGCAGTATAGGCGTAGATGGATTGCATCGGGCCCTGGTATTCTGTCAGCTCAAGGTAGACAGGCACCACAACTTGGAAACTGTGATCGCGCGCCTCACCATCAAGCGAGTCTGTAATCTTGAATTGCGTGGAACCAGACAGCCCGACGCCACGAACCTTGAGTTTGAAAGACGTCTTGCCACTTGTTTCTTGAGAGGCGTCCACTTCGACAGTCAGAGATTTCTCGACCATCGGTTCGACCACATAGTCAAAGATTGGAACAGGTACGGCGACAGGTTTACCCATGTCGCGGCCCGTTGGGGTGAACGCGCCGAACCATGCCGTCCAAATTGAGATCAGCTTGCCAAGACGCGGGTCTTCTTGGGTGTCTGCGCCACCGTCCCGCATAGCCAACGGCCGTGTGTCCAATCCATCTGCGAGGTCGAAGACCTCAGGAAGGTTTTCGAGAAATTCAAACGCCTCTTGAGCGTCATTTTGCAATTGGCGCATTCCGGGCAGTTCCGTGGCGCCGGCGGGTACAAAGCGGGACAGATCGATGGGGACCTGTCGCATAATGTCACGCATGGCGTAGAGCATGGGCAGCCCCTGCGACTTGATCCTGCTGCGCAGCTCAGCCGGGTTGGTTGAAAAAGGATGTTGCGCCAAAGGCAACGCGACTGGATCGGGCTCTGGGCCCGTTTGAAAATCGTCTTGCATAAAATGTCCTCTTCTCAATGTCCCAAGGGTGCCATCACCTTAAGGTTGCATCAAGGGTAATGAGGATCGTTATGGTGCCGGGGACCACCCCGCGCTTCTTTAGAACCCAAAGCGGCGTGCAAGGCGTTTTAGTGGGCTCATTGCGGTATGTGCTTTGGCAACGCTGGCATCGAACAGACGCTGTTTGCGATCAGCGTCTACAGCACAGAAATCTTCGACATTGACCCAGCCGGAAAACGCCTTCTGCGCCTCTTCGGGTGTCATTGCGATTTGCTCTGTGTTCGGGAAGCGGACACCCAAGGTTGCGTTCAACCACTGAAGGTCTGTTGCCCGCGCTTCGACTATCGCATGCCTGTCCTTGAATAGGCTCGGCCGGGTGAAGCCGGGAATGTCTGAATCAGTTGCGACCAATGCCTTGCGAAACGCTTTTCGATCGTCGCCAAGCGCGGCCGGCAATGGGAGCGTTCCACGAAACACGTCCTGAAGAACCGCCATGCCTTCGGGTGAAATCGAAGTGTTAGCCTCGGCTTCGCCTCGATCCAAATCAACGACATCAATTTGAGGCAAGGTCGTTGCAAAAAAATCCTGAACCACGTCCCCGCCGATCAACGCATTTTTGGCGAAGAGACGCGCGGTCAATGGCCCCGGGCCAGCGGTTTCAAAGGGCTCCAGCGTGTCACGATAAAAACTCTGTGAAGGCGCGCGAAATTCCGCTCTTTTTTTTACCTCTTGCTGCATCCACGACAAAAAATACGACGCAGGATCGCGCAAGTAGGCGATAACTTCGGTTGTTTCGGCGATCTCAGCGCATCTGGCACGCAGCTGAGCCATTGCGTCCGGACCGAACGGTCGAAACTGATTCTCACAACTCAGGACAATCGTTTCGGGCTTTTGTTCTGAGATTTCGCCCTTCAGAGCAGTCCAGAGGTGTGCAGCATTTTCATAGGCTTTGGCGCTTGTGGGCGCGAGCGAAGCCATTTGCACGGGATCATCAGGCAAGACGCCGTGAACGTGTGGAAAAATCAATTGATGATTGTCGTGTCTGCCCGGATCCGGGAACAGGACACCGGCTTGTGACAGGGCTTCGCTGGACGCGCGCAGGCAGCGTTGGATCGAGGTCGAGCCGGTTTTGCCATGCCCGATATGCAGGATCAGCCGCTTTGCCTTCATTTCAGGCTACGCATCCTTTGGTGAAGTGATCCGTCAGGTTTGTTCGTCTTCCAGATGAAGCTTCATATCGATCAGAACTTGTTGAATCGCCAACGTTTCTTTCAGCAAACGCTTTGCTTCATTGGCCGTGATGATGCCGTCTTCGATCGATTGATGGTATTCCGCCATCAGCATTCCAAAGCGCTGCGACAGGGCGATGACATCGGAGTTCACGCCGCCTTCGGACTTCGAATTCCTGCGCCGTTCATCAAAGCTGAGGGAAATGCCCTTCAACTCGGCCAATGCGGCGGTCACATGCGGATAGGAAGACGCTTCTTCCAAAGCAGCAACCGCATCGATCGGCATAAAGCGATCTGCGTGTTCCGGATAGTCGGAGTAATATCGACCGAGGGTCGCCTTTGATTTTCCAGTCAGTTCGCATGCGGGTTCGATACCCACATCCTTGACCAGCGCCTCGGTGTGTTTCTTTAGATAGCGGCCAACACTAGACATCTCATACCCTCTGTCCCGCATATTGCGGGGAGTTCCCCAAGTCTTTTCCCATTATCTATATTGAACGAGCCTGTCATTAACAATCCAAGTCCCATTCTAGGGACACTGTGTTGCCGTAGGGCGTCGCCTTTTTGTGTTTGCTTGGTGTGCGTCGGATGATTTGCTAACCCCAGTTTGTCCGACGTGGTGTTTGAGGCGCGTCCCTATTCGCACGATCTTGGCGCGGTTTGGTCTCGACCCCCGGGGATTTCCCCAAGGCCAGCCGCGCCTCTTTCCTCTCTTGCCAAACGTGCCACCCTTGGGGCAATCAGCGATCTATGGCAAAACTGCATTTCCATTACTCAACCATGAACGCCGGCAAGTCGACCTTGCTGCTGCAAGCGGCCCACAACTACAACGAAGGCGGCATGCAGACCTATTTGCTGACGGCTGCTTTTGATGATCGAGCGGGCAAAGGGCGCATAGGCTCCCGCATTGGTCTGGGCCGAGAGGCCGACAACTTTGTGCCGGGCGAGGATCTCTTTGCCAAAGTCGAAAAGCGGCTGGCCGAAGGGGAAATAGCCTGCGTTTTCGTGGATGAGGCCCAATTCCTGAGCCATGATCAGGTGTGGCAACTGGCGCGGGTCGTTGATGATCTGGGTGTCCCGGTTATGGCCTACGGGCTGCGTGTGGACTTTCGCGGTGAATTGTTCCCGGGCTCAGCCGCCCTGTTGGCGCTGTCAGACGAGATGCGCGAAGTGCGCACGATATGTCACTGCGGCCGCAAGGCCACGATGGTCGTGCGCCGCGATGGGCAAGGCAATGTCGTCACCGATGGAGCGCAGGTTCAGATCGGGGGCAACGAAACCTACGAAAGCCTATGCCGCCGCCACTGGCGTGAGGCCGTCGGGGATCGTTAGCGCGTGATCAGCGCGCTGTGGATGGCTTTCAAGCACTCAGCATGCACCGTTTCACGGGCGACGCCGGGAAATTCAGTGAATAATGGGTCACGACGCAAAAGCGATCGGTCGGCCGGCATGTCCAAAAATGTGTAGTGCCCGACATCCTTGCCCATATTGATGGCCTTGAATCGCGAATTGTATCGAGCGAGCCATTGAACGCATTGATTGAACGGCGCTTCGGCATCGGCCTCGACACCGATTAAAGTCACAGGCCGTCTGATCATCTGAACAGACGCTTCGGTGAAGCCCCGCACCGTAGGCGCCGGGGCTATCGCGACTATGGATTTCACCAGAGGATTGCTGAAGTCATCGCCGTGCCGCTCCCAGGATTGTCGAAAGACGTGTGAGTTTTTGAGCAAGGTCGGAATTTCGCTGGCGGCGTTTGGAAACTCTCTCGGGCCATCTTGTTTGATGTTGTTCTTACGTCGCCATTGATCGAAAGCCTGCAGAGACGTGCGGGCACCTGCCAAGGCAAGAACGGTGTATCCGCCAAGCGAAAACCCAACGGCCGAAACCTTGTTTTTGTCGATGGCGGCATCTGGTAGTCCAACGTCCGGCGTGCGGGACAACAGCAAGTTCAAGTCCTGCGCCCTTTCCCACCAGCACAGAAAGCCTTCTGCGCAGTAAGGTTCCAAACCGGTGTTGCCGTGATGATTTGCAGCAAGAACCACGAACCCTTTTTTGACCAATCCGCGGGCGATCCAGCCGAGGCTTTGTGCGGTGCCTCCGGTTCCGTGCGACAAGAGAACAATTGGGGACGCGCGTGTTCTGACCGGTCGGGCGTTTGCAACAACGGCGCCTGTTTCAAAAAATGGATAGACGGGTGAACTGGCCGTCTTCACGTCTTCGGTTGGATACCACGTCGCCCAATGAATTGGCCGAGGCCCGGTGTCTTGCCAGTTGCGTCGCGCGGAATCCTCAATAACACCAGACCGAAAGCCGCAGTTATACACATTCATTGGTCCAATCACCTTTGTCTTCAGCACACCTTACACAGCAAGCCGTGCTCATGAATGACAGGGGCTTTGGGTAGGACGATTCTTCTAAGCCAATTTCGTCGAATGTTCGCAGCACTGGGAAAGGTCCATCTTTTAATTATCGAAACGGCCCAGTTGGCCAAATCATAGGAGAAAGAAAATGGTATTTCGCAAAATCTTTGGAAACAAGCAGACCCGCATGCAACGCCGCGCTGACCGCAAGCGTCGCAAGGCTCTGAAAAAGGAACTCAAGGCACGGGCGGCCATGGCGAATGGTGACTATCGCAAGGCAACACGCAAACTGATTGCGGCGCATAAAAAGAACCAAAAGGCGGGGCGGGTCGAAGATCGCACAGCGAACCTGGATGACACTATGATTGCCAACATGATCGCCGCTGGCGTACTTCCAGCCGATTTCATTCTGGACGGAATGGAAGACGAAGAAGCATAAATGCTGAACCGAAGGGCACCCCTTGGGGTGTCCTTCCGGAATTCCCTACTGGCGGGCGTGTGTCGTTGTCTTATTCTACAACTATAGATTTAACGACTTGTTGTAGATTGGATTTTGTCGTGTTTACCGCCGCTAATCAGCCGCAGTCGAGTTCGATCGACTACGCTCGAATAAATTTCACGTTGCTTGCATCCGTTGCAGCTTGGGCTGTCTCCGATCGAGAGATGGATCATTTGACAGATGAATTGACCGGAACACAAAGCGCAAAGATGCGTACCCAGTTGAATCGAGATTCTGTGCGAGTGGCTATGTTGGTTTTGGCGCATCGTGCATTGAACGGAGGTGTAGCGCAGGTATTCAGCCTCAGACAGCTTGCCCTCAGTCTGGATGAGCCACGGGTTGAATCGATGCAGAGAAGCCTGCGCAACTGGATGTTGCCCATGTTGACGCAGATTGGATGGATCGAAGGCTTCGTCACCACAGACGATTGGTCCACTCAGCCGCATGAAATTGAAATCACAGAACGCGGCCTCGCCGCGGTCAAAAGCTACCTCGGGCGCGTATCTGAGAATGCAGTCGCCCTGACCAATGCACATGAAAAGGAACTTTGCGCATGATCCGATTTACATTTGCGCTGATGCTGATCTCGGCATTGACGGCTGGAACACTGCAGACATTGAGAACCGCAGTGGACCAAAGCCCGCAGATCATTGCCGTCGACACGGAGAGCCTCAAGAAGTTCCTTGAAAGCGAAAAGCCAAAATCTGGCCAGCTTCGATCGTCTTCAAAGATACTGTTGGTGAGTGGCTAAGCCCGCTCAACCAGCACCGATCCGACCGAGTAGCCTGCACCAAATGAGCAGATGACGCCTTTGTCGCCGGGGGTCATATCGTCTGAGTGTTTGGAAAACGCGATGATTGAACCGGCGGATGAGGTGTTGGCGTAGTCCTGAAGAATGTTGGGCTGCTCGCCCGCTTCCGGAGTGCGTCCGAGGACTTTTTTGCCGATGAAGTCGTTCATCGTTTTGTTGGCCTGATGCAGCCAAAGCCGGGCAAGGTCGTCAGCGGACCAGCCTTCGTCCTGCATGTGACCGAGGATATGGGCCGATACCATGGGCAGGACTTCTTTGAAGACTTTGCGCCCGTTCTGCATGAACTGCATGTCGCGGCGGTCTTCCATCTGGTCATGGGTGCGCCGCAGGAAGCCGTTATTGTTGCGGATGTTGTTAGAAAACTCGGTTGCGCACCGGGTGCCATGCACGATGAAATGCGCGCCCTTTGCATCTTCGGCTCTTTCGATCACCACGGCTGTGGCAACATCGCCAAAGATGAAATGGCAGTCGCGATCTCGCCATTCCAAGTGGCCTGAACAGATCTCGGGGCACACAACCAGTGCGCGCCGGACGGAACCGGACCGAACCATATCCGCCGCGGCCTGAATGCCGAAGGTTGCGGATGAGCACGCCACGTTCATATCAAAAGCAAAGCCACCGGCGCCCAACAGCTTTTGGATTTCGATTGCGATGGCGGGATAAGCGCGTTCGTGGTTTGAAGCGGCGCAGATCACAAGATCGATATCCGCGCCCGTCAGGCCAGCCATCTCCAACGCTTTGCCGCAGGCATCCATGCCCATTTCGGCCATGATGCCCGGCTCGTCATCGGCGCGTGCAGGCAAGTCTGGGAACATCCGGTCAGGATCGAGTACACCGCTTTTGTTCATCACGAACCGCTGCTCGATCCCCGAAGCCGAGTGAATGAATTCGGGGCTGGACAGGCCCATCGCCTCTAATTCGCCCGAAGCAATTTGATCCGCGTGCGCCGCGTTCCACCGTTCGGCATAGCTGTTGAATGCCTGAACGAGTTCTTCGTTGGTTATGATCTCTTCGGGCGTAAAGACGCCGTGTCCGGAAATGGCCGGTTGGTACATGGACGCGCTCCTTGGTTGGCAAGAGAGAGCCCAAAGCCGAAGCAAAGGTCAAGCGTGGCCGTCGCGTCCACTGTCGTGATTTTTGCGATTAAACCGGGTTTGGAACTGGCTGACCGTCAAAAAATGCCTTGAGATTGGCGATGGCCATACGCCCCATGTCTTCGCGGACTTCAAGTGCGGCGGTGCCCAGATGTGGCAGCAGAACCGCGTTGTCCAGGGCCAGCAAGCGGGCTGGGACGTCGGGTTCGAATTCATAAACATCCAACCCGGCCCCACCGATGGATCCGGCCTCCAATGCTTTGACAAGGGCTGCTTCGTCTACAACGTCGCCTCTTGCGATATTGATAAAGTGGGCGTGCGGCTGCATGGCATCAAAGACAGATGTTCCGATCAGATGGTGTGTCTCGGCGCCGCCGGGAACCGCCACCACCAAAACGTCTACATCAGCGCTGAGTTTCTCAATCGTGTCGTAACGTACAGCGGGAAAATCCAGCGTCTTTTCCGAGCGGGACGCGTAGGCTACGGACATGCCAAAGCCAAAATGGCACCGTCTTGCGATGGCTTGTCCAATGCGGCCCATGCCAACAACGCCAAGCCGTTTGCCCGTCAGATGTAGTCCTAGCATTTGAACTGGATGCCAGCCTTTCCATTCGCCCGACCTGACGAGCCTTTCGCCTTCGGCAGCGCGGCGGCACGACATCAGCATCAGGGTCATTGCCGTGTCTGCCGTGGCATCGGTTACAGCACCGGGCGTGTTCGTGACCGTGACGCCAACAGATTGCGCGGCTGCGACGTCAATGTGATTATAGCCAACACCAAAGTTGGCGAGGATCTTACAGCGCGGGTTGGGCACGTCGGCAAACACTTTGGCGGAAAATGCATCCCCCAAGGTGGGCAGAACGCCATCAAAGTCGCGCAATGCCTTGCGCATTTCATCGCCTGTCATGGGCTGAGTTTCGTCGCGGTACGTGACATCAAACAGGGCCCGGGCGGCCTCTATATTGCTGTCGGGCAGATTTCGGGCGATCAAAACGCTTGGCATGGAATTCTCCGTTTGGTCAGCACGACGCGCATCCGCACTGTGCAATCTTCGATGGTCCACAGATAGTCTAAGGCCGCAAGCTGGCCAGATGTGACGCCAAATCCGGGTCAGCCATCAGCACATTCGGCCGCCATTGGGCACTTGTTTGTCAGGGGACAGCAAGACCACAGCACCATTGCTATCGTAGATGCCGAGAACCAGCACCTCTGACATCATTGGTCCAATCTGGCGTGGCGGAAAATTGACAACCGCCATGACCTGACGCCCGATCAGTTCGGCCGGATTGTAGTGCTGGGTAATTTGGGCCGAGCTTTTCTTTTCGCCAAGCTCGGGTCCAAAATCGACCCACAGTTTGATGGCAGGTTTGCGTGCTTCCGGGAATGGTTCGGCGTGGGTGATGGTGCCAGCGCGGATATCGACCGCCATAAAGTCATCAAAACCGATTGTCTCAGCCACGCGCGAGCTCCCTTGAGCGATCAGATGCCGCTGCAACTGTTTTGTCGATCAGGGGCCCCAACCCGTTGTCTTCGTTCATCAGCACTTCGAGACCGGCCTGGGTCGTCCCATTTGGCGAGGTGACGTTGACCCGCAGCTGCGCGGGGTCTTCCGAAGCGCTCATGGCTAATGCGCCTGCACCGGATACCGTCGCCTTTGCGAGTTGCATCGCAAGTTCAGCTGACAGGCCCTGAGCCTGACCAGCCTGGGCGAGACATTCGATCATGTGAAAGACATAGGCGGGACCAGAGCCCGACACACCGGTCACGGCGTCAATCTGGGCTTCGGTTTCGAGGCGAACCACTTGGCCGATCCCGCTCAGCAAGTCTTCGGTGCTGTCCAGGTGGGCAGGGGTTGCGTGCGCGTTTCCGATGATTGCGGTGATGCCTTTACCGATGGCGGCTGGCGTGTTGGGCATGGATCGGATGATCGGTGAGCGATCACCGAGCGTTGTTTCGAGCGTCTGGAGTGTCGTACCGGCCGCGATTGACACAAACAGCGTGTCGCTGTTGCCAAGAGCCTGAAGGCTCGGAAGCGCTTCGCCCATCATTTGCGGTTTGACGGCTATCAGAACCACCGCTGGATTTGGCGGCAAAGGCGCATTCAGATGTGTGTGCTGGTTTTTTACCCATTCGCTTGGGTTTGGGTCCAAAACCCAGACCGAGGATGCGGGCAGTCCCCGTGCCAGCCAACCTTCGAGCATGGCGGAGCCCATCTTGCCGCAGCCCAAGAGTACAAGACCGCGGTGGGCCAATTCTTCGTTCGTCATGTCGCGCTCATTAGTTTTGTCTCGGGCTACTTTGGCCCAAGGAGCATTGCGCTGCAATCCGGCATTGCAGTGGGTTTGGTCAGGCGCGACCGTAGGCTTCGGCGATGGCAATCTGCATGGATTCATGCGCGGTCTTTTCCGTCCAGCTCATCAGCTGGAATGCCGGGTAGTACCGTTCAGCAGACATGACCGCTGCGTTGATCATCGTGTCGATCTGTTCAGGCGAGGCATCGTTACCGCCAGCCAGAATGAGGCCGTATTTGTAGACCATCAGCTTTTGATCCGCCCAATAGCTGAACGCACCGGCCCAGCATTGGTCATTGACCATGTTTAGCCCTTCGTGAAGCACATCCATTCGGGCCTCTGGAGGATCCATTTCAAATGTACAGATCATCCGGAGCGTTTCGTCAAAACTGCACCACGCCAAGGTGATCGAATATGTGCGCCATTGGCCCTCGACAGCCATGGCGATTTGATCATCCGCCAGCCGGTCGAATTCCCATTCGTTGTGCGCTGCGATGTGTTCGACTATGTCGATCGGGTGAACGTCATCTGTTAGATACTGCTCGCTCAGGGCCATGGCGCCACCTCATTTTTTGCGCGTTGTGCTTGGGGTGGGAAAAGACCCCAGCAATCGCTTGCTGCTCAAGGGTCTGGGGGCTTGCCCCGCGCCCTTACTAGATATGGTGCATGTGTCATGGGCATTCTGTAAAGCTATATTTTTGGGATAACCGCAATAAGTTGTGGAAAGAGTTCTGGGTAAGTCTGCATATTGGGCATTCGGATGCGCTGGAAGCCAACCCCAATCCACGGTATCGCTTGGCGTATCAGCCAAAAGAAGGCAGTTGGCCATGACAAAACCATGCATCATCTGTGTTGCGATCACGGGGTCGGTTCCACGCAAGTCTGACAACCCAGCGGTTCCGGTCACGATCGAAGAGCAAGTCGAAAGCACGCATGCTTCTTTTGAGGCAGGTGCAAGCATTGCGCATTGTCATGTGCGAGACGAAACCGAAACACCCACCTCTGATCCCGAACGGTTCGCCCGTTTGGTGGAGGGTTTGAAGAAACATTGCCCCGGCATGATCATCCAGCTGTCGACCGGCGGACGATCCGGTGCCGGGCGGGAACGGGGCGGCATGCTCTCGTTGCGACCTGACATGGCGTCTTTGTCGGTCGGGTCCAACAACTTCCCAACCCGGGTCTATGAAAACCCGCCTGACTTGGTGGAATGGTTGGCTGGTGAAATGCGGACCTACGAAGTGAAACCGGAAATCGAAGCCTTCGATCTTAGCCATATCTTTAAGGCAGCCGAAATGAACCGAGACGGCCGCATCGCGGGGCAGCTCTATGTGCAATTTGTCATGGGCGTGAAAAACGCGATGCCATGTGACAAGCGGACCTTCGATTTTTACATTGAGACGGTTAAACGGCTGGTTCCGGATGCGCAGTGGTGTGGCGCCGGTATCGGCCGCCACCAGATCGAAGTGAATGAATGGTGCATCGCCGCAGGTGGCCACACGCGGACTGGTCTGGAAGACAACGTGCGGTGGGACAAGCACAGCCTCGCGCCGTCCAACGCGGCATTGGTGACACGCGCAGCTGAGCTTTGCGACAAGTACGAGCGCCCGGTGGCAACTTGGCAGCAGGCGCGCGAAATACTGGGGCTTCGCCCGTCCTGAAGGTGCCGCAAAGCTGGCCTGTTTTTTGGTGCATCAGGATGTCACGGCAGCCGGGAAGCAGGCATCTTGCACGGCGGCAGCCGCGTATTTGTCGACGACATCGAATTCTTGTGAAAGAGCGATGCCCTGCGCGCCGATGATCTGAAACATCCAGCGACCTTCTACCAACTCGTATGCGTGCTCAAAGGTGAACAGGTTCAGGGACACATCGCCCGCGTTCAGCCATATTGGCCAGCTTTGGGTTGTGACACGCGCCGCGCCAAGCGGAGGGTGATGCACCACCACCCGCGCGTCAGCGAGGGCAGTTCCTGTTTCCAAAGTTACGCGGATGCCAAAGCTGAGGCCGAGACGGGCGGGCACGGTGGCCGTGGTCACGTCTATGGTGCGGTCTTGATCGACCAGATTGAGTTGCCCGCTTTCCGTTAGAGGAGCGTCTTGTTGTCCGGTGATCAGAACATCGCAAACAACGCCGTGATCGAGCAGGACGACGGGGGAGGGTCCAAGGGCATCAACGGATGCGCTCCAGACCAGCATACTCAAAACGATGATTTTGTTCATGGCGCCTCCTGATGCTGGCATGCTGCGCTCTTTGACAGGCGATTGCAAAGCGGGCAGCACGTTTCAGCCGATCCAATTGAAAACGCCCCCGAAGCAGTGTTCGAGGGCGTTTGCCTATTCGGATTTGTTTAACGGATCTAGCCGATTGCGGCGGCCTTTACGTCATCGTCGATGAACGGAACGTACTGCGCGAAGTTGTCTGCAAACATCTGAACCAGTTTATCTGCCTGCGCGTCATATGCCTCTTTGTCGTCCCATGTCTTGCGTGGGTCGAGCAGCAGTTCCGGCACGCCTTCCACATGGACAGGCACTTCGAAGCCAAAGTTTGGATCCTTGCGGAAATCGGCGCCTGCCAGTTTGCCGGACAGTGCCGCACTGAGAAGCGCGCGCGTCGCCTTGATCGGCATGCGCGATCCGGTGCCATACGCGCCGCCGGTCCAGCCGGTGTTGACCAGCCAGCATGTCGCGCCGTGCTTGGCGATCTTTTCGCGCAGCAGGTTGCCATAAGCTTCGGGGCGGCGTGGCATGAAGGGAGCGCCAAAGCAGGTCGAGAATGTTGGTTCTGGTTCTGTCACACCGCGTTCTGTTCCGGCCACCTTGGACGTGAAGCCGGAAAGGAAATGGTACATCGCCTGTGCCGGCGTAAGCCGCGAAATCGGAGGCAGAACACCAAATGCGTCACAAGTCAGCATGATGATGTTTTTCGGATGGCCGCCGAGCGCCGTTCTGGATGCATTGGCAATGTAGTGCAGCGGGTAGGCGCAACGCATGTTCGCGGTCAGGCTGTCGTCTTCGAAATCAAGGTCAAAGGTCTCTGGGTCGTAGACCATGTTCTCGATCACGGTTCCGAACTTTTCGGTAGTGGCATAGATTTCCGGCTCGGCTTCTGCAGACAGGTTGATTGTCTTGGCGTAGCAGCCACCTTCAAAGTTGAACGTGCCGCGATCCGACCAGCCGTGTTCGTCGTCGCCAATCAAGGTGCGGTCCGGGTCGGCGGACAGGGTCGTCTTGCCCGTGCCGGAGAGGCCAAAGAAAACAGCCGTGTCGACCGGGTTGCCGTTGGCATGGTTGGCCGAGCAGTGCATCGGCATGATGCCTTTTTCTGGCAACAGGTAGTTCAGCAAGGTGAAAACGGATTTCTTGTTCTCGCCTGCGTATTCTGTGTTTGCGATCAGGATGAGCTTGCGATCGAAGTTCATCGTGATGACCGTTTCCGAACGGCAATCATGCTTGGCCGGATCAGCTTTGAATGTGGGGCAGTTGATGATCGTCCAGTCCGCCGTGAAGCTGTCCAGATCTTCGCGATCGGGGCGACGCAGCATGTGCCGGATGAACAGGTTGTGCCAGGCCAGTTCTGAAACAACACGGACATCGATTGCGTTGGCCGGGTCAGCACCGCCGACCAGATCCTGCACGTAATATTCGCCGCCCTTCATGTGCTCCAGCATATCGTCATACAGCGCATCAAAACCTTCGGGGCTCTGTGCGGCGTTGTTTTCCCACCAGATGGTGTCGGCAACGCTATCGGTTTTGACGATGTGCTTGTCCTTGGGGGAACGCCCGGTGAATTGGCCCGTGGTTACCAGAAAAGCGCCACCTTTGCCGAGCGCGCCTTCCCCGCGTTTGAGCGCGGCTTCGATCAGCGCGGGCTCCATGAGGTTGTAATAGACATTGCCAAGCCCTTCGATCCCTTGATCCTCAAGCTTGAACTGCGGGTTTACCCGTCCGAATGTCATATGCCTTGCTCCAGTGGCTGCGCGCAATATTGCTGCGTGTTGATGCTCGGTGGTGTAACTTTCACCACATCCGGCCTTTTTTATGGCCCGATGGTTTCCCTTTAACACGACGGTTTTCGCCGTGAACAGGACGCAAGCGCGCAGTTAGCGCAACCACTCAAAGTTTAGCGATATCATGGCCAAAGCCTGCGCAAACCACTGAGGCTTTTTAGCCATTCCTTTGCGAAATTCGCGCCAAATGAGGTGATATGGCTTGCCTGATTCGCGGTTGTGGATTGTTTTGAGGCGTAAAAAAGCCCATAGTGGCGAAAAAAACAGGCAAACCAGAGCAGAATAAGGAAAAGATCAATGTCAAAGATCGCCCTTGTGGACGATGACAGGAATATCCTGACATCGGTTTCGATGACTCTTGAGGCAGAGGGTTTCGAAGTCGAGACATATAACGACGGTCAAGCTGCGCTTGATGCGTTCAACAAGAAGATGCCGGACATGGCTGTGTTCGATATCAAGATGCCGCGTATGGATGGCATGGACCTGCTTCAGCGGGTTCGCCAGAAGTCGAAAATGCCGGTCATCTTTCTGACGTCCAAAGACGATGAGATCGACGAAGTGCTCGGTCTGCGCATGGGCGCTGACGATTATGTCAAAAAACCTTTCAGCCAGCGACTTCTGGTCGAACGGATCCGCGCGCTTCTGCGTCGGCAGGAAGCCGTGGCCGGTGACGTTGTTGGTGAGACTGAAGAAACCAAGCTGATGACCCGCGGATCACTGACCATGGATCCACTGCGTCATGCCGTATCCTGGAAGGGCCGCGATGTATCGCTGACCGTTACAGAATTCCTGCTGCTTCAGGCCCTGGCTCAGCGTCCGGGTTTCGTGAAGTCGCGTGATCAGCTGATGGACGTGGCCTATGACGATCAGGTCTACGTGGATGACCGCACCATCGACAGCCATATCAAACGCCTGCGCAAGAAGATGCGCACCGTTGACGATGAATTCTCCGCTATCGAGACACTCTACGGTATCGGATACCGTTACAACGAAGAGTAATGGATGGCTCTGGCCGAGCGAATATCGATGCACGACGATCAGGGTGATCGCCGAGATGCGGATGTTGTTTTGGGCGACGATTGGGTCGCCCCTGACAGCATTGCAGAAAAGGAACTGCGCGACAGCCGTGCGCGCCGGGGCCTTTTCAGTCTCAATGGATCACCCCTGACGCGTAAGATCATCACGTTCAACCTGATTGCGTTGAACGTTTTGGTTGCCGGTATTCTTTGGCTGAATTCTTCGCGTGATACACTTGCCGTTCAGCGGGCAAATGCCCTGCAGTCCGAAGTAGAGCTGATCGCTGACATTTTCGAAGCGCAGCTGGCGCTGTCTGCAAACCCCGCGCTTGCCGGGGCTGGTGGGCTTGATGTGGCCACAACGGTTCAGGGCATCGATTTGCGGGAAGGTGTCCAGCTGCTTGTCTATGACAGCGGCAACTTCCTCGTTGGGGAAGGGCTGGGCAATATGACGCCTGCTGTCAGCATGCAGGCGGACGATGATCGCACCACACTGATTTCTGATTTCCTTGGCAATGTCTGGAATGGCATTGCCGGGGTGTTCAGCTATTTCTCGGCTGAACCGGAACTGGTTCTGGAAGACAAGATACGCCGCATGATCGAAAGCGGTGATCCCTCGGCAACCAGAATTGAGGCTGGTAAGGGGCCGGATGGGAACACGCTTTTCCACGCCCTTTCGCCGATACGAAACGGTGCCGAAGTTGTTGGCACTGTGGCGATCGTGTCCACAGCCAAGGAAATCGATGATGCCGTGGGGGCCGAACGGGAACGCGTCTTGCAGATGTTCGTAATCGCCACGCTGGTCTCTATCGGGCTGAGTCTGGTTCTGGCTTCTACAATTGCAAACCCGATTTCTGATCTCGCTGACGCCGCAGAAATTGGCCGGGATCGCAGTAAACGCAATGTTGCACCGGGCCGAATTCGGATTCCCGACCTGACAGCACGCCCTGATGAAATCGGACGATTGTCCGGGGCATTGCGCGGCATGGTCGGCGCGCTTTATGACCGGATCGATAGCAACGAACAGTTTGCTGCCGATGTTGCGCATGAAATCAAGAACCCGCTGGCCAGCCTGCGGTCTTCGGTGGACAGCCTTCGCATGGTGCGCAAGGAAGACCACCGCGCAAAACTGCTGGACGTCATTGAACATGATGTGCGTCGCCTCGACCGTCTGGTCAGCGATATTTCGAACGCGTCGCGGCTCGACTCGGAACTGGTCAAGGAAGAAGAGCAGGAATTCAACCTGCTGGGCATGATCGGAAACATATCGGAGTTTCTGGGCGAAGACGCGCGCAAGAAGGGCATCGAGTTTATCTCGGACCTGCCGCCGCGCCCAATCACGATCACCGGGTTGGAGCCAAGATTGGCGCAGGTCTTTGTGAACCTCATCACCAACGCGATCAGCTTTTGTGAAGATGGGGATGCAATCCGGGTTTGGGCGCGACGCCGAGAAAACCGGGTGTTGGTGGTGGTCGAAGACACGGGCCCCGGCATCCCCGAAGAGGCCTTGGCCAAGATCTTCAAACGGTTCTACACGTCTCGCCCGCAAAGCGACTTTGGCAACAACTCTGGTCTTGGTCTGGCGATTTCCAAACAGATCGTCGAAGCCCATGGTGGTGTGATTTGGGCCGAAAACATCCGTCCAACCGAGGCCGATGTCACGTCAGAGCCACTTGGCGCCCGCTTTGTCGTGGGTCTGCCGATCTGATCTTATGGACCGCCCCGAGACAATCGATGGCGATCCGCTGACCTTGCATTCCAGTTCGGTTGCCGTGGGTGGGCGGGGGCTATTGATCCTTGGGCGCTCGGGATCCGGAAAATCGTCATTGGCTCTGCGACTGATGGCCCTCGGTGCTGATTTGGTGTCCGACGATCAGACAACGGTAACACGTGAAGAGGAGGGTCGGCTTTTGCTGTCTGCGCCCTCAGCCATTCAGGGAATGATCGAAGCGCGCGGATTGGGGCTGCTGGGTGCCGATAGCCGACGCCCGGTTCCACTCTATGCCGTTGTCGATCTTGATCGCATGGAAACTGAGCGTTTGCCGCCATTTCGCACAACCGAGGTTCTTGGACTTCCGGTGCCTTTGCTTCACAATTCCGAGTGGGATGCTTTTCCCGCCGCCTTGGTGCAATACCTAAAAGGCGGACGGAAGGAATGACGATGAAAGAATACGACAGCGCCAACAAGCGGGTTGTGCTGGTCACTGGGCCATCTGGCGCAGGACGCTCGACTGCGATCAATGCGCTGGAGGATTTTGGCTATGAGGCAATCGACAACATCCCGCTCAGCCTGATCCCTCGGCTTGTGGAGGGAACGGGTGCGGATGCTATGCCTTTGGCGTTGGGCATTGATGTGCGCAATCGTGATTTCAGCGCCGGTAGCCTGCTGGAGCTACACCATACTCTGTCCGAACGCAGTGATCTGAAGGCGGACCTTCTTTATCTGGATTGCGCGTCCGAGATTTTGGAGCGCAGGTACTCTGAAACCCGCCGCCGACACCCACTGGCGCCAGATGAGTCGCCCGCCGACGGGATCACACGTGAGTTGGAATTGCTGGCTGACGTCAAGGCGCGTGCAGATATCCTGATCGACACGTCCGAACTGACGGTGCATGACCTGCGGTCCGAAATGGAAGGCTGGTTTGCAGGTAAGACCGGGACGCATATGGCCGTGACCGTGAATTCGTTTTCTTACAAACGTGGCTTGCCGCAGGGGCTGGATATGGCTTTTGACTGCCGGTTCCTGCGCAATCCGCATTGGGATCCTGATCTTCGCCCGCATACCGGCTTAGACGCTGCTGTGGCGCATTATGTGCAACGGGATGCACGCTATGCACCTTTCCTTGATCATCTGACGGGGCTAATCACGTTTGTCCTGCCGGCAGCGCTGGAAGAAGGCAAAGCGCATCTGAGTTTGGGATTTGGATGCACGGGAGGACGCCATCGATCAGTTGCCGTAACGGAAGCTGTGGCGGCGGCCCTTGCACAGACCGGCTGGCAGGTGTCAATTAGGCACCGCGAATTAGAGCGACAGGGCATACCCACGGCTGCGGCCAAACCGACGGCTTTGAAGAGCGAAAACACCTAGCGTAAAGGCAACCGAGTGATAGGCATCGTGATCGTGGCGCATGGCGGACTGGCCCGGGAATACCTGGCAGCGATTGAGCATGTCGTTGGTGTTCAGCCGGGTATCCATGCGATCACGATCGAGGCCGATTGTGACCGAGGGACAAAGCAGTCAGAGATTTGCAAAGCCGCCGACGCGGTGGATCAGGGCGATGGTGTGGTGGTGGTTACGGATATGTTCGGTGGCTCGCCATCCAATCTGAGCCTGCGTGCCTGTGCCCCGGAAAATCGCCGCATTGTGTATGGTGCCAATCTGCCCATGCTGATCAAACTGGCCAAAAGCCGACATATGCCAGTGTCAGATGCCGTTCGGCACGCATTGGATGCTGGACGCAAATACATCGATAGCCAAAACATTTCGGGTTGATTGTCGGATGAATTATTTCGGACAATCGCCCACAACACTTATGCCCCCGAATGGAAAGACCACTTTATGACGGACAGTATCCGCCTCAAGCTGACGATCATCAACGAAAAGGGCCTGCATGCGCGTGCGTCGGCCAAATTGGTGGAAGTTGTCGAAGGATTCGATGCGAGCGCAGAGGTTAGCCGGGATGGCATGTCTGCATCGGGCGACAGCATCATGGGGCTTTTGATGTTGGCAGCCAGTAAAGGAACCACTATTGAGGTACAAACCTCTGGACCGGACGCAGAGCCGCTGGCGCAAGCTGTTGAGGCGCTGGTTAACGATCGGTTCGGCGAGGACGAGTGATCGCGGCTTGACCCGCGTTGGCGGAATGGAAGGGTCGGGCGAATGATGGAACAGCCGAATCCAATCGAGACAGATCAGGATGATGCGACGCTGGTCAATCCGCCTGCGCCTTATGACAAACGCAAAGTCAGTTACGCCAACACCTTTACCAACCCGTTCAAGGCCAACACCATCCGCGTGATGGAATGGTTGACCGGTAAGCTGCCGCTTTTGCGTATGGTGCGCCGTTTCGAAAAGATGGGACCCGCCGAAGGGCAGGCGTTTTGGGCACAAGCGCTGAAGATCATGGGGATAACGCTGGCAACGCCCGCCGAACAGATTGCCAATATTCCCAAGGAAGGCCCCGTCATTGTCGTTGCAAACCATCCGCATGGCCTAGTGGACGGGATGGTGTTGGCGCATCTCATCGGACAGGTGCGCGAAGACTACAAGATCCTCACACGGTCATTGCTGACTGGGGTGACTGAGATCGAGGAATTCATGATTCCAGTGCCCTTTCCGCATGAGGAGGATGCCCGCCAGCAAAGTCTTGAGATGCGCGCAAGGGCGATGACGCATCTGAAAGAGGGTGGTGTGATCGTGTTGTTCCCCTCTGGCGTGGTTGCAAATTCTGAAACCTGGTTCGGGCCAGCTGTTGAGGCAGACTGGAATCCGTTCACGGCTAAAATGATCCAGCGATCGGGCGCGACGGTCGTTCCGATTTATTTCCCGGGGCAGAATTCCCGTGCCTATCAGATCGCAAACCAGATCTCGGCAACATTGCGTCAGGGTTTGCTGATTCACGAGGTGGTACACGCGTGCCGGCGCCCGCAAAAGCCGGTTGTTGGCAAAGCGATCTCTCCTGAAGAGCTGAAAGCCTTTGAAGGTGGCCAGCGTGAATTCGTTGCCTGGCTGCGCGATACAACGCTGGGTTTGAAAGAAAGCTGACAGAACTGCGGTCAGGCGCTCCTCGCCGCCGGTGCGGCGATATCGCCCCTCCCGCCGTCCCATTGCCCCGACATCAACGGGTTGGGACCGGAACCTCGCCGCGATAGTCGTAAAAACCGCGTTGTGTTTTGCGGCCCAGCCATCCGGCTTCTACATATTTGGTCAGCAGCGGGCAGGGACGGTATTTCGTGTCTGCCAGACCATCATGCAGCACGTTCATGATGGCGAGACATGTGTCCAGGCCAATGAAATCGGCCAGTTCGAGCGGTCCCATCGGGTGGTTGGCCCCCAGCTTCATCGATTGGTCGATGGATTCAACGTTCCCGACGCCTTCATAAAGCGTGTAAACCGCTTCGTTGATCATCGGCATCAGAATCCGGTTCACGATAAAGGCGGGAAAATCTTCGGCGGAGGCGGCGGTCTTGCCGAGCTTTTGCACAACGGCCAGGCAAGCATCATAGGTTTCAGCGTCTGTGGCAATGCCGCGAATAAGCTCGACAAGTTGCATGACCGGGACAGGGTTCATAAAATGAAAACCCATGAACTTTTCGGGCCTGTCGGTTCGAGACGCCAGTCTGGTTATTGAAATCGACGAGGTATTCGAA
Organism: Thalassococcus lentus; assembly: GCF_028023555.1. Classification (NCBI taxonomy): domain Bacteria; kingdom Pseudomonadati; phylum Pseudomonadota; class Alphaproteobacteria; order Rhodobacterales; family Roseobacteraceae; genus Thalassococcus; species Thalassococcus lentus. Next base: position 683,474 of record NZ_JAQIOY010000001.1, read on the forward strand.
GTCAGGATGGTCTCGGGCTTCAGGTTGGGCAGCAGGGCCTCGAAAATCTGATGTTTGATATCTTCGCGCTCGGTCGCTGCCTCGATCACCAGATCGCTTTGGGCGACTTGGGCCAGATCCGGAGTTGCCTGAATGCGTGACAGTGCTGAATCCCGGTCAGCCGAAGAGATTTTTTCGCGGGTGACCTGTCTGTCAAGATTTCGGGTGATCAGAGCCAATGCGGCGTCTATGGCGTCACTGCTGATGTCGTTGAGACGCACATCGTAGCCAGACAGTGCCATGACATGAGCAATGCCATTCCCCATCTGGCCCGCGCCAACAATACCCACTGACTTGATTTCCATGCCATTCTTTCCCGCGAGACCTGTGCCAACATAGGCCTGCGGGACGGGGTGCCGCAAGGGTTGGTCGATAGAGTTTTAACCGCTTTTTCACTTTAGCCATTTGGCAAGAAAATTGATGAATTCTTGGACGTGGGTGAAAAAGCAGGTGGTGAGATGACAGTCCATTCCGGGGGCGGGATGTCCCTTGAGTACTATCCATGTCGATACAATGACTCGCGGGTTCTGTTTCGCGGGCCAAGGCGCAAACTGGATCGGGAATATATTGCCTTTATCGGGGGCGCGGAAACCTATGGCAGGTTTGTTGAGCAGCCATTTCCGGCGCTGCTTGAACGACGGCTTTCGATATCCTGTGTCAATTTTGGTGTTCTGAATGCAGGTATGGACCTGTATCTGAACGATCCGGCAATCCTGGATTTGGCAAGCAAGGCATCGGCTAAGGTGATGCAGATCACCGGGGCACAAAACATGTCGAACCGGTTCTATTCGGTGCATCCGCGCCGAAATGACCGTTTTCTACGCGCATCTGAACGACTGGAGGAGCTTTATCCAGAGGTCGATTTCACCGAGTTCCATTTTAACAGGCATATGTTGGGGCAGTTGGCCGAGATTTCTTTGGATCGCTATGCCTTGATCGTGGACGAACTGCAGACGGCGTGGGTTGCCCGGATGAAGCATGTTTTGACAATTTTGCACGGCAAGGTCGTGCTGTTGTGGTTTGCCAACCACGCGCCTGTACTGGGAAAAAGTCAGACAACCGGATCTGACCCGCTGTTCGTCACACGTGATATGATTGAGGTGCTACGGCCCAGGGTCATGAGGGTTGTCGAAGTGGTTCCGTCCGAGGCTGCGATGATGGAAGGCACCAAAGGTATGGTCTTTGGTGATTTCGATGCATGCGCCGCAGCAGAGCTGCCCAATCCACGTGCCCATGAGGAGGTCGCGAATACGCTTGAGGATTGTCTGAGGGTGTGCTGCCGAACCAGTTGAATTGCCTGAAATAAACAAGGCCCGCCGATTGGGCGGGCCTTGGTATTTCATTCAGTGAGGCGGGCCTCAGAGTTTGTCGGTCAGCTCGGGTACTGCGTCAAACAGATCGGCAACCAATCCAAAGTCAGCAACCTGGAAAATCGGCGCTTCTTCGTCTTTGTTGATCGCAACGATGATCTTGGAGTCCTTCATGCCAGCGAGGTGCTGGATTGCGCCCGAGATACCGACAGCAATGTAGAGATCCGGTGCAACGACCTTGCCGGTCTGACCGACCTGCCAATCGTTCGGCGCAAAGCCTGAATCGACGGCCGCACGGGATGCGCCTACGGCGGCACCCAATTTGTCGGCAAGCTTTTCGATGATGGCAAAATCCTCTTCGGAGCCAACACCGCGACCGCCGGACACAACCACGCCAGCCGAAGTCAGCTCGGGGCGGTCGGATTCAGCAACCTTGTCTTCCACCCATTCGGACAGTGCAGGATCTGCAGCGGCACCGATAGATTCAACCGAGGCGCTGCCGGTCATTTCAGCGGCGTCGAAGGTCGAGGTCCGTACGGACAGAACCTTGGTGCTGTCGGCCGATTTGACCGTCTGAATCGCGTTACCTGCATAAATTGGGCGTTCGAATGTGTCACCGTCTACTACAGCAGTCACATCGGTGATCACCATGACATCCAGCAGCGCCGAAACGCGGGGCAGGATATTCTTGGCGTCTGTTGTCGCCGGGGCGACGATGTGGCTGTAGTCACCCGCCAGCGACACGATCAGGTCTGCAACCGGTTCGGCGAGACGGTGACCATAGAGCGCATCCTCGGCGCAAAGCACCTTGGCGACACCGGCAATCTTGGCGGCTTCTGCAGCGGCGCCTGAGCATTCGGCACCCGCGCAAAGAACTGTGACATCGCCCAGCTGCGCAGCGGCATTGGCCGCCTTCGCTGTGGCATCAACGGCCAGTGCGCCGTCGGAAATTTCTGCAATCAGAAGTACGGCCATCTTACACAGCTCCTGCTTCTTTGAGTTTCTCGACCAGCTCTTCGACGGAACCAACCTTGATCCCTGCTGCGCGCTCTTCAGGCTCAGTGGTCTTCACGATTTCAAGGCGTGGGCTGACATCGACGCCATAGTCTGCGGCGGTCTTTTCATCGAGCGGCTTTTTCTTGGCCTTCATGATGTTCGGCAGAGACGCATAACGCGGCTCATTCAGGCGTAGGTCGGTCGAGATGACGGTTGGCATCTTGACTTTGACGGTCTGCAGACCGCCGTCAACTTCGCGGGTAACAACGGCACTGTCACCGTCAATATCCACGTTGTTGGCGTACATCGCCTGCGACCAGCCGAGCAATGCCGACAGCATCTGGCCGGTTGCGTTCATGTCATTGTCGATCGACTGCTTGCCGCAAAGAACGAGACCAGGCTCTTCTTCCTTGACGATACCCGCGAGGATCTTGGCCACGGCCAATGGTTCGATGTCCGTGTGAACGTCATCCGCTGCGACGACCAGAATGGCGCGGTCAGCACCCATGGCCAGCGCTGTGCGCAGAGTTTCCTGGCTTTGCTTGACGCCGATGGATACTGCAACAACCTCATCGGCCTTGCCAGCTTCCTTCAGGCGGATTGCCTCTTCGACGGCGATTTCGTCGAACGGGTTCATCGACATTTTGACGTTTGCAAGATCAACTCCGCTGCCGTCCGCTTTGACGCGAACCTTCACGTTGTAGTCGATCACGCGTTTGACAGGCACCAGTACCTTCATCAGCGGGTCTCTCCTATTAATCTGCACGGGGATGCCGTGCATTTCCTCGCACAGGGTTTAGCGCGCGTGTTCCATCAGAAACAGGGCAAAATCGTCACGTTAGCGCCAACCGACGTCGCGTTTTGCGCCAATCGGAAAGCCTTGGGGCAAAACGGAGGCTTTGTGGTCAGTTGCAGATGTTTCTCAGGGCTTGCCATTCGGAATCACTGAGGACCGGATTGGATGCGAGGCCTGCAGGTGTTGCATCGCGGGATGCCGCGATTCTATCGCCCAGCTGGGGATGTGACAGGAAATGCGCGACAAACCCTTCTGCGTCGCCGCCCAGTTCGCGAAACCGTTCGAACATGTCCGCCAGTGCGGAAGGCGGCAACCCTGCATCGAGTAGAACCCGATGTGCAAATTCGTCCGCGGCTGCCTCGGCGGCTTGGGAATATTGCGCGTCGATCAGGCGTTCCGTCAGAAACAGCACCATTGCTCCGCCTGCAAAGTCTCCGAACAACAGCCCCAATACCCCGATCGATCCAGCCGATCGCAGAGCGTGGCGCGTCGGGTCGCGGCTGACAACGTGCCCTATCTCGTGTGCAAAGACCGCGGCGACTTCCTCTGGGGTGCCAGCTGCGTCGATCAGGCCCCGGAAAAGGACGATGAAACCGCCGGGCAGGGCAAAGGCATTGACCATTTGATGATCCAGAACCAATACCGTCAGCTCCTGGTCCAGATCGAGTGTATCGGTCAGACGTTTTTGCATTTTCGACAGGGCCAATATGCCTGAGCTGTCATTGCAAGTGTCCACGACGCCCAGACCGCTTTCGTCCAAAGCGCTGCGGATTTGTTCAAGGGTTTCCTCACCTAGGGCTCTTTCGCCTTCGGGCGGGATGAATTCTGCCAGTTGGTCGGCCATGGTGGGGACCAAGACAAAGACGATCAAGGCCACGGACGCAATGGCGCCAATCGCCCATTTCAGCAACCGGCCCTTGTTTTCGACGGGTGGGCGCTTGGTGACATTGGGCAAATGCCTGCGCACGTCGCGTTCATTCAGAATAAGGCGCCCGAGATCATCATTGCTGCTTCGCAACACCAGCATATCCGTGCCAGCCTGATCGCGGACTTCGCGCACGTCGGGCAATGGCCACGTGGTTTCGTCGCCATCATTCAGCGCGAGCACGCCGTTTTCCTGATCCACCGTGATCAGAACCTGTTCAGGCTCGGCGTTGGCACCATTGAAAAAGGTGCCTTGATATTCGGTTTTCTCGGTACTCATAGCGACGCCCCAACATCCAGAGCTTCGGCGAACCCTTCAGCTTCTGTGTGTTCATCACGCGGCCGCTGGCGGATGGCACCCAGATTCGTCGCGCCGGTTATCAAAAGACCTTCGGCGTAGTGTCGGATGATCGGCATGGTGACAAACACGTTTGTCAAAGTGGTCCACATCAGGAAGATCGTGAAGTAGGTCACGATCGACAGAGTGACGATGATCCACCTGCTGGTTCCCATCATCAGATCTGGGGCGTCTTCTAATCCAAGCCGGATCAAGGTTTCCGGCCCCAGCGTTGAGGCAACCAACGCGCCAAGAAGCATCAGCAAAACGCCCACAACAATCGACGCGATAAAATACCCAAGAACGGAGATTCCAAGAACACGCATTGGCGAAGCGGTCAGGTACAGCCCGCTGCCTTCCAGTGTCTTGAGTGTCGTCATGCGACGCAAGCTGTCCACGCGGTAGTAGACCAGCCCGAACAACCCGAGCGCACTGGCAATTACAGCGAGTATGACACCGGGTGGTATTGCTTCGGCCAAGATCAAAACGGTAGCCAGAAGCCCCATGACAATCGCGATGCCGACCCATTTCAAAGAGCCATAGAGCATTGTCCAGCGCCCGCCTTGACGCATCCGCGTGTTGCCAAAAAACGTTCTGTCCGTTTTGTATTTTTCCAATCGAAAGGTCATGAGGGGCAAGAGCAAACCCGCTGATACAATTGTCAGAAGCCAGTATCCCAGTGCCCGAAAAGCGTATCCCCATGCGCCGGGTTCCAAGCCAAAGCGCAACCCGCGCCAACGCGTGCGTGCCAGGACGTACCGTCTGGCGCGGTACTGCGCGTAAAACCAGATTGGGATCACGCCTAAAAAGCTGAGCACGTATGCTGTGGTGTTGCCTTGGAACAGTGAAAAGCTGACGAACATCAACAACAGGTTCACGATGCCGATGTAAAAGGCGAGAATGACAACAGCGATCAAAAAACCCAGCAGCTTTTCGTAGGGATTCCCCACGTATTCCAGTGGCTGGCCGCCCGGACGAATGGCCGACCAATACCAGCGGCGCAGCCGTGTTTTCATCCAGAACCGATAGAATCCGAGCGTCAGGATTGTCAGGAAGCCCGTTTTCAAAGCCAGTTTGAACAAACGCCAGCGTCGTCCAGCGAATTCGGTGTTCAGGCGGTTCGGGTCCACTGGCGTTTGCTCCGGGGCCTGTCGCGGCTCAGGGACATCCTGCCTTGTGTCTTCTTCGGCACCACGGGCGCGGCCCCATGGGGAAACTGTGGGTTGATCTGGCAATGCGTGTCTCGAAAATGGCGATTTAGGTCAAAGACTGTCTGATCGCCAAGCGAAGGGCAAGAGGGTCAGTTTCGGCCCTCACGCAGCCATGCCCCGACAATCATCAAAGATGCCAGCAAAAGCACCAGCCAAGCAGGCAACAAGGGCGTTTGCCGAACATCCAGCGTTTCAAATGCCTCGCGCGGTGTGATGCCGACCCAACCGCGGCCTGCCGCAGGGCGGCCCTCGCGTACATTGCGGATGTCCGGAATGCCGTCCTCCAGCCGCATCACGCCAGAGCGCAGGGCTTCGATGGTTGGGGACAAAGCCGCCGCGCTTGCGATGGTCTGCTCAAACTCGCGTGGTGCGGCTGGCCCCAGACCAACGACGGTGTTCTGATCGCCTTCGGTCAAGCGATACAAACCAATTTCCGGGCCGTCATAGAGCGCCTCGAACCGGCCCGGGCTGACCTCTTCAAGCGTAATTTCTTCGGTTCCGCCATCCGGGCGTGTGATCGTAACTGCGCCAACGGTTTCGCCCAGCGACCGCCGGATTATCCGCATTGTCTGGCCCTGTGGTTCAGCCCAAAGCGCCTCTTCTTCCAGTTCCGGTTCTTTCATCATCCAGTGAGAAAGCCGGCGCAGCAATTCCATCTGAGGGCCACCGCCTTCAAATCCGCGGTTCCAGAGCCAGGCATGGTCAGATGCGAGCAGAGCAATCCGACCTTCGCCGACCCGGTTCAGTACCAGCAGTGGCCGCTCTTCGACACCTGACAGAACCACGTCGCCCTGTACGGAATCGACTTCGATCTGCCGCATCCAGCGGCCCCACGTCTCTGCGCCCAGCAGTCCGGCGGTCACCGGATGTTTTTCACCGATGTCTGTAACCGTTGGGCGGAAACCCTCTTCGACGACCCGTGCGGTTGGTTCGGCAGGCATGATATCCGCCAGAGGCGAGCGATAAATGCTGTCCGCCGAAGCAAAGTCCGGACCCGCCGCCACCAGAACAGCGCCGCCCTGTTCGACGTAGTTGCGCACGTTGTCCAGATAGATCGCGGGCAGAATGCCTCTGCGCTTGTAGCGGTCGAATATGATCAGGTCGAAGTCCTCGATTTTTTCGAGAAACAGCTCGCGCGTCGGGAAGGCGATCAGCGACAGCTCATTGACCGGAACGCCATCCTGTTTCTCAGGCGGGCGCAAAATGGTGAAATGGACCAGATCAACACTGCTGTCTGATTTCAGCAGGTTGCGCCATGTTCGGCCGCCAGCGTGCGGTTCGCCCGAGACCAGCAACACGCGAAGACGATCGCGAACACCATTGATCTGGACAAGCGCGGTGTTGTTCCGATCGGTCAATTCACCATCCGCCTCGGGCAGGGTAAACTGGATCACGTTCAAACCGCCATGGGGCAAAGTAATGGGCAGTGTCAGGTCTTCGCCAATCGGGACCGTGTAGCTTTGCGAGGCTGCGCCATCGACCGAGATCAGTAGCTCGGTCGAGCTTGCATCCGGTGAAGCACCTTCGTCTTCGACCCGCAACGTCAGTTCAACAGGTTCGCCGAGAATGGCAAAAGCCGGTGCGTTGCGAACAATCAAACGCCGGTCCCAATCTGTTTGCTGGCCGGTCATGAGCAGATGCATCGGTGCCGGGAGTTCGGGCGCGCGTTCCAGATCGTGCAGACGGCCATCAGACAGCAGGAACACCCCGGCAATCCGGCCGCGTGGTTCTTCGGCCATGGCCGCTGACAGCGCTGTCATTAATTGCGTGCCTGCATCGCCTTCGCCATCGGGCACGGTGATCCGTCTTACTTCGGTATTCGCACGGGCCAGCAGATCGGCTTCCAGAGTGTCGGCTGCGGTTTCTGTCACGCCCGCGCGTTCAGCGAGGCGTTGCGATGCGCTTTGGTCTTCGACAATCAGGACGATGTCTGAAAGCGGCGCGCGGTCTTCTATCTGGTAAGAGGGTTGTGCCAAGGCCCCGATCAGGACCAGACCGGCCAGAGCACGCAGCGCCCAGCCGGACAAACCGCGCCAAAGCGCAAGCATTGCACCCGCAAAAGCAATGGCGGCAAGCCCGGCAATCAAAGGCCAGGGAAGCAGCGGGTCAAAAACAATTTGGCCCATCAGTTCCCCAATCTATCGAGCAGTGCAGGCACGTGGACCTGATCAGATTTGTAGTTGCCGGTCAGCACATGCATTACGAGGTTTACGCCAAAGCGATAGGCGATCTCGCGCTGGCGTTCCCCGGAAAAGCTGGACCCAAGGGAGACCATCGGATTGCCGCGTTCATCGCGCGCCCAGGCAGACGCCCAGTCATTGCCGCCGATCACAACCGGCGTCACGTTGTCGTTGAGATTGCGAAATGGCATGCCTTCGATCAATTCGGCATCTGGTGGTGCGGCTTCGACCCAAACGTTGCGCCCTGTATAGCGACCCGGAAACTCCTGAAGCAGGTAGAAAGTTCGAGTCAGAACATGGTCCTGCGGCACCGATTCAAGCGGAGGAATGTCCAGCGGTGCGGCCAAGGCCTGCAGCTTGCGTCCGTTGGGCGTGTTTGCGCCAAAGCCTGCGATGTCCGCATCGCGCGTGTCGAACAGGATCATCCCGCCAGAGCGCAAATAGGTGTTCAGTTTCGCGTAGGCTGCGGCTGAAGGGGTCGGCTGATCCGTTGTGATCGGCCAGTACAGCAGCGGGAAAAACGCCAACTCGTCCGTTTCCAGATCGATGGCCATGGGCTTTGCCGGTTCCACAGACGTGCGGAAAAATAGCGAATCCGAAAGACCGCGCAGACCGGCGGCTGCCAGTTGATCCAATTTAGCGTCGCCGGTCAGAACATGGGCCAACACGACATCCGCAGTGGCCGCGATCGCCAAGGCGTCGTCGTCCTGCGTCTGCGCCACCGCATCGTGCGGCATGATGAGCATGGCTGCCGCAAGGATGGCTGCCGAGTTTGCTCTGGCAGCCCGCAAGCGACCCGAGAGCGCGAGCGATGCAATCACGTCGATCAACAACAATCCGATTGCCAAAGCCAGCAACCAGCCTGCCAGTGGTGTTTCCTCTGGCCGGTTCAGGCCCTCGACGGTGACATTCGCAGGCCATTGCATTGGGGTTAGCTCCGTCTCGGGGGTTACGACGTTTCGTGCAATGCTGCGGTCCTCGCCCTGGTACAGACCTGGCCGGAGGTCCGGCCCAAGAGCAGCCTGTATCAGGTCTTCTCCGGCAACGCCCGGCAAGGTGCCGCCATCACGCAGAACCCCGAAACCGTCCAGTACCATGGCTGGCTGCCAGATGGTTCCTTCCAGATCTTTTGCTTTGGGTGTGGATGCGGCCGAATACACGGCGAGCCGTTCAAGCATCTGCACAAAAAGCCCGGATAAGGGTAAAGTGGACCATTCGGCATTGGCCGTGACATGAAACAACACGATCTGTCCCTGTCCTACGCGTTTGCGGGTCACAAGCGGGGTTCCATCGGTCAGCTGGGCGATCACACGGTCGGCGAGTGTCGGATCTGGTTGTGCCATCACCTGACTGCTGACAGTGACATCCCCGGGAATAGGCAGACCAAGGAAAGGGCTGTCTTCGCCGAAGGGTGCCAGCGTTTTGGGCTCACCCCAGCTCATGGCGCCGCCGACAGTCCGGCCACCGGCGCGCAAACGAACGGGCATCATGGGGTCTTCGGTTTCGCGGCTGACATCAGAGGCCGCAAGCCGCTGGCCGGCAAAGCGCAAAAGCATACCGCCTTTTTCCAACCACTGCGTCAGCTCTTCCTGCTCGCTGCCGGTTAGTTTGGCCACATCCGCAAGGACAATGACATCGGGATTGGCGGGCAGGATGTCCATCAAGGCACCGTCCAGCAAATCCGCGTTTGGTTCCAACGCGCGATGCAGGTAGTGGAGGGGCGACAGCAGTTCGAGCCCTTCGCGGTCTTCGCGCCCGGCGATCAGTGCGATTTCCCGGCGGCGTAAACTGTCATCCGGCAGACTGACTGCACCCGCGCTGCGGATGCCCTCAATTTCGAACCGATTGATACGCGCCCTGAGTTCGGCCGGCAGAGCGAGTTCTATGCCTGCCGATAAAGCGTCGCTTTCGAAACCAACAGATGACCGCACCAGAACGGCCGGGTTGCCCGCTGGATCGGGCCCGTGACCCACCAGAAATACCTCGTTTGCCGGGCCTTCACGCAGACGGCGCAGCGTGAGGTTCAACTTGCCTTCCTCAAACCGCGCAGGTTCCAGGGCATATAGCGCACGGGGCGATTCAAAGACCGTCACACGCCCTTTGGCCTCCAAAGCAGCCAGTAGGGGCGCACGGATTTCGCGGTTTAGTCCATCGGACATCCAATAGCTGTCAAAGCGGACTTCTGGCAGCAGTTCAACAGCGCGGGATACGCTGTCTGCGCTTGGCTCCCATGCCTCCGGCACCAGCCCTGACAGGCGTGTTCGCAAAACTTCGGAAGACAGGAATTGAACCGGTTCGGGATTTGTCAGGCGCAAAATAGCCACGGGCCGACCATCGCGCCCGGCGCGGGCGAGCAACCCATCAAGCGCTGAGATGCGCGCGCGCCAATCACCGGCTGAGGCCCAGCTCGCATCCATGACCACGAGCAGCGGGCCATCTCCGGAGGCTTCGGTTTCGTTTTCGGGGTTCAGGACGGGGCCTGCCAGCCCGACAATAACGGCGGCAACGGCCAGTACCCTCAGCAGCAACAGCCACCAAGGCGTGCGATCTGTAATCTGGTCGTCGTCCTTGAGGCCAAGCAACAATACCACGCCGGGAAACATGCGCCGAATGGGGGCCGGGGGCACGGCCCGCAGGATCACCCAAAGGATAGGAAGCGCCAGCAGACCCAGAAGCAGCCAAGGGGTTGTAAAACCGAGCACGCCGAACAAAGTCATCCGTGACCTCCGTCCATCGCGCGGTAGAGCCATAGCAACGCGGACTGCGCGCTTTGGTCTGTTCGGTGCGCGCTATATTGCCAACCCGTCAGATTGCACAACGACTGCAAACGCGCCTTTCGTTCGGCTAGTCTGTCGAGATACCGTTGGCGCAGTTCCCCAGCCTTCAGCGTTTCATGGGCCATGGTTCCGCCGATGCTTTCGAAAATTGTGCGTCCCTGAAATGGAAAGCTCTCTTCGGATGGATCAAGCACCTGCAGGACAACACCGCGCACGCCTCGGTCTGCGGCCTTTGTCAGGGCGGCTTCGACCGGATCAAGATCACCCAGAAAATCCGAAACGAAGACGGCTTTGGCATGGGGCAGCATGCCCCGTGCTTCGGGTTCGGCATAATCTTCTTCGCCGTCCTCGGAAAACATTTCTGCCAGCCGGAGTATCTGCACATCTCCGCGCCGTGGGGGCAGTTTCCAACCGGTCAGCCCGACCCGTTCGCCGCCCCGTATCAGAAGCACGGCCGCCGCAAGCGCGATAACGCGGGCGCGGTCCGCTTTGGTTGGCAAATCTTTGTTCGAGGAAAACCGCATGGATGCGCCGGGATCGACCCAAAGTTGAACACTTTGTGCAATTTGCCATTCGCGTTCGCGCACGAATTGATCGTCACCGCGCGCCGAGCGGCGCCAATCGATCTTGCGATAGCTGTCCCCGGGACGCATCGGGCGGTATTGCCAGAAATCGTCACCCAATCCCGCGCGCCGGCGCCCGTGTTCGCCCAGCAGGACTGTTCCCGCAAGTTGCTCGGCCCGTGCCAGAAGGGCCGGAAAACGGCTGGCTTCTTCTTGCGCCCGCTGGCGCAGTTGGGTGACGGTTGATGTCACGCGGCGGCCTCGGTGCGAGCCATCCCTGCCGCGATCTCGTCGATCAAAGCCCCGAGGTCTTCGCCGCGTGCACGGGCCGAGAAACTGAGGGCCATTCTGTGCACGAGAACCGGCCGTGCCATATCCAGAACGTCTTCGGGGGAGGGTGCGAGACGCCCTTGCAGCAACGCGCGCGCCCGTACCGTCAACATCAAAGCCTGCGCCGCACGCGGGCCGGGACCCCAGGCGACAACCTCTTTTACTTTGTCCGAAGCGGCAGGATCATCCGGACGGAATGCGCGGACCAAATCAAGGATCATTTCGACGACCGCATCGCCGACAGGCATACGGCGCAGAAGGTGTTGTGCGGCGATCAGGGATTCACCGTCGAACACCTGAGTGGATTGCGCTTCCTCGGTGCCGGTTGTCGCCAGCAGGATGTCCTTTTCGGTGTCGCGGGTCGGGTAAGGCACGTCAATTTGCACCAAAAACCGGTCAAGCTGCGCTTCCGGCAGGGGGTAGGTGCCTTCCTGTTCGATCGGGTTCTGGGTGGCAAGCACGTGAAACGGTGCGTCGAGGCTGCGGGTTTCCCCGGCAACCGTCACGACTTTTTCCTGCATGGCTTGCAGCAACGCCGATTGGGTCCGCGGGCTCGCACGGTTGATTTCATCCGCCATCAGCAGTTGGCAAAAAATCGGACCTTCAATGAATTTGAATGCACGGCTTCCATCGCTTCCGGTTTCGAGCACTTCGGATCCCAGAATATCCGATGGCATCAGATCGGGCGTGAACTGAACGCGGTTCCCGTTGAGCCCCATCACAGTGGAGAGCGTTTCAACCAAACGGGTTTTCCCGAGCCCTGGCAGGCCGATCAAAAGCGCATGCCCTCCGCAAAGCAGAGCGGACAACGTCAGATCGACGACCCGTTCCTGCCCGATGAAACGGGATGTGATCGACGTTTTGGCCGCGGCCAGTTTTTCTTCCAGCGCCTCAATATCGGCGACCAGATCTTCGGCCTTGGTCATGGTATCGCTCCTGTTCGAACTATATGCGTTATGTAAGAGTGTATCTCTGGCTTTCAAAATGGCAAAACGAATGAGCGCACAAAATATCGTGACCCCCTCGGCAGAAGGCCTTGCTGCATCGGCGCGCGCCGCGGCAAAGGGTAAGGGGCTTCCGCCTGTACACAAGTGGAATCCGCCGTTTTGCGGCGATCTGGACATGCGTATCGCGCGCGATGGCACGTGGTTCTATCTTGGCACGCCCATTGGGCGTTTTGAGTTAGTGAAACTGTTTTCGACCATCCTGCGCCGTGACGGTGATGATTATTTTTTGGTCACACCGGTCGAAAAAGTCGGCATCACGGTCGATGATGCACCTTTTGTCGCCACGGACTTCGAAGCAGAAGGCACGGGACAAGAGCAGGTTTTGACCTTTCAGACTCACGTGGGCGATTTTTCGGTCGCCTCGGCAGATCATCCCATCCGAGTTGAGCGAGACCCCGACACGGGTGAGCCGTCGCCCTACGTGCTTGTGCGCGCAAATCTCGAGGCCCTGATAGATCGCAAGAGTTTTTACAGGATTGTAGAGTTGGGCACACATCACGAAGGCTGGTTCGGTTTGTGGTCATCGGGAACCTTTTTCCCGATTATCCCGTCCGATGAGCTGCCCCCAGACGAAAGCTAAGCTATGAAAATTGCAGCCAATCTGACCATGCTGTTCCCGGATGTCCCGATGGAGGACCGACCGCAACACGCCGCCAATCTGGGCTTTGATGGGGTTGAATGTCTCTTGCCATATGACCAAGGGGCAGAGGCGTTCAAGCAAAGGCTGGACCAGTCCGAAATGCCGCTTGCCTTGATCAACACACCAGAACCGGGGTGGGCAAACGGCGACCGGGGGCGCGGCGCAATTCCTTCAGAGATGAGCCGCTTTCGCCGTGAATTTGAAGAAGCTCTGGAATTTGCGCATGCCAGCAAAGCGCAGCGTCTGCACGTCATGGCAGGCCTGACGCAGGACGATGCTGCGTTTGACACATTCGTGGAAAACTTGCGCTGGGCCACGGCTTTGTCTGGTGAATTGCCATTGTGCATTGAGCCGCTCAATCCGATCGATATGCCGGGGTATTTTCTGAACGACTATGCTCTTGCCCGGCGGGTAATCGACGCCGTCGACGCCCCGAACCTTGGTCTGCAATACGACAGCTGGCACGCGGCGCGCATTCACGGCGATCCTCTCAAGGTTTGGCAGGATCACGCCGAAGCGGTGACACATGTCCAGATCGCCGGCTTTGAAGGACGTGGGGCGCCCAATTCGAACAACGCCCCCGAGGCAGAGCTTCTGAAGGCGATTGGTAAGAGTTCTTATAACGGTTGGGTCAGTGCCGAATTCGTTTGCCAGCCCGACGAAACCGCAGGCTGGCTGAATGATGTACGGGCCTGTTTAGAGGCTTGATCCAAAGCAATTGTCGACGTCAGTCGCCCAGCTTGGCATGTACCTCATCAAGATCGATCTCACCGATTGGCATTTTATTCGATGGGTCATCGAAGTCGTATTTGAACAGTGCAAAATCGCGGTGATAGATCTCTTTCATCAGATGCATCGAAAGATCGTCGAAATAGTCTTCGACCGGATGCGCGCGTTTGGGGCCATGGCCCTCGGATTCATTGAAGCGCGGGATGTTTGCCAGATCGATTGAATGCGGTGTTTCAATGCTGTCCAGCACCTGCTGCATGCCGTCGTTGAACTTTTCAGTCCAGAAAATCTTTTTGTAGCGACCGCCGTTCACGATGAATGTGCTGACATGACCCGACATGGCAGACCAGTGAATGTCTGGCTCCATCGGACGACGCCAGCGAATGGTGTCACGGGTGAAAAGCAAAAAGCGTCGGAAGCTTTTGATCTGGTCGAAATCTTCTTTGCCATCATCGCCGCCTACCTCGATCCCATATTTCTGGATCAGAAGAGGGACAAGATTCCCGCGGTAGCGTTTGCCGTTCCGCTGAATGCCGCAGATCTTGTCAAAGAAGCTCGAAAGGATGCGCGTGTAGGGATTGCGCACGCAGGTAAACGCCAAAGACGTCTGAGTCTTGACGTTGGCCTTGATCGCATCTTGGCTTTCTTCGCGGGCCCACTTGTGAAGGCCTTCGGTGGCATCGTGAATGTCACCGTCGAAAAACGTGCCGTGATCCGAGTAGTACATGATCTGACCAATGGTCGAACACGCGCATTTCGGGACGACCCGATATACGACACTTTGACTCTCGGTCATCCAGGTTCCGGGAAAACCCATGCCTGCTGCCTCCGGATTTTATTGTCTTATTGACGCTCTTACGCCTGATTTGCTTCAAAAAAGCAAAGAAAGCAGGTTTATTCAACGTGTGTTCATCTCTATCAACATAAACAATCGGGCAAAAATAGGGCAGATCGTTTCCTGAATGGCAAAAATTGCCTTCATACTCCTGTGTCACAAGGACCCTGACGCCATCATCAAGCAGGCGCAGAGTCTGACAGCTGTGGGCGACTATATGTCGATCCACTTCGATGCGCGTGCCAATCCGGAACATTATCAAAAGATTCGCGACGCGCTGAAAGACAACGACCATGTGACCTTTGCGGCCAAACGTATCAAGTGCGGGTGGGGCGAATGGTCGTTGGTGCAGGCGACTTTGAACGCAGTAGAAGCGGCTGTGGATGCCTTTCCGCGTGCGACGCATTTCTACATGCTGTCGGGCGACTGCATGGCGATCAAGTCCGCTGAATACGCCCATGAGCTGCTGGACCGCAGGGAATGTGACTACATCGAGAGCTTTGACTATTTCGATTCCGACTGGATCAAAACGGGATGGAAAGAGGAACGCTTGATTTATCGCCATTGGTTCAACGAACGCACGCAGAAACGCCGGTTTTACTGGATGTTCGAAGCGCAAAAACGTTTGGGCATCACCCGGGACATCCCCGAAGACATCGAGGTTATGATCGGCAGCCAGTGGTGGTGTCTGCGCAGGCGCACGATCGAATGGATTTTGGATTTCGTGAAACGGCGCAAGGACGTGATGCGCTTTTTCAGGACGACGTGGATTCCCGACGAGACCTTCTTTCAGACCATTGTTCGACATCTCGTCCCGGCCCACGAAATCGAAAGCCGGACACTGACATTCCTGATGTTCTCGGATTATGGGATGCCAGTCACGTTCTACAACGATCACTATGATCTGTTGCTGAGTCAGGATTTCCTCTTCGCTCGCAAGATCAGCCCGGATGCCACCGAACTGCGCAGGCGTTTGGGTGTTTTGTATTCGTCAGACGGACAGCGATTCCAGATTTCGAACGAGGGCCGCTCACTTTATAAGTTCCTGACTGAAAAGGGACGGATCGGGCGTCGCTTTGCGTCGCGGTTCTGGGAAAAGGAAAGCTCGCTCGGGCGTGAACGCGAGCTGTTGATCATCGTCTGCAAGAAATGGCACGTTGCCAAACGCTTGCTTGAGCGTATCCGACAGATGACCAACATTCCGTGCATTGAGTATCTGTTCAACGAAGACAGTTGCCCGCTTCCTGATCTGGGCGGCATTCAGTCGACCATGGGAAAACGACACCGGCACAGGCGTGCCTTGATGCGCATGTTGTTCGACTACTATGACACAGACAGGTTGATCGTTTGCATGGACCCTGCGAACCTTGACCTGCTCGAAGACTTTGGTCGTGACCGTTCATTGACGCGCATTCTCGAAATTGAGTGTCACTTCTCGGATGAGTATCTGATCGGGCACGCGATGCGGGTTGGTCTGGCCGGAGACCGCACACCACCTGAAACTATTCAGCGCCTTTTGCCGACCGTGCGCAACGACATGACCCACGAAAGCGACCGCATTCGGGACGCCAACTTCGAAAATTTCCTGCGTGTCAGGGAAGTGGATCCAACGGATGTTTCGGCCCGGGCGATCAGTGAGTTTTTGACCGTGCCTCAGGACAAGGCCCACGAAATCCTGTCACACGACCACCTATATGCCGATTGAGGACCTTGATGGCTTATCAATATGACGATCAAAATATCTTTGCCAAAATTCTGCGCGGGGAAATTCCAAACGACACGGTTCTGGAAACCGAACACAGTCTTGCGTTCCGGGATATTCAGCCTCAGGCGCCGGTGCACATTCTGGTTATTCCGCGCGGCCCTTACGTCTGTTTTGACCATTTTGCGCAAGAGGCCAGCGATGCCGAAATCACTGACTACGTGCGCGCGGTGGGCGAGGTTTGCAAAATGAATGGTCTGGAAACAGACGGCTTCAGGCTCATTGCAAACGCAGGTCATGACGGCGTTCAGGAAGTGCCGCATTTGCATGTGCATATTCTGGCCGGGCGCATGTTGGGCAGAATGCTCGCCAAGGCATGAGACGGTTCAGGGGCCTGACCTAGCCGTCTTTGGTCAGGTTCAGGAAAACATCCTGAAGATCGGCCTGTTCGGTCCTGACATCCTGAATAGTGATATCCGCGCTGCGCACGGCGGCCAGCACCGCGTCCGCACTGGTTTGTCTGGCGTTGTAGGCCAGTGCGATCGTCCCGTCTTCTCGGCGCTCTGCTGATATCCCATCAGCCTTGGGTAGAGTGTATTCGCCGCCAGCAGGGGTGATGATCATTGTCTTGGCATCCAATTGGCCCAGCAGATTTGACGTGCTGTCCTGTGCAACCAAAGTTCCGTGATTGATGATTGCGATCTCATCACACATTTCCTCGGCTTCTTCGAGATAGTGGGTCGTCAGAATGATTGTCATACCGCGTTCCCGGTTTAACCGGCGCACGTTTTCCCAAAGCATTTGACGCAGCTCGATATCGACCCCTGCCGTGGGTTCATCCAGCACCAGCACCTGTGGGCTGTGTACCAATGCCTTGGCCAGCAAGAGCCGGCGCCGCATGCCGCCTGACAGCGTTCTG
This sequence comes from Thalassococcus lentus, assembly GCF_028023555.1. Classification (NCBI taxonomy): domain Bacteria; kingdom Pseudomonadati; phylum Pseudomonadota; class Alphaproteobacteria; order Rhodobacterales; family Roseobacteraceae; genus Thalassococcus; species Thalassococcus lentus. Next base: position 700,769 of record NZ_JAQIOY010000001.1, read on the forward strand.
GCATAAGCGTCCCGCTTGTCCGTAAGCCCGACCATAGCGAGAATCTCGTCTGATTTGCGCCGCGACGCAGGCACGCCATAAAGCCCGGCCTGAACCTCGAGCGCGCCATGAGGCGAAAAGAATGGATCGAGATTCAGCTCTTGTGGCATCACTCCGATGGCGGCGCGGCTTTGACGAGGGTTTGAGTCTTGGTCCCACCCCCAGATCTCGACTTTGCCGCTGGTTTTCAGAACCAGACCGGCAAGGATGTTGATCAAAGTCGATTTGCCTGCGCCATTCGGGCCCAGGAGCCCGAAAATCGATCCAGCAGGAACGGCGAGGTCAATGCCTTTGAGCGCTTCTTGGCCACTCTTGTAGGTCTTGCGCAGCCCGGATAGAGCGATTGCGTTATGCGTCATAGCGATGTCTTGCCCCTTCGGGCTGCTTTGGTCATAACGCTGATAAGACAGACCGAGCCGGAAGGAAACCTAGCCAATGAGCACCCAGGCGCCAGAGACCAAGATCGTCGACACGTACCGCGTGGCCTGTGATGGGGGAGATGGCCCGCTCGGGCACCCGCGTGTTTGGCTTCAAATCCCGAACGAACATGGCTGGGTCGAATGCCCCTATTGCGATGCCAAGTTCATCCACAAGGACTTTGAAGGCAAAGTCTGACAGGGTCTTCCCTTCACATCCTGTTTACCCTGTCCTTGCGTCACGCTTGTGATGCGGCTGTTTCTGCCTAGTCTGATTGCATGGCCCTTCTGAAGGACAACACAACGCCGCGGCCCGGCTCCGAGATGCGGGCCTACAGCCGGGCGGAACGTACCAGCGATCTTGTTTTGCACGTCGCTGCGCTGGGCATTGCCTTGGGCGCTGTGCCGGTGCTGATCGCGGTGACGCTGCTCTGGCGGCGGGACGCAGCAAGCGTCTTTGGCGTTTCAATCTATGGGCTGACGCTGATTGCAATGTTGACCGCTTCGCTGCTCTACAATCACGCTGGTCGCCCGCATATGAAGGCCTTGTTCCGGCGTATTGATATGTCGGCGATCCATCTCAAGATCGCGGGTACTTATACGCCGTTTGCGCTTTTGACAGGGGCTGGGTCTGGTCTTTTGGCGGCAGTCTGGAGCGCGGCATTGGGTGCTATGGCGATCACCTTGTTCCGGCGCAATGTTTCGTCCGGTCTGGCGGTCTTGATGTGCTTATGCACCGGTTGGGCCATTATTTTCGGCGGCTGGGATATCTTGGGCGCTTTGCCGCGCAGTGTGGTGGCGCTGATGTTGATCGGCGGTGTTCTCTATTCGGTCGGCACACCGTTTTTGTTGGCATGGCGTCTGAAGTTTCACAACACGATCTGGCACGGATTTGTGGTTGTTGCGTCCGTGGTTTTGTATGTGGCCGTGCTGCTGTGCGTCGCGGCACCGCAAGTGGCACCCTCGATCAACTGATTGGAATTGGGGTTGGCCCGCAGGGCAACTCTGCGCTGGGGCGTCCATCGGGCGTAAGGTATTTCAGCACGTTTTCGCCAGACCATGCGATAATCCCGCGCCCGAGGTTGTCTGAACCGCGTCCCAGTGCCGTGCCTGTTTCTGAATCCTGACTGTAGTAGATCGCGCCGACGGTCAGGCCGTCTTCACATTCCATCTTAGCGGTTCCCGAGCCAAACAGACCGCCACTGCGCCATTCGCCTGCGCAGGGCACGCCATCGCTCCGGCTGCCCAGAACAACACCCGTGTCCCACCCAAAGGCGCCTCCATCGAAGTAGAGGCCGTCAACGCCAATACAGGCCAGAATGCGGGCGCAGCTTTGCTGACTTCCCGGTTTCAGAATGCAGTCCGGAATTGCCGACCGCCTTTCATCGCCACCGATCGGCGGCAGGCTTTCGGCGTTTGCACTCCCAGCCATGAAATTGATGCACAGGAGAACTGGAACAATGGCGCGTTTCATGGGATCACTCGGGTTCGACAATTTGCGGAGCTAGCTACCATGGCGGGAAATTTCGGAAAAGGGTGCCACCTGCATTTGATCGATGGGTCGGCCTTTATCTTTCGCGCGTATCACGCGTTGCCGCCTTTGACCCGGAAATCAGATGGGCTGCCGATTGGCGCAGTCAGCGGATTTTGCAACATGTTGCAGCGCTATGTCGAAGGGAATGCCGGTGGGGACGTGACCCATGTGGCCGTCATCTTTGACAAAGGTAGCCATACATTCCGCAATGACCTGTACGATCTGTACAAGGCCAACCGCGAAGCCATGCCAGAGGACCTGCGCCCGCAAATTCCGCTGACGCGGCGCGCGACCGAAGCGTTTAACATTGCCTGCAAAGAGATCGAAGGTTTCGAAGCCGACGACATCATGGCAACGCTGGCTGTGCAGGCGCGTGAGGCAGGGGGCCGTGTCACGATCCTGTCGTCTGACAAGGACCTGATGCAGCTGGTCGGCGATGGTGTCGAGATGCTCGACCCGATGAAAAACAAACGCATTGACCGCGACGGTGTTTGGGAAAAATTCGGCGTTGGGCCAGAGCGTGTGGTCGATGTTCAGGCGCTGGCGGGCGATTCCGTGGACAACGTACCGGGGGCTCCCGGGATCGGGATCAAGACAGCTGCTTTGCTGATCAACGAATTTGGAACACTGGAAGAGCTGCTGGACCGGGCGAGCGAAATCAAACAACCCAAGCGCCGCGAGACCTTGATCGAGAAACGGGATCAGATTGAGCTTTCGAAAAAGCTTGTGCAGCTTGATTGCGACATGGACCTGCCTTTTTCCTTGGATGATCTGGAAGTTCGTGACCCTGTTGCCGATGATCTGATGGGCTTTTTGGCGGAAATGGAATTCCGCACACTGACGAAGCGCATTTCCGAGAGCCTTGGCGTCGAAGCGCCGGTCATCCCGGACACGACACCCGAGGGCGCAAACCCGTCCACAGGCGATGCGCCCGAAGCCCCACCCATCGATCCGTCGAAATACGAGTGCGTTCGCGATGTCGCCGCGTTGGAACGGTGGGTTGCCAAGGCCCATGAACGCGGCTGGGTGGCTGTGGATACCGAAACAACAGGTCTGAACGAAATGGCCTGTGATCTGGTTGGAATATCGCTGTGTGTCGAAGCGGGTGAGGCCTGCTATGTGCCTCTGACCCATCGTGCGGCCGGAACAGACGATCTGTTCGGAAGCGATGATCTCGCCGAAGGTCAAATCGGCCTGAATGAAGCGCTGGATGTTCTGCGACCGATGCTGGAAGACCCGGCCATCATGAAGATTGGCCAGAACATGAAGTACGACGCAAAGATATTTGCGCGTTACGGTGTGCAGGTCGCCCCAATCGATGACACCATGTTGATGTCCTACGCGATGAACGCGGGACTGCATGGACATGGCATGGACGCTCTGGCCGAACGCTACCTGTCACACACTCCTATTCCGATCAAAACGCTGTTGGGCACAGGCAAAAGCCAGATCACCTTTGATCGGGTTCCGATCGATGAGGCGGTCAAATACGCTGCTGAAGATGCAGACATCACATTGCGACTGTGGCAATTGTTCAAACCGCAATTGCACCAGGCGCGTGTCACACGGGTCTACGAAGGGCTTGAGCGCCCCTTGGTTCCGGTGCTTGCGCAGATGGAAATGCACGGCATCCACGTTGACCGTGATGTACTGAGCCGAATGTCGAATGCCTTTGCTCAAAAAATGGCTGGCTTGGAATCCGAGATTCACGAACTTGCCGGTCAAAGCTTTAACGTTGGCAGTCCGGCGCAGTTGGGCGAAATTCTGTTCGAGACGATGGGGCTCGAAGGCGGGAAGCGCGGGAAGAACGGCAAATACTCGACCGGTGCTGATATCCTCGAAGATCTGGCTACCGAACATGAACTGCCGCGTCGCGTGTTGGACTGGCGGCAGTTGTCCAAGCTGAAATCCACCTACACGGACGCGTTGCAGGAACATATCAACGCCGAAACGGGGCGTGTGCATACCTCCTACTCGATTGCGGGCGCGAACACGGGACGGCTCGCATCCACTGATCCGAACCTTCAGAACATTCCGATCCGCACCGAGGAAGGCCGCCGCATCCGCGAGGCCTTTGTCGCAGAACCGGGTAAGGTACTGGTCGCGCTGGACTATAGCCAGATCGAACTGCGCATCCTGGCGCATATGGCAAACATCGATGCCCTGAAACAGGCGTTCCGCGACGGACTGGACATCCATGCGATGACCGCTTCGGAAATGTTCAACGTACCTTTGGACGAAATGACGCCGGATGTCCGACGTCAGGCAAAGGCGATCAACTTTGGTGTGATCTACGGCATCTCGGGATTTGGACTTGCTCGGAACCTGCGCATTCCACGCAGCGAAGCGCAGGGGTTCATCGACCGCTATTTCGAACGGTTCCCCGGCATCAAAGCCTACATGGACGACACAGTTGCCTTTGCGAAGGAACACAAACGTGTCGAAACCCTGTTTGGCCGGGTTATTCATACGCCGGAAATCGCGGCCTCTGGCCCGCGTGCGGGCTTTGCCAAACGTGCGGCGATCAACGCGCCAATTCAGGGCACGGCCGCTGATATCATCCGCCGGGCCATGGTGCGCATGCCAGAGGCAATTGCCAATCTGCCTGCCAAGATGCTGCTGCAAGTGCACGATGAATTGCTTTTCGAAGTGGAGGAAAGCGCAACCGATGAATTGATCGGCGTCGCCAAGAACGTCATGGAAAAAGCGTCGGAACCGGTTGTCAAACTGGACGTGCCATTGGTTGTGGATGCGGGGCAGGGCGCAAATTGGGCTGAAGCACACTGACGTTCTGTACTATGGGGCGTGCGATTGGCCGTGGGGGGTCAGGCTCTTTGGCTTTCGTCTAAATCACCCCGAGGCAGTCGGAATCTGTTGGAACGCTTGGTCACGCAACAAAGCGTGCCGCAACCTTGCCGGACAAAAATGCCATTTCTCCACCGGCAATCGTCGCAACGATTTGGCGGGTTTCGCGATCCATGACAATAAGATCGGCGCGTTTGCCGGTTTCGAGCGTGCCGCGGTCAGCCAGGCCCAACAGGCGCGCAGGACCACTGGAAACCAAAGCCCAAGCCTCGGCTTCGTTCAGCAAGCCAAGTTCGATGCAGCGCCATGCGGCCCTTGCGGGGGATGGGTAGTGATAGTCCGAAGCAAGAGCGTCGCATAGGCCGGATGCGATGATGTCCTTGGCGGCAACTTTGCCAGCATGCGAGGCGCCCCGCACAACATTCGGCGCGCCCATGACCGTGCCCATCCCGAGAGCACGCGCCGCCTCGGCTGCCTGAGGGGTTTCAGGAAATTCGGAAACGCGCGCTCCGCGCGCACTCCATGTTTCGACACTCTGAGGCGTATCGTCGTCGTGACTTCCGATCAGGACACCCTGCGCTGACAGTCGCGCGCAGAGGCTGTCCATCATGGCCGGAACCTGATCACCGGCTTGGTGCAGGCGTTGCATAAGTGCAAGGTGATCGGCCGGGTTGCGGCCGGACTTCAAAGCCTGACCGGTCAATCGTTTGGGCGTGCGTCCGGCAGCGAGCCTGTCATGGGGCAGGTGATCGTTCATCACCACATAACCGACACCAAATTGCTTAATCGCATGTTCGGCTTGTTCAAAGGCCTCCAGATAGTGTGTTTCGATCCGGAGTTGAGGGCGCAGGTCCACCGGAACCCGCGGGTTTGTCACGGCGATAGAGTCCAGAACCTCGAGGGCAAACTCGGGTCCACGCAGACCACCTTCCCAGCTCCAGAATTGTGCAAGCATCGCGGTTGTGATGCCGTTCGAGGCAAGTTCATTGGCGACAGCCCACATGCCTGCATCACGTTCGCGCAACGCGCCACGGCGTGGGGCCATATGACGTTCAAAACCATCGCCATGCGCATCGACAATCCCCGGAAGCACATCATATCCGCGCAAGTCCACCTGTCTGCCGGTTGCGTCGTCCCACACCTGGCCAGCGCCAAGACCAAGCGGGCCGTCATCCCACCCGCTCGGGCGAAGAACCCGCGCGCCGGTCAGGGTGATCTCAATCGTCATCTTCGGTCTCATCGCACAGGCCCAGAAAACAGGCCAATTGTTGTGGTTCAAAGTAAGACGCCCAGTCGAGGTCCTTGTCGAACCTGCCTTCTTCAAGGAACAGCGCGGTCTGAGCCATGACAGCTGGTGACTGCATGATAAAAGTATGGGTGACGGGCATGGTTAAATGCCCGCTCATACCTGCAACCTTGGTGGACTCGACGGATACCTTGCCATCATCCACGCCGGGAACAATCGCTGAAAATGCTGGGTTCAGGGATTGCGACCCCGCGATCACGCCCAGTGGAAAATCGACCAGCGGCAACAGGCGGGGCAGATCATCCGGACCTGTGCCCAACTGCGTACCGGCCGGGCCGTTAATCCAGTTGAAAATCTCCCAGCCGCCGAGTTCGTCGACCAGTTCACTGCCTTGGTTGGGTGGGGCGAGCATGACAACGCTGCCCAAGTTTTCGGGGCGATTGTCCTTGAGCCAGAAGCGCAACAAAATCCCGCCCATCGAATGCGTGACAAAGTTCACTTGCGCGTTTCCGCATGCCGCCACAGCTTGCGGCAGCAGATCATCGGCCAATGTCTGCACGCGGGCCTGCGTGGACGGGTACCCGGGAACAACCACTTCGTAACCACGGTATTCAAAGAACTCGGCCATCAACGCAAAGGAATACGGGCTGCGTGCAAGGCCGTGCAGCATCACAATGCAGTCGCGATCCTGCGCCTGTCCGGCAACAGGCATTGTTATCAAAGCTGAGAGTATCAAAGCAGCAAGTCGGGTCATGGCGCTGGAATAGCGGGCGTGCCCCGCCTAATAAAGGGGGAAAGGAGCACACCCATGCAAACCCGCACTTCTCCGCCCCGTTTGGCCGCACGTGCCGTGCTCATTTACCAAGAAAAGCTCTTGTTGGTGAATGCTTGGCCGGGCGGCAAAAGTGCGCTGTGGTGTGCGCCGGGGGGCGGGGTCGAACGTGGCAGCAGTTTGCCGGACAACCTCATGCGCGAGGTTTATGAAGAGTGCGGCTTGCAGATCGCCGTTGGTGCGCCGTGTCTGGTCAATGAATTCCATGATCCGGACGGCAGTTTTCATCAGGTAGAAGTCTTTTTTCGTTGTGAATTACTGGACGGATCTCTGGACGATGCCTGGGTGGATCCCGAAGGCGTGGTGGACACGCGCCGTTTTTTCAGCCGGGCAGAAGTGGCACGGATCAGTCTCAAGCCATCCAGCCTTGAGCGCATCGCTTTTGACGGTGGGTTTCACTACGATCCGCTGGAGCCGATTCAGCGTTAGCTTTTGTTCCAGCGGACGACTGACAGTGTCACTCCGCCAAGGACCAAAGCCGCAGCTATGACGAAATCCAAGGTTAGGGCTTCGTTCAAGAAAAGCATGCCGCCCAACATGGCGATGATCGGCACTGTCAGTTGTGCAACGGCTGCTACCGTACCGGCCAGGCGCGGCAGCACAGTGTACCAAAGCGCGTAACCAAGCCCTGAGGTGATTGCCCCTGAGATCACGGCAAGACCAATGCCGGTATTTGTCCAGGCGACAGGATCCATTTGAACCGGTAGCGCTGCGGTCATTATCAGGCCCAGCGGCACGGCGATCACGAAATTGGCGGCTGTCGCCAGCAACGGATCGTTCGCCTTGCGCCCGGCCAGAGAATAGACACCCCAGCCGATCCCCGCCGCAATCATCGCCACAGCATGTATGAGGCTGAGATCCATTTGTCCTGTTGGCCAAAGCAGCCACGCCAAGCCACCAAATGCCAGACCCGCCCCAAGCCAGCGTTGGGCCGGAGGTCTTTCGCCGCCCAAGACGCTGCCCGAGAACATCGTGATCTGAACTGTGCCGAACAGGATCAGTGCGCCAAGGCCGGAATCCAAAGAAACATAGGCGAGAGAGAAACCGAAAAGATACAGCAAGAGCCCGACAACAGCGGCAATCCGCCCTGGGCCGCCAAAGACAAATTGGCGCCTGAGCGCCAGTGCCAGAATGGCCAGCATTGCTGCGCCGGCGATCAGTCGGATGTTTGCAAACTCAATGGCGCCAATCCCGCCGCTGGCCAAAGCCGCGCGATTCAAAACCGAGTTTGCCGCAAAAGCGATCATGGTAAGGGTGGTCAGCAGAAACAGGCGCATGTGCCTGAGTAGGCTGAATTCCATGTCATGGGCAATGGCAGGTCACGCACGAGGGCGTGAATGAAAAAATGGCGCAGCTTTGTGCTGCGCCATCAAGGCAGCGGAGGGGGAGCTCCGCATGGAACGGGCAGGGTGGGCCTGCCGGTTCGGGATGTGATCAGATTTTCAGGAACGGCTGCGCAAGACGCGGGATAAGCCCCTTGAACTGAAGCGGCGCGTCTGTGACGGCAAGGCAGATGCAATCTTCGGAGATATCTGCAACCGGCGTGTGATGGACATCCTCGTGCGCAACTTCGATGTCACCACGCGCAAAGTAGCCGTCGTCATCAGAGAAAGCACCTTTCAGCACCAGAGTAAGTTCCATGCCCTTGTGGCCATGGTCCGGGATCGCGGTGCCTGCTGGGATGAACAGCAGGCGGGCCGTGGCCTCTCCGTCTTCAGTTGGCAGGATAGCTTGCTTGACGCCCATGCCAACTGGACGCCAGTTTACATCGTCAAGGCTGCCGCCCACATAGTCACGCAGCGGTGCTGGCAGAACGGGATCGTCCTTGTAAACCGGCGTTTCGGGTGCCGACCACGCGCCGTTGCGGATCAAGTCCAATGCGCCTGACAGGCATGCCTCCGAAACCTCGACGGCCTCTGTGTTTTCGATGACCGCACCGCCAAGGGCGTCATGGCTTTCGACGGCAGCGCGGCATTCATCGCACAGCGAGATGTGCGTGGCCACGATCAGGTTCACGGCCTCGGGAAGTATCCCTGCCGAATATGCCATGATCAGGTCATCTGTCAGATGATGGTTGATGTCTTGCGTCATCTATTCAACTCGTTTCCATGGAGCGTCTCAACCGCTCCAGCGCTAATCTAATGCGGGATTTGATCGTGCCCAGTGGAAGCCCCGTCTGCGCGGCGATTTCTGAATGGCTCAGGTCGCCGTAGTAGGCTTTTTCGATCAGTTCCCGTTGTGTGTCGGGCAGCGCAGCGATTGCTACGCTGAGGTGTTCACTCTCCTGTTGCAGGCCAAGCACTTCGGCTTGATCCGGCTCTGCCTCTGGACCCCAAGGCAGGTCTTCTGGTTCTGGGCGTTTGTGTTTGCGCAGAACGTCGATCTTTTTGTTTCGGGCAATCGTGAATATCCACGTTGACACCGAAGCGCGCTCTGGATCGAACAGTCTGGCCTTGTGCCAGACGGTCGCCATGACCTCCTGAACGCACTCTTCCGCCAGCGCCGCATCCGCACCGGATTTCATCAGAAACGACTTCACCCGTGGTGCGAAGTGCTGAAACACCTCTATAAAGGCGCTTTCGTCCCGATGATCCCGAATACGGATCAAGCAATTGACCCAGTTCGCAGCAATTTCAGGGTTTTGCAGACCCACTTTTGACTTCCCAACGCTTCGTTTGGCATTGACGTCATGCGTCGAGGCTCCCGCAGTTGCGGAAGTCTGGTCGCTAGGGTCAAGAAGCGCAGAATTGCCAAACATGTAGAGTCTACGCAGGGATCAGCCTATCGGATCAAAAATATTTTCCAAGTTTTTTGCATCCAAGTGGACGGATAAGCCGTAAATCTAACTAGACAGTCTTAAACTTGGAGCAAGAGCATATGCCATTCGAAGCCCGCGCAGGCGCCTCCCGAAAAATTGCCGTGATCGGCGCCGGAATTTCGGGCATGGGCGCAGCGCATATGCTGGCCGGCGACAACCACGTAACATTGTACGAGGCCGAACCGCGTTTGGGCGGTCATGCGCGGACAAAAATGGCGGGAAAGCGTGGCGATCAACCCGTGGACACCGGCTTTATCGTGTTCAACTACGCCAACTATCCGCACATGGCCCGCTTGTTCGAAAGCCTCGACGTTCCGGTGACGAAATCCGACATGAGTTTTTCGGCATCACTGCGCGGCGGTGAGCTGGAATACGGTCTGCGCACTCTGGGAGCGCTGTTCGCGCAAAAGCGCAACGCTTTTAATCCCAAGTTTTTGGGCATGGTCCGCGACATTGTTAAATTCAATGCGCGCGCGCTGGATGAAGCACAGGATCGTTCACTCAGCCTCGGCGATTTTCTGGACAATCTCGGAACCGGGGATTGGTTCCGCGACTACTATCTGCTGCCGCTTTCCGGCGCGATCTGGTCGACACCAACGGAAAAAATACTCGACTTTCCGGCGCATGCGCTGATCCAGTTTTTCGAAAACCACGCGTTGTTGCACCATACCGGTCAACACCAGTGGTACACCGTTGATGGCGGGTCGATTGAATATGTGAACCGGTTGGGCGCGGCAATGAAATCCCAAGGGGTCACTTTGCGGTTGGGAACGCCGGTGGATACAGTGAGGCGCATTCCTGGCGGCGTGCAGATCAAAGCAAAAGGCGATTGGGAAGACTTCGACGATGTGATTTTCGCCACTCACTCGGATGACAGCCTGCGTTTGCTGGGTGATGCAACCCCGACCGAACGCGGAACGCTGGGCGCCGTAGGCTATCAGCCCAATCGCGTCGTCCTGCATGCGGATGAAAGCATCATGCCCAAGCGCAAGGTTACATGGTCCTCATGGAACTACACCGAGGCCGCCGGAAAGCAGATGAATACCATCGATCTGACGTATTGGATGAATTGCCTTCAGCCTATTCCCCAAGACGACCCGATGTTTGTGACGCTCAACACCACGCGCCCAATTCGGGATGAGCTGATCTATGACGAATGTGTACTGCGTCACCCCGTATACGATCTGGCAGCGCTTGAGGCTCAAAAGCTGGTGGCAGCGAACAATGGAACGGGCAACACGTGGTTCTGTGGCGCTTGGATGAAGAACGGCTTTCACGAAGACGGTTTGTCGTCAGCGGTCGATGTTGTCGAGGCCATTCGCGCCCGTTCGGCAGTGATGTTGGCCGCCGAATGAACCAGATCGATCACATTGCCGGGTACACGTTTCACGGCCGCAAAGGTGCGATTGGTAACGCATTTCGCTATTCCGTGGACTATGTCCTTCTGGATGCGGAAAAGCCGGTAAAGACTCCAGCGCTTTTCGGCCGCAACAAAGCCAATCTGACATCCCTGCATGACAAAGATCACGGCGGGGAGCCGGGACAGGGACAAGGCGCTGTCTGGGCGCGTGACGTGTTGGCGACGCATCAGATCCAAGCAGGCGGACGTCTGGAACTGCTCGCTCAGCCGCGTATGCTGGGCCATGTGTTCAATCCGGTTTCCTTTTGGTTGGCGCATGATACCGAGGACCGTCTGATCGCGGTTATCGCCGAGGTAACCAACACGTTTGGTGATCGGCATTCCTATCTGTGCGTAAAGCCGGATCGGTCTCCGATTTTGAAGACGGATACCATGACGGCGCAAAAGATTTTCCACGTCTCCCCGTTCCAGCCTATCGAAGGTGGGTACAAATTCCGGTTTGATGTCACGGCGGCCAAGGTTGGTGTGTGGATCAACTACACCTCCTCCAAAGGCGGATTGATCGCAACGTTCTGTGGGCCGCGGAAAAAACTGACCAATGTTTCCATTCTGCGCTCGGCCATCGCCCGGCCGTTTGGGGCGAGACGCGTGTTGGCATTGATCCATTGGCAAGCGCTGAAGCTGTGGTGGAAAGGGGCCCGGTATCGCAACCGCCCAGAGCCGCCTATGGAAGAAGTCAGCCAGTGACACAGCGCCTTGGTGGCTATGCGGTCTTTGCCGGTGCGTTGGCTGCAGCAGGGCTGCCGATCTATATCCATGCGCCCAAATTCTATGTGGATACCTATGGCGTTAGCCTTGGATCGTTGGGTGCGATGCTTTTTGCGCTTCGTCTGATCGATGTCGTGCAAGACCCGCTGTTTGGCAAGCTATCCGGCGCTTTGGGCGCTAAGCGTGGACAGGCGGTCGCGCTGGGCGTGTTCGGGATGTGCGCAGGCATGATTGGCCTGTTTGCAATCAGCCCGCCCATCGACCCGCTGTGGTGGTTCGCGCTGATGCTTACCCTTGTTTTTTCCAGTTTCAGTTTTCTGAACATCGCCTTCTATGCCACCGGGGTTGTCAAAGCTGCACAGTTGCCGGGTCAGGGCCATCTTCGACTGGCGCGCTGGCGTGAAACTGGCGCTTTGCTCGGTGTGTGTCTTGCTTCACTTTTGCCTAGCGTCATGCAGGCGTTTGGCGTCGCCCCCTTTGTGGGGTTTGCGCTCGCTTTTTCAGCTGTCTGCATCATCGCGGCGATCTTCATGAGACATGAGTGGCGGGTGGCTGCGGCGGTGCCCAGCACTGGCTTCCAATATGTATTGCGCGACCCTTTGGCCCGAAGGCTTTTGTTGATTGCCTTGCTCAATGCGGCGCCGGTTGCGGTGTCTTCGACGTTGTTTTTGTTCTTTGTCGAAAGCCGTCTTGAGGCGCCGGGATGGGAGGGCGCGCTGCTGTTGTTTTTCTTTCTAGCAGCCGCAGTTGCTGCGCCGGTCTGGGGCCTTCTGGCTGAGCGGTATGGCGCAAAGCGCGTTTTGATGGCTGCGATGGTGCTGGCGATTGTTGCCTTTGGTGGTGCTTTGGCGCTTGGCCCGGGCGACGTCGTTTTCTTTGGTCTGATCTGTTTTGCGTCGGGCGCTGCGTTGGGCGCAGACATGACGCTTTTGCCTGCGATGTTTGCCCGCAGATTGGCCAAAGTCGCCCCCGGCGCATCTGAAGGATTTGCCCTGTGGTCGTTTGTTTCGAAGTTTACGTTGGCTTTTGCCGCTGTCGCCCTACTTCCTCTTCTGGAAATGCAGGGGTTTGAAACGGGTACGCAGAATCCGGCGTCAGCGCTGACTTGGCTCAGCATGCTTTATGCCGGGGTGCCCTGCCTTTTGAAACTGGTGGCGATTGCCTTGCTGGCGGCCACCCCGATCAACGAGGAGCCGTGATGGAAGCGCTATATTACGTGGTGCTGGGTTCGGTCGTCATGCTGATACTCGGGGTCCTGAAGACCCGGTATTTCGGCTTTGTCGGTCAAAACCCGGAAGACTACAAAAATGCCACCGGCGAAGCACTTGACCTGCGTCGTCACCTGAATGGTCCGATCAGCTGCGAAGGTGTGATTTACGGCCCAACCGGGCGCGTCACTTCACGCTTTGTTGGCGACTTCGAGGCGCATTGGGAAGGCAACACCGGCGTCATGAAAGAGCTGTTCACCTATTCCGATGGCTCTGTCCAGAACCGCGAATGGAACCTGACGCTTGGCAACGATGGCCGCGTCAAGGCAACCGCTGCGGATGTCGTGGGAGAAGGCGAGGGCACCCAAAGCGGTCCAAGCCTGCAACTGCGGTACCGGATCAAACTGCCGGAAGATGCGGGCGGACATGTTCTGGATACAGTGGACTGGATGTATCTGGCTCCGAACGGAACGATCATAAACCGCAGCCAGTTTCGGAAATTCGGCATCAAGGTCGCTGAACTGGTTGCAACAATGCGCCCCAAATCAACGGTGTAGGAATGGGCTATGCGAGAGTGGCAAGGTAAACGGTACTGGCTCGTTGGAGCCTCGGAAGGACTGGGAGAAGCGCTGGCGCATCAGCTTTCTCGTGCTGGTGTTGAACTGGTTTTGTCCGCACGCTCAGAAGACAAACTTCAAGCGTTGGCCGCAGCTCTGCCGGGGCGGTCAGTCGTCAAACCTGTTGATATAACTGACGGTGATGCGCTGTCGCAGGTGGCAGATGAAATCGGTGATATTGACGGTGTGATCCAAATGGCCGGTGTCTACTGGCCGTTCGGGGCCAAGGCCTGGGATGCCGAACAGGCCAATATGATGGCAGACATCAATTTTACCGGCGTCATGCGCCTGATGGGCGTGATTGTCCCGCGGTTCGCCGAACGCGGATATGGCCATATTGTTTTGACCGGTTCATTGTCAGGATTTCGCGGGCTGCCCGATGCGGCCCCTTACGTGGCATCCAAAGCGGGCGTTATGGCGCTGGCAGAGTCGCTGTATGCCGATCTAAGGCGCAGCGGTGTTTCTGTCCAACTGGTCAATCCGGGATTTGTGAAAACCCGACTGACCGAGAAAAACAGCTTCAAAATGCCGTTCATCATGGAGCCGGAAGATGCGGCGCGCGCGTATTTTGAACATCTGAACACCACGCGCTTCAAAAAGAGCTTCCCCACGGCATTTTCCCTGCTGTTCCGGGGCAGCCAGTTTCTTCCGGATTGGCTCTACTATCGGCTCTTTGCGTGAGATCAAAGCGCAGGCACTAAACGATCATGCATGATGCTCTTGTGATCAGGACAGGAGAACCGTCATGGACAAGATTAGTGTCAGGCAAGTCGCAACCGTCATTGTTATGGCTCGGGAACTCGGTCGCGCCGAGGCAGAGTTGCGTGGATTGATAGACCGGATGGACGAAGAAGCGCAGGCTGCGCTGACGGCAATCATGTGGATTGGTAGAGGCGCTTTCGAAGCGCAGGAATGGAGTGAGGCCTACAAGACGGCCTTTGCCGAGGCCAGCACACCAACCGCAGATTATTTGATAGGCACTCCTCATTTGTCCGATCATCTCGAAACCGGGCTGGATCTGCTCGACTTTGACGTTACGAACGAAGAAGAAGCTGTTCTGTGAACCGAGTGAGTCCGGCCTAGGGCTGCAACGCTCCGGCCAGACCGTCTGGAGTTGCGCGGACGCTTGGTCGGCCAATACGCGCGGCAATCTCACGAAGAGGGACGCCTAACATAGAGCCGGTGCAAAGCGGGGCGCCGGTGTCATTGATCACCACCAAATGACCTTGGCGAAAACCAACGTCATACCCTTTCTTGCGCAGTCGGTTGCTCAGTTCAGACCAGTCTTTTGAGGTTTCCAGAACCGGGGCGATAAAACCGCGCAATAGAGCGCGTGTTTCACTGTCCAATGGTGCGGGCATGCTGTGGCTAACCGGAGCCAAGGCCCCTTGTTCAAAAATTGATGGAGTGTGTTTCATACCGTTCTCCGGAAGTCGTGGGTCAACAAGGCAGAACGCGCGGTACTCGTTTGGACTGTTCTGATCACGTTCCAATGGTTCGGCCCGCTGGGCTGACCCGAAATACTTTTGACCTTGGAATTGAAACCGCCCGCCGTGTGACTTCGGCGGGCGGTTCATATGAGGTGTCTTCCGGTCAAGCGGCCAGCGGCATTTTCATTGCCGGGCGTTTAAAGAAACGGGCGCGTGTCGGGCGCGCGCGTCTTGGGCCTGAAAGGGCGGCAAGTGCGCGAATACGTCGGGCACGGGCCATGTTTGCTAGATCGTAGGTCACTGCTCTTTCCTCCGATAAGGTTATCCGGTCCTGCAACCGGCTGTAAGGAAAGATTGACAAAGCATCGGGGCACCATGTTGGCAGAGCGTGGTCAAACCAAAGGCATTTTGTTGATTGTTGACAAAATCGAGTGCTTTGCTGCCACATTTCGACGTGTGACAAAAGCAAAGGGCCGACCCATAGGCCGGCCCTGAACCATTTGCTTTTTTGGTCTCAGCCCTTTTTCAGGGCTTTTTGTCCAAGAACTTCGGCAATCTGCACGGCGTTCAACGCAGCGCCTTTGCGCAGGTTATCCGACACGCACCAGAAATTCAGACCATTGTCGATGGTGCTGTCCTGCCGGATACGGCTGATGAAGGTTGCGAAATCACCGACGCATTCGACGGGTGTCGCGTAGCCGCCGTCTTCGCGCTTGTCGACAACCATGATCCCGGGGCTTTCACGCAGGATGTCACGGGCCTCGTCTTCATCGAGAAAGTCTTCGGTTTCGATGTTGATCGATTCCGCATGTCCGACAAAGACAGGAACACGCACGCAAGTTGCGGTTACCTTGATGGATGGATCGACGATCTTTTTGGTTTCGGCGACCATCTTCCATTCTTCTTTGGTGGAACCGTCGTCCAGGAACACGTCGATGTGCGGGATCACGTTGAATGCGATCTGCTTGGTGTAGACCTTTGGTGGAACTTCCTTGACGGGATTGTAGACCGCCTTGGTCTGTTCCCACAGTTCGTCCATAGCGTCTTTTCCCGAACCGGAAACCGACTGGTAGGTCGAAACGACAACGCGCTTGATCTTGGCCCGATCGTGAAGCGGCTTAAGCGCCACAACCATCTGAGCGGTCGAGCAGTTCGGATTGGCGATGATGTTCTTCTTGGTGTAGCCCAGAACAGCATCCGCGTTGACCTCTGGCACGATCAGCGGCACGTCCGGATCGTAGCGATACAAGGACGAGTTATCGATCACCACACAGCCTGCCTTGGCCGCGATCGGTGCGTACTTCTTGGTCGCATCAGAACCGATCGCAAAAAGAGCGATGTCCCAGCCCGTGAAATCAAACGTGTCGAGGTCCTGGGTCTTCAGGGTTTTTTCGCCAAAGCTGACCTCCGTGCCCAGCGACCGGCGTGATGCCAGTGCAGCGAGTTCGTCGACCGGGAATTCCCGTTCGGCGAGGATGTTCAGCATTTCGCGGCCCACATTGCCTGTGGCGCCCGCGACGACGACCTTGTAGCCCATTTGGCCCTCCTATCGATTCTTGTCCTGTGCATTCGCGCACCAGAACTGGCGCGGTCCTTATATCAGGCAGGCACCACGGAAAAGGGCTCAATGCCTGAGGGGCCGCTTGGTGTTGCCGAATCGTTGGATTTGGCCGTTTTCAACCGTGTTCCCGCTGTACGGTAGGGCAGCCCAATCCTCTACGCATCGGCGAGAAAACGTCGCAATTTGCATCACAGTCAGAAAAAAATCGCCGAACTACGCACTTGCAGCATTTCCTGACTTGTCTGGTTAACTGGCATTGACGTAGGAGTATCAAGGCTTTCGGATAGCCAAAACGCCTCATTTTTGGGCGTTCCGTGTAGGCTGTAATGCATATTTTGCTTTTATTGTTTTCGCCAAGTGATTTGTCAAAGAACCAAAAAAGGACCTGTTTCATCAGGGCTAAGGGAACTGGGAATGTTTTATGAGTTGCTGACGAGAATGACGCGCGGGCACAAGCAAGCGCTCTTCACGTCCATCGACACGCTCACAAGTCTGGCAGCACTGCCAGTCGCGGTCTTGCTCGCGGCTTGGGTGCCGTGGACTGAGAGCACTCTCATGAACATGCTCCCCTTGATGGCGGCGCTGGCGGTAGCAGGCGTAGGTCTGTCGTGGTGGCTGGGTCTGCCACGCATCAAGCTGAACGCCTATGAGACGCGCGGCATCATTCGCACCGCGGCCTTTTCTTTCGCATTGGGACTATCGGGCGTTCTGATTGACCGCGCGCTGGGCGTTGGACTGCCGACCGGCGTGTTCTTCATCTTCAGCCTGCTTGTGCTGGTCGGATGCGCCGCATGGCGGATCATTCTGCGGCAATTGACGATCCAGATTTACCGCCGTGGCAAAAACCGTATGCGGGTTTTGATCTACGGCGCAGGCCAGACCGGACAACAGCTGGTTGCGGCCTTGCGTCACGATGATGCGATCCATCCTGTGGCCTTTGTTGATGACAACCCCACTTTGCAAAGCCTCGTTGTCTCAGGTCTGCGTGTACACGCGCCTTCGAGCATTGAGGATCTGGTTGCCGACAAAGACATCCAGCGTGTTGTGCTGGCAATGCCTTCGATCAGCCCGCCTGCGCTGGCAAGGATTGCGCACAAACTGCGGACAGTCGGATGCGAGGTGCATGCTTTGCCGTCGTTTGCCGAACTGGTTGGAGATGGTGATCTGCGCAAAAGGGTTTCTCCGGTTTCGCTGGATGACCTGCTGGGTCGTGGTGGACTGGAAAAAGAACTGCCTGCGGTCAGCCACGCTTACTCTGGCCGTCGCATCATGATCACGGGCGCCGGTGGTTCCATCGGGTCTGAGCTGTGCCGCCAGTTGATTGCCTGCAAACCGGAATGCGTTGTTCTGCTCGATCACTCGGAACTGGCGCTTTACAATATCGACAAGGAACTGCGCTCGATCAGCAAATCACTGCGCATTGTTCCGGTGCTTGGATCGGTCAACAACGAACGACTGGTGCGCGAAACGCTGGTGCAGAACAATGTTGAGGTTGTCTTGCATGCGGCGGCTTACAAGCATTTGCCCTTGGTTGAGCGCAACCCGATTGCAGGGCTTCAGAACAACGTTATCGGTACAAAGATTCTGGCGGACGCCGCGCGCGACGCGGGTGTTGATCGTTTCATCCTTGTGTCATCGGACAAGGCTGTGCGCCCCACGAACGTTATGGGGGCGTCCAAGCGTCTGGCTGAACTGATCGTACAGGATCTGGCAACACGCAGCGTTGGCACGCGGTTTTCGATGGTACGCTTTGGGAATGTGCTGGGCTCGAGCGGTTCGGTCATTCCACTGTTCGAAGAACAAATCGCACGCGGTGGTCCTGTCACGCTTACACATGGTGAAGTGACACGCTACTTCATGACCATTTCCGAAGCGGCACGCTTGGTTCTGCTGGCAGGCTCTTTTGCGCACGGTGGCGAAGTCTTTGTGCTCGATATGGGCAAGCCGGTTCCGATCAAACGGCTGGCGCAGCAGATGATCGAAGGTGCTGGCTATACGGTCAAGGATGGGCGCAACCCTGACGGGGATATCGAGATCAAGGTCACGGGGCTGCGGGACGGTGAGAAACTGCACGAAGAGTTGTTGATCGAGCCCGACATGCTGACGACGCCGCACAACAAGATCCTGCGCGCACAGGAAGGCTATCTGTCCGAATTCGAAATGGCGACGGCTCTCAAGGATCTGCGCACCGCGATCGACGAAAATGACGTTGAAGCAGCCCGTACAGTCATTGGCCGCTGGGTTGAGCAGGGCTCTTTGTTGGAAGCCGCGAAACGTCACTGACGCCCGCGACTTCCTAGCAGTCTCAAAGACCGTTTTTCAGGTCACCGTCCGGGAATGCCATCGCGGGCGGGCGCCGGGCTCCAGTTTTCGATGATCTCAGCGGCTTCTTCGGCAGTTTCCACAAATCGGAACAGGTCGAGATCTTCGGCACTGATGGTGCCTGCCTCCGACAGCGCGTCCCAATTGATGATACTTTCCCAGAAGGCGCGGCCAAAGAGCAGGAACGGCACACGTTTCATGCGGCCTGTCTGGATCAGTGTCAGCGCTTCGAACAACTCATCGA
Organism: Thalassococcus lentus; assembly: GCF_028023555.1. Classification (NCBI taxonomy): domain Bacteria; kingdom Pseudomonadati; phylum Pseudomonadota; class Alphaproteobacteria; order Rhodobacterales; family Roseobacteraceae; genus Thalassococcus; species Thalassococcus lentus. Next base: position 719,969 of record NZ_JAQIOY010000001.1, read on the forward strand.
GTGTGCCGAATCCGCCCGGAAAAACGCAGATGGCCCGCGCCCGCATCAAGAAATGCATTTTGCGGATCGCGAAATAGTGAAAATTGAACGACAGGTCTGGTGTCACGTATTCGTTTGGTGCCTGTTCATGCGGGAGCACGATGTTCAATCCGATAGAGACCCCGTTTTCGTCAATGGCCCCGCGGTTGCCGGCTTCCATTACACCGGGGCCACCACCCGTGCAGACCACGTAGTCACGGCTTCCGGTCTCCAGCGATTTACGCGTCATGAGCGCCGCAAAGGACCGGGCTTCATCGTAGAACCGTGACAGGTCCGCCAGTGTTTTGGTGCGCGCTTTGTCCTTTTGATCGGGCGCGGGAATGCGCGCGCCACCAAACAGCACAATCGTGCTGTCGATGCCGTGCTCATCCAAAAGCATTTCGAACTTCAGAAGTTCCAGCTGCAAACGAACCGGACGCAATTCGTCCCGGCACATGAAATCTTCGTCGGCAAAGGCCAGACGGTACGCCGGGTTTGTAGTTTGTGGTGTGCGCGGCACACCTTCGGCAGCATGTCTGTCGGTTCCCGCGTCACGAAACGGGCTGCGGCGGTCGTCTTTCATAATGTGCTTCCTTGTTCGCTGTGCCCCAGAGTTATAGCGTCCTGATTCCAAGCGCCAGTAGCTCAGGGGGCAATGCCAATGGATTGGACACAGCAGATCGAACTCGCAGCCGGGCGCATCAAGGGACATGTGCAGGTCACGCCTGTCATGACATCAGACGCCGTTTGGGATTCTCCGGTCGATTTGAAGTTAGAGCAAACGCAGCATATGGGCAGCTTCAAGACACGGGGTGCGTTCAATACGCTGATCGGATCAGATGTGCCCAGTGCTGGCATCGTGGCTGCATCTGGTGGCAATCACGGTGCAGCGGTTGCTTACGCCGCGCGGTCTTTGGGCTATGCGGCCCGGATTTTTGTTCCTGAAATCGCCGGGCCCGCGAAAATTGCCCTGATTGAAAGTGCGGGCGCAGATTTGACGGTGGTGCCCGGGCAATATGCAGATGCGGCTGCGATGGCCGCCGAATATGAACAGAAAACCGGAGCGATGCAGGTTCATCCCTATGATGCGCAACTGACTGTTGCGGGGCAGGGCACGGTCTTGCGCGAATGGGAAGATCAGGGGCTGACGGCCGATACTGTTTTGATCGCTGTTGGTGGCGGCGGGTTGATTGCGGGGGCGCTGGCCTGGGCGCAAGGGCACAGCGCACGCAAAATCATCGCTGTCGAGCCGGAGACCTGCAATGCTCTGGATGCGGCGTTAAAGGCCGGGGAGCCCGTGGACGTGCCGATATCGGGCGTTGCTGCGAATGCTCTGGGCGCCCGCAGGATTGGATCCATTTGTTATGATTTGGCCAAGGCGTCGGGCACCTCGGTAGCATTGGTTCCCGATAAGGCCATCGAGGATGCGCAATCGGTGCTGTGGCGCGCGCACAGGCAGTTGGTTGAGCCTGCGGGGGCCTGTGCTTTGGCCGCACTGCGGTGTGGTGCCTATTTGCCCTCCGCCGGCGAAAGGGTGGCTGTTCTGGTTTGCGGTGGGAACATCGCGCCGGATCCGCTGGCAAACTAAAATTAGCGCGGCTTATCCAATCAAATTTTCCGGTCGAAATCCGTCAACTTTGCTTCTTTGAGGCGGTACAACTGCGCAGGGCGCGCAGTGTCTTTGCTCTTGGCGCCTTCGACTTCGGCCAACATATCCAATTCCCGGACTTTGCGGCGAAATGCGCTGTCGTTCAGGCTTTGCCCGCTGAGCCGTTCATATGTCTGGCGTAGTTCAGCCAGGGTGAAATGTTTTGGCAGGAACCACGCGGGCAAGGTTGAATAAATGGCCTTTGATTGAATGCGCCGATGCACGTGTTGGCAGATTTCGGCATGATCAAAAGCCAGCTTTCCGGGGTTGGTGAGCGGGACCCATTTCAGATTGGTTGCCTGGTCGACGGATTCGAAATCCTGCAACGAAATGACGGCAAAGTACGTCACAGAAGCTGACCAGCCGCGCGGATCTCTGTCTGCGCTCGAAAAAGTCGCGACTTGCTCACACAGGATATCGCGCAATCCCAGTTTCTCCAGCAGCACACGCCGAGCGGTTGCTTCGGTGTCTTGGTCTTCGTCGGTATGGACATATCCCCCGGGCAGCGCTTGTTGGCCAGCGAACGGCGCGCTGCCCCGCGTCATTGTCCCGACAAGCAGCCCCTCAGGAGCAAGAGCCAAGAGAGCAATATCTACGGTCAGAATAGGCATAGGACTTCTGGTTTATTGACGAACAAGGAACGATTGCGCCTTGTAACTTTGTTGAAGACCACTTTGGCCTGAACATCCGTGATTTGCGCAGTGTGCAAGACCTCGAAGCTCTGTCTGATACGCTTTGTTCGCGGCAAGCCAGATTTCCGGCTGCGTCTTGTACCAATTGCATGAGCACGCAGCAGGTCGCTAAGTTCGCGGTCTAAGAACCGTGGCGATTGCGCAGCATGGCGGTTTCGTGTCTAAGGCGCCCAGAGTTTTAACCGGATGCCGACGGAGACCGCCATGTCCAATGCACAGCTTGAAGCCGCTATCGAAGCCGCCTGGGAGGCACGTGATACAATCACACCTGCCACAACAGGCGAACAGCGCGAAGCAATCGAAGACACGCTCAATGCGCTCGACAGTGGATCGTTGCGTGTTGCAGAACGCCAGGGTGACGGCAGCTGGCATGTAAATCAATGGGCCAAGAAGGCTGTATTGCTTGGGTTCCGGATCAAAGACATGGAACAGCAAGACGGTGGCCCACAGGGTTCCGGTTGGTGGGACAAGGTCGACAGCAAATTCAAAGGCTGGGGCGATAACGAATGGAAGGCCGCTGGCTTTCGCGCGGTTCCGAACTGCGTGGTTCGCAAGTCTGCCTTTATCGCGCCGGGTGTTGTCCTGATGCCGTCCTTTGTGAACCTTGGTGCCTTTGTCGACGAAGGCACCATGGTCGACACATGGGCCACGGTCGGCTCTTGCGCGCAGATCGGCAAGAACGTGCACCTGTCGGGTGGCGTTGGCATTGGCGGTGTTCTCGAGCCAATGCAGGCGGGTCCGACCATCATTGAAGACAACTGCTTTATCGGCGCGCGTTCAGAAGTGGTCGAAGGCTGCATCGTCCGTGAAGGTTCGGTGCTTGGCATGGGCGTTTTCATCGGGCAATCGACCAAGATCGTTGATCGCGAAACCGGCGAAGTCATGTATGGCGAAGTTCCGCCCTATTCGGTGGTGGTTGCAGGGTCGATGCCGTCCAAGAATGGCATCAACCTCTATTGCGCGGTGATCGTAAAGCGCGTCGATGAACGGACCCGCTCGAAGACTGGTATCAACGAACTGTTGCGCGACTAATGGTTCGTCTGGCTTTAATTCTGACTGCCTTGGCTGCGCCGTTGTCGGCGCAGTCTTTGGACGGCCGGTATTACTGGCCGGATATGAACCCGGCACAGGCCTGTGATCCGCAGGCCTATAGCGATGGTGCGATTACGATTGCCGGTGATCAGATCGAATTTGTCGAAAGCCGCTGTTCCTTGACCAACCCTGTGTCTGTTCGCGGGATGGATGGCACCTATCTCTACGACGCCAAATGCAATGGCGAAGGCGAGGCCTGGACTGAGCGCATGATGGTTTATCCGACATTCGAAGGCGTTGCCGTCCTGTCGCGGGGCTGGGCGCGAACCTACATTCGCTGCAAATGATCCTGTCCCGGATGCTGGCCAAGTCCCGATTGGCAAAAGGGATCCGCCCGAGTTGGCCCGGCGCATGGCTGCCTGTCGTGTTCGACGGGTTGTGTCTGGCTGCGGTTTTCAGTTTGCTTTGGGGCCCGTTTCAATCCTTGGCAACCTCAATGAACTTTCCACTGTGGGCCACGATTGCGGCCATGTTTGCGGTTGGGTTTATCCCCATTCAGGCCGTGCTGATTTTCTCATCCTTTTGGGCCGCGAAATCCCGCTGGAAAGAGTCGGAGACAGAATGACCAAAAAGAAAGAAACCAAACGCCAGCAGGTCTATACGCTCTTGGTTGAAGTAGGACGCAAATCTGGGGACGGTCTGCCCAAGAAGGCAACCGGCGCTGCCCTTATGTGTTATGCGAGCGGCGTCGACGAAGCCGAGGCCGTCCGCGAAACCGTCGCGATACTCAAACAGGCCGACATGGCACCATTGGACGTGACGGGCTACGGGACAGCTGAGGAACGCGTGGCGCAGGGTCATGAAATCGGCGAGGACGAGCAGGATCTGATGGATCGCGCACTACAAGAAAACGCGGTCATCGTGGCACAGGTCACACCGTTCTATGACGAAGGCGACGGTGCCGCGAAATCCAAGGCCTGATCGACGCTTATCGGGCGTTGTGTGGTGTCACGCCGCTCTGGCTTCGGCCAGAATGATCGCTTCAAAGGATTTCAGGGTTTGCAGGCCGGCGCGCGCATGTTCCGGCAGCAATGACTTGGGACAGTTTGCCAGTATGGATTGTTCCAGCATTTCCTTGCGGCGTCGCAGCCGGCCGATATACAGGCTTTCCACTTCGGCTCCGCATGCGATGACAGGTTCATGCCCCGGCAGCAGCAGATTGTGATACCGAACCGTCATATGATTGTCTTCATGAACTGCCGCAAATCCGTTGACCAGACTATGGGCCGGGATCAATACGGCCTGCCTGCCGAAAATGTATTCGACCTCGGACCCGCCGATCACCAGCCTTTGCTGTGGTGAGACAACCATGTCTCGCTCCAAGCCGAAATAGGGCGCCCGGAGGCGGACAGGTCGGAAGGATCCGAATGCTGGTAGTCTGCGGGACACCCGTTGCAGAACCGGAACCTGCCCCGAAGTCCGCGTCTGAACCAGATCGCCGCATTGCAGATCGCCAATCCGGCGATAGCCTTGCGACGTCAGAACGGGAACCTGCGCAGACAGTGTAGGCATCGGGCCGACCGGTTCCACGGAATCGGACACTGCGAAAAAAACTACATCGGGATCTTTTTCGATCAGTTGCGGACGACGCGCCAGCGTATGAATGTCTTCGGTCAACATCGGCGGTGGGGGCGGTGTATCCTGCAGCATCACGACGTCACTGTCGGGTTTTTCCAATGCAACCCGGCCAAAGCGGCGCTCGCTGTCCCAAACAAACGTGATGCGCAGCACGTCGGCTCGGGCGTCATAGTCGTGTTGCAGGACCGTGTGAAACACTTCACTCCCCTGCGTCATCACCAGAACAATGCCGCCGCCTGGTACTGCCCGGAAAGAGATGGACCCAACCCAAGGGTGCTGCCGCTGATAGGACAACAGAGTCTGAGGTCTGCCGTCAGGTGAAAGTCGCGTCTCGATCATGATCGAACCGCGCGGCATCAGATGGCTGTTGGGCTGACTGAACGTCTTGGGGCAGACCCATGATCGTTCTTGTCCGGCTATAGCAATCCAGCTCATGCTGCGAACCCGTTCGCGAGCACACGCGCTTCGAAGCCCTGCAAGATGCGCCGCGCAGGCGGACCGTAGCCCTCGCCGGTTCCGGGATCGAGTTCAGGGAAAATGGAGACGATCTCAGCCAAGGTTTCGGCTTCGAACAAACCAGATGTCTGCGGGCCTGGTAAAAAGCTCTCGCTGAGAAGACCATTGGCCCAGATCAATTCATGCTGATCAAACAGCAAGTGCACATAGTGAACGGTTCCGCCTTCGACGACGCGGATCGAACTGTCGTTCACAAGATGCTTTGCTGCGGCCAGAACTTCGGGTTCTTCGAAAAGAAGATGAGCCATAACATCCTGCACAAGGATCCTGTGCTGAGGCGAAACCAGAACGGTATCGTGATCACCCATTGCGCCTGCCGCAATGCGAACGGGCGCAAGATCTCCAGCTGCTTCAACAATGCGTTCGCCGCGCCAGCGGATTTCCTGGCGGCCATTGTCGCGGGTCAAAACGACATCACCTGAACGCAAATCCTCAACGGCACGTAGGCCGTCGGGTGTCGCAATCAGTGTTCCGGCTACGAAACACGGCACGGATTCAACCGTTACAAAGCCAACGTCGGATTGCCCGGTCGAGCTTTCGACAGTGTAGGTGTAGTTCACCGTTTCAACGTCACCATCGCCGGTGATGGTCATTGTGCCATCGGCGTTCAACGTAACCTGCTGCCCAGTGTTCAGCGTCACCGTGTCTCCGGCTGAGACCGCAACACCGTTGATGTGGGTGATCGTCAAAGTGCCCCCGGTGGCATTGCCGTCGTTGGCGAGGGCATCGATGGTCTTGGTGCCGTTGGGATAGATTTCGACGCTGTCGTCCTGCGCGACAAGCACTGTTTGCACGCTGTCCGCCGCAATCAGGAGGTTCGAGTCATAGCTCGAATCCACCACGTCTGCGACGCCAATCCGAATAGAGTTTACGACACCAGGCGTGACGTTCATCGTCAACGTCATGGTGACAGTGAACCCGTCCATTTCGGTGTTGTAGTCGTCGGTTGTGTTGTCGAAGAACAGGTTTTCGTTGCTGTTGGCGTTCAGGTTGTTTGGGTCGATGTCGCCATCGCCGATGGTCATGTCGACCTGCGCACCGTTGACCCACACGCCAACAAAGTCCTGATACACGGAGTTCTGGAACTCCGGGTATTCTTCTGACGAAAAGACGAACTGGATCGTCATCGTTGATCCAGTGGGAATGAAATCAATGTCGATATACGAGGCGTCGTAAGTACGCGCGCCAGCGGCTGCATTGAACTGCGCGTTGTTGTTTTGCCCAGACGTATTTGTGCTGGTGCTGTTGCTTTGGTTTGATTGCCCTGAAGAGTTCGTGAAATCCTGTGCGCGCCCTGTCGACAGGATAACCCCCGTATCCGAAGGCGTCACGCCGGGCGATGTCGCCAGTCCATCAGAATAGATACCCGAAGACCGACCGTCTCCTGTGTAACTGGCCGAGACAACAGTAACACCGTCACCCATGATGGTTTGCGCCATCTGGATTGCACTGGCATTGATGTTGATCGGCAGCTCGGACGCTGCAACCATGCCTGACTCACTCTCCGACCGAAGGCATGGGTTCCCTTGCAAACGGGCCTTTTTGGCCTCTTGATTTGCGGGTGTATCTGCTCGCCTGCCTACGGCATTTTTGTTGTTTTATAATTTTTCTTAGCACGCAATGCTTGTGTTTGTGAATCAAAACTCATGGTTGCGGCCCCTAAATGGCCGAATTCGCGATGTATTTCTGTCACATTTGCCATTGGCGGCTCTGCGCGTTAGCCCTGTGGCAAAATCGCCGGAGCTTGCTAGATGACATCACCCATTTGCCCAGTTGAATTGACCGCTTCTCTGGTTCGCTGCCCTTCGGTGACGCCAGAGGAAGGCGGTGCATTGGTCTTACTGCAAGCGCTGCTGGAAGACGCAGGCTTCTTTTGCGCCCGTGTTGATCGAGGCGGTGTCAGCAATTTGTTTGCTCGTTGGGGCGATAAGGGAGCAGACCGGAGTTTTGGTTTCAATGGTCACACGGATGTCGTGCCTTTGGGTCGCATCGAAGATTGGACCCAGGATCCTTTTGGCGCGGAAATCATCGATGGTTTCATGTACGGGCGCGGAACGACTGACATGAAATCAGGCGTCGCGGCCTTTGCTGCTGCTGCGGTCGACTTTGTGCGCGAAACGCCACCCGAAGGGGCCGTGATCCTGACGATCACCGGAGACGAAGAGGGCGATGCCGTTGATGGAACTGTGGCCCTGCTGGATTGGATGCATGAACAGGGCGAGCAAATGTCCGTATGCCTCGTAGGAGAGCCGACCAGCCCTGACTACATGGGGCAGATGATGAAGATTGGCCGCCGCGGTTCCTTGACAGCATGGTTCACGGTACGGGGCAAACAGGGGCATTCGGCCTATCCGCACCGCGCATTGAATCCGATGCCAGCGGTGGCCCGTCTATCAGACCGGCTTTGCTCTCGTGTCTTGGATGAAGGCACAGACCACTTTGATGCCTCGACCCTTGCCCTGGTCAGCATCGAGACCGGCAATAGCGCAACCAACGTTATTCCAGCCGAGACAACTGCCTGTGTGAATATCCGGTTCAACGACACGCATAGCGGCGCGGATCTTTCCCAGTGGTTGCACCAAGAGGCTGCGGCCGTGGACAAAGAGTTTGGCACGCAAACCGAGGTCAAAATCAAGATTTCCGGTGAAAGCTTCCTGACGCCACCCGGACCGTTGTCCAATCTGATCGGTCAGGCTGTGCAGGTCGAAACAAATCAGGTCCCCGAGCTTTCCACGACTGGTGGGACGTCGGATGCGCGGTTCGTAAAGAACCATTGCCCTGTGGTGGAATTCGGGCTTGTTGGGAAAACCATGCACGCCGTTGATGAACGGGTGGAAGTGGCGCAAATTCACCAGCTGAAGTCGATCTACGGACGCATTTTGCGCGACTATTTTGCATGAGTTTTCAGATTGAGACCACGCAGGACATTGACGCCTGCCATGCTCTGCGTCGCGCGGTCTTCATTGAAGAGCAAGGCATCGCCGAGGCTGACGAATGGGATGATCTGGACCAAGAGGCAACGCATCTTTTGGTTCGCGACGGAGATCAGCCGGTCGCCACGGCCCGGTTGCTGTATGATGGTGCGACCGGAAAGATCGGGCGGATCTGTGTTCTCAAATCCTATCGCGGTCGAGGGTTGGGCGAAGCTTTGATCGATGCCAGTCTTACGCTATTTGCCCGGAGACCAAAGCTGACGCAGGCATATTTGAGCGCGCAGGACCATGCGATTCCGTTCTATGAGAAGTTGGGTTTCGAAGCCCGTGGTGACCAATACGACGATGCAGGGATTCCACATCGCGACATGGTGCGCCCGCTGTGAACCGAACGCTGATCATCATGGTCAAGGAACCGCGTGCAGGCCGGGTCAAAACCCGCCTGGGTCGCGATATTGGTCTGACGGCGTCTGCGTGGTGGTTTCGCCATGCGGTGCGCCGATTGCTGCGCAAACTGAGCGATCCCCGCTGGGATGTAGTTTTGGCCGTGGCGCCGGACGGCGCCGTGAACAGCCGGTGTTTTCCCGCGCAATACGAGCGTTTGCCACAAGGTCCCGGAAATCTGGGTGATCGCATGGCCCGGATGATGCGCGCTGCGCCGCCCGGCCCGGTTTGTGTGATTGGCGCGGACATACCTAGCATCACACCTGCGGCCATCTGGCGGGCCTTTCGGGCGCTGGGGGGTCATGATGCTGTTTTCGGTCCGTCAGATGATGGTGGCTATTGGTTGGTCGGCGTTCACAATGCCGCGCATGCACCCGCCGGTTTGTTCGCTGGTGTGCGATGGTCTTCGGCCAATGCGCTGGCCGATTCAATGGCGTCTTTGCGTGGCGCTCGAATTGCTCTGGTGGATGAATTGGTTGATGTGGATACGGCGGAAGATCTCGGCCGGATCTAGTGGTTTCAGTGGATGACGCCACCTTGCGCGCATGTTAGGGCAGAAGCATGACAAAGCTGCCAAGCAAGGCGGATATTCTCGACTGGATATCCGAAAACCCGACCCTCACCGCGAAACGAGACATTGCCAAGGCTTTTGGCATCAAGGGCGCTGCGCGCATCGATCTCAAACGCATGCTTAAGGAGTTGGCAGAAGAAGGGCATCTGGAAAAGCGTAAGCAAACCTATCGCGACCCGGATCGGTTGCCTCCGGTCAGTGTGCTGCAGATGCTTGAACCGAACAGCAGCGGCGATCTCTTTGCCAAGCCCATGGAATGGCACGGCGAGGGTGTGGAACCGGTTGTGCTCTATGTGCCCCGCGAATCTGATCCGGCGCTGGGTGAAGGTGACCGCATACTCGCGCGTCTGCAGGTGGTGCATGAGGAAGATCACAACTACGAAGCCCGCCTGATCCGCCGCATTGGGACCAGCCCGCGCAAGGTGGTAGGCATTTTCCGCAAGGGTGCCGAAGGTGGGCGCATTCTGCCGATCGACAAAGGATCAGACCGTGAGTGGATGGTGGCCCCCGATGCAACCGGCGGCGCCAAAGATGGCGAATTGGTCGAAGGGGAGCAGGCCGGGCCCAAGGGACGTATGGGACTGCCCAAAGCCCGCGTCACTCTGCGCCTCGGCGATCCGACCGCGCCGCGCGCCGTATCGTTGATTGCAATTCACCAGCACGGAATTCCGGATGATTTCCCGCCCGAGGTGCTGGCCGAAGCGGATGGTATGAAACCGGCTGGCATGAAGAACCGCACAGATTTGCGCGACATGCCCTTGGTCACGATTGACCCAAACGATGCGCGGGACCACGATGACGCGGTCTACGCCTGCGCGGATGATGACCCCAAGAACAAGGGCGGTCATATCCTGTGGGTCGCCATTGCCGACGTGGCGCACTACGTGCAACCGGGCACGGCGCTTGATCGCGAGGCGCGCAAGCGCGGTAATTCCAGTTATTTCCCCGATCGCGTTGTGCCGATGCTGCCCGATCGGTTGTCTGGGGATTTGTGCAGCCTGCATGAGGGTGTACCGCGTGCCTGTATCGCGGTCGAAATGAAGCTGGACAGCGATGGCAACAAGCTGTCACACCGGTTTCACCGCGGATTGATGCGGTCGCCTGCCTCGCTCAATTATCAAGAGGTGCAGGCCGCGATGGAGGGCGCGCCAAACGAGCGTACAGCTGATTTGGTCAGCCCGGTTATCCGGCCATTGTACGCGGCCTATGCTGCCTTGCGTTCTGCACGGGATCGACGTCAGCCGCTTGATCTGGACCTACCAGAGCGTAAGGTCGTTCTGGACGACGACGGCAAAGTGCAGTCCGTGGACTTTTCTGAACGTCTGGATGCGCACCGTTTGATCGAAGAATGCATGGTCTTGGCCAATGTCGCTGCGGCTGAAACCCTGATCGCCAAGAAGACCCCTTTGCTGTTCCGCGTTCACGAAGAACCGCCGGACGACAAGCTGGAAAGCCTGCGCGACACGGCGGCGTCTGCCGGGTTCACGCTGGCCAAGGGTCAGGTGCTCAAGACGGCCCATCTGAACAAGCTTTTGCACGATGCGGCGGGCAGTGATGATGCTGAGCTTATCAATATCTCGACGCTGCGCAGCATGACACAGGCCTACTACAGCCCCAAGAATTTTGGGCATTTTGGTTTGGCGCTTCAGAACTATGCGCATTTCACATCGCCCATTCGGCGCTATTCGGATCTGATCGTGCATCGTGCTTTGATCACGGCCCATGGTTGGGGAGATGACGGGCTTACGCCGCACGAAATCGAGGGATTGGAGCAAACCGCCCAGCATATTTCAGACACCGAGCGCCGATCCATGATGGCGGAGCGCGATACAACGGATCGCTATCTCGCTGCGTTCCTGTCGGATCGTGTGGGCGCGGAATTCACTGGAAGGATTAGCGGAATTGCCAAATTCGGCGTTTTCGTGAAGCTAGATGAATCCGGTGCAGATGGACTGGTTCCGATCAGTACGCTGGGACGGGAGTATTTCCATTTTGACCGGGATGCGGGCACCCTGATGGGGTCGGACACAGGGCGCATTATTGCGCTTGGCATGCGGGCAAGGGTCAAGCTGGTCGAGGCGGCACCGGTCACCGGTGGCATCGCCTTCGAGATGCTGGAAATCGAAGACGAAGCCTACGAAAGCGTTGTTCCTTCTGGACGGGGTAGAGGTCGTGGCAGACCAGGTGGCAAGAGCCGGGGAAAATCTGGCTCTGGCCCCAAACGCAAGCAGGCAAAGGCGAAAAAGAAAGACGCCAAGACCAAGCGCAAGGTTACGCGGCAGCGTCGCAAGTGATCGTACGGGGTTAAAGTGCAGCGCGCCTACGCGCCACATAGGCCATAAGCCGTGCATTAGAACGCACGGCGCGCCGCAATTGCGTGTCTGATGGCAACCGATCTAGCACACTGAGGAATGGCATGACGCAGGCAGCGACAGCGCAGGGAACAAGCCCAAACAGAAACGCCTGATCGCCCGGCTGCCCTGCAATCGCATCAAGATCAGACCCGAACCATTTCAGTCGTTCGTCAGCAGGCAATCGGCCAAAGCCATGCGACACCAGCCCCTGCCGGACCTGCCTGCGCACCACACCTGGAACAGTTCTCAGAAATGGCCAAGCGGACCATCGTGCCGTTTTGATCGCAGTGTACGCGTTTAGCGGAGCGGTTCGGAGTCACAGGCCTTGCCCTGAAAGCAGGACAGAACCTTTTTGCGCAGGTCATCAGAGCCGCCGGGATAGGTCATGCCGCCGCAAGGATCGGCCATCATCACGTAGCTGCCTTTTTCCTTCTTCAGGAAGGTCAGATAGTTCGCACCGCTGCTCGCTCCGCCGCACCATGGTCCGAAACACTGAATACGCAGTGTGATCGGGGTTTCGAACCTTCGGTCAAAACCAGTGTCCGAGAGCGACTTTCCTTTGAAACGCGCGGGTATATCGGTGTGAGGTGGCGTCTTGTCCTGCCGTTTCATATTGACCTTGGGCAGCTTCTTTTCGTCGAAACGAACAGTGCCTTCGACCACGACCCAGATGTCTTCCGAGTCATTGGCGTACTTGAAATCGGATGCGATATCGGGCGGCAAACAGCTCAGGCCGAAGGCCGGACTGGCCAGAACAACAGCAAGACTGAACAAGAGGTTCCGCATCACAAATGCCCCTGAAATTCCTGAATGACCTGTTCGTACACATGCCGTTTGAAGGGGACGATCTGCGCCAGAACGTCCTGCGGATGCAGCCATTGCCAATGCGAGAACTCCGGGTGTTGGGTCTGAATGTTCACCTGTTCGTCCTTGCCGTGAAATCGTAGCAGGAACCATTTCTGCTCTTGCCCTTTGAACCGACCCTTCCAGATTTTCGGAACGAGGTCATGGGGAAGATCGTAAGGAATCCATCCTTTTGTCTCGGCCTCGACGGTCACAAGTGATGGCAGCACACCGGTTTCTTCCTCCAGCTCGCGCAGGGCGGCGTCGCGTGGGCTTTCGCCCTTGTCGATCCCGCCCTGTGGCATCTGCCAAGCGGGGCTTGAGATATCGCTGTCCAGCCGCTGGCCGACAAAAGCATTGCCAACCGTGTTGATCAGCATCACGCCAACGTTCTGGCGGTAAGGCAGTTGTGCGATCTGTTCTGGCGTCATGAGTGTCCTCTGAAATAAAAAAGGCCGAAATCCATCACAGATTTCGGCCCTCGTTTTGCCAAGGCGGTGTTGGCGCTTACTCTTTCGGGCCCAAAGCGGACAGACCCTTGAGGATGTCGATGGCGTAGGCCAGCTGATAGTCCTCTTCGCGCAGGGCTGCTGCGGCTTCGGCCTTTTCGCGATCGGCTTCGATCTGGCGAATTTCTTCTTCGGTCAGGCTGTCATTGTCGAGGCTGCCGCGCAAATCCGCTTCGGAGCGGGAGAATACGTTGTTGTCTTCCTCCTCCTCGGCCTCGGGCTGGCGACGGGGCTGTTCAACCACGATGTCAGGGGACACACCCAATGCCTGAATGGAACGGCCCGATGGCGTATAGTAGCGGGCTGTGGTCAGGCGCATTGCGCCGTCGCCGCGCAGGGGCATGACCGTCTGCACGGATCCCTTACCAAAGCTCTTGGTGCCGACCACGATGGCGCGGCGATGATCCTGCAAGGCGCCCGCAACGATTTCCGAAGCTGACGCAGAGCCACCGTTGATGAGCACCACAAGCGGTTTGCCTTGTGCCAGATCGCCGGGTGTCGCGTTAAAACGATCACCATCCGCCGGGTTGCGACCACGGGTCGAGACGATTTCGCCTTTTTCGAGGAAGGCATCCGATACCCGGATTGCCTGTGTCAGCAGACCGCCGGGGTTGTTGCGCAGATCCAGAACAAACCCGTTGACTGCATCGATACCACCCACTTCTTCGACCCGCTCTGCCAGCTTGGCCGACAGGTTGGGGAAGGTCTGATCGTTAAATGTCGTCACGCGCAGAACAACCGTTTCGCCCTGAACGCGGGACCGAACGGCGGTCAATTTGATCGTGTCGCGAATGATTGAGACATCGAAGGGCTCGTCTTCGCCTTCGCGAACGACAGTGATTACGATTTCTGATCCGACAGGACCGCGCATCATGTCGACCGCTTCGTCCAGTGTAAGGCCAAGAACGCTTTCGCCATCGACGTGGGTGATGAAATCGCCGGCTTCGATGCCAGCGGCATCGGCCGGGGTGTCGTCAATCGGAGAGACAACTTTCACAAAGCCGTCTTCCTGAGTGACTTCGATTCCAAGTCCACCAAATTCGCCGCGCGTTTGCACACGCATGTCGGCCGCGTCGTCCGGTGGAAGATAGCTCGAATGCGGATCAAGCGAGGTCAACATGCCATTGATCGCAGCTTCGATCAGGTCGGCTTCGTCCACTTCTTCGACGTACTGTGCGCGGATGCGTTCAAAGATGTCGCCAAACAGGTCCAACTGTTCATAGACATTGGTTGGGCGGTTATCTTCCTGGGCCAGCAAGGGGCCAACGAACTGTGTGGTCGCAATGACCGAAGCCAAGGTGCCGCCAGCAGCGGCCATGACGAATTTTCTCATTCCCAAATCATCCTTTGTCGGTTGCGAACCACGTCAGTGGATCGACAGGCGCATCGCCTTCTCTTACCTCTATATAGAGCGTTTCCGAACGCAGGACGCCACCCCTTTCGCCGTTTTGTTCAACAGTTGGTGAAAGGAGCGTGTTGCTGTCCGGAACATTGCCGCCCATCAGCCCCACCGGACTTCCTTCGGGAATGACCTCTCCGGCGCGTCCGTAGACTTCGGACAAGCCGGCCAAAACGATCAAGAGATCGCTTTGCGGCTCCAGAATGGTGACCAGTCCATAATCGAGCAGAGGGCCGTTATAGCGGATCGTGGCGGCGGTTGGCGTGATGACAATTGCGCGTGGTTCGGTTGCCAAAACGATACCCGGACGTTTCACTCCAGCGGCGTCCGCCTGTCCCGCCCCGCGCAGAACCGTCCCACGGGCAGGCAACGCCAAGGTTCCCTTGCGGTTGGCCACACGCGGCAGGTTTTGCGGCACTTCGTCTTCGGTGATCTGGCTAAGCCCGCTGGCAAAACCATCGAGCGTTTCTGTTGCTGCAATCAAAATGGCCGTACGCACCGCGTCTTCGGTAAACCGGCGCGGAAGATCAGTGCGATCCGCAATGGCCTTGGACAAGGCTGTGCGCGCGGATTGCACGCCAGAAAGGCCCTGCTCCAAAGTGTTCGCGGCGCTTTGCTGGATTTGCCTTAGGGCCGTTACTTCTTCGAGATCATTGCGCAGGGCAGTTGCCTGCTGGGCCAATGCGGGCGTCACCGTAGCCAGCAACATACCGGACCGGGCGGTTCCCAAGGGGCCTTCGGGATGCAGCAGGGTTTGCGGCTGTGCCCGTCCGCCCAAAGCGGTCAGAACACCCAGCAATTGGGCAACTTCCTGTTCTTGGGCAGCCAGCTTGCGGTTCAGTTCGGTTTCGCGGATCGCTGCTTTGCGAAGTCCGTCCCGCATCGCGCTCAGCCCGTCTTCGTAGGCACGCACAACCTCGGTCAGCGCGGCAACGCGATCACGGGCGCTGTCGGCCTTGTCCAGTTGCACTGAGGCTGTTTCCAAAGACCGCGCCGCCTGCGAGGCTGCATCGGCCGCAGATTGGGCGTATGCGCCGCTGCACCAAAGGCACAAGATCAGCGCGACATGCTTCATGCGATCAGGCTCTTACCGGTCATCTCGGGGGGCTGGTCCAGCCCCATAAGCGCCAGCAAAGTGGGCGCCACGTCTGCCAGCCGCCCGGCCTTGAGATCCGAGCCATCCGGTCCGCCAAACAGGATCGCAGGCACAAGGTTCGTGGTATGCGCCGTATGTGGCCCGCCGGTTTCAGGATCGACCATGACTTCGCAATTGCCGTGATCCGCGATCACCAGCATTGCACCGCCCACCTGTTCCAGCTTTGACACCACCTGACCCAACCCTTCATCCACTGCTTCGCAAGCCTTCATGGCAGCCTGCAGATCGCCTGTGTGGCCAACCATATCCGGGTTGGCGTAGTTCACAACGATCAGGTCATAGCCATGGTCAATGGCGGCAAGAAAACGCTCGGTCACTTCGGGCGCGCTCATCTCGGGCTGCATGTCATAGGTGGCAACCTGTGGCGATTTGGGCATGAAGCGGTCTTCGCCCGGCTCCGGCTGTTCCTGCCCGCCGTTCAGAAAGAATGTCACATGCGGGTATTTTTCTGTCTCGGCGAGGCGGTACTGGGATTTGCCCTGCTTGGCTACCCATTCACCCAGCGTGTTGATGATGTCCTGTTTGGGATAGGCCGTGGTCATGAAAGCGTCATGCGCCTTGGAGTAATCCACCATGCCCAGCAGAGCAGACAAATCAGAGCGCTCGCGTTCAAAACCGTCAAAATCCGGATCGCCAATGGCTGAAAGGATTTCGCGCGCGCGGTCGGCACGGAAATTCAGACAGAAATATCCATCGCCTTCGTCCAACCCTGCATAATCACCGATCACTGTCGCCGGGATGAACTCATCCGTTTTGCCTGCGGCATAGCTTTGTTCCACCGCCTCAATGGCCGACGTCGCCGTTTCGCCTTTGCCCAGGATCATGGCCCGATAGGCCTGCTCGACCCGGTCCCAGCGGGTGTCGCGGTCCATGGCGTAGTAACGGCCGATCACGGTGCCGATCCGTGCGCCCTGAGGAAGGGCGGCGCTGAGATCAGTCAGGAAGGCATCGGCGGATTGAGGCGCCACATCGCGCCCGTCGGTGATCGCATGCAGGATCACCTCAAGACCCTGATCAGTGAGCGCCTTAAGCGCGGCTTTGACATGTTCAATGTGACCATGCACGCCGCCATCGCTGACCACGCCCATCACATGCGCACGGCCCTTGGCGGCTTTGACCGTGACGGCAAAATCCAGCAGCGCCGCGTTCTCAAAGAATGATCCGTCTTCGATCGCCAGATCGATAGCACCAAGATCCATCGCAACCACCCGGCCCGCACCGATGTTCGTATGACCCACCTCGGAATTACCCATCTGGCCCTTGGGCAAACCCACGTCGGGGCCATGGGTGATCAGCGTAGCGTTCGGGCAGGTCGCCATGAGCCGGTCCATCGTAGGCGTCTTGGCCAAATGCGGCGCGTTGGCTTTGGTGTCTTCGGACAGGCCCCAGCCGTCAAGAATGGTAAGGATGACGGGTTTGCTCATGGGGACCTCCGGACTGCGTTCGGTGGCGGTTTAGCAGGGGGGGCAGGGGATGCACAACCGAAGGACTGGACATGCGTTGAGGAGGTGGGTGCCGGTGTGCGAAAAGCTTCAAATAGGCTTGCCCGGCGGAACGCCGGGCCGCGCCCGATCCTCCACGCGGGAGGGCGCATCGAGATTTGTTGTGAACCGAGGGGTTGATAGTCGCGCAAAATCGTGTCGCTTGGACGAACAGTTGTTCACTGTTTTGGCAGTTCAATCCTCTGCCTAACCAAAACTGATTGTAGTTAGGCCGAAAGAAAAATCGTAACGATCGCTATAACAATTGCGACTATTGAAGTTACAATTACCGGATGGGCCTCGATCAATGCTACCATTCCTTTTTTTTGCATGGCTGGTTCATGCAGGGCATCTTTACGAACCTCGCTTCCGACCGCTTTTTCATGGATTTCAACTAGTTGGTTAGCCAAGTAGTTTTCCATGAGACGTTCCATTTCCGAAACATCGACGGAACCGCTTTTAAATGCGTGATCTGCTTTCTCCAAAGCCCTGTAGTAAGGGTCTTTGTTTTCTGATATTTGTTCGGGTATCGTTCGCGTGCCTGGCAAGACTTGCTCAAGACGCGCGCAAAGCACCATGTACGATAACATACGCGAAGTACGCCCGTTGCCATCAGAAAATGGATGAATCCAGTTTAGCCTCCACATTGCGTATGACGACAAGTGAACGGCTGTCGACTTTTGCCAATTCACAGAAATGTAATCCAGCATTTCTTCGACGTATCTAGCTACATCTTCACCAGACACTGGTTCATGTTTGCTGCCCTTTATTGCAACGCCTGCAGGCCGGAAATTGCCTGCATATGGATCAATCCCGTCCATAGCTTTTCTGTGGAGTGTAAGAAGCATCGACACGCGGAATTTCGAGTTGTCGTCCTTGAGCCAACGCGCCACTTCTTCCATAGCCCAATCATATTGAAGTACCGCATTTTCTGCCTCACGTTGGGCTAGATCATGCGGGTCTTCAATGAGGATTGGAACTTCTGCTTCGCTCTTTCGATCAGCCATTCCCGTTCGCTTCGGAGAACTTCCTCACGGCATCCTGCACCATTTCACGTGTTACATCATCATTTTCGATTTTAGCAGTCCCGAAGGCAAAACTGATCCGCTGCTCCAATTTTTGCGGCTCAGTCATTCTTACTTTTCTGGCCTTTTCAATGAGTTGATCGATCTTCATGATGTCCACACCCTTTTGTCTGCTCTTCGGTTGTTATTATTGTTTGGAACAAGGATAACGTTCTCGATGCCTTTCGCAAGTATCAAATCACCCCTGCAGTGACTTCACCACCAACTCCCCTTCTTCACGGGCCTGCATGGCCAGCGCTGCGGCATGGGCGCCTGCTGCGGTCGTGTAGTAGGGGATTTTGTCGTAGAGGGCGATGGAGCGGATAGAGCGTGAGTCCTCGACCGCTGCGGCGCCTTCGGTGGTGTTCATGACCAGCTGGATACCGCCATCTTTCATGATGTCGGTGACGTTCGGGCGGCCTTCGTAGACCTTTTTGACCACTTCCGCCTCGATACCGTTATCGGCAAGGAAGCTGGCCGTGCCCGAGGTCGCAACGATCGAGAAGCCGAGGTCCACCAGCAATTGGGCGGTTTCCACAAGTTGGGCGGTTTTGTCGTCGTTCTTGATCGAGAAGAACACAGCGCCTTCGGTTGGCAGGTCGGTGCCCGCACCCATCTGCGCCTTGAGGAATGCGCGGGGGAAGCTGCGGTCCCAACCCATGACTTCACCGGTTGAACGCATCTCTGGCCCCAGAATGGTGTCCACGCCCGGGAAGCGGGCAAAGGGCAGCACCGCTTCTTTGACAGAGAACCAAGGCATGTTCGGATCGGCCAGCGTCATCGGATCGGCCATTGGCACATCGGTGTCATAGTCGGTCGACATGGCGTGGCCTTCCCGCATCGGGAATGTGGTCAGTGGTTCACCCGCCATGACGCGGGCTGCGATGGAGGCGATGGCGCTGTCGGTGGCCTTGGCCACGAATGGCACGGTGCGCGATGCGCGGGGGTTCACCTCGATCAGGTAGATCTCATTGTCTTTGATTGCGAACTGCACGTTCATCAGGCCCACCACGTTGAGCGCCTTGGCCAATGCGACTGTCTGCTCCTTGATGCGCGCCAGCACGTCATCAGAGAGCGAGTAGGGCGGCAAGGAGCAAGCCGAGTCGCCCGAGTGCACGCCGGCCTCTTCGATGTGCTGCATGATACCGGCCACGTGTACGTCGGTGCCATCGCAGAGTGCGTCTACATCCAGTTCCACTGCGCCGGACAGATAGCTGTCGAGCAGAACGGGGCTGTCGCCAGACACGACAACGGCTTCGTTGATGTAGCGCTCAAGGTTGGCCATATCGCGTACGATTTCCATAGCGCGGCCGCCCAGCACGTAAGAGGGGCGGATCACCAGCGGAAAGCCGATGTCTTCGGCGATGGCCAAGGCCTGTGCGTCCGTTGAGGCGATGCCGTTCTTGGGCTGTTTGAGGCCCAGTTGGTTAACGAGCGCCTGGAACCGTTCACGGTCTTCGGCCAGATCGATGGCGTCGGGCGTGGTGCCGAGGATCGGAATGCCCTCTGCTTCCAGCGCATTGGCGAGCTTGAGCGGGGTCTGGCCACCGAACTGCACGATCACGCCATGCAGAGTGCCGTTTTCCTTTTCCTTCGCCAGAATTTCCATGACGTGTTCAAAGGTCAGCGGCTCAAAGTACAGACGATCCGAGGTGTCGTAGTCGGTCGACACAGTCTCGGGGTTGCAGTTGATCATGATCGTTTCATAACCCGCTTCGGTCAGGGCGAAACAAGCGTGACAACAGCAGTAGTCAAACTCGATCCCCTGTCCGATGCGGTTTGGACCACCGCCCAGAATGACCACTTTCTTGCGGTCCGAGGGGCGCGCTTCGCATTCCACTTCGCCCATCATCGGGGTTTCGTAGGTCGAATACATGTAAGGTGTCTGCGCTTCGAATTCGGCGGCACAGGTGTCGATGCGCTTGAAGACGGCCGTTACGCCCAGCCCCTGACGGGATTTGCGTACATCGCTTTCGGAAAAGCCGGTCAGCTTGGCCAGTCGGGCATCAGTGAAGCCCAGCATCTTGAGCGCACGCATGCCGGTTTCGTCCTGAGGCAGGCCTTTTGCTTTCACGTCTTCTTCGGCTTCGATGATTTCGCGGATCCGGGCGAGGAACCATGGGTCGAACATGGTGGCGCCGTGGATTTCGTCATCGGTCAGGCCGTGGCGCATGGCCTGCGCAATCGTGCGCATGCGATCAGGTGTTTGTTCCGAAATTGCCTTGATGACGGCTGCCTTATCCGGTGCACCGGCAATCTCGACCTCGTCAAAGCCCGTGAGGCCGGATTCCATCGAGGCGAGCGCTTTCTGCAACGACTCGTGGATGGTTCGACCGATGGCCATGGCCTCACCCACGGATTTCATCGCTGTGGTCAGATAGGCTTCGGAGCCGGGGAATTTTTCGAACGCGAATTTCGGGATCTTTGTCACGACATAGTCGATGGTTGGCTCGAAGCTGGCCGGGGTCACCTTGGTGATGTCATTGTCCAGCTCGTCCAGCGTGTAACCCACGGCCAGTTTCGCGGCGATCTTGGCGATCGGGAAGCCTGTGGCCTTGGAGGCCAGTGCAGAGGACCGCGAGACACGTGGGTTCATCTCAATGACGACCATACGGCCATTTTCGGGGTTCACCGCCCATTGTACATTGGAGCCGCCAGTTTCCACACCGATCTCGCGCAACACGGCAATCGAGCCGTTGCGCATGATTTGGTATTCCTTGTCGGTCAGCGTCAGAGCCGGGGCAACGGTGATGCTGTCGCCGGTGTGCACGCCCATAGGATCGACGTTTTCGATAGAGCAGACGATGATGGCGTTGTCGGCCGTGTCACGGACCACTTCCATCTCGTACTCTTTCCAACCCAGCAGGCTTTCATCCACGAGGATTTGACCCACGGGCGAAGCATCCATGCCCGATCGGCAGAAGTGGATGTAGTCTTCGCGATTGTACGCAACGCCGCCGCCTGTACCGCCGAGGGTAAATGCCGGACGGATCACAGCAGGCAGGCCGATGTCTTCCAACGCCTCAAGCGCCAGTTTTTCGCCTTCGTCCAACAGGCGAGAACGCTTGATGCCCTGAATGCGAGGCCACGGTGTGTTGCCTTCTGCCTGTTCGAACGGTGCGGTGATGATTGTTGCCTTGGGGTTTTCGATGCCCAACCGATCCATCGCCTCGCGGAACAGCTTGCGGTCTTCGGCCATTTCGATGGCCTCGCGCTTGGCGCCGATCATTTCCACGTTGAATTCGTCAAGCACGCCCATCTCTTCCAGCGCGAGCGAAGTGTTCAAGCCGGTCTGACCACCCATTGTGGGCAGCAGAGCGTCGGGACGCTCCTTCTCGATGATCTTGGCGACCACCTCTGGTGTGATCGGTTCGATGTAGGTGGCGTCTGCCAGACCGGGGTCTGTCATGATTGTTGCCGGGTTGGAGTTTACCAGAATTACCCGGTACCCTTCTTCTCGCAGGGCTTTGCAGGCTTGCGCGCCGGAGTAGTCGAATTCGCAGGCCTGCCCGATCACGATGGGCCCGGCTCCGATGATCATGATGGATTTGATATCGGTACGTTTGGGCATGGCAGACCTCGTCATTGGGCGTGGGGCAGCCGGGCAGAGAGTCGCCCCCTGCCCGCAAATTGTTGCGGGTTATAGACATGCGCAGGTGACGTTCAAGCCCTGATAATCACGACTCTGCCTTGGCGGACACAAATGAAAGCGGGACGGCCCTGTTTTTTTCTGATAGTGTAAACTTTGAGTGACATATTTGAATGTTGAATATGTATTGAGCTTGCCGACCCACGCTTCTATCCGGGATAGGCCTTTTTTGACCAGTGCGGCTCGTTTCTGCGAAGGCCATTTTGCCGAGTGACCCCGAATTGGCATGGCTAGAGCAAGTCCGGGACACGTCGCTGGTTGGGTTTTGTGGCAAGAGCCGCCAGTAACAAGCGACGTGCAGACGCGCGCCAAAGGACGGGTCAATGGTAGAGCCGACGCCAGGTCTATTGCGGCCACCCCGTGGTAAGGGGTTCATGAGCGCAAATATGGTGCTTCCTTTGCATGAGGTGTTGGGTGAAACCGTTGGTGGTGTCGCGCGCGATGCTTTGTTCCAAGGCGCAGGAATGCGTTACTTGCCCGGTCCGCAGGATCACGTAAGAGAACGACAAGTTTTCGAAATACATCAATCTGTTAGGGATCTTCATTCGGATCAGAGTGAAGCAATTCTGCGCGAGGCCGGACGCCGTGCTGCGGCGATCGTTGCGGAATACCGTATCCCTGCGAGCGCCAAGACCATGCTGCGGCGCCTGCCTTGGCCGCTGGCGACATGGATGCTTGTCCGATCCGCGTCACAGAATGCCTGGACGTTTGGTGGCTCCGCAACTTTCGAAGCGCCGAAAACCTCTCAACTTTCTTTGGTGGGCAATCCCTCAATCAAGGACGCCAGATCGAAAAAGCCGCTTTGCGTGTTCCACGAAACTCTGTTTCAAACGCTTTTTCGCGCTTTGGTCCATCCGGCCATGCTCTGCACGGAAACCGGATGCGAGGCCTGTGGCGAAGAGGCGTGCACCTTTACACTCGAGATGCAGAATTTGGACTAGAATGATGAGTGTCAATCAAAATTGACACTTCGTTTATTCTCTGCGGCTCCACGTTGTCGCATTTTTCACGGCTTGTTTTGCCTTGCTTCCGACTTTGTTTGGGAATCGCCAAATCTGGGTCTGCTGGCGCTGCATTGCGCCACCTTTGGCCAAAGCCGCGGACTCATCCAATGTACCACGGTCGCGAATTGTAACGCTTGATTGGTGCAGCCTCCCTTGACTTCGCGGGCCAGCCGGTATGTATCGGCGCGAACGTGAAATCGCCCGTGAAAGGGAGCACCATGCACGCCTACCGCAGCCATTCCTGTGCCGATCTGAACAAATCCCATGTTGGCGACACTGTTCGCCTGTCTGGCTGGGTCCACCGTATCCGAGATCATGGGGGCGTTCTCTTTATCGATCTGCGCGATCATTTCGGTATTACACAGGTGCTTTGCGATCCGGACAGCCCCGTGTTTTCCGAAGTGGAAAAGGTGCGCAGCGAGTGGTGCATTCGGATCGACGGCAACGTTAAAGCGCGCGACGAAAGCCTGATCAACGCGAAATTGCCAACCGGTGAAATCGAAGTCTTTGTGCGGGACATCGAAGTGTTGGGCGCAGCGGACGAGTTGCCCCTTATGGTCTTTGGCGATCAGGAATACCCTGAAGAAACACGTCTGCGCTATCGCTACCTGGATCTGCGCCGTGAGGCGATGCAGAAGAACATGACGTTGCGCAGCGATGTTGTATCCAGCGTTCGCAAACGGATGTGGGACAAGGCGTTCCGTGAGTATCAGACGCCAATCATCACCGCATCCAGCCCAGAAGGCGCCCGCGACTTTCTGGTGCCGTCGCGCCTGCACCCCGGCAAATTTTATGCGCTTCCGCAGGCTCCTCAGCAGTTCAAGCAGCTGATCATGGTCAGCGGCTTTGACAAATACTTCCAGATTGCGCCCTGTTTCCGCGACGAAGACCCACGTGCCGACAGGTCGCCGACGGATTTCTATCAGCTCGACCTTGAGATGAGCTTTGTCGAACAGCAGGACGTGTTTGATACCGTGGCGCCCGTTATTGCGGGTGTCTTCGAGGAGTTCGGCGGCGGCAAGAAAGTAGACGCGCCAGAAGACTGGCCACAGATCCCCTATGCCGAAGCCATGCTGAAATACGGCAGCGACAAACCGGACCTGCGCAACCCAATCGAAATGCAGGACGTGTCTGAGCATTTCCGGGGTTCGGGTTTCGCGATTTTTGCCAAGTTGCTTGAGCAGGAAGGCACTGAAATTCGCGCGATCCCGGCGCCGACCGGCGGCAGCCGCAAGTTCTGTGACCGCATGAACAGCTTTGCTCAGAAAGAAGGTCTGCCCGGCATGGGCTACATCTTCTGGCGTGAAGCAGACGGCGGCATGGAAGCAGCCGGTCCTTTGGCCAAGAACATCGGGCCCGAACGGACAGAAGCAATCCGTGAACAGCTTGGACTGGGCGTTGGCGATGCCGCGTTCTTCCTTGGCGGGAAACCGTCCAACTTTGAGCGTGTCGCAGCCAAGGCGCGGGACGTGATCGGTGAGGAAAAAGGACTGACGGATCAGAACCGATTTGCTTTTGCGTGGATCGTCGACTTCCCCATGTACGAAGCGGACGAAGAAAGCGGCAAGATCGACTTCAGCCACAACCCGTTTTCCATGCCACAGGGTGGTCTGGAAGCGCTGGACGGAGATCCGCTGGCGGTCAAAGGCTACCAGTATGATCTTGCTTGCAATGGGTATGAGCTGGTGTCGGGTGCGATCCGGAACCATCGCCCCGAAATCATGTTCAAAGCTTTTGAACTGGCAGGCTACGGCGAAGACGAGGTGCGTAAGCGGTTCGGTGGCATGGTCAACGCGTTTAAATTTGGTGCGCCGCCCCACGGCGGCTGTGCTGCAGGGATCGACCGGATCGTGATGCTGTTGGCCGGAACCAGCAACATTCGCGAAGTCATCATGTTCCCGATGAACCAGCGCGCTGAAGATTTGATGATGAATGCGCCTTCGGATCCGATGCCGGATCAGCTGATGGAATTGTCGCTGCGCGTGATTCCGCAAGACTGACGGCAATTCACCGCTCAGGATCAGACAAGGCCGGTGCAAGAGCGCCGGCCTTTTCCTATATTGGGATGAACGGTTCTAAACAGGTGTGAGCCCGATGCGCTTTGATCCCTTGCTTGCCGACATCAGATTTGGATGTGGCCGATCCCCGATGGTGCCGGCCCCGCAGGATGTGGGCGAGATAATGGCTGGCCTCAGAGGCCCGGACGTGATCGCTCAGACATATCCAATCGAGCCATTCGAGGTGTTTCTTGTCCGAATGCAAGAAATGAAAACGGTTTCGCGGGTTCGGCGTCAGATGCGTGGCAAGCCGGAGGGCGACGTCGCGCGCAAACAAGCGCGTGTCATGAACAAAGAGGCCCGCGAAGCGCAAGGTACTTGGTTGGCGGCGCATTTGGCTCGGCGCAGTTTCACTGGTGTGCCGCTGCGCGAAAGGCTTGAGACTTTTTGGGGCGATCACTTTACCGCCGTTGGCAAACAGGGACTGATCCGGCGGGCGACCTCGCCGTATCTGCAAAGCGCGATCCGGCCAAACCTGATGGGCCCGTTCGAAGACTTGCTTATCGCAGCAGTGACCCATCCTGTGATGGTTCACTATCTCGATCAGGATTCTTCGGTTGGCCCCAATTCCCAACAGGCGAAAAAGAAGCCCGGAAAATTCGGATTAAATGAAAATCTGGCACGGGAAATTCTCGAACTGCACACGCTTGGTGTTGGCGGTCCTTACACACAGGTTGATGTCCGCGAATTGGCCGAACTGCTGACGGGTCTTTCGCTGAATTTCAACACCGGAACACAGTTTCGCAAACCGGCTGCCGAACCGGGCGCTGAAACCGTGCTGGGAAAAAGCTATGGCGGTGACAATCCGACATTGCGCGATATTCATGCAGTCCTGCGCGATCTGGCCCGGCATCCTGTCACGGCGCGGCATGTGTCAGGAAAGCTGGCGGTTCACTTCATAGCCGATACGCCGGATCCGGCGCTCGTTGATGCAATGGCAGCAGCCTGGCAGGACAGCGATGGGGATTTACCGACTATCTATGACGCTATGCTGAACCATCCCGCGGCTTGGAACCCTGATGTGTCGAACATCAAACAGCCTTTTGATTTTATCAGCTCAGCCTTTCGAGCGTTGGCGATCCCTTTTGAGAACTATGGTCGCCTGAAAGAGCACCAGTTCCGGCAGCGCGTGCAACAACCGCTCGCCCTGATGGGGCACATCTGGCAAAAACCGTCTGGCCCGGATGGTCTGGACGAGGACGACAGCACATGGATTTCGCCTCAGGGCGTTGCAGCGCGATTGCAATGGTCACTTGCTGTTCCACGGCTCCTGATGCCGGATTTGCCGGACCCAAGAGTTTTCGTCGAAACAGCATTGGGCCCTCGCGCTACGGAACGGGTTCGTTTTGCGGCAAAAGCGGCCGAGAGCAAGGCAGACGGCATCGGGCTCGTGTTGGCATCGCCCGCATTTCAAAGGATGTAGATTGATGGATCGTAGAGGATTTCTCACACGGACTTTGGGATTGGGCTGTTCTTTGGCGGCCAGCCCATTGGTCACTCCGGTCAGTTTTGCAGCAGCGCCCGGCGAAGGGCGGTTGATTGTCATCATCCTGCGCGGCGCGATGGATGGGCTGGCGGCAGTTTCACCCTACGGTGATCCGGCTTTTGCCGGCCTGAGAGGGGCATTGCCACTTGGCGACAAAGGTTATGTGGATTTGGATGGCTTTTACGCGATGCATCCGGCCTTGCGGCCATTGATGCCGCTTTGGAGCCAAGGTCAGCTTGGTTTTGTGCATGCTGTTTCGACCCCGTATCGGGACAAGCGGAGCCATTTTGACGGGCAGGATCTACTCGAAGCGGGATTGCCTTCGCTAGACGGACGCGGTGGGCGCGATGGCTGGTTGAACAGGGCATTGACGCATATCCCCGGTGCAACGGCACAGACTGCCTACGCCGTTGGAAGCGATGCATTGCCAATTCTCAGCGGCGATGCACCGATCTCACGTTGGTCCCCTGACGTTGATCTGGCGATGACGCCACAGGCGATGTTGCTGGCTCAGCGCATGATGCAGGACGATCCCGCAATGCTGGACGCATTGAACAAGGCTTTTACGCTTGCTGATAGCGATGGTGATGCCGTTGCCATTCAGGACGGTGGGCAAAACATGATGCAGATGATGGCAGATGACATGCGCGCTGCACGCGGTGCCGAGCCATTGGAGCGGTTGGCAGAATTCGTTGGGCAGCAACTGCGTGAAGATGCGCGCATTGCCAGTTTTTCGATCAACGGCTGGGATACGCATGACCAGCAAGAGCGCCCGCTGGCACGGGCATTGGGCCGATTGTCTGCAACCATTCTGGCGCTGCGGGAATCCCTCAAGGGACCGGCATGGAAACATACCGCTGTTGTCGCGATGACAGAATTTGGACGCACGGCCCGATTGAACGGGTCGCGCGGGACAGATCACGGTACTGGCGGCGCTATGGTTTTGGCTGGCGGTGCAATTCGCGGGGGGCGTGTCATTTCCGATTGGCCCGGCCTGACAGAAGCGGATTTGTACAACCGCCGTGACCTGATGCCGACGCGCGATTTGCGCGCGCACGCGGGATGGTTGATTCGCGGGTTGTTTGGTCTGAACAACGGCGACATTGAAAGTTCGATCTTCCCCGATCTTGATATGGGCGCCGACCCCGGTTTGCTGTTGTAAGGCAGAGGGCTTTCCTTTCGGCGATGATCAAAGCGCGATTCGGTCAGACAATCTGTCCTGAACCAGTGCAGCAACCTTGGCGAGGTCGGAGCTGAGGGGCCGGCCATCTGCTTTGGCGTGCGCCAGTGCGTTCGCGGCTTCTTCCAGAGTGTTGTCGCCGGCGCTGCGCGCCACACCCGACAGGAACTGCATAACGTAGTCCAGTGTGGCTGCATCGGAGCGGTCGTCCAGAACGTCGGCTGCATGGGCCATGTCATCACGATAAGCGATCGGGTCAGGTATCACGGGATCATTGCTGACAAGACGCGGACCGGGCGGTTGCCGACCCGGAGGAAGGGCTTGCAAGATGGCGTTTTGAAATACCGGAACAGACTGAATTGGCTTGGCCAGAAAACCGTCCGCACCTGCGGCCATGCTGACATCCTCGCAAAAGGGATCGCCAGACGTGCCCAGGATCGCCTCTACCCGCGGGCAGGCCGCGGCGAGTTCCGAGATCAGATCCGCACCGGAGCCATCGGGCAGGCCCAGATCGATGATCACAACTGTTGGCCGGTAGACCTGCAGATGCCGCCGCGCGGATTTCAGACAGTCGGCCCGACGGATCCGAGCGCCTGATCGCAGGCACAGCAGGCGCATTGCATCGCAGGCAAAACGGCTGTCCTCAACCACCAGAACAGTCAATCCAAGCAACGGGCGCGTTGCCGTGGGTTGCCTTATCGTTCCGAATTCATCCAAGTCGTGCATAAGCCCCTCCGATCGCATGTTGTGCCGACTCAGATTGCCCCGGACGTGCCTAACAAGCGGTTAAAAGCCGCACCGGCTTGTCCCATGCGGAGCACTGCGGCATATCCAGTGCAACGATTGACCAAAGGAGAAACGCCATGATCGGCCGTTTGAACCACGTTGCCATTGCAGTCCCTGACCTCGAAGCTGCCGCGGCGCAGTATCGCGACGCACTGGGCGCAAAAGTAGGCGACCCGCAGGACGAACCGGATCACGGCGTCACAGTGATTTTTATCGAACTGCCAAACACCAAGATTGAGCTGCTCTACCCGCTTGGTGAAAACTCACCTATTCAAGGGTTCCTTGATAAAAACCCGTCTGGTGGCATCCATCATGTTTGCTATGAGGTGGACGACATCATCGCAGCGCGTGACCACCTCAAGGCCAGTGGTTTGCGGGTGCTGGGCACCGGCGAGCCGAAGATCGGCGCGCATGGCAAACCGGTCTTGTTTCTGCATCCAAAGGACATGAACGGCACATTGACCGAGCTGGAGCAGGTCTGATGGGTATCACCTCGGCGCTGGTGCTTTTTGCCGTCATCTGGTTCATGACGTTCCTGGTTGTGATCCCAATCCGGCTAAAGACCCAGGGCGACGTAGGCAAAGTTGTCCCGGGTACCCATGCGGGCAGTCCCGAGGTTCACAATCTCAAGCGCAAGGCCTGGATTACCACAGGTATTTCGGTTGCGCTCTGGATCATCATTGCCACCATCATTCTGACGGGCACGATCACGGTTCGCGACATTGATCGCTGGATGTTCAATCGCATGGATCCAATCGCGACCGAATAGAAGCGCACCTCAGGTGCTGCGGCTGACCCTGTGGAAGATATGGGTGAACGTTGCAGCGCCGAGGATTGGGACCAAAAGGTTCACCAATGGGATTGTCAGCGGAACGGCCATCAGGATGCCGGCAGCCCAAATTGTCAGCATATGCCGGCGGCGTAGCTGTTTTGCCCCGGCGCGCCCGACCCGGCGCATGGCTGCCAGTGTGAAATATTCCCGGCCCAGCAAAAATCCGTTCAAAGCCCAGAACACAAAGGGCGCGAAAATCGTCGAGGTCGCATAGATGACCAAGGCCACGATGTTTGCGGCGATCAAGACACCCAAGAAGCTGGCGGTGTCCCGCAATGCTTCGGCCATTGGAATTGCCGGGGCTTGCCCCAGCGCCGGATAGTGCCGGTCTTCGACCGCTTGTGCGACCTCTTCGAGAAAGAGAGAGGTGATGGCCGAAGCGACGGGAACCATCAAGAAGACGGAAAGCAGCAACATCAGCGGCACGGCTGCCCAGGACAGAACATTGTCGATCCAGGTCACTTCGCCGATCCACGGTAGGGTCACGCTGTCACCGACGATCCAGCCAATTCCCCAAACAAAGCTCGAGAAAAATCCGAATAATAGTAGGATTGTCAGGCCGATCCCGCGAAATAGAACAGATCGAAATCGACGGTCACCGATTTGGGCGAGCGCCTTGAAAAAGGCGGTGATGATCATTCCGAAACCCAGCTGGTGATGGCATCGAGGTCCGGGCGCGGTCGTTCGGGGGGAGCGCTTGTCTCAGTGCCAATGTGCAGGAACCCTGCGATTTTTTCATTTGAGCCAAGTCCAAGCGCCTCTTGCACAAAGGTCCGATCATGGCTGGCCCATCCCGACAGCCAGTTTGCGCCCCATCCACTGGCAAGTGCGGCGTTCAAAAGGGCGAGACAGACTGCACCGGCAGAATAGGTCTGTTCGATTGCCGGGATTTTTTCGCTGGGCTTTTGCACTTCCACGACGGCGACACACAACGGGCTATTGGAAAAGGCGCCTTCCGCCTTTGCGATAGTGTCCGCGTCTTTTCCCAGACGCTCGCCCGTGCTGCGCACCGTTGCGGCAAGCCGCTGCAATGCGTCGCCTTTCAGTACAATAAATCGCCAAGGTTCAAGCTTTCCATGGTCCGGGGTCCGGGCGGCGGCTGTCAGAAGGGTCCGCAATGCCTCATCATCCGGGGCAGGGCTCTTGAGGGTTTTCGCCGGACGGGACCGGCGCGACAGCAGAAATTCCATGGCTTGTGGGTTGGGCGTGGGCATGGCCTGTCCTTTAGTGGTTTAGGCCTATGTCAGTGTTGGCGGCGTGGAAATCAAGCGCCCGCGTGAACCCTAGTCATCATCTGTTCGGGTATAGACGCCTTCTGGCAAGGATACGGCGGCGACCAGATCCTTCATTTGCGTCAGGGACAAAGTGATGCTGTGTGTTGTGTCTGTTCGCGGATCGTATTGCTGAACCGTGATGCATTCTTCGAAGCTGGAAACGATCACGTCCTCTTGGAGAGGGGTTTCACCCTCATCCACCAAGGTCACAATAGTGGCGTCAAATTCGTGCTCGATACTGAACATGCAAATAGTCTAGCGGGGCTGTTGTCGGGGTCCAAGCCCCAAAGATCAGGCAATCTTTTTCGCGTTGCCACGTGCTTCACGACGCTTGTGCAGTGTGAACAAAAGCGGAGCGAGAATATAGTCGTACACCAAGGCAGCCACCGTCCTGATCAAGGGCAGGCTGACAATCCAAGCCAACCATTTTAATCCGGGCATCTGTCGCCAAAGGGCGGCAAAAGCAGGAATTCCCGAAATCAGTTCGCCGTCCTGCATGACATGAAACCGTTTTGCAGCCTGATCTCGCGTCAGACCAAAAGCGGCAAGATCGCAATCGGACAGACCTGCATAGGCAATATCCATGTCGTGGCGCGTTGTCGCGCGGCGATAGCCGTTTACCTCCCGCGCACAAATTGGGCAGGTGTCGTTGTAGATCACTGTGGTTTTCTTGTTCATAACCCAAAGATAGGGAGCAGCAGTACACCGCCAAGTGAAGAATCTGCTCTGGCCGCGCGACGGATCGGCGCATATCGTTCTTGAACACTCACGATGGACCGACTCAATGCGCCTGATCCTGCCGCTTCTGATTCTATTTATTGCTGCCTGCGAACCTGTGACGGTTGTCCAAACGCCGGACCAATCCGCCGCTTCCGAAGCGGCACCGGATTCGAGCGGAGAGATTGATCCAAGGGCGCAACGGGCAGCCCGGCAATTTGTCGAAGTGGTGAGTATTGTCGAGCCGGTGGCTGAGGCCGAGTGCCGCCGGGTTATGGCAGGCCGCAATTGCGATTTCCAGATTGTGGTTGATGATCGCCCGGGCCAGCCACCGAACGCGTTTCAAACGGTCGACAAGAACGGCCGACCCATTCTGGCGTTCAATCTGGCTTTGATCGCTTCGGTCAAGAACCGGGACGAATTGGCCTTTGTCATGGGACACGAGGCCGCGCATCATATCCTGTCGCATCTGGACCGGATGCGTGAAAACGCCGTCGTAGGCGCGGTTGTGTTCTCGGGCATCGCGGCAATGACCGGTGCCAGCGCCAAGGAAGTGCGTGAGGCCGAACAGCTCGGTGCCGAAGTGGGCGCACGGACCTATTCCAAGGATTTCGAACTTGAAGCTGACAAGCTGGGAACCATCATCGCCGCCCGGGCAGGATTTGATCCGGTAAGAGGAGCAAAGTTCTTTACGCGTATTCCAGATCCCGGCGATCGGTTTTTGGGAACTCACCCACCCAATGCCGCCCGGACCGAGATTGTCCGCCGGACGGCTGCAGGGCTGTAACGCGGCTGATCTGAATCAAAGCGGTTTTTGCCAGTCCATGTAGGTTTGTCCCGTGAACCAATCACGAGGACGATCCTATGCACAGCACACAAACACTGAAACGACATGCCGGTTTGGTCGACGCGATGGCCGAGGCACAGGGGCTTGATCTGGAAGAGCAAATGCTGCGCGGCAAGCTGAGCTTTTCAGAACTGGAAGATGCTGTTCTGGCCTGCACCGGATGCGCGGAGCCGTGTCAGTGTGAAAAGTGGTTAAACGAACTGGATGGAAAAGCGGCAGAAACACCAATTTATTGTCGCAACGCATCACTGTTTTCCGATCTGAAAGCCCGGTCATGAACTACGGCAACACCAGCGAGCAGGTCAGAACACTTGGCCCGATCCGCAAACATTTTTGGCGGGTTCAGAGAATGGCGCGCGCCGTTGACGTGAATCTTGTGAGTGCGGCAAAGGGTGATCTTATCGATGACGAGGCATGGGCCAACATGATTACACGCTGCCGCGGCTGCCAGTGGGCAGATGGTTGCGGTCGTTGGCTGAAGCAAGCAGCCCTGACGGGGCATGAGCGTACAGCACCAAACCAATGCCGCAATCGTAATGTCTTTGATGCGTTGCGCACAAAATCCGGTTCGGGATCGTGACCCGCAGTGGTTTGAGCGGTGGGCGCAGCTTTTTCCTGACGCGCGCGGTGGCGCGCCTGTCTGGAATCGATCTGGCGCAAGCCATGCAGTCAAACGGTCGGGGCGCGATTGAATATGCCGATATGGTGTCACGCTGTCGGGCTTGCCCCAATCCGGAGGCCTGCCTCGCGTGGCTGTCCGAAGCCCGCACTCCTGACAATGCGATTCCGCCGGGATGCCCGAATACCAAAGCGTTTGATGCGCTCAGAAAGAAGGTCTGAGCACGTCAATTAACGATGAGGTCTGGCTAGGCGATTTCGATCAGGCCCGCAGGTTCTTGGCCGATTCCTTGATCGCGTCGTACTGCCCCGAAGGACGGAACCGCCAAAGGTAGTCTGGCAAAACCGCTTCGACGTCTGTGGGTGTAATTCCCAGGTCGGCAAAGGTTTTGGCATCACCAGACACCACATTGTCGGATCGCAGGCTTTTGACCTGATCCGAAGTGATCTGCGCGGGAACCAGTCCAAGCGTGATTGTGTTCACGAGGTCTGAAACAGAGCCAATGATCGATGCCGCCCAGAATGGAATATTGAGAACCAGACGGCGGCGACGGATCACCCCAAGCATCAGTTGCATCAATTCGCGGAAGCTGGCTGTCCGTGGCCCGCCCAATTCATAGATACCGCCATCTGCCTCGCCCAGAACGCCCTGAACGGCGGCTTTGGCCACATCGTCCACATACACTGTCTGAAACTGGGTTTTGGCACCAACAACAGGAAGGATCGGCGAAAGCCGTGTCATACCGGCAAAGCGATTAAAGAATTGGTCTTCGGTCCCAAAGATAACCGAAGGACGCAGGATCATGGCATTCGGCATATGCTGCAAAACGCCTTCTTCGCCCAAACCTTTGGACTGGGCGTAAAGGCCTTGGCCATCTTTGTCGGCGCCGATTGCAGAGATGTGGACCATGCGATCAACACCGCTCTCTGCAGCAATGCGCGCGATACGCTCTGCGCCTTCGTGCTGAACCGCGTCGAAATTGTTCTTGCCGCCCTTGTCGAAGGTGCCAACACAATTCACGACGGCATCGGCGCCTTGCATTACATCACGAACGGATGCGTCATCCCGTATGTTGCATAGCACCGGCTCAACCTGACCCACGACGCCGTAGGGGCGCACGAAGATCGCTTCGTTTGGCCGCCGGACAGCGACACGTACACGCCAGCCTGCCTTGGCCATGCGGCGTGCGATGTAACGCCCGACAAAGCCGGACCCTCCATAGATTGTAACCAGCTTGGACATTGGCGACTCCTGTGGTGTTCTGGGTGCAGGAATACCCACGCTTTTGACTGCTCGCAAGGTGTGGGATAGTCGCAACGGGAACTTTGTGAAAAAGGCCGTTGACTCCCCCAATAGGTGGCCTTAAACGGCGCTTCACCACCTGTGCCCAGGTGGCGGAATTGGTAGACGCGCTGGCTTCAGGTGCCAGTGACCGTACGGTCGTGGAGGTTCGAGTCCTCTCCTGGGCACCATTTATTTCCATAAAAGTAATGAAAAACAGCAGCTTAGTGGAATTGAGCCACTCTGTGCCCACCTATTTGTCCACCCTTTTGTATTTGCTTCAAGCGGCTTCTCTTCACGTCGCAAAGAGAGAAAACCATGATGTTCACAAGCAGATCATCAATCTGCTGACCTAATGACTCGGTGTAGCCAAAGCGTCCAGAGCAGCAACCAATGCCGCGCAGCCGCCTGTAGGAAGAGCAGAAGTGCAGACACTGGCCCCTCCGTCAAAAAAATTCAGCCCCCCGCCCCCTTTTCTCAGCAGAACCTAAAGAGCCCCCACCCCCAAAAAATGGCGCGCTCTCAACGGTTGGGATACGATGACAGGCGCGTCTACCAAAAAAACGAGTTTCGAATATATTTTTGGATCACATCTTCCGGATGTAGGGTTTGAGGTGTTTGTTCGTCCAGCGCTTTGATCTCAGCGCAGTAATCAGATATTTTTTCAGATCTTTTTTTCTTGAGGGCTCGGTCGCGCAAATAGAAAAAAACCCCAGCAGCAATGGCCATGATGGGCACACCGATCTCCGGGGCATCATGCGCTTCAACCACAAATTCAGCGAACATCAAAAGCAGCCCTGTGGTCATAAACGCTTTGACCCACCACTCTGAACTGCTCTCTTTCAAAAGCTGTTGTCCGCGGTCAAGCTCCCATAGGTTAGCTGCAATTCTATTGATCTCGTATTTATCTAGAGGTCGCTTAGAGGCGGGTAGTTCGACCATGCTGCGCTTAAGGTCTGCTTCGTTCTTCAGAGGCTCAGCTGCTTCCACGTTGCTGTCTAAAACGGTTTCGCTGTTTTGCCTCACCATCCGGGCATCAGTCGCTTCCCTCTTTGGAACAAGGGAGATTGGTGGGAATATGCGTTCAAGTCTCATGCGCGACATTCCCATTTGGAAAACGATCTCGTCTGCGCTGAAATTGATGTAGGTTACGTCTTCTGGGCCGTCATAGCGCTGAAGCCAGTTTGAAACGGGCGACAAGCTGGCGCTGGAAAAAAGTACCTCTTCGCTCAATGCGCCGTGAACAATATCCACCAAGTGTTCACCATTTGGAGCGGTCAAAACGAGGCCACGAGGATTTTGTTTGAAACTTGCGGTTTCAATTCTGCTAAACCGCGAGGGTCGGGCCTTTTTCGTTCCCCATGATGATCGCTCAAAAGCGTGCCTGAGGTCGGCCAATGACACCATGATTGTGATTTCTGATGGCATGTCCATGTTTTGCGCCGTCCGTTGAGCTGGCTTTTCTCTCCGCACCGCGTCCTACGCTGCGTAGCGATCCGTGCCTGTCTTCTCCGCCTGACCCAACGCGGCCAAACTCTCCAAGAGCGGCTGCACACTCGTAGTCCGAGCGCGCATGAAGCGGCGGGCGATTTGGTCGGGGGTGGCTTCGCCCATTTCGGTGAGGGCCTCGCGGACGGCGGCGATCTGATCGGGGAGGGTTTTGGGCCAGGGGGCTTTTTCGACCTTGGCAGTAACGCCCAGGTCCATGTCTTTGGTCTTGCCCTTCGCGGCCACGCGGCCCTCGGGGTTCTGGTAGACGGGGCGGAGCCAGCGGATGTGGCCGCGAGCCTCTTCCTCGGCACGTTCCTTATTGAGGGCGACGAGGCGGAAGAGGATGTCTTCGTCACTCAGGTCGGCGGGCCAGCCATAGGCCTTGGCCACGGCGACGTCGATCTGGTCGTGCAGGTCCTTGAGGATGCCGATCAGGCCCTGATCATAAATCTCGCGGTCCTTGCCTTCGATGGTGTCCCCGGCGCGGAGCTTTTCCAGCACGTTGTACATCTGCGTCAGGGTCAGCTTAGGGTGCGCGGCCTGCTGGCGTTTGCGGTGGGCGTCGAGCTCTTCCCCAAGGGCGCGGAGGCGGGTGCGCTGATCGTCGGTGAGGTCGGGGAAGGGGAAAGGTTCAAAAATAAGGGAGTTATTGTAGCGTGGATCATTGCCGACACCCAGTCGAGCACCGGCGGCAAGCGCCCAGACCACGTGTGCTCTAGAACTCATAACCGCCATTAAATTGGCATCGGAAAACGCAAATGAGATGCACCCTTGATCTGCTATCAAAGGTTTTTCTAGGCGGGTGAAATACCTATGCTTGGCTGTCATGGGCGTAACAAAAAAGCTGTCAAGCGCAGCCATTGCCGGACGCATATTCCGAGCTGGATCACCGAGCACCCACCAGTTTTCTCTTCTCCACTGGTTGTTGTTCTCTGCGCGCTCCAATCTGGTTGTGTCGTAAAGGTGCTGAAATAGTTTGGGAAATCGCTTTCTGACCTCGCCCTCTTCGTAGCCAAGCAAGTCGATCACAAAATTCTTTTGGGTACCCGAAACTACATCACGGCCATTAACTACAGGCTTGATCTGCTCGCCGACAACAATTTCATCACCTAGGCCAAGCGACTTAGCTTTCTCCTCGGAAACTGAAAACCCGGCTCCGAACATGTAAATTCCTCGGAATGCAAGGGCCTTATTCGAACTTAGGGGTTTTGCACTCAGTACATCCGGTCCAATTCGTAAGTTCGCAAAAACCTTTCCGACTTGATGATCGAATGTAACTAGACGCCCATCCGCCTCGCTCTTCTCCTTGCTCTCCGTCGCCAGTGTCAGCAGACGCCCGGCCCGGTTACCTGCCCCGGCAACCGTCATGGCGATCCGAACGGCTGCGTCGCCAGTTTGAGCCTCGACCCAAGGGTGATCCGGGATGGCGAAGAGCAGCGAGAGCGGCTTTTTCGGATCGTTCAGATGCGGCTCCAGCACGCGTCGATTGAAGGTCTGGCGCAGGGAATTGGTGGTGATCAGGCCGAAGCGGCGGGTGCCTTTGCCGCTCTTGGCATTGTAGGCCCGCGCGGCCAGAGCGGCCTTTTCCCACCAGAACATGACCAGATCGGCGCTTTGCGGCATCTTGGGATAGGCATTCCATAGCGCCTCGACATACCCATCGCCCAGATTGTCGCGCAGGCGCGAGGCCCCGATGAACGGCGGGTTGCCGACGATAAAGTCGGCTTGGGGCCAGACCGTCGCCTTGGGTTTGGCATAGTCATAGACCTGCACACGCGCGTCAGGGTCCGGCACCTCCTCCCCCGTCACGGGATGGCGCATGGTGGTCACGCCGTCCCAGCGGGTGACGGGCGTGCCGTCTTCGTCTATGCGCTCCGTCCGGTCCGCCCATTCCAGCACGGCA
The DNA here is from genome assembly GCF_028023555.1 of Thalassococcus lentus. Taxonomy (NCBI): domain Bacteria; kingdom Pseudomonadati; phylum Pseudomonadota; class Alphaproteobacteria; order Rhodobacterales; family Roseobacteraceae; genus Thalassococcus; species Thalassococcus lentus. The sequence continues at coordinate 757,393 of NZ_JAQIOY010000001.1, forward strand.
TCGCCTTGGCGGATGTTCTTGAAGTCGCGCAGCACAGGCTCGGACGGGGCGGCGTTGCCATAGGTGCGGAAGTGCCATTGCAGGTAACCGATCCAGAGCACCAGCTCGGCCACGTTGGCGGCCCACGGGTTCAGCTCGATCCCGAGGAATTGGTGCGGGTCCACGGTGATCAGGGGCCGCGTGTCGCCCAGATCGTGCATGAGCGATGTGACCTCGCCCTCGAGCCGCTTCATCATCTCGAGCGCGACATAGAGGAAGTTGCCCGAGCCGCAGGCGGGGTCGAGCACGGTGGTCTCGCAAAGTTTAGCGTGAAAGTCGCGGACGAGTTTGAGCGCGTCGTCGGTTTTGCCGTCCTCGGTCAGGCGCTGCACGGCGGTCTGCACGTCGCGCCAATCCTCACGCAATGGTTCGATGATGGTAGGTGTAACGAGCCGCTGCACATAGGCGCGGGGCGTGTAATGCGCGCCGAGCTTGTGGCGCTGGCGCTTGTCGAGCGCGCGTTCGAGGAGCGTGCCGAAGATCGCCGGTTCGACCTGTTTCCAATCGGCTTCGGCGGCTTCGATGAGTAAGTCGAGTTGAAGCTCATTGAGGGGAAGCGCGTCGGCTTCCTTGAAGAGGCCACCGTTGAAGCGTTTGAGGTCCTGCATTAGGACTTGGGAGAAACCGCCGGTGTTCATGGTTTCCCAAAGACCTTTGAGCGCGGGTTCGGCGTGTTCCGGGTGCCCGCGCAGTTTCCGCAGGAGTTCCGTGAAGCTTCCACGCGGGATCAGGTCCACGTCTTCGGCGAACATGGAGAATAGGCAGCGCATGAGGAAGCTGGCTACCGTCTGGCTGTCGTGGCCTTGACCCTCGAAGCTCTTGCCCAGTTCAGCAAGGTGGGCGGCGATGTCGCGTGTGACTTCGGCAGCTTTGAGCGACGGATCGAGGCTGTAGGGGTCGATCCAGATCGTGCGCAGAAGATCGCGGATATCTTCGTCGTGAAGCTCATCCAGCGCGATGCGGTAGCGGTTGCCGTCCGGGAACTGGTTGTAGCCTTGGCCTTGCTTGGAGAAGTCGGCGTAAAGCTCGATCACATGGCCCACGTCCACGACCATCAGGAATGGGGGCCAACCGTCCTCCTTTGCGACCGCGCGGGCGTAGTTGTCCGCCTGGTTGCGCGCCTTCAGCATCGTGTCGTCCCAAGCAGCGGTGCCGCGTACACCATGCCCGGTGCGCCTCTGTTTGCGTTCGGCGGTGCCCTTGGTCAGGTCGCCTTGCCGATTTTTTTTATGGTTAACGCCCTGCTTTGTTTCGAGAATGAAGTGGCCCGCGCGGTAGACGTCAACAAAGCCTGTGCTGCGTTTGTGGGTGTGGGCGAAAGTGACGGGGCGCTCGAACCGGTAGTGATCGTTGCTGTCATCATCCGTTGCCGGGCAGGGGCGTTCGAGGCCGAGTAGCTCTGTCAGCTCGATCACGAAGAGCTGGTAATTGGCATGTTCGCTGCCACCGGTGTCTTTCCAGCGGTTGATAAACTCTTCGATCACTCTCAACATCCCTGAACTTTGTTTCACGGTATGGTCAACTCTTGCGGGTATCAAGCTGGAACCGTGTGGTGCTTGGTGGACATTGATCGGCCGGCACAAGCTAACTTTATGAAACTAAGTTGCCCCCTCGATCCCGACAAATTCCCCGCAGCTTTTGCGTTGTTTGAGGCTGCTCGGGAACACAAACCGCGCGGTTCCCGCATCTCTGCCGCCTCAATTGCCGCTATGTGTTTGCTGGCAGGAGGAGAGGTACGCTTTGCGCGCGAAGCGGCGAAGATCGCAGGGATCACCGAAGCCAACTTTTCACGCTCTCGCCGTTCAAGTCATGGGCGTTCGTTGGAAAAAACCCTGGCCAAACTCTTTCGAGAGAACGCGGGGCAGTGTGCAATCGCAAACATTGTGAAACTGGCAAACCAGAGAGAAAACTTGTCGGTAGCCATGCGTGCAAACGAGTGGCTTGCCGGAATTAATGGGATTTCACCCGCAACGAAAAGCGAGGTCACGCACAAATCGGAAGGTCAAAACTTTGGTATGGTCGTGATGCACCCAGATTTGGCAACACCCGATATACTCGATCAAATCTTCCCAAAGCGAAGAGACAAGCCCACCAAGTACTGAAGGTGCGCTGGCGGTGGGTCCCCACCCACTAAGTGTCAGGCTGGCTCTCAGTGGCGCCATGTGGGCTGCCTGTGGCGTACCCTGTGGGACGGGCCCGATTGCATATGCCCAGGTGCATCCGGCGGGCAAACGCCGCGGCCCGCAGATCAGGAAGCCTCGACACCTCGACAGCACCTGTGAAACCGATACATTTTTCGCCGCCGTTCGGGTGGGTCAAGGTTACTCCTTGCTGCGCGGTGTTCGCGTGCCGGCGTTGAGCGCGCCATCCCTGAGATGCAAGGCGTTCCCACAATCCGGGCTCATGGTCGATAATTCGCATAGACGGTGACATAACGAGATTTATCACACCGGGAATTTTTACGTTCCAAGCACCTTTTTTAGTGAGACAGTCCGGAAAAGCCCCTTTTCTTAGCATTTCTCAGAGCAACGGTTTCGGGGGGAGAGACCGGGTTCCTCTTGCAGTGCCGGAGGCACGACCTCTGAACGGCCTCCTTCGATTACGCGCAAATCCTCAGTGACTTCGACAAACCGCTCATCCCGCAGCCATTTTGCCAAATTACATGGCGACCTGCCTGATGCGATAACTGCAGCGATGTATTGCCGTGCTCTCCTCTCGATATCGGGCAAACCCGCGAGTCGTGAAGCCCCCCGCAAATGTTGCCGCACCGTATTCAAAACGGGGTCCGATCCGGCGGCGGTCCAGAGCTTCATCAGTGTGTCGGCGGTCCGGTTGATTTCGGCCTTTGGTGCAACGGTGCCTATCTTACCTATTAACGACCCCAATTTTTGGGGTCCGGTGCCGTTCCCCAATTTTTGGGGTCCGGTGGCCGCGCGATATCCTGGTGAATACTTGCCATTTGACCCGCGCTTCTGCTTTTCAAGTAAACCGAAGGGTCGCAACTCTTTAATTGCTCCATCGAGCGTGTTTTCCGAGATGCCCACCCGCTTAAGGATGTTGGCGCGGTGCACCGTGTATCCTCTTCGGTGCGATAGGATTTCCAGCAGGACAAGCCTAGCGTTGGCGCTAATATCCAGAGCGATAATGTCTTGCAATTCTCTGTTATTGACAGCCATTCTCGTTTTGGTTCAGTTCGAATGACCAACTTCGGCAGTCGATTGCGCTGGGTTGGCATCCCAGCTCGACTCTTGCTCTTTGAGCCATTGTTCGATGGTCGACTGCCTCCATCGGCTAGCGCGACCCAATTTGATCGGAGCGGGAAACTTTCCATTGCTAATCCAGCGCCAAACCGTTGGTTCGGCAATAGCCAGTTGTTCGGTGATTTCGGATACTTTGAGAAGTCGGTCAGTCATGGCATTCCTCGATATAGAACAGGGTACGCAGGCAAACTGCGGGATAACCCCAGCTATCTCGACGGAATTATTTTGCTTTCTTTTCCGGCAGTACTTTATCCAATAATTTCTTAGACATACCAAAGTCTTCAAGTATACCGAAACGATTTTTCCAAATGTCTTGGAGGGTATCTCCCCCTATCGTGCAATTCGCTTTGGCTAGGATGGCTTTGGCCTCGCTGTCGCCAACGTTAGGCCGAATAGGGTACCCAAGTCTTTCATGGATAATGAGTGCAAAAAGCAAAACCGTGTTTCTGGCTTGTATTTTGCGTTCTCTCTTGCCAACGCTTTCTTCTGCCAATTGCAACGCTAAAGCCATTCGGAAGCGAGCTTCCGCGTCCACGTGGAACTCCGGATCCAGCAGTGCGTGCCTAACGCCGCCAGCGGCCCACTTCGGCACATATTTGAGTACGATTCGCCATATGGCGCACTCGATGGGCGCGCTTTCGTCATCCGGTGATAGTCGAAAAAGCTCTGGCGGCGCATAATCGTCACGGCTGAGTACAGCCCCAAAACGCAGCCAAGCCTCCGCAGCAGCAGCAGTTTCGATATCCTCGAATTTTGGGTCGTACTCAGCCATGAAGCCGCACAACTGAGCTTAATGCCCCAGTGACGTGATCTGCCCAGCGCTCCATGAGCACTCGGCGTTGTTCGAGGTGATCGCTGCGTTGATAGGCTCGACTGACGGTAGTGCCAGTGGCATGCCCCAGCACCGTTTCAGCGACCTCATGAGGCGCATCTGTGCAATCCGCCAACCAAGTGCGCAGGGACGTCCGGAAGCCGTGTGGGCGCGCCTCAACCTTTCTTCGCGCCATAAGCTGAGAAAGCGTCATGTCGCTGATCGGTCCTTTGCCCCGCGTGCCGGGCAAAAGCCAGCCGCCGCGCTCATGGGCCAAAGCTTGCTTGATCACAGTTTGAGCTTCTTTGGACAAAGAAACCCGAAAATCTTCCGTCTTTCCTTTTCTACCCTTCATAAACTCAGCGGGTATCGTCCAAATGTCGCCTTCGATTTGCTCAACGCGGCAATTCCTCAGCGCAGCAGTACGCACACCAGTCAAAATCAGTAGACGTAAAGCGAGGTGCGTCACGGTTCCGTCCGAAAGGGTCTGGTAAAATCCTGGAACATCGGACCAAGGCATTGCGGGGATGTTTTTCGCGACGTGTCGCTGCGCACCTAAAAGTGCTTTGGCCTTATCAACCGCTTGCAGGTCAACGTCGAGTCCTAGCGCCGCGCCGTGTTTGATAGCGATTGAAAGCCGGTTCATCGCTTTGCGGGCTGTGTCCGCTTTGCTATGCCAGATCGGTCGCAGTGCGTCTCGAATGTCAATTTGATCAATGTCGGCCACCGGGACGCCGCCCAGCTTCGGTAGCACGTGCAATTCCAATGGCGAGAACCACCGGCCAGCTTTTCCATCACCTTTAAGCTCAGCCTTCCGGCTTTCAAATGCGTCTGCCGCCACATCGCGCAGAAGGTGCAGATTGCGCTCGGCCTGCCGCCGTTCTTTTTCGCGTTGCTTAACAGGGTCAACCCCAGCCTTTGCTTGCGACCTCCAATGCTTGGCCAGCTTGCGAGCATCGGCCAAGGTCACATCTGGCCAGCCACCCAATCCCATTTCTCGACGCCGTCCGTGAACCGTGATGCGCAATATCCATTGCTTTGAATTCTCGCCCCGGTTCCAAAACCAGAGCCCTGCACCATCTGAATGCTTCCCCGGTGGCAGTGCGCTAATTCCGCGTGCTGTCAGTTTGCTGATTGCCGCCATTGCCTGCCCTCTCGCGTCCACCCATTTGTCCACCTTTTTATTTGCGCACTAGAGATGCTTTCTGCAACCCTGATATATCTATGTATAAGCTAAATACATGAAAAAATTAGATGATAATGGCTGGAAAGAGCTTGGGTAAGTGGGCTTATTTGCCTCTCCTGGGCACCATCTTACCTCTCAAAGTTTTCCGCACTTGTTCCTGACCCGTCCGGAAACGGCTTAAATCTTTTCCAAATTGTATCCGTTTATGTAGCCCTCGGGTTGTGGACGGCTTGTCACCTTTCGATTTATGATTCATGTTCCGCGGCAGGCATTGTTGTCGCAGTTTTACGCCCAGGTGATAGCTCAAAAATGGATGTCAAAGCGCAGTTATCCAGCGCCTTAGCCCTTGAAGCTGAAGCAAAATACTCTGCTTCATTTGAGGCTTTTTCGGCGTTGCTTGAAAAGCGGCCAGAGAACTTTGGTGCATTGATGGGCGCAGGGCGGTGTGCCGTCAGAAACGGCGATTTTCCTGCAGCAATTGAATTTTTTTCACGTGCAGTGGCTGTGCGACCGGACAAGGCCGCACCGGTCATCAGGCTTGGTCAGACACAAGAGAAAAAAGACCTCGCTGCAGCGCTTCGTACATATGAACGCGGCCGCGCCAAGTTCCCGACAGATGAGCAGTTGAAAGGATTGATATCCGCAGCCCGTCTGAAAATGGGATTTGATGGCGCTGAGATTGATCTCGATGCAGAACTAACCAATCCGACGCAGATCGAACAAGTGCTTCGGGCGGCTCTGAACCAACGCATTGCCGCTTTATCGGAAACAGAGATTGTCGAATACAATCGTCGCATCGCCGAAGTCTTTCCGCTGGATCGAACAAGAGTTGCCTATGCTCAGGCGCTGGTTTCAGCTCGGAAATTCGAGACCGCTGCGAGGGTTTTCGACGAGGTATCCAACCAAGGCAGCGCAAGGGTTTTGTTGGGACAAGCGGTTTGTGCCGGCGCCATGGAAGACTATGCCAAAGCCGAAGCTTTTTTGCGACAACATATGGAAACTGGCGAAGGTGAGCATGCCTTCCTGAGAGCTGCGGCAGCGTTTCTGGATTCCTCACCCGATCTGAAACCAGCAATCCATGTCTTGGAAGGTTTGGATTTCTCCGGTGACAATTCGGCGATTGGCAATCTGATTGAATTTGCGAGCCGGATAATGCCGCCCCGACGCGCACTGTTGAAAGGCGGAATACTCGACAGCGAAGTTCGGCTCAGCGAAGCAGGACAAAGCGGTGCCGCCGTGTTGGCTTTTGCTGGTTTCGCTCGAAGAACGGGGGCAATGCCCTTTTCCATGATAGATCGTTTTTTTGCAGGATACGGCGTTTCTACCGGTTCGTTCTACGACAGCCGTGCCAAGTTGTTTTGGGACGGTCTTGATACATTGGGCGGCACGCTGGATGCCTCGATCTCAGGCCTTAGACAACGTCTGGATGCCAATAATTTGGACCGTGTATACACGATTGGCACTTCCGGAGGAGGCGTTGGCGCCATTGTTTGGGGGTGTGAGCTTGAGGCCCGACGCGTGCTGTCATTCTCAGGGCCCACTGACATTCGGATCGAGTTTCTAAAGCAAAATGATGACGCGCGCGGACAAGCGGCAATCCATGCTTTGAACAAGCGTCTTGATGACAGTCAGTTGAACTTGCGGGCGTGGTTGGAAGCGCGCCACAAGCGAAGCCCGATCCGCATGATTTTTTGTGAAAACGAGCCGCTCGACGCAGTGCAAGCCAACAACATTGCGCATCTTCCCGAGGTTAGCCTTTGCCCAGTGGCAAGGTACGCCGAGCACGAATCCGTCTCCAGTGCGCTCGGTACAGGCGATTTGCTGCGCGAATTCGATTCAATTCTAGAGGATGTCCATCATGGCTAGCGCCTTCTTGGTGAATATGGAGCGTGTCCGCGCAATTCGAGAGATTTGCCGCAGCGATGCTGCGCTTGAACAATCGTTTCAGAAGGTGCGCAAGGATGCCCGAAAACTGTCGAACCCGGTTTCTGTCGATCTGACCTCGCGCTGCAATTTGTTTTGTGAGGGTTGCTACTACTACGAGGGTGACGCGCAGGAGATGACAGACGAGGAAGACATCTCAAGATGGAGAGCGTTTTTCGAGGCTGAGGCTAAAGAGAATGTGCAATTCGTCTATGTTGGCGGCGCAGAAGCTGCGCTGTTTCCTGATCGGATCAGAGCGGCGGCTGACAAAATTCCAAATGGCATCATTGCGGCAAATGGTACGGTAAAGATTGCGAAAGACATTCCGTTTCGTATTGCGGTTTCGGTATGGGGCAATCCCGAAGACACAGCCAAGTTGCGGGGTGGGGGGACATTTTGGAAGGCTCTGCGCAACTACGCCAATGATCCGCGTGCGCATTTTGTTTACACGATAAACAGCCAAAACATGGGTCAGATACGTGAAGTCGCCCGGATCATGAAGGGCGAAGGCGCCCAGATGACATTCAACATGTATAGCCCGACCGAAAGCTATCTGAGCAAACTTCAAAAGGGTATGGCGAACGACAAGGAGTTCTTTCGGTTTAGCAACGAGACTGACAATCTGGCATTCAAACCAGATGATCTACTTGAATGCAGAAGAATCGTCGACGACGTGATCGATGAGTTTCCCGGCACAATCGTTTACCCCAAGGCGTTTAACCGTGAGGTGACGTGTGATGGGCCCTTGTTCGAGCTGGATCCGCAAACAGGATATGCGATTGATTGTGCCGGGCGCCACAATGGCACGCACAAAACAATTCTAAGCACGCTGAAGCAAAGCAAAAACAAGTGTTGTATGCCCAACATTGACTGCGCTGAGTGTCGATTGTCGGCGACAGTCTTACCGTCCCGATTGATGCCAAAAGATCGGGACGCGCAATCTGCGCAAACGGTACGGGATTGGCTGAATATCTGTCAGTATTGGTCGTGGTTCTACTTGAATGAGCCCTACCAGCAGATTGCATGAGGCGGCTTTTGCCCCGCCAGCTTCCTAGAGCCCTAGGAAATATTGAGACGCGCGTTACCCCCGCGTGTCGAGCGTTTTTTCGGTCACTTTGGCAAGTGCCATTGCGGCAGCGCCTGAAGCCCAGACAAAATCACCCCAGGCGTGGATTTCGACGGGGGGTATTGTGACGCCGGAATTCAGGGTGTGGCGCTGTATCTCTCCGAGCGTGTCGTCGGAAAACAGAAAGTCGTACTGCATCCGTTCGCCGGACAAGATAATCAGTTGCGGGTCAAACAGATTGACGACGTTCCCGATGCCCATGGCAAGGTACTTGCCCGCGCGTTCGAAAATGGACCGCGCAGCTCGGTTGTTTGCCTTTGCTTCGTCGAACAGGGTTTCCAACACTTCATGAACAGGTGCATTCGGCTTGCACCTTGGGGAGGCGATCGAAGCTTCCCGGATCAGGGCGTAGTCGGCAACGTAAGCCTCGAGGCAGCCACGCTGGCCGCAGCGGCAGAGCGCACCGTCCAGCGCAACTTTTGTATGTCCGAGCTCCATGCCCATTCCACGCGCGCCTGAATAGAGCTTGTGGTTGATTACCAGCCCCATGCCGACGCCATGTTCGATGGTGACAACCGCAAAGTCCGAGATATGCCGCCCTACGCCAAACCAAAGCTCAGCCAGTGCGATCAGGTTGGCATCGTTGTCGATGACGACCGTGTTTCCCAGTCGTACAGCCAGCAAATCGGCAAGGGCAACTTCGGTTTCGTCGATCAAGGGGGACCAATGCGCCGTGCCAGTCGATGCATTGACGAATCCGGGAACACCCACTCCGATCGCAGACAGGTCCTGCGTCGAAATCCCTGCTGTCTGGCACACCTTGATGACCAACTCTTGGGTGCTTTGCAGCAAGAGTTCCAGACTGGGATCGCCGGAGACGGCCAGCGCTGCTGACGCCAATTGATTGCCTGCAAAATCATAAATGACAGCCGAGTGTTCCTTGTCCGACAGCTTGAGCCCGGCAACCAGATGCGCGCGGGGTTCCACGATCAGGGCAATGGGCGGTCGTCCGCGCGCGACTTCAGTCTCAACGTCTTTTTCCCGCACAAGACCCATTTCAATCAACGATGCGGTCTGCGTGGTGACTGTTGCCGGGCTGATGGAAAGCGCCTTGGAAATTTGCGCCCGCGACACGGACCCTTCGGCGCGGATCCGTTCGAAGATCGCCAACTTCAAAGACTCGGCTGCGCTCTCTACCGGAGCAAAGGGGCCGCAGCCGGGTATTGTAGCTTCCTGCGCGCTCATTACTTTTCCTCAAGAATTAAAGATTACTCAGAACCGGCTAATTTTGTCGAAAAACGGTGTGACTGCATCGGTATTTGCCGGAGTGAACCCCTTTTTCGTAAAAATTACTTTGACAACCAAATTTAATAGGGTCAAGTCTGAAGGTGTAATCCAATCCAGATTCTCAATCGCTCGGTGGAAAACATGTATCTTGGACTCGATCTCGGCACATCTGGACTCAAGGCTTTGCTGATTGATGAGGATCAGAACCCGATTGCAGAGGCAACGGCGCCTTTGACAGTCAGCCGCCGGCATGTGGGCTGGTCAGAGCAAGATCCAGCAGACTGGATTTCCGCTGCCGAACACGTGTTGGACAAATTGGCCGGTACTGTTGATCTGTCAGGTGTCAAAGGAATCGGGCTTTCTGGGCACATGCACGGCGCGACTATGCTGGATGCCAATGACGACGTGCTTTGGCCCTGCATTTTGTGGAACGACACGCGCTCATCCGAACAAGCCTCGGCCATGGATGGGGATCCAATCTGGCGCGCTATTTCGGGGAACATAGTCTTTCCCGGGTTCACCGCACCAAAGGTGCAATGGATGCGAGAGACCCATCCCGAAGTATTCAACCGAATAAGCTCGGTCTTGCTGCCCAAGGACTATCTTCGCTTCTGGCTGACAGGTGAAAAGATGTCTGAAATGTCGGACGCTGCGGGCACCAGTTGGCTGGACACCTGCTCAAGGGACTGGAGCGACACTTTGTTGGAGCGATCCGGGTTGAGTCGAGAGGAGATGCCGGGATTGGTCGAAGGATCGCAGGTGTCTGGCACGCTTCGGCCTTCCTTGGCGGCGCGTTGGGGATTTTCAGGCGATGTGCCCGTGGCGGGCGGTGCGGGGGACAATGCGGCCTCTGCGCTGGGCATGGGCGTTGTCAAAAGCGGACAAGCTTTTGTGTCGCTCGGCACGTCCGGCGTATTGTTTGCGGCCTGCGATGGGTTTCAACCTGATCCAGAGACCGCGGTTCACACCTTTTGTCACGCCTTGCCTGATATGTGGCACCAGATGGGTGTTATTCTCGCGGCGACGGATGCCTTGAATTGGTGGGCCAACTTGGTTGGCAGTGATCCGGTGTCGTTGACGCGCGAACTGGGTGCGCTGCAGGCACCGGGTGCAACGGCTTTCCTGCCCTACCTCGGCGGCGAACGCACACCGCTGAACAGCGCTTCGGTTCGCGGCGGATTCGTCGGTTTGGATCACGCCACTGACCGTGCGGCCGGAACCCGCGCGGTGCTGGAAGGTGTTGCCTTTGCGCTTGCTGACAACCGGGACGCGCTTGCGGCGGCAGGCACAACGGTGGAATCCTGTGTTGCCGTTGGCGGCGGCAGTCAGTCCGAATACTGGCTGCAGGTGGTCGCAACAGCACTGAACATCCCGCTGGACGTCCCGGTGGGCGGTGATTTCGGCGCCGCGTTCGGCGCCGCCCGGCTGGGTATGATTGCCGCAACCGGCGATGCCAGCATCGCGGTGCCACCCCCAATCAAAACAACGGTGGAGCCTGTCTCTGCCCTTTCCCAAGCCTTTCAGGACGCGCACGCACGGTTTCGCGAAGCGGCCTTGCATATGATGGAGCTGTCATGACCGACTTTTTCAAAGATATCCCCGCGATCACCTATCAAGGCGCGGATTCGACCAATGAATTTGCTTATCGCCACTATGACCCCAACGAGATGCTGGACGGCAAAAGCATGGCGGACCACCTGCGGTTTGCAGTCGCCTATTGGCACAGTTTTGCCTGGCCGGGCGGTGACCCTTTTGGTGGCCCGACCTTTGAGCGACCATGGTTTGGCGACACAATGGAATTGGCCAAGATGAAGGCGGATGTCGCCTTTGAAATGTTCCGCATTCTGGGGCAGCCATACTATTGTTGGCACGATGCCGACGTTCGCCCAGAAGGTGCAACGATGGCTGAATCCCGGTCGCGGATGGAAGAAATGACCGACTACCTCGGTCTCAAGATGGAGAGCACAGGCACCAAGCTGCTTTGGGGCACTGCCAACCTGTTCTCTCACCGGCGCTTTATGGCGGGCGCAGCCACGAACCCCGATCCAGAGGTTTTTGCCTACTCGGCCGCCACGGTGAAATACTGCATGGACGCCACGCTGAAACTTGGGGGCGAAAATTACGTGCTCTGGGGTGGGCGGGAAGGGTACGAGACCCTGTTGAATACGGACCTCAAGCGCGAGCGTGAGCAAGCGGGTAGCTTTCTGTGCCTCACGGTAGACTACGCCAAGAAGATCGGCTTCAAAGGCAATATTCTGATCGAGCCCAAGCCGCAGGAACCTACAAAGCACCAGTACGATTACGATGTCGCGACGGTATACGGTTTCCTTAAGGACTTCGGTCTTGAGAAAGAGGTTAAGGTCAACATCGAACAGGGCCATGCGATCCTTGCCGGGCACAGTTTTGAACATGAACTGGCCACTGCTGCCGCATTGGGCATTCTTGGGTCGATCGACATGAACCGGAACGATTATCAATCCGGATGGGATACCGACCAGTTCCCGAACTCCGTCCCGGAAGTGGCTTTGGCCTACTATGAAATCCTGAAGAACGGCGGATTCACCACGGGCGGTACAAACTTTGACGCCAAGCTGCGGCGCCAATCACTTGATCCGCAGGATCTGATTTTGGCGCATGCTGGGGCGTTTGACATCTGTGCCCGGGGTTACAAGGCAGCGGCGGCCATGTTGAAAGACGGATCTTTGGAAAAGGCCCGCGAAGCGCGCTATGCGGGTTGGGATACCCCCGAAGCCAAAGCAATGCTTTGCCTGAGTCTCGAGGAAATCGCCGAGCGGGTAGAGCGGGACAACGTGCAGCCTGAGCCCGTATCGGGGCGTCAGGAGCGACTGGAAAACATCGTTTCGCGGTTCGTCTGACCCGGCATTATCTGGCCGGGGCACTGGATGCCCGAACGATCAGTTCGGGCGGCACCATCGTTCCGTTGCCCGTCGTTACATTGGATGTAATCATGCCGGAAATTGCTTCTGCAGCGGTTTCCCCAATGGTTTTGGCAGGAATACGCACTGTGGTCAGGCCTGGCTCGAAATCCTTGGACCCTTTGAAATCTCCGATACCCGTGACGGACACATCGTCCGGAACACTCAGCCTCGCTTTGGCCAGCCCGTAAAGAACGCCCCATGCCAGAACATCGTTGCCGCAAATTATGGCGTCAGGCCGATCTTCACTGTTGATCAGCCGTTCCGTTTCCGCCTTTGCCGAAGACACACTGTAGGGTGTTTCCACCCGCCACTTTTGTGGAATTTCGCAGCCGCGTTCGGTCAGGGCTTTCAGGACCCCATCAAAACGCATGGACGCGCGCTCATTGCCGTCCAGTGGCGGAAAGACTGCGGCAATCCTGCGATGGCCCAGATCAGCCACATGAGCGCCAATCAGATAGCCCGCGGTTTCATTGTCTGACCCGACAGAAGGGAGCCGTGCCGTATCTGAATGGTTCCAGAGCAGGATTGCGGGCATGGCCTGCTGTTCAAGCAATTCGTAGGTGTCATGCGCGTGTTCGAGGCCGATTAGCGCGACGCCATCAACCCGATGTTCAAGCATTTTGCGCGTCAGTTCGTATTCTCGTGACAGGTTGTAACCGTGGGATGCCAGAAGGATCGTAAAGCCGCGCTTTTCGACCGCTTCGGAAAAACTCTGAATCAGTTCGGCAAAGATCGTTTGATCAACCGTTGGTACGATCAGCCCGATGGTTCCGCTGCGAATTCCATGAATCGTCTGGGCCGCTCGGTTGCGGATATAGCCCAGTTTTCGAATCGCAGAGTCGATCTTTTTTCGTGTGGTCGCCTTGACCAAATCAGGGTGGTTGAAGCTGCGTGACACCGTCGAAGGTGAGACACGCGCAAGCTTTGCAACGGCGATAATATCGGCTTTTTTAGATTTTAAACCAGACATTTACACTCCTTTTTCCCGAGAAAAATGAAAACATTTGCAAAACTATTTTCATTTCTTACTGTTATTGATCAATCGCGACAAGCCAGCAGGGGAGAGAGGGCTTGGAGTTCCTACTTTATTTCGGCGACGTCTTTACGCCGTTCAACTTCATGCTGCTTCTGATCGGAACGATCGGGGGTCTGATATTGGGGGCCACGCCGGGTCTGTCGCCGACGATGGCGGTGGCTTTGCTGATCCCGTTCACCTTCAAGCTGGAACCTGCTCAGGGCCTGATCCTGTTGGGCGCGGCCTACACGTCTACGGTTGCAGGTGGCGCGGTCAGCGCGATCCTCCTCAAAATCCCGGGTGCACCGGCTAATATCGCCACGACGCTGGATGGCCATACGATGGCACAGAAAGGCGAAGGCGCGCGTGCGCTTCAGCTTTCGTTCCTTGCCTCTGCAGTTGGCGGGGTTTTCGGTGTCCTTCTGTTGATTTTCCTGACGCCTGTGCTGGCACAATGGGCGCTGGCCTTCGGACCCTCGCACCTGTTCTGGCTTGCTATTCTGGGGGTCACTGTCATCGGGTCGCTGGATGGCAGCTCGGTAGTCAAGGGTCTGCTGTCCGGATGCATCGGTCTATGGCTGGCCACAATCGGTTTTGATGACATCATGGGTGCGCAGCGGTTCATTTTCCATCCCAGCGTCTCTGGTGGCATTAACGTCATCCCGGCACTGATTGGTTTGTTCGCCATCCCGCAGGTCATCACCATGTTTGCCAAGGGTCGTGCACGACTGGACGCCGAGGTTCTGTCGGTAGAACGCCACCCGATCTCCAAGGCATTCGGCGAGGTCTTTTCCCGCACACGCGCCCTGTCAATCGGCACGATTACAGGATCGGTCATTGGTCTGATCCCCGGAGTGGGCGGGCAGATCGCCGGTCTGGTGGCTTACGATCAATCCAAGAAAATGAGCCCAGAGCGCGCGAAATTCGGAACAGGTCACCCCGAGGGCGTCATCGCCGCGGAAAGCGCGAACAATGCGATGGTTGGGCCCTCCTTGGTGCCACTGCTGACCCTGTCCATTCCCGGATCGCCCACTGCGGCCGTATTGCTGGGTGGATTGCTGATCCACGGCATTTTCCCGGGCAGTGATCTGTTCGACAATCACCCGCAAGTGGCATGGACCTTCATCAACTCGATGTTGGTGGGCCAGATCCTGATGTGCATCTTTGGCCTCTATGTGGCCGGTCTGGCCGCGCGCGTGGCGCAGGTGCCAAATGCAGTCATGGCTGCGGTCGTTCTGTCGTTGGCTGTATTCGGCAGCTATTCGGTGCAGAACTCGATGGGCGACGTGTACATCATGGCCGCGCTGGGCACTGGAATGTATTTCCTTGAGCGTTTCGGTTTTTCTGCAGCGCCCTTGGTGCTTGGTCTGATCCTTGGTCCGATTGCCGAAGCCAACTTTATTCAGGGTTCGATGATCGCGAATGCGACGTCTAGCGTCGGGCAGTACTTCTTTACCGGCCTGTTGAACCTGACCCTGATCGCCATCGTCGTAGCATCGATTGTTTATTCGGTCTGGATGGAACTGCGTCACCGCCGCTACGTCACCAAGGAAGACGCAGTTGCCAAAGAGGAGGCGCTGTCATGACTGATCTTCCACGCAGCCAGCATATCATTGCCAGTGGGCTTGTTGCCGTTGTTGGTATTTGGGTGGCTTATGTCAGCTACACGCAGGAACCGGCTGCGGCCTTCCTGTTCCCGCGCATCATTTCGACTGTCTTTGTGGTTCTGGCGCTATGGACCTTTGGCAAGGCCCTGATGGGCAAATCAAAGGTCGGTGCAGGCCTCAGCCGGGGCGCCATGATCAATATACTGCCCGGTCTCGTTGTTGCCCTGATTTACATCTTTTGGGCAGCCAAGGCGCTGGGCTTCTATACGGCGACCACCGCCACGTTTTTCATTCTTTTGTCGCTCTATGATCCGGCACCGCACTCTGAAATGCGCAGCTGGATCAAACGCGCACTCATCACGGCCGGCTTTCTGGCGGTCATGTACGGTCTCTTCGCTCAACTTCTGAACGTGTTCACACCGCGAGAGATTTTCTTCTGAACCGCAACAGCGGCAGATCAATTCCCAAGGGAGGACTAACCATGAAAAAACTAATCGCAGCCGCAGCGGTCGCACTGACCGCAATGACGGGTACGGCATTTGCTGATGGGCATGATGCCTATCCGGAACGTCCGGTCATGATGATGGTCAGCTATGGCGCCGGTGGTGCAACTGACTTCCAGGCCCGGATTGTCACAATGACAGCCGGCAACGAAGATGCATTGGGTATGCCAATCGCAATCATCAACAAGCCGGGTGCCGGTGGCCGTGTCGGTTGGAACTGGTTTGCATCGCAAGCGGATGCCGATGGCTACACATTGGGTGCCTACAACGTGCCGCACTTTATCGCGCAGTCGATCGAAGGTGGTGTATCCTACTCGACCGAGAGCTTTGAGCCCATTGCGAACTGGGGTGCTGACCCGGCGGTGTTCGTTGTTGGTGCTGACAGCGAGTTCAACTCGATGGAAGACGTCGTGAACTATGCCAAGGCAAATCCCGGCAAGCTGACTTTCTCGGGCGCAGGTCTGTTCGTAGGCCATCACATTGCAGCGCTGCAGCTCGAAAAAGCTGCCGGTGTGAAGCTGGCGTATATCCCCAACAACAAGGGTGGCGCCGGAGCCATGAAGGCCGTGATCGCCGGTGAAGTTCTGGGCGGCGTCAACAACCTCAGCGATGCGTTCCGCGCCCGCGAAGCTGGCAACGTCAAAATTCTGGGTGTCTTTGATCTGGAGCGGAACGATTTCATGCCAGATGTTCCGACCCTCAAAGAGCAGGGTTTCGAAATCGACAACGCATCCGTGAACTTCCGTGGTGTCATGGTGCCCAAAGGCACGCCGCAGCCGATCATCGACAAACTGGCCGCGACCGTGCCTGAAATGTTCAAGAACGGCCGCGTTGCAGGCAAGATGAAAGCAGGTGGTTCGCCCATGCACATCATGACCCGTGATGAAGTCATCGCGATGTGGAAGGCCCGTGAAGAGACCCTGAAGGAACTGCTTGCCGGTCTCTGATCGCACCAAAAACTAGGCAGGGCGCGCGTCACGTGCCCTGCGCATCAATCGAAAGGCAGAAAGATGAACGCCGTGGATCCCGTCACTGAACTGGATACTATTATTGTGCGCGCGCGCACCGCTCAGGCGCAATACGAAGCGAATGGCAGCCAAGCCCGTTATGATCGTGCCGCTGCCGCTGCTGCATGGGCCATCATGGAGCCGGGACGGAATCGTGAATTGGCGGAGCTTGCGGTCGCAACCACAGGTCTGGGCAACGTTGCCGACAAGATCACCAAGAACCACCGCAAGACGCTTGGCCTCATGCGGGATATTCAGGGCGTGACCACATTTGGTGTGATCCGCGACGATGCGGAAAACGGCATCACAGAAATTGCGCGCCCAATGGGCGTGGTTGGAGCCATCGTGCCTTCGACCAATCCGGCTGCGACGCCAGCCAACAACATCATCAACGCACTGAAGTGCGGCAACGCAATCGTGGTGGCTCCGTCGCCAAAGGGCGTTGCATCTTGTGAACGGCTGCTCGCGTTCATTCACGCCGAGTTTTCCAAGATCGGCGAAGATCCCGATTTGGTGCAGATGGTGCCCGCGCCGGGATCCAAGGAAAAGACACAGCGTCTGATGGAGGCCTGCGACAAGATCATTTGCACCGGCAGTCAGAACAATGTGCACCGCGCGCAAACCGCTGGAACGCCGGCGGTCGCCGTGGGGGCTGGGAACGTCACGGTCATCGTCGATGAAACTGCAGATCTGGATGCCGCAGCCGAAAAAATTCGCGCGTCCAAGACATTTGACAATGCCACATCGTGTTCGTCTGAAAATTCTGCCGTTGTCGTCGACGCCGTCTATGATGACTTCGTTGCTGCAATGGCCCGGGCAGGCGGGGCGGTGGTCGACAATGAACAAGGTGTGGTTGCCGCACTTTGGCCTGATGGTCACTTGAACCGGGCGGCGATTGCACAAGATGCGGACAAGATGATTTCCGCGCTGGGCCTTGAAGAGCACGTGCCGGACGGCACTGAGTATATTGCGGTTCCGACTGAAGGCATTGGACCGGAACATCCGCTTTCGGGTGAAAAGCTGAGCAGGGTCTTGGCGCTCTATCGCGCATCAGATTTTGAAGCGGCTGTTGTAACCACTCTTCGAATTCAACGGCATCAGGGCGCAGGCCATTCTGTTGGTCTGCACAGCCAAAACGCGGATCGCCCGATGCAACTGGCCCGGGCGATCCCGACCAGCCGTGTGATCGTCAATCAGGCGCATACCTTTGCGACAGGTGGGTCCTTTACCAATGGAATGCCATTTTCCTTGTCGATGGGCTGTGGCAGCTGGGGCGGCAATTCGATCGATGACAATCTGCATTGGAAGCACTTCCTTCAGTCGACCAAGATTGTTCGGGAAATCCCGGCTCGTGAGCCTACGCTCGACCAGATTTTCAGTGAGTATTGGGGTGAAGCAGGGCAATGAAACTGACGTCGGATACGCCGCCGGAAGGAACTGTACGGGATTGGCTTGCCGCGCGCGCACAGGCGGGCGGTACGGCAATCGTTTTTCCTGAAACCGGCGAAAACCTAAGCTGGACCACCTTGCAAGATGAGGCTTTGTCTTTTGCGCGCCACGTCACAGGCCAAGGTGCCAAGCCGGGGGATAGTCTGGCTATTGTGTCGCCAAACGGGCGAGAGGCGGTCATTGCATTTTATGGCGCTGTTGCGGGGGGCTTCCGCGCGACGATGATCAACCTTGCCGCCGGGCGGGATGCGATTGCCTATGCGCTGGATCATTCGCAGGCTCGGTTTGCCTATGTGCATCCGGATTGTGCAACCCTTTTTGCCGAAGCCAATGACAGCGGCGTTGTCCCTCTGCCTCTTGATGGGCCTTCGGATGCAGCGCTTCATACCGTGCAACCGGATGACCATGCATTGCTGATGTATACCTCGGGCACAACGGGCCGTCCCAAAGGTGTTGTTCACAGTCATGCCAGTTTGTTGGCGGGCGGATGGACGACAGCTGTTGCGCATGGGCTTGGGCCGACCGACCGTGGCTTTTGCATTCTGCCGATCTATCACATCAACGGTCTGTGCGTGACGGTCATGGGGGCCCTGGTGTCTGGTGGATCGTTGGCCATGACCAGCCGGTTTTCCGCATCGCGGTTCTGGCAGCAGGCGGATGAAACCGAGGTCACGTGGTTTTCGGCGGTCCCGACGATCATTTCACACTTGTTGCATGGCGCGGCCGAGCCGGCGGAGGCTTGCAAGGCCCGGCTGCGGTTTGGTCGCTCGGCGTCTTCGGCACTGGCTGTCGAAACCCAAAGCGCATTCGAGAGCCGCTTTGACGTGCCGATCATTGAAACGATGGGGTTGACGGAAACGGCCGCACAAATCCTGTCGAACCCACTGCCGCCCGGCGTTCGGAAAATAGGCTCGCCCGGCATCGCCTATGGCTGCGAAGTGCAAATTCAGGATGGCCAGGGCAATCGCGCTCCGGATGGCGCAGAGGGAGAAATCGTCGTGCGCGGTCCTAATGTGATGCTGGAGTACCTGCGCAACCCCGAAGCAACCCAAAGCAGTTTTCGGGATGGGTGGTTGCGGACAGGTGATCTGGCACGGATGGATGAGGGCGGCTATGTTTTTGTTACTGGCCGTCTCAAGGAGCTTATCATCAAGGGGGGTGAGAATATCGCTCCTCGTGAGGTGGATGAAGCGTTGTATTCGCATCCAGATGTCGTCGAGGCAGCAGCCTTTGCCCGTAAGTGCAATCGCTACGGAGAAACGGTCGAAGCAGCGGTTCGTTTGAAGAGCAGCTCTTCCATCAGCCGCGATGACCTGATTGCGCTCTGCAACGAAAAGCTTGGTGCGTTCAAGTCGCCGGACACCATTCACTTCATGGATGAATTGCCCAAGGGGCCGTCTGGAAAAATCCAGCGTCTCAAACTGGCGGATACATTGGAACGAAGCTGATTGTGCGGGTCGCTCAGGCGACCTTTACGTTCAGCACGCCTAACCCTTCGATAGACATGTCGATGACATCCCCGACTTGCACCGGCCCGACTCCGGCGGGTGTACCCGACAGGATGACATCCCCGGCAGCAAGTTCGAAATACTGGCTGAGATAGGCAATCATTTCGGGAACCTTCCAGATCATCTGGTTCAGATCGCCGTCTTGACGCAGATCGCCATTCACCTTCAAAGAAATGCGCCCTTGGGTCGGGTGGCCGACCTGCTGAGCCGGAAAAACCGGCCCGCATGGGGCGGACTGTTCGAATGCTTTTCCGATTTCCCACGGACGCCCGGCCTTTTTCATCTCGCCTTGCAAGTCCCTGCGCGTCATATCCAGCGCCAGCCCATAACCGTACACATGGGACAGGGCCTCCGCGATGGGAATATCCCGCCCACCGCTTTGCAGGGCGACGAGCATTTCGGCTTCGTGATGCACATCGTGACTATGTGCCGGGTACGGAAACTCACCCGACGGGTCCAGATTGTTCGGGTTCTTCTGAAAGAAGAATGGCGCTTCGCGATCCGGGTCATGGCCCATTTCAATGGCATGGGCGGCATAGTTGCGGCCAATGCAATAAACGCGCCGGACGGGGAATGTGGCATCAGACCCAACGACTGGCAGCGCGCTTTGCTCGGGCGTTTCAATCACATGTTTGGTCATCCACTGTCCCCCTCAAATTCGTCTTGGTGGACCGTAGATGATGTTGGCAGCGACCTGCAACCAACAGAGGCGCGCTGACACGCAAATCCTATTCCGCCGGAACCTGTTCAGACACTGGGCGCAGAGCGCCCATTTCCTCAATGTGCCGACAAATCGCCTCGACGCCTTTACGTGCCTTGAGGTTGCTGAAAACGAAAGGTCGTTCGCCACGCATCCGCCCGGCATCCCTTTCCATCACACTCAAGTCTGCGCCCACGTGCGGTGCCAGATCGGTCTTGTTGATGATCAACAGATCCGATCGTGTAATGGCGGGCCCACCTTTGCGCGGGATTTCTTCGCCCGCAGCGACATCAATGACATAGAGCGTAAGGTCGGCCAGCTCGGGGCTGAACGTTGCAGACAGGTTGTCGCCACCCGATTCAATGAAGACAACTTCGACTTCAGGATGGCGTGTAACCATTTCGGCCACGGCGGCAAGATTGATCGAGGCGTCCTCGCGAATTGCCGTGTGTGGGCACCCACCGGTCTCAACGCCGATCACCCGATCCGAGGGAAGCACCTGCATTCGCATCAGGGCGTCCGCATCCTCACGCGTGTAGATGTCATTGGTGATCACGCCAACCGAATGCGTGTCGCGAAAGGCTTCGGCCAAAGCCGCGGTGAGGGTCGTCTTGCCAGCCCCGACAGGGCCACCGATACCAACCCGCAATGGGCCATTCAGCTTGGTCATGTCTGGAAGATCCTTGAATACTGGGTTTCGTGTTTCATCGACGCGATGTCAGCCAGAAAGGCAGTGCCCGAAAGCTGATCGAGATCACCGTGGATCGTGTCTGCTGCGATCTGATTGCACAGCGGGGTCAGCTGGCGAACAATAGTTTGCGCTTCTGTTTGACCGATTGGGCAAAGGCGTTGGGCGGCGGCCACAAGGTTTGCGACAAAGCTCTGCAAATACATTGCGGCCGCCAGTTTTTGCGGCAGCCCGCACAATCGAGCCGCGCGGCCAACAGCGACTGGATAACTTAGGTCCGGCAGTTCCGTCCCCCAGACGTCCTGAGTGATTTTGCAGAACGCATTGCCCTGCTTATGCGTTTCGGCAAGCCGTTCGGACGACGGCGCAAAAGCGCGGGCGGTCTGGTCGATCAAAGTGACAGCGTCCTCGCTCTGCGCATGATAGGCCGCAGCCAGGAACAACGCGTCGGAACGCCCGGCGCCATCGTCTAGAACGTCCTTCAGCCAGTCAGTCAGATCTGCACCGTTGTTGACGGTTCCGGCCTGCGCGGCCCATTCAAGTCCATGGGAAAAGCTGAAAGACCCGATCGGATAGGACGGCGAAAACCAATGGGCCAGTGTCAGAACCGCGTCATCAGTGGGCATGGCTGTGGGTGCGGCCGTGGCCATAGGCTCCTCCTTCCGGGGTGAAAGGTTCGTCCACCTCGCGCAGTGTAGCGCCAAGCTGTACCAACATGTCACGGATCACATGATCGCGCTGAATCAACAAACGGGTGTCCTCGATCTGGCAAGGCATGTGACGATTGCCGATATGCCAAGCCAATCGCAGCAAATGCGTTCCGGTCACTTCAAGCAAAGGCTCCGGCGCCGCTTCGATGCGGATTTCCGCGCCATCGAGGGTGACCAAGACACCCCCATGATCCAGCGATGTCGTCTTTGGCAGATCGACCAACAGTTTGGTTCCCGATTGGGTCGTCAGCACTTTACGACGCAAAAACCGATCCTCGTAGGTCAGGGTGACGCTATCGGATGCAAGGGCGTGGCTATGGTCGTGATAGGTTTGAGATGTTTGCATGGATAACCTGGAATTTTTGAGGCAGGCGAAATCTGCCTTTTGGTCGGTATTTTGCGCTCAGTACGTTTCAGAACAGGAAATAGCGTTGTGCCATCGGCAATTCCGAAGCGGGCTCGCAGGTCAGCAATTCGCCATCAGCGCGAACCTCGTAGGTTTCCGGGTTTACTTCGACCGACGGCAAGGCGTCGTTCAGTTTCAGGTCGCGTTTGCCGATGCCGCGTGTGTGTTTGACCGGTAGCGTTGTCTTCGCCAGTCCAAGCGCATCCCCCACACCATTGGCCTGCGCGGCCTCAGAGACAAAGGTTACGGCGCTTCGTTCAACAGAGCGACCATAGGCCCCCCACATCGGTCTGGAGTAGACCGGTTGCGGCGTTGGGATCGACGCGTTCGGATCCCCCATCTGTGCACAGGCGATCGTTCCACCCAGCAATACCATCTCCGGCTTCACTCCGAAAAAGGCGGGGTTCCAGAGGCACAGATCAGCGCGCTTGCCTTCTTCGATGCTCCCGATATGGGTGGAAATGCCATGCGCGATGGCTGGGTTGATGGTGTACTTCGCGATATAGCGGCGCACACGCAGGTTGTCGTTGTCACCGGTCTCATCTGCCAAACGCCCCCGCTGTTTCTTCATTTTGTCCGCCGTTTGCCATGTGCGGATGATGACCTCGCCAACCCGGCCCATGGCCTGACTGTCAGAGGCAATGATGGAAAACGCGCCCATGTCGTGCAGAATATCTTCGGCGGCGATGGTTTCGCGCCGGATGCGGCTTTCGGCAAAAGCGACATCTTCCGGGATCGACTTGTCGAGATGGTGGCACACCATGAGCATGTCCAGATGCTCTTCGAGTGTGTTTACCGTAAACGGGCGCGTCGGGTTGGTTGATGAGGGCAGTACGTTGGCGTCGCCACAAATCTTGATGATATCCGGCGCGTGTCCGCCGCCTGCGCCCTCGGTGTGAAAGGCGTGAATTGTCCGGCCCTTCATGGCCGCGACGGTGTTCTCCACGAAACCAGACTCGTTCAACGTATCTGTATGGATCATGACCTGCACATCCATGGCATCTGCCACGGTCAGGCAGCAGTCGATTGCCCCGGGGGTCGTTCCCCAGTCCTCATGCAGCTTGAGCGCGCAGGCACCGGCGTTGACCTGCTCCTCCAGGGCTGCAGGCAATGACGCGTTTCCCTTGCCAGCAAAGGCGAGGTTCATGGCAAATCCGTCAGCGGCCTGCAGCATGCGCCCGATGTGCCATGGACCCGGCGTACAGGTCGTGGCCAGCGTTCCATGCGCGGGGCCGGTGCCGCCGCCCAGCATGGTGGTCAAGCCGGAATGCAGAGCGTCCTCGATCTGTTGAGGGCAGATAAAGTGAATATGGGAGTCGAATCCGCCAGCCGTCAAAATGCGTCCTTCACCGGCAATCGCTTCGGTTCCCGGTCCGACGATGATGTCGACGCCGGGCTGAGTGTCAGGGTTTCCGGCTTTTCCGATCTTGTGAATTTGGCCGTCCTTCAGACCGACATCGGCCTTGTAGATGCCGGTCCAATCCACGATCAGTGCATTGGTGATCACCGTGTCTACGGCGCCTTCGGCCCGCGTAGTCTGAGCCTGCCCCATCCCGTCGCGGATGACTTTGCCACCGCCGAATTTGACCTCTTCGCCGTAGGCCATGGCGTTGGCTCCGGCACCACTGGTCTCGGCGGCGCCGGCCGCCTCGGCAGTCAAGTCGCGTTCGACTTCGATAATCAGATCCGTGTCGGCGAGGCGCAGGCGATCGCCAACAGTCGGGCCGAACATTGCTGCATAATCAGAGCGGGAAATCCTAGCAGGCATTTCGTTGCCTCCTCAAAGCAAGGCAGCCCGCAAATTGGGCACCAAGGAAAACAGGAAAGGGTTCAGGCGTCATGGCGCCGGGTTCAATGATCAAAGCGGGCCCATCACATCTTGGTTGAAGCCGTAGATCGTGCGCGCGCCCGAGATCGGGATCAGCGACACTTCGCGGCGCTGGCCGGGTTCAAAACGCACGGCTGTTCCAGCGGCGATATCCAGCCGCATGCCGCGCGCGGCTGCCCGGTCAAACTCCAGAGCACTATTGGCTTCGGCAAAGTGATAGTGGCTGCCAACCTGAACCGGTCTGTCGCCGGTGTTGGCGACCATCAGGGTGGTTACAGGCCGCCCCGGGTTCAACTCGAGACTGCCCTCGGCCGGGATCAACTCCCCGGGAATCATTTGCGGGCCCTTAGCGCGACAACACCAGCACCCAGCATGGCCAGAATGCCAAGACCGACCACCCATCCTTCAACCGAATGGGGGTGCATGTGTGCGCCGGGATGCGCAACGGCAGGAGAGGCTGCAAAACTGGCCAGCAGGGCAAGAGCTTTGATCTTCATGATCTGTCCTTCTTCTTTTTCCAAAATACGCATTCTCAACGGATCGGATGGTGCACGGTCACCAGTTTGGTTCCGTCCGGAAAGGTGGCTTCAACCTGTACCTCGTGGATCATCTCGGGCACGCCATCCATGCATTGCTCGCGGGTTATGACCTGGGCGCCAGCCTCCATCATATCCGCGACCGATCGCCCATCACGGGCACCTTCGACCACTGCATCGGTGATCAGGGCAATGGCTTCGGGGTGGTTCAGCTTGACGCCGCGCGCCAGCCGTTTGCGGGCGACCTCGGCGGCCATCGCGACCAGCAGTTTGTCTTTTTCTCGGGGGGTCAGGTTCATTTCAGAGCATCCATGGTCTGGGCAGAGTGGCGCCGCTAAGGCGGTTCAGGATCGGGATAAGCGATTGGCGCAGAATGTGGCTGTCCAAGGCCAGCAACCGGATTGTCAGCGTGTCCGGGCCAAGCAGGCTGACACCGCCGCTGTCTGGACACAGCTTTCTGAGCGCTTTGATATGCGCCTCGGCGTTTGGGGCGATAAAAAGCACTGTTGCCAGAGCGCCTGCACCGGCGGCGACACCTGCACGGGCCAGTTTGGCCTGCAGGTCTCCGTTCATCACCAGCCGGTCGATATAGAGTGGTGAGCCGTTTCGCGTGACCCTGATTTCGTCGGCAAGCGCCGCATCGGTCAGGGTTTCGTTCATTGCGGTCCGTCCGAAAACCAAGGGCTCGCAAATCAAGAGCTTTGCCTCGCTCTGAAGGTCAACGCAAAGGCGACGCTTCAAGGCACTGCCTTGAAAGAGGATCGTTTCCTGAGGCAGCCAGTTGATCTGGGCTCCGGTTTCGACCGTCAGGACATTGTCGATTGTTCCGGTCTGACCGGGCATAGCGCGATAGGCTCTTTCGGCGGCCTGCGTGGTAATGGTCAGCATTGTTCCAGTCGCGGCGGTTGCTTCGGTCTTGAAGCGATCACCGCCTGTGACGCCGCCTGCCGTATTGACCAGAACTGCGTCCAGCGCTTCACTTTGTCTGCGCGGGAAAAGAACCTTGAGCGATCCCGCCTGTCTCATCCGGTCCAGCGCGCTGCCGCGCGGGCCGGGCTTGGCCGAAATGCTGACAGCCCCGCGCGCGCGGGGCGGCATGGCAGCCGATTGCATGTCCGGGGGATGGGCGGGCGCGTTGATGGCTCTGGTCCTGAATTGTTCGCGAGGCGGATGCTGCATTTTTCAGCATGTTGGCCGACACGGTTGAACGATTCCCCGTAGCTCTGCGTCCGAAGTATCAACAATGATTAAAATTTAGGCGCTATGATGTATGGCGCGACTAATTTTAAGGCGATTTGTGTTGCAGTGGTCTGCGTGTTCGCGCGGCGCGTCGCCGATCCAGAATCGAGCGCGAGGATCACATAGACGGCGCGCACCAATCCGCTAGGCTGTTTTCAAACAATGGCTTTTCCGGATTACCCAATGCTTCTGCGATTGATTGTCTTTTGCCTTGCCCTGACTTTGGTGCCCCAAACTGGATCCGCGCAAAACAAAGGTGCGATCGAAAAACAGTTTCAAAGTTGGTTGGAGCAAGTCATTTGGCCAAGGGCCAAGCGCGAGGGTGTATCGAGGCGCACTTTTGATGCGGCCTTTGCCGGGGTTTCGCTGAATTGGAAGCTTCCGGATCTCGTGCCGCCGGGAACGCGGGCGCAAACCCCCAAACGCCAGCGGCAGGCCGAGTTTGGATCGCCGGGCAAATACTTTAACCGCGGGTCCATCGATGGTGCGACCCGTGTCGGTCGGCAGATGGCAAAGCGACATGCGCAGGCTCTCGCGGCGACCGAACGCAAGACGGGTGTTCCGGGTCGGGTCATTCTGGGGATCTGGGGGCGCGAGTCGGGGTATGGTCAGGTGCCAATCCGAAACAACGCCTTTGAAGTGCTGGGAACCAAGGGGTTCATGAGCACCCGCGCCGACTACTTTTCAGACGAGCTGATCGCAGCACTAAAGATTGCGCAGGCAGGGCACGCGCCGGGTAAAGCCATGAACAGCAGCTGGGCCGGTGCCTTGGGTCAGCCGCAGTTCATGCCCAGCAATTTTCTGAAATATGCGGCCGACGGAAATGGTGATCGCAAAGCTGATATCTGGCGGTCCGAAGCAGATACAATCGCATCTATCGGCAACTATTTGGCCAAGCACGGTTGGAAAAAGGGGCGTGACTGGGGGTTTGAAGTGATGGTGCCCGCTTCGGTTTCCTGTTCTCTGGAAGGGCCGGATCAGGGTCGCCGCATTCGGGATTGGGAAAAGCTGGGGGTCAAGCGCGTTTCGGGCAAGGCATTCCCCGAACACGAGCGCCGCGCCGAGGGATATCTGCTGATGCCTGCAGGGCGTGATGGCCCTGCCTTTATTGTAACGCCCAATTTCTATGTGCTCAAAGACTACAACAACTCAGACCTCTACGCCTTGTTTGTCGGGCATGTGGGGGATCGCATCCAATATGGAATGGGTGACTTCGCCGCTGGCTGGGGCAATGTGGGCGGGCTTTATCGATCGGATGTCGCGGTTATGCAGCGAGCGCTGGAGCGGATGGGTCATGATGTTGGCGGCGCCGATGGACTTGCCGGGTTCAAGACGCGCCGGTCAATCGGGCGCTGGCAGGAATCGCGCGGACAGATGGCGACCTGTTTTCCAAAGGCAGCGATGAAATCGGCTTTGCGATAGACCCGGCAAGGCCAGTCCGTGCTTTGTCCTTGCGCAATGCGCGCTGCTCGCCTATATCACGCTCAACAGCGGCGCGCTGGGGTCCAAACCCGGCGCCCACCGGAAAGTGTAACGGGCCGCGGGCCCGTTTTTTTGTGCCCGTGGCTCAGATGGCCGATGCCCGCGAAAGGCAAGTAGATGAGCGACCTTATCGCTAAAACCTCGATGGATCAGCGACTGGCTGAGATCACGACCCCTGTGATTGAGGACATGGGATTCGAACTGGTTCGGATTCGTCTGATGGGGGGCAACACACCAACGTTGCAGATCATGGCGGAACGTCCGACCGGCGGGATCGAAGTCGATGAATGCGCGCAGATTTCGACAGCTGTCAGCGCCTTGCTGGATGTCGAGGATCCGATCCTGGACGCCTATGTGCTCGAAGTCTCGAGCCCGGGCATAGACCGCCCACTGACCCGATTGAAGGACTTTGAGACGTTTGAAGGCTATGAGGCCAAGCTGGAAACCGCAGACCTGATCGATGGTCGCAAACGGTTTCGCGGCGTATTGGCCGGGGTCGAAGACGGTGAGGTCCTGATTAACCTTGAAGAAGGCACAATCGGCCTTCAATTCGACTGGCTGGCAGAAGCCAAGCTGGTCATGACTGATGAACTTGTTCGCGAAATGCTGAAGGCGCGCAAAGCCTCGGCTGTGGACGAGACGAAATTCGATGAGATCGAGGCCGAAGGGCCGCAGGAGGAGTAAGACAGATGGCAATTACCTCAGCCAACCAGCTGGAACTTTTGCAGACCGCCGAAGCGGTGGCACGCGAAAAGATGATCGACCCATCGCTCGTTGTGGAAGCAATGGAAGAATCGCTCGCCCGTGCGGCCAAATCCCGCTACGGCGCGGAAATGGACATCCGCGTGTCGATCGACCGCAAGACCGGTAAGGCAACCTTTACCCGTGTCCGCACCGTGGTCGAAGAGGAAGAGCTGGAGAACTACCAGGCCGAGTTCACTGTCGAACAGGCCCGCCAGTACATGGAAAATCCAGCGGTTGGTGACACCTTTGTAGAAGAAGTTCCGCCGGTTGAACTGGGCCGGATCGCGGCGCAGTCGGCCAAGCAGGTTATTCTTCAAAAGGTGCGCGAAGCTGAGCGTGACCGTCAGTTTGAGGAATTCCAAGACCGCGCTGGCACGATCATCAACGGCACTGTCAAACGCGAAGAATACGGAAACGTCATCGTCGACGTGGGCCGTGGTGAAGCGATCCTGCGCCGTAACGAAAAGATCGGCCGCGAAAGCTATCGTCCCGGCGACCGCATCCGTTGCTATATCAAAGATGTTCGCCGCGAAGCGCGTGGCCCGCAGATTTTCCTGTCGCGCACAGCGCCAGAGTTCATGGCTGAACTGTTCAAGATGGAAGTGCCGGAAATTTATGACGGCATCATCGAGATCAAAGCCGTTGCACGCGATCCCGGCTCACGCGCCAAAATTGGCGTTGTGTCCTATGATGGATCCATCGACCCCGTAGGTGCTTGCGTTGGTATGCGCGGCAGCCGTGTTCAGGCCGTCGTGAATGAATTGCAGGGCGAAAAGATCGATATCATTCCTTGGAATGAAGACATGCCGACCTTCCTTGTGAACGCATTGCAGCCTGCCGAAGTTTCCAAGGTGGTTCTGGACGAAGACGCCGAGCGCATCGAGGTGGTTGTTCCTGACGAACAGCTGTCTCTGGCCATTGGTCGCCGCGGTCAGAACGTGCGTTTGGCCTCGCAGCTGACTGGTCTTGATATCGACATCATGACCGAAGAAGAAGAATCGGCACGTCGTCAGAAAGAATTCGAAGAACGCACACGTCTGTTCATGGCGGCTCTGGATCTGGATGAATTCTTTGCGCAGTTGCTTGTCTCAGAAGGCTTCAGCAACCTCGAAGAGGTGGCTTACGTTGAGCTTGACGAACTTCTGGTCATCGATGGTGTTGACGAAGATACCGCCGGAGAATTGCAGGCCCGTGCCCGTGACGTGCTGGAAGAGCAGGCCCGCAAGGCTCTGGAACGCGCCCGCGAACTGGGTGCAGAGGACAGCCTGATCGGCTTCGAAGGCCTGACGCCCCAGATGGCCGAAGTGCTCGCCGAAGACGGTGTGAAGACTCTCGAAGATTTCGCGACTTGTGCCGACTGGGAACTGGCCGGTGGCTGGACGACCGTTGATGGCCAACGTGTGAAGGACGATGGTTTGCTCGAAAAGTTCGACGTTTCTCTCGAGGAAGCGCAGAATATGGTCATGACTGCGCGCATCCTGTTGGGTTGGGTCGATCCCGAAGAGCTGGCCGCTGCAGAAGCAGCCGAAGCTGAAGGTGACGACGTCGCCGAAGAAGGTCAGGAGTAAGCCTATTGGGTCGTGGTGGTGCCAGCAAATCCCGTGAAGACGGGCCCGAGCGGAAATGCATCGCCACGGGCGAGGCGCAGCCAAAGTCAGGCCTGATCCGATTTGCGATCGGGCCGGACGGACAGGTTGTTCCCGACGTCACTGGAAAATTGCCCGGTCGGGGTCTATATGTGGCAGCCGATCGTGCGGCGCTTGATAAAGCGTCGGACAAGGGGCTGTTTTCCAAGGCGGCGCGGGCGAAGGTTCAGGTGCCTGATGGGCTGGCGGACATGGTCGAGCAAATGCTGTCGCGCCGGGTGGTTGATCTGATCAGCCTTGCGCGAAAGTCAGGAGCGGCTGTTTCGGGCTACGAAAAGGTCAAGGACTGGCTTCAGAAAGAAGAAGCAACGGTTCTGATCCAAGCCGAGGATGGGTCGAGCCGCGGAAAATCGAAGCTCAGCACACCATACGGTGGAAAATACATTGGTTGGTTGACGGCTGATGAGCTGGGAATGGCCTTTGGGCGACAAACTGTGATACATGCAGCGCTTGGCGCTGGCGGACTCACTCAGCGTGTTGTAGAGGAAGCCCAAAGATTGAAGGGTGTACGTTCAGCAGAGAGCGGGACGGATAAAGGCGGCAGGGGTCGCCTGAAAGGATAAGAGAGCTTTATGAGCGATAACGACGGCAAAAAGACACTGGGTTTGCGCGGTGGTCCCCGCTCGGGGAATGTGAAGCAGAGCTTCAGCCATGGGCGTACCAAAAACGTCGTGGTGGAAACCAAGCGCAAGCGCGTTGTGGTGCCCAAACCGGGCGCGGCTCCGGGCGCCAAGCCCAATGCATCCGTTGGCGCGGGCGGTGGCTCCTCTGCCAAGCGTCCGGCTGGTATTTCCGATGCGGAAATGGAACGCCGGATGAAGGCTTTGCAGGCTGCGAAAGCCCGCGAAGCGGACGATGCGGCGCGCCGCGAAGCCGAAGAAAAGGCCCGCGCAGAAGAGCGTGCCCGCCAGCGTGCGGAGAAAGAAGCCAAGGAACGCGAACAGCGCGAAGCTGAAGAGCGCCTGAAGGCCAAAGCCGAAGAAGAAGAGCGCAAGGCGCGCGAAGCAGCCGAGGCCGCCAAACGTGCGGCTGAGCCAGCTGCAGCACCGCCGGCCGCAAAAGAAGCGCCGCGTGGTCGTGCAGCCCCTGCATCCCCGGCACCTCGCAAGCAAGAGCGCGACGATCGCGGTGGCCGCAAGAGCCGCGACGATGGTGGACGCCGTTCCGGCAAGCTGACCCTGAACCAGGCTCTTGGTGGCGAAGGTGGCCGTCAGAAGTCCATGGCCGCCATGAAGCGGAAGCAGGAACGCGCACGTCAGAAGGCGATGGGTGGCACGCAGCAACGTGAAAAGGTTGTGCGTGACGTGCAGTTGCCCGAAGCGATCACAGTTGCGGAACTGGCCAACCGGATGACCGAAAAGGTTGCAGACGTCGTCAAGGCGCTGATGACCAACGGTATCATGGCGACCCAGAACCAGACCATTGATCAGGACACTGCGGAACTCATCATCGAAGAATTCGGTCACAAGGTGACGCGGGTATCGGATGCTGACGTTGAGGACGTGATCAAGGAAGCCGAAGACGATGCGGCTGACCTGAAACCACGCCCACCGGTCATCACGATCATGGGTCACGTTGACCACGGCAAAACATCGCTTTTGGATGCGATCCGCGATGCCAAGGTCACAGCGGGCGAAGCCGGCGGTATCACCCAGCATATCGGTGCTTATCAGGTGACAACCGATAGCGGCACCGTTCTGTCGTTCCTCGATACACCCGGCCACGCGGCATTTACGTCGATGCGGTCGCGCGGCGCGCAGGTGACGGACATTGTCGTTCTGGTTGTTGCTGCGGACGATGCGGTTATGCCGCAAACCGTCGAAGCGATTAACCACGCCAAAGCCGCCGAAGTGCCGATGATTGTTGCGATCAACAAGATCGACAAGCCGGAAGCCAACCCAACCAAGGTTCGGACCGATCTTCTGCAGCACGAAGTGATCGTGGAAGAGATGTCCGGTGATGTTCAGGACGTAGAAGTCTCGGCCATCTCGGGGCAGGGTCTTGATGAACTGCTTGATGCGATCGCATTGCAGGCGGAAATCCTCGAACTCAAGGCGAACCCGGATCGTGCGGCACAGGGTGCTGTGATCGAAGCCCAGCTGGATGTGGGCCGTGGTCCTGTGGCGACTGTTCTGGTTCAGAACGGTACGTTGCGCCAGGGTGACATCTTCGTTGTGGGTGAGCAGTACGGTAAGGTCCGCGCGCTGATCAACGACAAGGGTGATCGCGTCAAGGAAGCCGGTCCATCGGTTCCTGTCGAAGTGCTCGGCCTGAATGGCACGCCAGAGGCGGGTGATGTTCTGAACGTCACAGACACCGAGGCACAGGCCCGCGAAATCGCAGAATACCGCGCCAACGTGGCCAAAGAAAAACGTGCGGCCGCAGGTGCTGCGACAACGCTCGAACAGCTGATGCAAAAGGCTAAAGACGACGAGAACGTTTCGGAGTTGCCAGTGCTGGTAAAAGCCGACGTGCAGGGTTCGTCCGAAGCGATTGTTCAGGCGCTTGAGAAAGTCGGCAACGACGAAGTCCGTGTTCGGGTCCTTCACTCGGGCGTTGGTGCGATCACTGAATCCGATGTGGGTCTTGCCGAAGCATCCGGATGTCCGGTCATCGGCTTTAACGTGCGTGCCAATGCCTCGGCTCGGAACTCAGCCAACCAAAAGGGCGTGGAACTGCGTTACTACAGCGTGATCTACGATCTTGTTGATGACGTCAAAGCGGCGGCCTCTGGCCTGTTGTCCAACGAAGTGCGTGAAAACTTCATCGGCTATGCGTCGATCAAGGAAGTCTTCAAGGTTACAGGTGTCGGCAAGGTTGCGGGCTGTCTGGTCACCGAAGGCGTTGCGCGCCGCAGTGCCGGCGTGCGTCTGCTGCGTGATGATGTTGTGATCCACGAGGGCACACTCAAAACGCTCAAGCGCTTCAAGGATGAAGTGGCCGAAGTGCAGTCCGGTCAGGAATGTGGCATGGCCTTTGAAAACTATGACGATATCCGTCCCGGCGATGTAATCGAAATCTTCGAACGCGAAGAAATCGAACGTACTCTCAGCTGATCGGTTCGGTTCAAGACAAAAGAAAAGCGCCCTGCCATATGGCAGGGCGCTTTTTTGTTAAGAGGTCGTCTTTGGTTTTCGTCGACGCAGCCAGATCAGGCGGCGGCGTGAACCGGTTGACCGGTATAGATACGGTCACCCACACGGACACTGACCCGGCCATCTGGCAAGGTTTTTTCCAGCAGTCCCTGCACGGAAACACAACTTCCAAGAATTATAGTACGCAGCATGTCATCAACCCCCCACTGATCATGACACTTGATATGTAGTCTTTCTCCCTCAAGAAATCGATAAAATAAAGAGCAAAGATGCGAAATAATCATCGAAAAGCTGTACTTTGATTGGAATTTTCTTGCTGCGGCGCGGCTATACTGCAAGCCGAACGCCTAAAGCCAATCTCGTAGAATTGGAATCAATGGGATGTCAGCTGGTGGCATGGGGTAGTCCCGCAGTTGGTTGGCCCGTACCCATTTGAGCGCCTGACCTTCACGGGATTGTGGAATGCCTTCCCATTTTCGGCAGGCAAACAATGGCATCAGCAGATGAAAATCATCGTAGCTGTGCGATGCAAAAGTCAAAGGTGCGAGACAGGATTCCCACGTATCGATACCAAGTTCTTCCTGAAGTTCACGGATCAAGGCGACTTCGGGCGTTTCGCCGGGCTCAACCTTGCCACCGGGGAATTCCCACAGTCCAGCCATGGATTTGCCTTCGGGACGCTGCGCCAAGAGCACACGCCCATCGGTGTCGATCAGAGCGACGGCAGAGACGAGGATGATCTTCATTGCATGCTTCCTTGCGGGACAGTCGCGAAGCAAAGCCTGTGCGCGGACAAAGGCCTGTGCATCGCAGGGTCGTGTTAGGAACGATAGTCGGCGTTGATTGAGATGTAACCGTGGGTCAGATCGCAGGTCCACACGGTTGCGGAGCCGGTGCCAAGCCCGATCTCGACGTTGATGTCGATCTCGGGGTTCTTCATGTAGGCTGCCCCGTCTTCTTCGCGGTAATTCTCAGCAACCCAGCCTTCGCGTGCCACTTCGATATCACCAAATCGGATGGTCAGAAGATCACGGTCGGCCGCAGCACCAGATTTACCAACGGCCATGACAACGCGACCCCAATTGGGATCTTCCCCCGCAATCGCAGTTTTGATCAACGGTGAGTTGGCAATGGACAGTGCATGTGTACGGGCGTCGGCATCTGACGCCGCGCCGGTCACGGAAACAGTAACAAACTTGGTTGCGCCTTCGCCATCACGGACAACCTGGTGGGCCAAGTCGAGCATGACACGGTGCAGGGCCTGTTCGAATGCTGGATCGGCGTCGGCGCATATACCGGACGCACCGGTTGCACCGATGAGCAGCGTGTCAGACGTCGAGGTGTCGCTATCAACCGTGATGCAGTTGAATGTGCGCTCGTTCAGACGGCTGACCATGGATTGCAGGGCGGATTGCTCGATCTGGGCATCGGTAAAGATGTAGACGAGCATGGTGGCCATATCCGGCGCGATCATGCCTGATCCCTTGGCAATCCCGGCGATGCGAACGGTGCCGTCAGGCAACGCCACTTCTTCGCAGGCCCCTTTGGGAAAGGTATCGGTAGTCATGATGGCCTCGGCGGCGCCGTCGATACCGCTGACATCCAGTGCATCAACCAAATCGCCCAATTTGGAGGTGATCCGATCATGCGGCAGACGTTCACCAATCACACCGGTAGAGGATGTGAAAACACGGTTCTGCGGCAAACCTGTCGCAGCGCTGACCGCTTCGCAAATGGCGGCAACAGATCCATCACCGGCTTTTCCGGTGAAGGCATTGGAATTGCCTGAGTTTACGATGATGGCTGCACCTTCATCGCTGTGCCCGCTGATTTT
This sequence comes from Thalassococcus lentus, assembly GCF_028023555.1. NCBI lineage: Bacteria > Pseudomonadati > Pseudomonadota > Alphaproteobacteria > Rhodobacterales > Roseobacteraceae > Thalassococcus > Thalassococcus lentus. Next base: position 791,901 of record NZ_JAQIOY010000001.1, read on the forward strand.
AGCCTGACAATCCAGAACGTTGGAAGACCGAGTGGCCGACCGCGTGAAAACGCCGGCGACTGTGCTGCCTGGTTGCAGAACGGCCAACATCACGTCTTTGCGACCCTGATACCGTACCCCGGCTTCGACGGCGGCAAAGCGCACACCGTCGATGACCGGCAGATCAGGAAATGCGTCAGGGGCTAGCGGGGATTGCGCAAGACCTTCAGCCAATCAGTCCTCCACCAGCTCGAGGTTGTTCAGGATGGACGTGTCGACATCGTCTTTCGACATCTTTGTGACATCGGCATTGGCTTCGAGATCCGTGATGTATGCAGTCACGGTATCGCGCTGGAGGGTGGCTTCGATTTCGCCGCGCACGGCTTCCAGCGGTGGGGCTGACTTGCTGCGTGCGTCGTTCAGTTTGATGACGTGCCAACCAAACTGCGTTTTGACCGGTTCGGAAATACCATCGACCTCAAGTGCTTCGACAGCCGTCTGGAACTCCTGAACCATCATGCCTGCCGAGAACCATCCGAGCTGTCCGCCGTTGGGGCCGGATGGCCCGGTCGATTTTGCCCGTGCGGTTTCCACGAAATCCGCGCCGCCCTTCAATTCGTCGATGATCGCCTGCGCTTCTTCTTCGGTTTCCACGAGAATGTGAGAAGCGTTGTATTCCTGGCCAGCATCGAAGTCGGCGAATTGTGCATCATACGCGGCCTGAACGGCTTCTTCGTTGATGGCTTCCTTGGCGACTTTTGCGACAACGACAGAGGCCAGAAGGGAACGGCGTTCATTTTCCAAAGCGAGCTGCACACGCTTGGTTTCGACCGCATCATCCTGCTGGCGCAACGCTTCTTGCTGGATCATCTGCTGTAGAATGCCGTCCCACAGGACATCATTTTCCAACTGTTGGTACTGCTCTGGCAAGGATGCGCGTACCAACAACATTTGACCCAATGTGATCTCTTGCCCGTTTACAGTGGCAACCACAGTGTCGACGGTCATCTCTTCTTGTGCAAATGCGGGGCCTGATAAGGTCACGGCCAATGCGGCAGCAGCCAGTGTTTTGAGATGAAATACCATAGGTTTTGTCCTTCTGGGCTTGCCGCAGAGCCCCGCGGCGTTGACACTGATGGACCTGCCCCTTACATCGCCAAAAGGCTCTGCGCGGCCGGTCGTTCCTTCCGTCATATGGGCGTTGTGCGAGGCGGGCAAGCAGATGCCGCACACGAAGGCGTCAGACAGGACAAATAGACCATGCTGGGAAAAATCGCGCGTAAGGTGTTCGGCACCCCGAATGACCGCAAGATCAAGGCGACCCGCCCGCTGGTGGAAAAGATCAATGCGCTCGAGCCAGAGTTCGAAAAGCTCGATGACGCCGGTCTGATTGCCAAGACTGAGGAATTCAAAAAACGGGTGGCCGATGGTGAGGCGCTGGATGCCTTGCTGCCCGAAGCCTTTGCCAACTGCCGCGAAGCGGCTAAGCGCGCCTTGGGTCTGCGGGCCTTTGATGTTCAGTTGATGGGCGGCGTTTTCCTGCACCAGGGCAATATTTCCGAAATGAAGACGGGTGAAGGCAAGACGCTTGTGGCGACCTTCCCGGCCTATCTGAACGCGCTGACCGGGCGCGGTGTGCATGTGGTAACGGTGAACGACTATCTGGCCAAACGTGACGCGGACTGGATGGCAAACGTATTTTCAGCCTTGGGTCTGACAACAGGCGTGGTCTACCCACGCCAGCCCGAAGAGGAAAAGCAGGCGGCCTATGCCTGTGACATCACCTACGCGACGAACAACGAACTGGGTTTCGATTATCTGCGTGATAACATGAAGTCCGAGTTGAACCAGATCTTCCAGCGGGATCATTACTTTGCGATTGTCGACGAAGTGGACTCGATCCTTGTTGATGAAGCACGGACGCCTTTGATCATCTCAGGGCCCGCGCAGGACCGTTCCGAGCTGTACCAAGGGATCGACAAGGTAATCCCCGAATTGGCAGACGATGCGTTCGCCATTGATGAAAAAACCCGCAACGTAACCTTCACCGACGAAGGCAACGAAGCGTTGGAAGCGCTGCTGCATCAGCGCGGCCTGCTGGATGAAGAGCAGACGCTCTATGATCCCGAAAGCACGACCGTGGTGCACCACGTCAATCAGGCGCTGCGGGCGCACAAACTGTTCCAGCGCGACAAGGATTACATCGTGCGCGATGGCGAAGTGGTTCTGATCGACGAATTCACCGGCCGTATGATGGCCGGGCGGCGTTTGTCCGAAGGTCTGCATCAGGCCATCGAAGCCAAGGAAGGCTGCCAGATCCAGCCCGAGAACGTCACGCTGGCATCGGTTACGTTCCAGAACTATTTCCGCCTCTACGACAAATTGGGTGGCATGACGGGCACCGCCAGCACCGAAGCTGAAGAATTTGCCGAAATCTATGGTCTGGGCGTTGTTGAAGTTCCGACCAACCGTCCGATCGCGCGGATCGACGAAGACGACAAGGTCTACCGCACGGCCCGTGAAAAATACGAAGCGATCGTCGAAGAGATTAAAAAGGCGCATGAAAAGGGCCAGCCGGTTCTCGTGGGCACCACCTCAATCGAAAAGTCCGAAATGCTGAGCCAGATGCTGTCTGCGGCTGATCTGAAGCACAACGTTCTGAACGCACGTCAGCATGAGCAGGAAGCGCAGATCGTTGCAGACGCCGGTAAGCTGGGCGCCGTTACGATTGCGACGAACATGGCCGGCCGCGGGACGGACATCAAACTGGGCGGCAACGTCGAGTTCAAAATCATGGAAGCCATCGCGGCTGCGCCCGACAGCGATCCAGAAGTAATCCGGGCCCAAATTGAAGACGAGCACGGGAAAGACGAACAGGCTGTCAAAGACGCGGGCGGTCTGTACGTGTTGGCAACCGAACGGCACGAGAGCCGCCGCATCGACAACCAGTTGCGCGGCCGTTCCGGCCGTCAGGGCGATCCCGGTCGCTCCAGCTTCTTCCTGTCGCTCGAAGACGATCTGATGCGGATTTTCGGGTCTGAGCGTTTGGAAAAGGTACTTTCCTCGCTGGGCATGAAGGAAGGCGAAGCAATCGTACACCCATGGGTGAACAAATCGCTGGAGCGCGCGCAGGCCAAAGTCGAAGGTCGCAACTTCGATATTCGTAAACAACTGTTGAAATTCGACGACGTGATGAATGACCAGCGAAAGGTCATCTTCAGTCAGCGTCGCGAAATCATGGAAGCTGAGGACCTGTCCGAGATTGCACAGGACATGCGCCATCAGGTGATTGACGATCTTGTGGACGGCTATGCGCCGCCCAAGGCCTACGCAGACCAGTGGGATACCCATGGCCTTTATGCCGCGTGCATCGAAAAGCTGGGCATCGACGAACCGATTATTGGGTGGGCTGACGAAGATGGCGTGGATCAGGACGTTCTGCGCGAGCGGTTGGAAGAAGCATCCGACAAGTTGATGGCCGAGAAGGCCGAGGCCTTTGGCCCCGAGACAATGCGTCAGGTCGAAAAGCAAATTCTGCTTCAGGCCATCGATGGTAAGTGGCGCGAGCATCTGCTGACACTTGAACACCTTCGGTCTGTCGTGGGTTTCCGGGGTTATGCCCAGCGTGATCCTCTAAACGAATACAAGAATGAAGCATTCCAGCTGTTCGAAAGTTTGCTGGATAGTCTGCGCGAAGAAGTGACGCAAAAGCTGTCGCAGGTTCGCCCGATGACCGAAGAAGAACAGCGCGCCATGATGGAACAGTTGATGGCGCAGCAGGCTCAGATGCAAAAGCAGGCCGCCGCGCCTGCGCCGCAGCCAGAAGCTGGTGCGCAGGAAGCAAGCGCGCCTTCCGAGCCATTGTTGGCCGGCTTCGATGAAAACGATCCCGACACCTGGGGCAATCCGGGCCGCAACGATCCATGCCCTTGTGGATCAGGGAACAAGTTCAAGCACTGCCATGGGCGTCTCGCTTAACTGCGAGATTGCCTCACATACACCCGCGGAATGCACTTTGAGATAACAAAATACATCTTTTGATTGCCTCAATGGTTTCTTGGGCGTGCCCCATAGCTGCCACGATTGTCAACAATACCTTCCGTCGGAAAACCGATGGGAGGCCGCAATGGCAAACCTTAGAGCTTATCTTTTGGGTGGTGCGACACTGATCTGTGCGCTGTCCGTAGGCTATGTGATGCAATACGGCTATGGCGGCCCGGATGCGAATGCAGCGGATGCCGATGCTTTGGCTGTGACAGACATCACGCTGACATCCTCAGCTGCGATTGCGCCTCGGTTGCCCACCGATCTGGTTATCGACGAAAATCTTCCAGACGCGCAGGTGGAATTGGCAGCTGCGCCTGAATTGAAACTGGAAGGGTTCGACCTGCCGGATGAAGCAGCCGGATCCGGTTTTGATTGTGAACTGACAATGCAGGCCGATCTAGCGGCTGGTGCTTTGGTTGATCTGACTTTGACCGCACCGTGTAATGCCAGCGAACGTGTCACGATCCATCATCAGGGTATGATGTTCACCGAAGTGATGCAGCCAGACGGCACACTGACCGTGACCGTGCCGGCCCTTGCCGAAACAGCCACGTTCATCGCGGCATTCGCAAGCGGCGATGGTGCAACGGCAATTGCCGAAGTGACTTCACTGGCGTTCTATGACCGCGTCGTCGTGCAGTGGAAGGGCCAGGCGGGCCTTCAGCTTCATGCCCGCGAGTTCGAAAGCGAATACTTCTCGGAGAATCATGTTTGGGCAGCGGCTGCGGGCAGCCTGTCTGACGCAGCCAAAGGCGAGGGTGGTTTTCTGACCAGACTTGGTCAAAGCGATGCACCCGATGCCTTGGTGGCCGAGGTCTACTCTTTCCCGACCGGAACAGCAGCGCGGGATGGTCAGGTGCTTTTGACCGTAGAGGCCGAGATTACCGAACTGAACTGCGACAGCTCAGTTGAGGCGCAAACTCTTGAGCTTCGGGACGATGCCAGCCTGCGCGTGCGCGATTTGACGCTTGATATGCCCGAATGCGATGGCGTTGGTGACTTTCTGGTGTTGAAAAACCTCGTCGAAGACCTGAAGATCGCCGCACGCTAGTTTCAGCATGCAGGCAAATAATGCGACATCTGCGTGCGGCGTTTTTCGCCGCACTTTTCTTTTTTGGCTTCGTCCAGACTGCCTTGGCAGAAGACGTGACCCTGCGGTCGCGGGACGGAGCTATCGAACTAACCGGAACACTGCTGGGATTTGACGGCGAATTCTATCGCATTGAAACACGCTATGGCGAGTTGACGGTTGATGGTTCTGGCGTGCTTTGCGAAGGCCCCGGTTGTCCGTCGCTGACAGACTATGTCGCCGAATTGTCAGTGTCAGGCTCTGCGACTGTAGGACGGGTCTTGATGCCTGCTCTGATCGAATCCTTTGCTTTGAAAAACGGACTTAGCACGCAGCGTGAACCGGTGGATGCCACACATTTCGTCTATGAGCTGACCAGCATTTCAACCGGCAAACTGGTTGGACGGTTTGCTTTTCGGGTCACGAACACCGACGAAGGCTTTGCGGATCTGTTGGCTGATGAAGCCGACATTGTCATGGCATCGCGCGAAATTCGACCATCCGAGGTGGCGCTGGCCCGAGAGGCCGGACTTGGAAACCTGAACCGCCCAAACCGTTCGCGAGTTCTGGGGCTGGATGCGGTTGTGCCCGTTGTTGCGCCGGCCAATCCGGTCAAGGCAATCTCTTTGGCCGATCTGTCGCGGATTCTGTCTGGTCAATTGACGAATTGGCGGGAACTGGGCGGGCCGGATGCGCCGGTCGTTGTGCATCTGCGAGAGGCCGGTTCCGGCCTGTCACAAGGTCTGGAAGATCGTCTTTTGACGCCGATCGGTGCGGTGCTTGGGGCTGAGATCAAGCGGCATCGGAGCAATGCGGAACTGGCTGCCGCGGTTTCCAGAGACCCTTTTGGCATTGGATTGGGCAGTTATTCCGAGACGGGAAACACCCGGGCTCTGGTTCTCACAGGGCCATGCGGTTTTCAGCTTCGCGCGGCGCGGCGTTCGATTAAAACCGAAGACTACCCGCTGACGGCGCCGATGTTCCTGTACATGCCGGCCCGGCGGCTTCCCGCTTTGGCGCGCGAGTTTCTTGCTTTCACGCGATCCGGGCCCGCCCAAATTGTTATCCGGCGTGCTGGCTTTGTCGATCAGGCCCCCGAAGAAGTGCCTGTCGATCTTCAAGGGGATCGATTTGCGAATGCAATTCGGGTTGCTGAAGGCACCGCTGGCTTGGAAGCTTTGAACGCCATGACACGCACGCTGGTGCCCATGCGCCGTCTGACCACATCGTTCCGATTTGAAACCGGGTCCGCACAGCTTGATGCGCAGTCACGGTCGAACGTGCAGCAATTGGCGCGCGCCCTTGAGGCAGGCACCTACGATGGGCGCCGTTTGGTCTTTGTCGGATTTTCGGACGGTCAGGGTGCTGCCAATGCCAATCTGACGATTGCGCGCAAAAGGGCCGAGGTCGTGAGAAAAGCTGTTCTGCAAACGGCTGAGACCGCGGATGGGGATCGTTTAGAAATCGGTTTAGAGGCCTTTGGTGAGGCGCGATGCCTATGGCTTGTGACGATACGGCCTGGGGTCGTCAGGTGAACCGGCGGGTCGAAGTCTGGTTGCAGTGATTGCGCTGGGTTTACAGCAGACCCTCGGACCGAAAGCTGAGCTCCCTTGATTTTCCGATCACTAGGTGATCGTGCAGTACGATGTCCATCGCTTCGGCGGCGGTGCGTATTTGAGCGGTCATGTCGATGTCCGCGGCGCTGGGGGTCGGATCCCCTGAGGGGTGATTGTGCACGAGGATCAGCGCCGACGCGTTCAGATCGAGCGCACGTTTGACAACCTCGCGCGGGTAGACCGGCACGTGATCGACCGTGCCGCGCGCTTGGGCTTCATCTGCGATGATCACGTTTTTACGATCCAGAAACAGCACCCGGAACTGTTCGATGTCCTGATGCGCCATAGCGGCCTGACAATAGTCGAGAAGGGCATCCCAACTGCTGACGATGGGCTTGTGCAAGACTTTGGCACGAGCAAGCCGATGGGCGGCGGCCTCTATGATTTTGAGCTCTGTCACCACGGCATCGCCAACGCCACTGATGTCCCGCAGGCGGATGGCGGGCGCGGAAAGCACAGTGTTGAAGTCGCCAAAGTGGTCGAGCAAGGCGCGCGCCAGCGGCTTCACATCGCGGCGCGGAATGGCACGAAACAATACAAGCTCAAGCATTTCGTAGTCGGGCAGGGCGTCGGCGCCGCCAATCATGAAGCGTTCGCGCAGGCGCGCGCGATGATCGCGAATATAACTTGGCAGCTCGGGCGCTTTGCGTGCGGCGGCGGGCTGGACGCGCGCTTCGTCCAGATCAAAGAGCGTAGCTTGGGAATCGGAGAAGTGCGGACCACGGGGCATGGCGTTAGCGTGCCGCGGAATGGTTAGCAGGCGGTTAATTCCGGTACCATGAGGGCCGGTGTGCGCCGCTCGCGCGCCAAGGCGCGCATCGCCCCGCCCGCCGTCCCGTTGGGGCGATGGCAGGTGGGGCTGGTTTTTTGGCCGGAGTCAGCCCTTCATGGAATCCCAAAAGGTTTTTACTGAAGAGAAAAAGCTTTTGGATTCGGGGTTATTGTCTTCTGACAGCTCCTCAAACTCACGCAGCAATTCCTTTTGACGCGATGTCAGGTTCACCGGTGTTTCCACGGCCAGTTCGATGAACATATCGCCGGGACCTCCGCCGCGCAGGGCAGGCATGCCTTTGCCGCGTAGGCGCATCTGGCGGCCCGATTGGCTGCCGGCAGGGATTTTCACCCGGCTGCGGCCACCGTCGATGGTTGGCACCTCGATGTCGCCGCCAAGTGCGGCCACAGCCATGGAGACCGGTACGCGGCAGTGCAGTTCGGTGCTTTCCCGTTCAAAGATCTTGTGCGGGCTGACTTCGATGAAGATGTACAGATCCCCCGGAGGACCACCGCGCATGCCGGCTTCGCCTTCACCAGCCAAACGGATTCGGGTGCCTGTTTCGACCCCTGCTGGAATATTCACCGAAAGGGCGCGTTCTTTCTGAACGCGGCCGTGGCCGCCGCAGCCATTGCATGGGTTCTTGATGATCTGGCCGAGACCTGAACAGGTCGGGCAGGTGCGTTCCACCGTAAAGAAGCCCTGTGTGGCGCGTACTTTACCCATGCCGGAGCAGGTTGGACAGGTGGTTGGCTCTGCCCCGCCCTCAGCACCGGAGCCGTTGCATTCTTCACATTGCACCGAGGTGGGCACGTTGATCGTCTTCTGCAGGCCGGAATAGCTTTCTTCCAGCGTGACACGCAGGTTGTAACGCAGATCTGCCCCGCGCGCGGCGCGTTGGCGTCCACCGCCACCCTGACGGCCCCCCATGAAGTCGCCGAACAAGTCGTCGAATACGTCGGAAAAGGCGCTGGCAAAATCACCCTGACCGCCGCCAAAGCCTGCACCGGGCCGACCGCCACCGCCCATGCCGCCTTCGAATGCGGCGTGGCCAAAGCGATCGTATGCGGCCTTTTTCTCGGCGTCCTTGAGGACCTCATAGGCCTCGTTGGCTTCCTTGAACATATTCTCGGCATCCGGATTATCGGCATTGCGATCCGGGTGCAGTTCCTTGGCTTTCTGGCGATAGGCTTTTTTGATCTCGTCTGCAGAAGCGCCCTGAGACAAGCCGAGCACTTCGTAATAGTCGCGTTTGGACATATCAGCCCTCCTTTTCGCAGAACGCAAAGGGCCGGCCCGGTGTCCGGACCGGCCCCTGATTGGTTCCGCGTATCGGCCTTAGGCCCGCTTGTTGTCGTCCAGGTCCTCGAAATCGGCGTCAACGATGGTGTCGTCTTCAGCACCGGCCGCTTCGTCTGCCGCTGCTTGCACGTCGTCGTTACCGCCTTCTTCGGCCTGTGCCTTGTAGATCGCCTCACCCAGACGCATGGCCACTTCGGTCACGTTCTGAATGCCAGACTTGATCTTCTCGGCCTCGGCGTCGTCCTTTTCGAGGTCGTCCTTGAGAGCCGCAACAGCCAGTTCGATCGCTTCGACAGTCGAAGGATCAACCTTGTCGCCGTGATCCTCGATCGATTTCTCTGTCGAATGGATCAGGCTTTCGGCCTGGTTGCGGGCCTCGACCAGCTCTTTGCGGGCCTTGTCGGCGTCGGCGTTTTCTTCGGCTTCTTTCACCATGTTTTCGATGTCTTCATCGCTTAGGCCGCCAGAGGCCTGAATGGTGATCTTCTGCTCTTTGTTGGTGCCTTTGTCCTTGGCGGAAACAGACACGATGCCGTTGGCGTCGATGTCAAAGGTCACCTCAATCTGAGGCATGCCGCGTGGCGCCGGAGGGATATCTTCGAGGTTGAACTGACCAAGCATCTTGTTGTCTGCGGCCATCTCGCGTTCACCCTGGAAGACCCGGATCGTCACAGCGTTCTGGTTGTCCTCAGCCGTCGAGAAGACCTGAGACTTCTTCGTCGGGATCGTGGTGTTACGGTCGATCAGACGCGTGAAGACGCCGCCCAGTGTCTCAATGCCCAGCGACAGAGGTGTCACGTCGAGCAGAACCACGTCCTTGACGTCGCCCTGCAGAACGCCGGCCTGAATGGCCGCACCCATGGCAACCACTTCGTCCGGGTTCACGCCCTTGTGGGGCTCTTTGCCAAAGAACTTGGTCACTTCTTCGATGACTTTGGGCATACGTGTCATCCCGCCGACCAGAACGACTTCGTCGATGTCGGAGGTGGACAGGCCTGCATCCTTGAGCGCAGCGGCGCATGGCTTCATCGAACCTTTGATCAGATCGCCAACCAGGCTTTCCAGCTTGGCGCGGGTCAGCTTCATCACCAGGTGAAGCGGCTGACCATTGGCGCCCATCGAGATGAACGGCTGGTTGATTTCCGTCTGCGAAGACGAGGACAGTTCGATCTTGGCTTTTTCTGCAGCTTCCTTGAGACGCTGAAGAGCCATCTTGTCCTGTGTCAGGTCAACTGAGTTCTCTTTTTTGAACTGGTCCGCCAGATAGTTGACGATCCGCATGTCGAAGTCTTCGCCACCCAGGAAGGTGTCACCGTTGGTGGACTTCACTTCGAACAGGCCATCGTCGATTTCCAGGATGGTTACGTCAAAGGTACCGCCGCCAAGGTCATAGACCGCGATTGTGCGGGATTCTTTCTTGTCGAGGCCATAAGCCAGCGCCGCAGCTGTCGGTTCGTTGATGATGCGCAGCACTTCGAGGCCTGCAATCTTGCCGGCGTCTTTGGTGGCCTGACGCTGAGCGTCATTGAAATATGCAGGTACTGTGATGACCGCTTGGGTCACATCTTCGCCCATGTAGGATTCTGCGGTTTCTTTCATCTTTTGCAGGATGAAGGCAGAAATCTGCGAGGGGCTGTACTTCTCGCCGCGGGCTTCGACCCACGCGTCGCCGTTGCCGCCATCGATGACGTTGAACGGCATGTTCTTGCGGTCTTTGGCCAGATCCGGGTCGTCGTTACGACGGCCGATCAGACGCTTGACGCCAAAAACGGTGTTTTCTGGGTTGGTGACAGCCTGCCGTTTGGCGGGCTGACCGACGAGGCGCTCATCGTCTGCAAAAGCAACGATAGACGGCGTTGTTCGCGCGCCTTCGGAGTTTTCGATGACGCGGGGTTGCGAGCCATCCATGATAGCAACGCAGGAGTTTGTCGTACCGAGGTCGATACCGATCACTTTGGCCATTATTCGATCCCTTCTAGTCTTAAGGCGATGTCCCGAGGCAGCGGACCCATTACGGCATCCCGCCCCGATAGCGAAGTGCCGAGCAGGAAAGCTGTCCGGCGCGTTCGGAGGGTATATAAGGAGGGGTCAGGTCCGCTGCAAGCGCCGGGAGGGATGGGTTTTTGACAAATGACGCGAAAATACCCGATTGGGGCCCCGAGACGCTGCATTTACGTGGTTTTCGTATTCATCCTGGCTGGTTTTCGGCAGAGGACCAACGCGCATTGGTTGCAGATTTGCGCCAGGTGCTCACCAAAGCGCCACTGTTTCAGCCGATAACGCCAAGAGGGCACAAAATGTCTGTCCGTATGAGCGCGGCAGGTAAATATGGCTGGATCACGGATCGGAAGGGGTATCGCTATTCAAAAGTGCATCCCCAAGGGATGCATTGGCCTGCAATTCCTGACCGCGTTATGGACGCCTGGTACGCTTTGGCCAATTGCCCGCGCGAACCGGAATGCTGTTTGATCAACTGGTACAGCGAAGATGCGCGAATGGGCCTGCATCAGGATCGGGACGAAGCAGACTTTGACTGCCCTGTGCTGTCTATCTCGCTTGGAGATGACGCGCTGTTTCGAATGGGCAATGTGGAACGGGGTGGCAAGACGGAATCTGTTTGGCTGCGATCAGGCGATGTCGTTGTCATGGGCGGCGATGCACGGCTGCGGTTTCATGGGGTGGATCGTATCCGTTTTGGATCCTCTACCTTGTTGTCCAAGGGTGGCAGGATCAATTTGACACTGCGTGTCGTGACCTGATCTGTCGCGCCATGATGCAGGCACCGGGCCCATGATCCGTGGTCTGGGTGATCTGACGCAGGGTGTTGTTTGCGAATGCAGCTGAACCCTGCTCGGATCTAGGGTGACGTTTTGAAACAATGACTGGCAGAGCTTAGTGCCCTTGCCAGTCAATTAGCCGAGACGCCCTTCCATCAGCCGCGGTCCATCCGGCGAAATGACCGTTTTGCCGTGGACGGTTTTTTAGCAGATCACGGCGCTACCAGTGAGCAGCATCCTGAGTGTGTATACGTTGTCCCATCGGCAAAAGCCGCAACTATAACGCCCTGAAAGCCTGATGTGTCGTCAATCATAGTGCTGTCGCACTGAAGCTGCCTGATCGAAGCCGTGACAGTGACATTCGGGCCGCGCGCGGCCATCCCCCAAGCCAGAAAGCTTTCAGACCCTTTGCGCAATGCAGAGGCCTGAAGCCGCATTCCTTCTTCGTAGGACTGACGATAGATTGCTTCGCCGCCTTGCTCGAAAGTGAACATCCAAGGCGCTTCGCTGCCGTTGCAGCGCATGGCGGGCCAGTCAGGAAACGAGCCATTGGGCACGGCGGCCATGTAACGCATGTAGACCCAACCCATGCCGCTTTCGCCAGTGCCAACGCGGCCCCAGCGGCCGTTTTCGGTGACTTCGATCACTTCGACATAGGTTTGATCGTAGGCCAGTTCACTGATGATTGGTGATTTGGCGGTTGGCTGCTGCCGGACGTTCAGAACGTCGTCAGAAGCAACATCGACGACATTGAACAAGGCGGGCAAAGGCGCGGCATCGAAATGCCCGCCTGCCAAGGCGGTATTGGCGGTCAAAACAATGGCAATCACAAATCTCAGCATGGCTTGGTTCCAATCAGTTGGCGGCAAGGTCGCGAATAATGGAAACAGGCTATGGTCCTCAGGCTAAGCTGGCAACTACGGGATACCCTGCTTTGCCAAGCAGGGGTTCAGCGGCGCGCGCCCCAGGATGCAGAGGCATGTTTGCGGGTATAGAATTCGCCCATCAGACCAATCATGATCAGCACCAAAGACAGATAAAGCGCGTATTCCCAATCGGAATTGCGCGGGTTGTAGTTCACGAAGGCATATCCGCGCGATTGGTCGATGGCGTGAAAGAGCGGGTTCCAATCAAACATGACCAGCATGTAACTGGGCAGAGTATTGGCCACGAACATCTTGCCCGAGGCGATCATGTTCGCCCTTTGGTACACGGTCGAAATGATGCTGACCTGGGTCGGGAACCAAGGCTTTACAGCCAGAAAGACCATTCCAATCGCTGCGCCGGAAAACCATGCCAAAATCACCATGGCGATGCAGCCAATGGGATCATTGATTTCCTGCATTACGAATGGATTGAAGGCCACGTCGTAGACGAACAGGATCGCGAACAACGACAGGAATTGAATGTAGAGTGTGCTCAGCATTGCGGCGGCGATCGAAATGGCCGTGTTCATAGGGGCGTGCTGCATCATCGGACTGGCGGGCCCTTCGGAGCTGACAACGGCCGACAGGGTTTTGGTGTGCGTCATGTACAGGAAGACGCCCGTCATGATGTAGATCATGAAATCCCCGCGGATCGCGACGCCGCGCAGCCCGAGGATCAGGAACATAAAGTAGAACGCCAGCACGAAGATAATCGTCTGAAGCATGTTCATAAAGATCGCCATAAAGGCATTGCCATGCGTCTTGCGAACGGCGCGTACGGAATTGTGGTAGATCAACTCTCCTATGTAGAGCGCTGATCCGAGCCGACCGCGCGGCTTGGTCACATGAAACATACTGCCTGCTCCGATATTCTTCGGTTTCGTGCTTTTGCGGCTTGCTTGCCGTTTGTTGTCTTTGGCACCATAAGGCTGGCAGGTTTTCAAATCAATGAATCCGCGCATTGAGCCGTGGAAAGGAGCCTTGGGTGAATTATTCCGATCTTATTCCTGTAATCCGTCGTCTTGCCATCGAAGCCGGTGACAAGATCATGGAGATTTACAACTCTGATGATTTCGACGTGAAAGTGAAGTCAGACGCGAGCCCCGTCACCGAAGCGGACGAAGCGGCCGACGCACTGATTTCTGCCGGTTTGCGCGCGGCCTTTCCGGATGTGGCTCTTGTCACAGAAGAACAGGCGGACAGCCACGAAATCAGCGCTGAGCGTTTCTTGATTGTTGATCCGCTGGATGGAACCAAGGAATTCATCAATCGCCGCGGTGATTTTACGGTAAACATCGCACTGGTCGAAGATGGGGTGCCAACCCGCGGTGTGGTCTACGCCCCGGCAAAGCAGCGTATGTTCTATACGGACAGCGTTGGACACTCTGTAGAAGAGACCGGGCCTTTCGATGCTGCGGAGGCGGGTGAAACCCAACCGATCCGCGTCAGCGAACCGAACAATGACGCGTTGATGATTGTAGCGTCCAAATCCCACCGCGATCAGGCGACCGATGACTACATCGGCAAATACAACGTCAAGGATAGCAAGAGCGCGGGATCGTCCCTAAAGTTTTGCCTGGTCGCAACCGGCGAGGCGGATTTGTATCCGCGTGTTGGCAGAACCATGGAATGGGACACCGCTGCCGGTCATGCCGTTCTGGCCGGTGCAGGTGGACACGTCGTACGTTTTGATGATCACACACCGCTTGTTTATGGCAAAGCCGGTTTCGCAAATCCGTTCTTTATTGCCTACGCGCCGGGTGTGGATCTGAAAGAGGCCTGAGCCATGACACTACCCGTCAGCGTCGTCGTGGTCAGCCGAGGCAGACCGCAGGCGCTGACGCGCTGTTTGGCAGGACTTGCCCAGCTAAACTACGATGCCGTTGAGGTCGTCGTGGTGGCGTGCCCAGACGGTATTGCAGCGGTGCAATCCTCTCCTTTTGCAGAGCAGGTCAAGCAACTCCCGTTTGACAAACCCAATATTTCCGAAGCCCGCAATCTGGGTATTGGTTCCGCTGCCGGTGAAATTGTTGCCTTCATAGACGATGATGCTGTGCCGGAACCGCTGTGGCTGACACACCTTGTGGCGCCGTTCCAGACGGCCGAAGTTGCTGCGACCGGCGGATATGTGATTGGGCGAAACGGCATATCCTATCAGTGGACGGCCAGAACCGTCGACGGAACTGGCGAAGCCAAACCTTTGCCTCTTGAGGGTATGGACCCTGTTCTGCTGAGCCCACCGGAAGGGCGGGCAATCAAGACCGAAGGCACCAATATGGCCGTCCGGCGCGATCTCTTGGCTGAGATGGGCGGATTTGATCCTGCTTACGCGTTTTTTCTGGATGAAACGGACCTGAACATGCGTTTGGCTCTGGCCGGGCAAACGGTGGCGCTGGTTCCTCTCGCACAGGTGCACCACGGTTATCAGGCAAGCGCGCGGCGCTCATCCGATCGAACACCGACGGATCTGAGGCAGATTGGTGCTTCCAAGATGGTGTTTCTGCGCAAGTACACGGACGAGAAACTTCAAAAGAGAGCCTGGAAGCGGTTTCGCAACGAACAACGGCTGCGATTGCTGAGTTTCATGCAGCGCGGACCTTTGGGCGCAGACGACGTTCTACGCCTTTTGCGGGGGCTCAATCGAGGGAAAGCCGAGGGCGCAGCACGTGAATTGCAGGGTCTTGCTCCCTTGCCGCGCGCTTCTGAGGGTTTTCGTAGCTTTCAGGCAAAGCCGGGTGCGAAACATGTCTGTCTAAAAGGGCGCATCTGGCAGGCCAAGTCTTTGCGTAAGCAAGCGGCCGAGCTGGTCGCCAGCGGATCTGTCGCGACTCTATTCCTGTTCGGCCCGTCACCTCGGAAGCATTGGGTGCGATTCACCGAAGACGGATACTGGGAACAGAACGGCGGTCTGTGGGGACAGAGCGAAAGAAGCGGCGCGAAATTCCAATTTTGGAGAATTTCGACACGTTTCCTATCCGAATGTGTCCGCATTTCACCCGTTAGGGGCCATGATTCAAACGAATTCCATCGCTAGTTTAATCCTTGTCAGGCCAACCTGTTGCAAGATGGCCTAACGTAGCGCCGACACTGATCGGCATAGTCTAGTGAAAACGCATAGTTCGTGCGATATGTTTGGAAAACATAAAAGGAGCAGGGTCATGGGTAAGAAGGTAACAAAAGCAATTTTTCCGGTTGCGGGTATGGGAACACGGTTCCTGCCGGCCACGAAATCTGTTCCGAAGGAAATCATGACGTTGGTGGACCGCCCGTTGGTTCAATACGCCATCGATGAGGCCCGCGCTGCGGGCATCAAGGAATTCATCTTTGTAACCTCGCGCGGCAAAGGCGCGCTGGAGGACTACTTTGATCACGCCCCGCAGCTTGAGCAGGAGCTCAAGAAAAAGGGCAAGGAAGAGCTGCTTGAAACGCTCAAGAATACCAACATGGACTCGGGCGAGATTGCCTATATCCGACAGCACCGGGCCTTGGGTCTTGGTCACGCGGTCTGGTGTGCCCGTCGCCTGATCCACAACGAACCATTTGCGGTCATGCTGCCTGACGATGTTATCGCAGCTGAAAAGCCGTGCTTGCAGCAGATGGTCGAAGCTTATGAAGAAACCGGTGGTTCGATGGTTGCGGCGATGGAAGTGCCCGCAAACAAAGCCTCGAGCTATGGTATTCTGGATGTCGACAACGACATGGGTTCGATGGTCTCTGTCAAAGGCATGGTTGAAAAGCCTGCCGAAGGAACAGCACCATCCAATCTGGCCGTTATCGGACGTTACATTCTGTCGCCAAATATCTTCCGTCATCTGAACCAGATCAAGTCGGGCGCTGGCGGAGAAATCCAGCTGACAGATGCGATCGCGCGCGAAATTGGCGGCGAAGGCGACGGTGTCTATGGATACCGCTTCCGTGGCCAGCGTTTCGACTGTGGATCGAAGGCCGGGTTCCTTCAGGCGACAGTTGCCTTTGGTCTGGCGCGTGACGACCTGCGTGATGACCTCGAAGGATACCTGAACGAAATCGTCGCCTCCCGAAAAGCGGCCGAGTAATCCCTATGAAGAACGTGCTTGTGACAGGCGGGGCGGGCTATATCGGCAGCCACGCCTGTAAGGCGTTGCGCGCAGCCGGATATACACCCGTCACCTATGACAACCTCAGCACAGGTTGGCAGGATGCGGTGAAGTTTGGCCCGTTTGAGCAGGGTGACCTGACAGATCGCGCGCGTTTGGATGAAGTCTTTGCCAAATGGCAGCCCGTCGCCGTCATGCATTTTGCAGCCCTGAGCCAAGTGGGCGAAGCGATGGCCAAGCCGGGTCTTTATTGGCGCAACAACGTCGAAGGTTCTTTGACGCTGATCGAAGCGGCGGCGGACGCCGGATGCCTTGATTTCGTTTTCTCTTCGACCTGCGCCACATATGGCGAACACGACAACGTCGTGTTGGACGAAGGCACACCACAAGAGCCCTTGAACGCCTATGGCGCATCCAAGCGAGCGGTTGAAAATATCCTGCGCGACTTTGAAGCGGCATACGGTCTGCGTCATGTGATCTTCCGTTATTTCAACGTAGCCGGCTGCGATCCCGAAGCTGAAGTCGGGGAATACCACCGACCCGAAACCCACCTGATTCCGGTTATGCTTGAGGCAATCGATGGCAAGCGCCCGGCGTTGACCATTCATGGGGATGACTACGACACCCCGGATGGCACCTGCATTCGGGACTACGTGCATGTTTGCGATCTGGTTGACGCCCATCTTCTTGGGCTGGCGTGGTTGAAGGATGGTAAGCCAAGCACCGTGTTCAATCTGGGCACAGGCAAAGGGTTTTCTGTCAGAGAAGTTGTCGAAGCGTCCCGTACAGTGACCAATCGCGAGGTACCGCACTCCATCGGCCCGCGAAGGGCCGGCGATGCGACCAAGCTGGTGTCCGGATCGACGCGCGCTGAAAAAGAGTTGGGTTGGGTACCGGGGCGGTCTTCGATGGCCATGATGATCGAAGATGCGTGGCGTTGGCATTTGAATGGGCACTACGAAAAATAGTCATTCACCCCCGGCCGCGCGCCTGCTGGATCTGACGCGCCTGACGCGTCGGGCAGGGCGGCCTATGACCGGCGTTGACCGGGTTGAATTTGCCTATCTCAGACGACTGGTTGCTGAACCGGAAATGCTCTTTGGCTTGGTACGAAGTGCTTTCGGTTACATTCTGCTTGATAGACAGGGCTGCGAGCATTTCCTGAATGCATTCCCGGATGCTTCCTTTGGCCCCGCTGATCGTCTGTCTGGTATCAAACGCGGTATGCACGATGCACGGGCCAGGGCGGAAAGTCATCTGAGACGTCATTGCCTTGATCGATGTCTGCCGCTTCGGCTGGGCAGGATGCTTCGCAAACACGTGCCTTCTGGGACTTGCTACCTGAACACCGGTCACAGCAACCTGACAGACAGGGTGCTGAGCGCAGTGAAAAGCGTGCAGGACGCCCGGGTTGCCGTCTTTGTGCATGACACGATCCCGTTGGACTACCCGCAGTATCAACGCCCGGGGAATGATGATCAGTTTCGGATGTTTCTGCAGCGCGCTGGGCGATCCGCTGACCTTTTGATCTGCAACTCGGATCAAACAGAGGCAGACGTTTTGCGGCATCTTGCACCTCTTTCTCCGCAAACTGCCGTTGCCCATCTCGGAGTGGATATGCCGGACGCCGGCTCGCCGCCTGAGGGCCCCTGGACAGGGCAGCCCTTTTTCGTGTGTCTGGGCACAATTGAGCCGCGCAAGAACCACGAGCTGCTGTTGGATATTTGGCCTGAAATCGAAGACGCTCATTTGCTGATCTGCGGAAGCCGTGGCTGGAACAACGACGCGGTCTTTGCTCGGCTGGATCAAAAGCCATCTCGTGTTCATGAATTGAACGGGCTGACAGATGGTCAGATCGTTGGCTTGATGCAGCAGAGCGTTGCTGCGTTGTTTCCTAGTCTGGCTGAAGGTTACGGTCTGCCTCCGGCAGAAGCGGCGGCACTGGGTGTTCCGGTGATCTGCAATGACTTGCCCATCTACCGTGAAATTCTGGGAAATATTCCCGTTTATGCCAGCGCAGATGATCTTTACCTTTGGACCGCAAAGATAAAAGTGCTTAAACAGGAACAAACATTGGCCAAAATCCGGCTTCGCAAAGGTGCGGCTGTCCCGACATGGGAAGCGCATTTCAAGACGGTATTAAGGCTGGTTTGATACGAGGCGGGCGTACGAGAGTCGTGTAAGCGGCCATCTAGGGGGCGCAATTGGGCGTATGGCAGGCATATAGGTTGCGATTGCAACGGCGACGCTGGCGCATCCGTGCGTTCCGCAAACGCCGTGAACTGAACCCTGTTGCCAATCGAACTGCGGACATCCGTAAAACCGACATCCTGTTGATGTGCACCCAGCGCAACGAAGGTGTGCGGCTGCCTTGGTTCCTTGACTACTACCGGAACATGGGCGTGAACCATTTCCTGTTCGTCGACAACGACAGCAACGATGGGTCGCTGGATTACCTTGCAAGTCAGCCAGACGTTTCCATCTGGACCACGCAGTCCAGCTACAAACGTTCACGCTTTGGCGTCGATTGGATGAACTGGCTGCTTATGCGATACGGCCATGGGCATTGGTGCCTGACTGTCGACCCGGATGAACTGTTCCTCTATCCTTTCTGTGACACGCGACCGTTACGCGCTTTGACAGATTGGCTGGATGCCTCGTCGATCAAAAGTTTCTCTGCCATGCTTCTGGATATGTATCCGAAGGGGCGCATTGATCATCAGACCTATGAGATCGGGAAAAACCCTCTCGATACGATTTCATGGTTTGATTCTGGAAATTACACGATCCGCAAAAACCCCCAATTCGGAAACCTCTGGATTCAGGGTGGCCCGAGGGCCCGCATGTTCTTTGCCGACAAGCCAGATCTAGCCCCTGCGCTAAATAAAATTCCATTGGTCAAATGGGACCGGCGATACGCCTACGTAAGTTCAACACACAATCTGCTGCCACGCGGTTTGAACCTCGTCTACGACGAGTGGGGTGGTGAGAAGGCCAGCGGCATCTTGCTGCACACAAAATTCCTGAATGTTTTTCCTGAAAAAGCTGCAGAGGAATTGGAACGCAAACAGCATTACGGCGCGAGCCGGGAATATCTGGCCTATGCCGACGGGATCAAGGACAACCCGGAACTCTGGTGCAAGTGGTCGGAGAAGTACATCAATTGGCGGCAGCTTGAGATCTTGGGACTGATGTCAAAAGGGAACTGGGCATGAGCGTCGGGATCGTCATGCTGGTTCACACCGCGCTGCATCGGGCGCAGCAAGTGGCCCGGCATTGGGCAACAGCCGGATGCCCTGTGGTGATCCACGTGGACAAGATGGTCTCAAAGCAGGCCTACGACACCTTTGTTGCGGACCTTGCGGATTTGCCCGGCGTTCTTTTCTCCAAGCGCCATCGCTGTGAATGGGGCACGTGGGGTCTGGTCGCGGCCAGCCAGGATGCATCGGAAATGATGCTCGATCGGTTTGAAGAAGTACGCCACGTCTATTTGGCCTCAGGGTCCTGTTTGCCTTTGCGGCCGGTGGAAGAACTGGTTGAATATCTGGCTGAACGTCCCCGCACGGATTTCATCGAAAGCGCAACCACAGCAGATGTGCCGTGGACCGTTGGTGGTCTCGACCATGAACGCTTCACACTCTACTTTCCGTTTTCGTGGCGCAAAAACCGGTACTTGTTCGACAAATTCGTCGAGATTCAGCGCAACATGCGCTTGAAACGCCGGATCCCCAAGGGGATCGTGCCGCACATGGGCAGCCAATGGTGGTGCCTGACGCGTCAAACGCTTTCGGCGGTCCTGCAGGATCCGGAGCGTGCAAAATATGACGCCTATTTCAAGCGCGTGTGGATTCCCGATGAATCCTATTTTCAAACGCTATCAAGACTGTATTCAACCAATATCGAAAGCCGTTCTCTGACGCTGTCCAAGTTCGACTTTCAGGGTAAACCGCACATTTTCTACGATGACCATCTGCAGCTGCTGCGTCGGTCTGATTGTTTTGTCGCCCGCAAGATTTGGCCAAACGCGGATCGGTTGTATCACGCGTTCCTGACCGATTCCGAAGCGGCCTTGTCACGGCAAGAACCCAACCCGGGCAAGATTGACCGCATCTTTGCCAAGGCGGTCGATCGAAGAACACGCGGCCGGTCGGGTCTTTATATGCAGAGCCGTTTCCCCAATTTGGGCTGGGAAAACGGTGTTACAGCCGGCAAGTATTCGGTGTTTCAAGGGTTTTCAGAGCTTTTCCAAGATTTTGAGAGCTGGCTGTCCCGGGCCACGGGCGCACAAGTTCACGGACACCTGTTTGCACCGGAACGGGCGGAATTTGCTGGCGGCCAAGCCGTCATCAACGGCGCGCTGAGTGACAATGCCAAACTGCGTGACGGAAACCCAAAAGGGTTTTTGACCAATTTGCTGTGGAACACGCGCGGGGAACGACAGTGTTTTCAATACGGGCCGCGTGACAATCCAAAGATCAACCCGCACATGGCCATTGATCCAAACGCCCAGATCAGTGTGATATCCGGCGCCTGGGCCGTCGCGTTGTTCAAGTCGAACGCGAATTTTGCGGATATTCGTGCACAGGCTGCATTGCTGCAGAAAATCGAAAACAAGATGCTGGATGAGTTGCGCAGTCCGGACGTCAAGGCGCGGGTGCGGATCTGGACAATGGCCGAGTTCATCGAAGCGCCTATGGAACCTTTGCAGGTGATCATCGACGAAATTGGCCAGAAGAGTACACGCCGTTTGGCAGAAGCCCCGCGACTGGAAGACCTGACCGGCTTTGGTAGGTTCCTCCAGAACCTCAAGAACCAGGGTATGCACCCTTATCTCATGGGTGATTTTCCGGTCGACCCAATCCCAAGAAGCGCGCAGGGCGCGCAACGCAAACCCTACCTGGTCAAGAAATAGGGCCTTTCAATGCCGCAGGAATTTGATTGTTTTGTCGTCTTTGCCGAAATGCGGACCGGGTCCAATTTTCTTGAGGCGAACCTGAATGCATTCGATGGGATCACTTGTCACGGTGAGGCGTTTAACCCGCATTTTATCGGGTATCCCAATTCCGAGGATATTCTTGGAATAACGCAAGACGAACGTGACCGCGATCCTTCGCGGCTTTTGGGGCAAATCCGCAAGGCGACTCCAGGCGGGATTGGTGGGTTTCGGTTCTTTCATGATCATGATCCAAGGGTCTTGGACGCGCTGCTTGCTGATCATCGCATCGGCAAAATTGTCCTGACGCGGAACCCTGTTGATAGTTACATCAGCTGGAAAATCGCGCAGGCCACGGGGCAGTGGAAACTGACCAATGTCAAACGTCGCAAGGAAAGCCAGGCTCAGTTCGATGCGGCTGAGTTTGAAGAGCATTTGACCGCGTTGCAGGCCTTTCAGGTCAAACTGCTGAATAGCCTTCAGACCACCGGCCAAACTGCATTTTACGTCGCCTACGAAGATCTGCAGGACGTCGATGTCATGAATGGTTTGGCACGCTGGCTGGGTGTTTCTTCGCAGCTCGACAGCCTGAACACAGCATTGAAACGACAGAACCCGGAACCGATATCGGAAAAAGTTTCGAATTTTGGTGACATGGAAAAGGCGCTGACACGTCTTGATCGGTTTAACCTGTCACGCACACCGAATTTTGAACCGCGGCGGGGGCCGGTTGTCCCGGGTTATCTGGCGGCTGCAAAGACACCTTTGCTGTATATGCCGATCCGGTCGGGCCCTGAACAGGCAGTCCGGCGCTGGATGTGCGCGCTGGACGGCGTGGATGGCAAGGCGCTGGTCAGTGATTTCAGCCAGAACACACTACGCGCATGGAAACGCGAACGGCCGGGTCATCGCAGTTTCACTGTCGTGCGGCACCCCTTGGCTCGGGCGCATGAGGCGTTTTGCTCAAAGATCCTGACCACGCAAAAGGGCAGTTTTCTGGGCATCCGCAAGACCCTGCGACGGGCCCACAATTTCCCTATTCCCGAGGGCGAGCCCGGTCCCGACTATGACGTTAACGCGCATCGCGCGGCCTTTACCGCCTTTTTGGCGTTCTGCAAGGCGAACCTACAGGGACAGACTGCTGTGCGGGTCGATGGGCATTGGGCAACGCAGGCGCAGTGCTTGCAGGGTATGTCCGAGTTTACTTTGCCGGATATGATCATTCGAGAAGACGAGATGGCATCCTATTTGCCCGCCTTGGCCATGCAGGTCGGACATGATGGGCCACCAGATCCCGAAGCTGTGCCAAACAAGGCTCCGTTCTCGCTTGCCGAAATCTATGACGATCAGATCGAGGCGTTGGGTCGCGAAGCCTATCTGCGTGACTATCTGATGTTTGGTTTTGACGACTGGGCGTGACCCGGACACATCCAACGAAAAACCGCGCCAGAATTATTGCCAGCGCGGTTCAAAAGGGTTTGGACGGTTGGTCGATCAGGCCGCCTGAACGTCTTCCGTTTCCGTGATGATGGTATAGAGCGTTCCCGCATCAGCATTGGCACGCAGCTTTGTGCACAGACCTGTGTTGCGAAGCGTTCGGGATACCAGCGCCAATGCCTTGAGGTGTTCAACGCCAGCATTTTCCGGCGCAAACAAAGCAAAGATCAGATCAACAGGCTGGCGATCAACGGCTTCGAAATCGATTGGTTTCTCGATTTGAATAAAGACGCCGAGCACCTCTTCCAAACCGGCAATCCGCGCATGGGGCAAGGCAACGCCATGTCCAACACCGGTTGGGCCGAGCGATTCCCGCTCCATCAATGCTTCGACCAATGGAGCGGCGGACAGCCCATGGGCTGCCTCGGCCAGATCTGCGATGTCATGCATCAAGCGCTTCTTGCTTGATACCGCGCCAAGAACCTTGACGGCCTCAGGCTTCAAAAGATCACTGAACTTCATCTGTTGCATGTCCTACAGGCGTGCGACCCGCGAGCCGCATGCGCAGCCCTTAAGGATCGATCCAGCCAATGTTCCCATCGTCACGTCGATATACGACGTTCACGCCATCCTTCTTTTCATTCCGGAAGACGAGAACCGGGGCACCCGCCAGTTCCATCTGCATCACAGCCTCACCTACGGTCAGAGATGGGATTTGTGTTTCCATCTCGGCGACGATGATCGGCTGAAGTGATTCCGGTTCGGGGCTGTCAGCCCCTTCATCTGAGGCGAGGATATAAGAGGAGGCCCCGAAAAGTTCAACCGGTTCCGTTCGGTCCTTGTGGTGATCTTTCAGCCTTCGTTTGTAGCGTCGGAGCTGTTTGTCCATTTTTTCAGCGCAACCGTCGAAGGCCGCGTAAATTTCATGCGCATGGGCTTTGGCTGCTGCGGTTAGGCCGCTGGACAGGTGAACATTCACCTCGCAAACAAATTCGTGCCCGCTCTTGGAAAAGACGACAGTGGCGTCGGTTGGTCGCTGAGAATACTTTTGCAAGACCGCCCCAAGTTCGTCCTGAACGTGCGTCTGCAGTGCGTCGCCGATGTCGATTTGCTTTCCCGAGATCTGATAGCGCATGAAATGGTCCTTTTTTCTATAACCGGGCAACACAGAAATCACGCCAGGGCGTGTGTTGTATCGCTTATGGTCAGGGGTAACGCAGCGCGGGTGCAGGTTGTTCTGATCCGCCCCTTAAAGAAGAGGTAGCATCTGGCAAAACTGCATCGATGCGCATTGTCATACCCTATTTGAGGCGACAAAAGGGGGGGCTGTCAATCGAAAGGCGCAGAAAATTTTGCAATACCCGGTTTGGAAAAAGCGACGTTGACGCGTCAGTTACCCAAACCGAAAGTTGTCACCCAGATAAACGCGGCGCACGTTTTCGTTTTGCACAACTTCTTCTGGCGTGCCTGACATCAGCACGCGCCCATCGTGCAGAATGTAGGCGCGATCCACGATTTCGAGAGTCTCACGGACGTTGTGATCAGTGATCAAAACGCCGATTCCGCGTTTTTTGAGATCTGACACCAAGTGACGAATGTCGCCGACACTGATTGGGTCAACACCCGCAAACGGTTCGTCCAAAAGCAGGTACTTTGGATCAGCCGCGAGGCAGCGCGCAATTTCGACGCGGCGGCGTTCCCCGCCGGACAGGGCCAGCGCCGGCGCGCGGCGTAGGTGTTCGATCGAGAACTCGCCCAGCAGTTCTTCGAGCCGTTCGCGGCGGCGATGGCTGTCTTTTTCGGCGATATCAAGCACAGCAGCGATGTTGTCTTCGACGGTCAGGCCGCGAAAGATCGACATTTCCTGCGGCAGATATCCGATTCCGAGTCGTGCCCGTCGATACATGGGCAGATAGGTTGCGTCGCGCCCGTCGATCAGAACCTGCCCACCTTCCGGGTTCAAAAGGCCAGCGATTGCATAAAAAGACGTGGTCTTGCCGGATCCGTTCGGTCCGAGCAGCGCAACCACCTCACCGCGTTCCAAGCTCATCGAAACGTCGCGGATCACCACGCGTTTGCGATAGCTTTTGCGCAGGTGAATGACCTGAAGGCCACTGGACCCTTCGGTCACGGTGAGTTGCGGACGTGCCATAACTAGTTACCGGTCTGCTCTTCGTCCTGCTGCTGCAGCACTGTTTTTACGCGGCCCGACATTTGCGCCGAACCTGTCTCCAGATTCACAGTCATTCGCTCGGCCGTCAATGCGTTGGGCCCCTGCGTAAGCAAGACATTGCCGGACATCACAACGGTACCGGCCTCGATGTTATAGTCAGCGCGTTCGGCCTCGGCCGCTTCTTCGCCGCTGACCAGTACAACACCGCCTGTCGCCTCGAGCCGTTCGATACGCCCGGCCTGCTCGGAATAGACAACCAGAACCCGGGGTGCAGCCAGACGCATATCGCCCTGCGCGATAACGACATTCCCCTGATAGAGCGCCGTGCCGTTGGATTGGTTTACAGACAGCGAATCCGCAGTGACTTCAACCGGGGCGCTGGTGTCTTGCTGCATGGAACCAAAGGAAACCTGCGCGCCCTGAGCGGCGGTTTCAGATGGGGCTGTCGCTGCGGCAACGGCCAGAATGGTTGACAACAGAAGGGCACGGATCATTGCGGGTCACTCTTTTGGTTTTGGCTCGTATATCAGTTTCACACCGTCAGTGAAAAGCAATAGCACATCCCCCTCGGTCTCTGCGGGGGAAATTTGCAGTCCACCAGCATCTAGCGTGCCGAATGGTGCAGTGCCCTTGACCGGGCCGGTGGTGCGCGCCCGGGTTTCGTTGAACTCTGAAATCAGTCCGTCGGTCACGACAACATAGCCGGTTGAGCTTTCGATGCGCACGCCGCCTTCCAAAAGGGCTTCTTGCTGGCCATCGCGCAGCGTCGCCTCTGGTGCATTCAATTGAATGGTCGCGCCATTGCTTTGGGTTAGCGTCGCTTCGAGACTGTTGGCATGGATTTTTCCATCCAGACCGGGCCGCGCACTTTCGGCCGTCATGATCAGCATCTCGCCGCGCCTTGTTGTTCCAGCAAAATACGGCGCGCTTACTTTTTGTTGTACCGTTTCACCGCTGGCCAACGCCTCGGCAAACGGGGTGTCCATCATCGGATCGCCGCTGCGCGACAACAGGAACAATGTCGAAAGCAGGGCCAGCGCAGCCAAAGGCAAAATTATCTTGAGCCATGCGACGACGCGCGAATAAAGACCCTCGGCGCGCGCCATAGGCTAAACCGATCCTGCTGTGGTCAGGGTGTCAGGCATGGGCAAAGATATCGATATCCGGCCAGCCCGCCAGATCGAGTTTGGCGCGTGTCGGCAGGAAGTCGAAACAGGCTTGCGCAAGTTCAGTACGGTCTTCGCGCGCCAGCATTCTGTTCAACTCGTCGCGCAGACGGTGCAGGTGAAGAACGTCCGAGGCCGCGTAGTCCTGCTGGGCCGTGGTCAGCTCTTCAGCACCCCAGTCGCTGGATTGCTGCTGTTTGGAAATGTCTACGCTCAGCAGTTCCTGTGTCAGCGCCTTTAGCCCGTGACGGTCGGTGTAGGTCCGGACAAGACGGCTCGCGATCTTGGTGCAGTACACTGGCGCAGCAAGCGCGCCGAAGGTGTTGTACATGGCAGCGATATCAAAACGTCCGTAGTGAAACAGTTTCAGCACATCCGGATTTTCGAGCAAACGGGCAAGATTTGGCGCCGCAGTTTGACCTTTGGCGATCTGAACCAGATGGGCATTGCCGTCACCACCAGACAGCTGCACCACACACAGCCGGTCGCGATGCGGGTGCAGGCCCATGGTTTCACAATCGATAGCCACAACAGGGCCAAGGTCCAGGTCATCCGGAAGATCGCCTTGGTACAGGTGGTTGGTCATTCGGTGCTGTCCTTTGATTGGCTGGCAGTAGTGCTGGACATATCGGTGTGCGGAAAGTCTTTCAACATCGGCAAAGTGTCACGATTGCCTCATTTAAGCTGGCTGATTCTGAGAATTGGGCGGAAATGGGCCGAAATATGGCAAACCTCTGGCAAAAGCCCGTCCCGATTCGGGCAGGCACTTTCACGCGAAAACTGCCTTTGAAACATTTCGTGAGCAAAGCGAGTCTGCCTAAAATTGTTCTCTTTCGAAAGGAGCGTTGCGCGATTGACGCGAATTAGAGTCAGCCGTAGAGCTTTGTCGATTGTTGGAAAAGCCAACTCATATCCAATTGTTTTTGGCGGATACTCCGAAGCGGGATTGTTTCTAAACCATTGGGTAAATTTGGCGATTTTGGGTCCATTACAGTAGTACAATAGAATAGAAATGAGTACGGCAATGATTATCAATAGGATTGTTCTCGATTTAGAAACAATTTTTGGTTGTGCAGTGCGATATTGTTTCTCGGTCCCTTTTGCTGATTTTTGTAAGAATCCTGCTAATTTTCATAGGTACCTGGGCCAATCATGGAGCCTGCGGGGAAAACGCAACGTCAACAATCACAAATTTTTCAAAACTTCTGATCGGCCCATATAAACCTACGCAAATAGGCTGTTTTCAACTTTAAAGTGTGCCTTGCGGACTTTGTTGACTGCATCGGCCCTGAGAGGGCATAACCAAGCCGTCGAGCGAAAGAACACAATCTGGTCTTAATTCGCAAAACACGGCACTGGGGGTTAGTGCTGCCACTTGGGAGTAATTGGTAAGTCTGCACCGGTCCGCAGGGACCCCAACATCGACGAAAGTCAAATCTTCTCATCTCAGAGCTATTCGTTGTCTTGCGCCTTTCGCGTGGGATGCCGCTTGCCGAGAGCTTGGTTGGTCTGAGCCGTGTGCAGTCTTGTTGAACCTCCTGTCATCGAATGTCTCGAAGGAGAGCATCTTGACTGTTCATTTTCGCCAGCCGCTGCCGACGGCTGAAATTGAAAAACTGATCGATAGTGCGCTTGTTCCCCAGACGCGTGGATCGATCTATCGCAATCACGCCAAACGCGCCTTTGACGTTACCTTGGTTCTTTTGGCGGCAATCCCTGTCCTTCTGATCCTTCTGCCGCTGTGCATTCTCGTTGCACGTGATGGCCAGTCGCCGATCTACCTGCAAAAGCGGGTTGGACAAAACGGGCGCGTTTTCAACATGTGGAAACTGCGCTCAATGGTGCCAAACGCTGATGAGATGCTTGAAGCTTATCTGGCATCCAATCCCGAAGCCCGCGCAGAATGGGACCATCACCAGAAACTGCGCCGTGATCCGCGTATAACCACAATCGGTCGCATCATCCGCAAGACGTCTTTGGATGAGTTGCCGCAGCTTTGGAACGTACTGCGTGGTGATATGTCGATCGTTGGCCCACGGCCAATGATGCTGTGTCAGCGCGACATGTACCCAGGCTCGGCCTACTATGCTTTGCGTCCCGGTATCACCGGTTTCTGGCAAACCTCGGTTCGCAATGAATCGAGCTTTTCCGAGCGCGCCAGCTTTGACGCTGACTATCTGCGCAAGGTTTCGTTCATCACCGACATCGCCGTGATGTTCCGGACCGTCAAAGTCGTGATGAACGCCACAGGCGTCTAAATCTCAGGCGATGAAAATTGCTCAATAAGAGGCGCGGTCAGTACCGCGCCTTTTTGTTTGCCTTGCTCTTGGTGTGCGGGTTGATTGACGCTGTTGCCCCACTTTGCCATCGTTAGAAAAACGAAAAGGATGCACTGTGCAGCCAGCCGTCGGTTCTCTTGATCATATTGTTCTGACAGTTGCGGATATCGCCGCGACCTGTGATTTTTATCAAAGGATCATGGGGATGGTTGTAGAACCATTCACGCCGGCGGATGGGAGCCTGCGTTATGCGCTGAAGTTTGGCGTTCAGAAGATCAATCTTCACAAAGCAGGTGCGGAGTTTGAACCGAAGGCGGACAAACCCACGAAAGGGTCGGCTGATCTGTGCTTTTTGTCAGAAACCCCTTTGGATGCTTGGCTTGAACACTTGGATGCGAACGGTGTGCCGGTTGAAGACGGACCAGTGCGCCGAAGCGGGGCCAATGGTCCGATCCTGTCGGTCTACATTCGTGATCCGGATCGCAACCTGATCGAGATTTCCAACAAGGTGGAATAGCACGGACAAAATCCGCTGCTATCCACCCGCAGCGCGGCGCAGTTCGGCCATCAACTCGTCAAGAACCTTCGCGCTGCGTTCGTTGGTCAAATTTCCCTGTTCGTCCCACTGGCTGCCTGTGGCCGCGATCATCAGTTCTGGCCCGGTCAACAAAAGCGGGCGAAACGGGGTGAGACAAAGCCGCGCCATGTTTTGCGCGCGTTCGCCCCCGGCACGCCCCGCCGCAGCGGACATCAGGGCCACAGGCTTGTCACGCCATGGATTTGATCCAGTGCGGCTGAGCCAGTCCAACGCGTTTTTCAGAACGCCTGAGATCCCCTTGTTGTATTCCGGCGTGACAACAATCACAGCGTCCGAAGCCAATATTGCATCGGCCAGTTCCTGTACTTCGGCAGGAATGCCAGACCCGTTCTGGATGTCTTCATCAAACAGCGGAAATCGAAGATTTGCTTCAGTAAAACTGGCCTCCCCAAAACGCCGCACAGCTTCGTGCATCAACAACCGATTGGTCGAAGCCGATCGTAAGGATCCGCAAAGTCCGACGAGTTTCAGGGTGGACATTGGGTGCCTCCGTACGTGTTACAATGATTGTGACATAGCTACGGTCTTACACGCGCTTGGCAAGAGGGTGCGTGTCGCAATGGCAGGCAAAAGAAAAGCGCCGGGACTTTGCCCCGGCGCTGAACGTCGCGAACCGCTTAGGGTGTTACGCGTTTGGAAGGATCACGATCTCAACCCGGCGGTTTTGCGCTTTGCCTTCCGGCGTCAGGTTTGTCGCGATGGGCTGGTCTTCGCCGCGCCCAATGACGGACAGGCGCGAAGACGGCACGCCTTCGTTGCGCAGAACATCTGCGACAGAGGCCGCCCGGCGTTGCGACAGGTCGAGGTTGAAGGCAGCGTCACCATCGCTGTCGGTATGGCCGATCACCTGCGCCGTCGTATCAGGGTAAGCAAGAAGGCTTGCACCCACATCGCGCAGATCAGAGACCAGCGTAGGCCGCAGTTCTGCACTGCCTGTTGCGAACAGGATATCCTGCGGCATAGTCACGATCAGGCGGTCGCCCGTGTTGCGGATGGTGGCGTCTGATCCAAGCTGCTGGCGCAGTTCGGCCTCTTGCTTGTCCAATTGGTTGCCAATGGCGGCACCGGCGGCTGCCCCGACCAATGCGCCCGCGACAGTCGCGCGGTTGCGTTCGCCGCGATCATCACCACCAGCCAACCGGCCGGTGATCGCGCCAAGACCTGCGCCGATCAGCGCGCCTTGTTTTGCCTGGCGATTTGGATCGCTGTCATCAAAGATTGGACCGGTGGTGCAGGCGGAAAGCCCGACCAATGCGACCACGGAAAATAGGAATGGGGATTTTGCCCGCATCGTTGTGAACCTCATAGGTTGTTGCCCCTTTTTGATGGGGTTTTACTGCTTGATATGCAAAAACATGAGGCTTTCCGCGTGCAATGTCACGGGGAAATCGGCAGTTTGGCGCCCAACCCGATCACGAATGCGCGGGATTATGCCTCTTTGCGAGCTGCTTCCCAGGCCAGGATCGCGCGCTTGACGGGCAAACCCCAGTGATAACCGCCCAGTCCGCCAGATTTGCGCAATGCTCTGTGGCAGGGAATAAGATAGCTGATCGGATTGCGCCCGACGGCTGTTCCAACCGCGCGAACGGCACGCGGATGACCAATGGATTGGGCGATTTCGGAATAGGTCGTGACCTGTCCGGACGGTATCTGCATCAGGGCTTCCCAAACTTTGATCTGAAACGGCGCGCCGATCATGTGCAAAGACACCTCGCCCGAATGCAGCCCGAAGGCCGCGTCTACCCAGGGCTTCAACGGAGCTGCGTCTTCGACATAGGTGGCGTTGGGCCAGCGACTGCACAAATCCCGCATGGCTTCCTCTGGGCCGCTTTCAGACGAAAAGGCAATCCCGCACAGACCCTTTTCTGTTCCCATGACTAGCGCTGGACCGAAAGGGCTATCGAACCAGCCCCAGCGGATACAAAGCCCGCGGCCACCTTTTGCAAATTCTCCGGGGCTCATGGCTTCCCAGCGCATGAAAAGATCATGTAGGCGGCCGCCTCCGGAAAGCCCGGTTTCATGAGCGGTTTCCAAGGTGGTGAACCGGTCTCGCAAGAGTGCCTTGGCGTGACCCAGTGTCAGGTATTGCTGATATCGTTTCGGGCTGACCCCGGCCCATCTGGTGAAAAGGCGCTGAAAGTGTGCCGGACTCATACCGATTTCAGCGGCCAGATCATCAAGGCTCGCGGCTGGGCCAAGTTCATCGACGGCGTCAATGGCGCGTCGCATGACGTTGAAATGGTAGCCTTGGGATTGCTCGGTCATTGCGGGTCTCCTGTGGTGATCCCAGACCTAGCCGCTCGCCTCGCGTCAGGCGACCCGTTTCTTGCGCAACAACGAGCGATGCAGTTCGGCAAGTGCGCGCGCCTCGCGCAGTGTTAGGCAGGGGCGGATTGCGCTGCGTGGCTGATGCAAGCGTCGCCGTTTCGGGATCAGGCATTTGGGGGTATTGAGCGCGGTCTCAGACCAGATCCCGGCGGAACCGACAAGCTGATGGGACGCGGTGCTGATGTGCACGAACGAAATCGGACGCCGCACAACTTTAATTCCGGGCCACCCGACTAGGGCGCAGGCGGGCACCAGCACCTCAGGCTCTGCGAACATCAGTTGAGCCGCGGCAGAAGGCAGCAATATGCGATGCAACCACGACACTGTTATGTCGCGCCGCGGCAGCCCAAAACCCAGCGCGCCCTTTGCAATACGAATGCCGCGTTGGTTGCCGGTTCCATTGCCATCAAAGCGATAGAGGCCCTGCACGCGATGGACCGCGCCATCGCGCCCCATCAACAACGAGCGATCCGAAAGGGCGCCAGCGGGCACTGCCCCTTGTGTGGTGTTGATGGGGCAGTGCGTGTCAAAGCACAGCACCGATGAATAACTATTGTAGGCCAGTTTTCCGCTGTCGGGCATATCGGTGTAGCTACTCGTTGGATAGGCTTCACCCGGTTCCATATCGAAGGTAGAAAAATAGCCGACAAGAATGCCGTCGATCTCTATCTCATCTACGTATTCGGTACTGCCGCCCGCAGTCGCGGTGTAGTACCCTTCGATATATACCTGAGCGGGGCCAACCACTGTGCCGTCAGGATAGGTGACGGTCGCAACCTGATTGGTGTCATTGCCAATTTCATCGCTGACCGGCGCAGTGCCATTGTCGCCGTCAAAGAAATCGTCATCGTCGGTTATTTCAACCTTGATGCGGTCTGTCTTGTAGTCGAAGTCCGCATCAAGCCACAGGCTGCCTGATCCACTGTCGAAGACCAGGGAGTCGGTGCTGTATCCATAGATTACGTAGGTTGCCATTTGCGCGCCGTTTTATTTGCGCAAAGTCATAGCCACTGAGGGTAAACACGAGGTTCACAGCCGTCTTGCCCCGAACTTTCAAAACAGGCACAAGATGCCCATGAGCAAACCCGCAAAGCAGCTAGACTACCATACGATCCGAGAGATCTTTTCACGTTTTCGGGCCGCTGAGGCGGAACCCAAAGGCGAATTGAACCATGTGAACGCCTACACATTGGTGGTTGCTGTGGCACTCAGTGCGCAGGCCACGGATGCCGGCGTGAACAAGGCCACTGAAAAGCTGTTCCAGATCGCTGACACACCGGAAAAGATGCTGGCGCTTGGCGAAGAGGGTGTCATAGAGCACATCAAGACGATTGGCCTGTTTCGGAATAAAGCCAAAAATGTCATCAAGCTGAGCCGCATTCTGGTGGACGACTACGGTGGCGAGGTGCCGTGCAGCCGCGCCGCACTGGAAAGCCTGCCGGGTGTGGGCCGCAAGACGGCGAATGTGGTTCTCAACATGTGGTGGGGTCATCCGTCGCAGGCCGTTGACACCCATATTTTCAGGGTTGGCAACCGCTCTGGGATTTGTCCCGGCAAGGACGTTGTCGCGGTTGAACGGGCGATCGAGGATCACATCCCCGTCGATTTTCAGCACCATGCCCATCACTGGCTCATCCTGCACGGTCGCTATATCTGCGTGGCGCGCAAACCAAAGTGTAAGGCCTGTCTGATCGCGGACCTGTGCCAATTCAAGGAAAAGACGGAATGAAGAAATATCAGGTGATCGGCATCGGCAACGCAGTTGTTGATGTGATTAGTCGTGCCGACGACAGCTTTCTCGAGCACATGGGCATTGAAAAAGGGATCATGCAACTGGTTGAGCGTGACCGCGCCGAGGTGCTCTACGGCGCCATGGAAGGCCGCGTGCAAACGCCGGGTGGATCGGTTGCCAACACGATTGCGGGCGTTGGTGGTTTGGGTTTGCGCTCTGCCTTTATCGGCCGCGTGCATGATGATGCCTTGGGCCGCTTCTATGCCGAAGCGATGGAAAAAGACGGCATTGATTTCGTCAACGCTCCGGTTCCGGGCGGCGATCTGCCAACGTCACGCAGCATGATTTTTGTTTCGCCAGATGGCGAACGGTCGATGAACACTTACCTTGGTATTTCTGCGGATCTCGGACCCGAAGATGTGAGCGCCGAAGTGGCAGGTGAGGCCGAGATCGTCTTTTTGGAAGGTTATCTGTTCGATAAACCAAAGGGAAAAGAAGCGTTCCTGCGTGCTGCGCGCACCTGTCGGGCTGCAGGCGGCAAGGCCGGGATCGCGATTTCGGATCCCTTCTGCGTTGAACGGCACCGGGACGACTTTCTGACCCTGATCGAAAACGAACTGGACTACGTGATCGGCAACGAAGCCGAGATTTGTTCGTTGTATCAGAACAACGATCTGGATGCGGATCTTGCTGCTGTGTCGGCGATCTGCCCCTTGGTCGTTTGCACCCGTTCCGGTGATGGCGTGACCATCATCGCGGACGGCGTTCGAACAGGCGTGCCGGTCGATAAGGTTGTACCGGTTGATGCCACCGGAGCCGGTGATCAGTTTGCCGCCGGGTTCCTATATGGTCTGGCGACCGGGGCCGACATGGCAACCGCAGGCAAAATGGGTTGCGTGGCAGCGGCTGAAGTTATCAGTCACATCGGCCCGCGGCCCGAAGCCAACATGCAGCAATTGTTCAAACGCGAAGGACTGGTTTGACAGGATCCTTGGTCAGCGCGTGTCAAACTTGGCGCTGCGCTGACCGAAACGGATGTCAGCTTTTCTTGATCCGGTTCACATGACCCATTTTGCGTCCCGCTTTGGCTTCGGCCTTGCCATAAAGGTGCAGGGCGCAATCGCCTGACGACGCCAGTTCCGAAACGCGCTCCAGATCGCTCCCGATCAGATTTTCCATCACCACATCCGCATGACGCGCGCCATCGCCAAGCGGCCAGCCGACCACGGCGCGGATGTGCTGTTCGAATTGATCCACAACACAGCCGTTCTGGGTCCAATGACCCGAGTTGTGAACGCGCGGCGCGATTTCGTTTACGACCAGACCTTGGGCTGTCACGAACAGTTCGACGCCCATGACGCCGACATAATCCAGTGCATTCAGAATTTTGGCCGCGATCAACACTGCATCGCTGCGAAGGCGCGCGGGTACGTTGGCCGGGACTGTCGTTGTTCTGAGGATTCCGCCTTCGTGGACGTTTTCACCTGGGTCGAATGCAGAGACCTGACCATCCTGCGACCGGGCAGCAATAACGGAAATTTCGGCACTGAAGTTCACGAAGCCTTCGAGGATCGCGGGCGCCCCTTGCATGTCGGCCAGCGCGGTTTCGGCATCAGGGGCTTGCATGATCCGGGCCTGACCTTTGCCGTCATAGCCAAAACGCCGGGTTTTCAGAATGCCGGGCACACCGATCTGGTCGATCGCTTTGCTAAGCTCATCAGCAGTTTCGACCGCTGCAAAGGGCGCAACCTGAAGGCCCAGCTCGGACAGATAGGTTTTTTCAATCATTCGATCCTGAGACACGCGCAGCGCTTCCCGCCCCGGATAGATGGGCCGCATGGATTCGAGCAGGTCCAAGGCCGAGGTCGGTATGTTCTCGAACTCATACGTGATGACATCCACGGCGTCGGCAAAGGCTCTGAGCGCTGTTTCGTCGTCATAGGACGCTGTCGTGACGGCATCCGCGACATGGCCCGCAGGTGGATTGGCGCCTGGTTCAAAGATGTGGCTGCGATAGCCAAGACGCGCAGCGGCAACCGAAAGCATACGGCCAAGCTGACCGCCGCCAAGAATACCAATCACGGCACCAGAGGGGAGAGGATTTGTCATCACAGGGTTCCTTCGCTCAGTGGCGCCTGTTTGCGGTCTGGGGCGTCGCGGATCAAGATCAAAAGCGATGCATCAGGGCCGCGCCGGCTCAGCGGGCCAGTACAGCTGCCGTCCCTATGGTTTCGTCATCGCGCAGGGCCTTGAGCACATAGTCCGCAACATCCGCGCGGCTGATCATGCCCATACGCCAGTCTTTGGGATCGGTCAGCACGCGGTATTTTCCGGATGCTTTGTTGTTCGTCAGAACTGTTGGCCGAACGAGTGTCCAGCGCAGAGCAGATTCCTTGATGATCTGCTCTTGCTTGGTTTTGTCGCGATAAGGCTGTGAAAAGACGATCTTGTGTCCGACCCTTTCAACGCTCGACAGGGATTGGGCGCTATCGCCCGCACCAATTCCGGTGATGCAGATCAGGCGCGACGGTCCATCGCGTTCCATCAAGGGCACCAATGCAGCGGTCGCATCCGAAAAGAGCGTCACCTTTTTCCAGAGCATTGCGACGGTTTCCCGAATGCCAAGCGCCATGACAACCGCGTCGACGCCTTGCAAAGCTTTCTCCAGATCGGCTGCGCGGGTCGCATCACCCGCGAAGGGCTCAAGCCCTTGGGCCGGGTCCATCGTGTCGGCAGTCCGCGACATCGCGCGAACGCTATGGCCCGCCTCCAGAGCGGCCAGTGTAACGGCCTTACCGATTCCGCGGCTGGCACCAATAACCAGAATATGCATCCCAAACTCCTACTTTCGCGCTGAAAACCGCCTTTGGTTCAACCATAACTTGACCCGCGCTGGGCAAAAGGCCAGTTATCGCCATGAGCAGATCCCGTGGATGATCCAAGAGGCCAATGATGCCCAAAGCCACCTCTCCCGCGCCTTTCGCGCCTTACGAATGGATGATCGCCTGGCGATATCTGGGTGCCCGTCGTTCCGAGGGCGGCGTGTCCGTGATGACGTGGATCAGTTTGATCGGGATTGCGCTTGCCGTGTTCGCACTGATCGCCACCTTGTCTGTCCGCGCCGGTTTCAGGGCTGAATTCGTCGATACGATCCTCGGCGCAAACGCGCATGTGACCGTTTATCATATGCAGCGCACCGACGAAGCGGGCCGCCAGACAAGAACATTGCCTGATTATACGGCAATGGCGGATCGTGTACGCACAGTCGAAGGCGTCGAGCGCGTTGCGCCATTGGTCAAGGGTCAGGTCATGGCCAATGCCAATGAACGCAATGCCGGTGTCGAGGTCTTTGGCATTGCGAAAGATGATCTCGCCGGTATCCGCCGCGTGGCTGATCCTGATACCGCGCGCGGCAGTCTGGAAATGTTCGAACAAGGCATCGCATTGGGTTCGGGTGTCGCGCAGCTGCTGGGGGTAGGCTTGGGCGACAGCGTCAAGCTGATCTCGCCGAACGGGGTGAAGACGGCCTTTGGGGTCAGTCCGAGGGTCAAAGCCTATGAAGTGACCTACATCTTTACGGCGGGCCGATACGATATCGACAGAACACGGATCTATATGCCGTTCGAAGAAGCCCAGCTTTATTTCAATCGAGAAGGCGTCGCTGACGAACTCGAAGTCATCATCACAGAACCCGAAGCGGTTCAGAAGTTTGAAACTGCGATCGCGCAGGCGGCGGGGGCTGGCGCATTGATCTGGACATGGCGCGATGCGTCTGGCGGGTTTCTGCGTGCGCTGGATATCGAAGACAACGTCATGTTCGTGATCTTGTCAGTGCTGGTATTGATCGCTGCGATGAACATCGTGTCGGGCTTGATCATGCTGGTCAAAAACAAGGGGCGCGATATCGGGATATTGAGAACCATGGGATTGACCGAAGGCGCCGTCTTGCGGGTCTTCTTCATATGCGGCGCGTTCACCGGCATTATTGGTACAGCGGCTGGCGTGATCCTGGGCTGTCTGTTCGCAGTCTATATCGACCCGATTTTTGCGATGGTGAACTACTTCTCGGGGGGTGGTGTCTGGGATCCATCGATACGCGGGATCTATGCGCTGCCTGCCAAATTGCAGCTGGCCGACGTCATCTCGGCTGTTGCGCTGTCGTTGGGTCTTTCGTTTGTCGTAACGATCTTTCCCGCGCGACGTGCGGCACGCATGAACCCGGTGGAGGCGCTTCGCTATGAGTGATCCAGTGCTGCGTCTGGCAGGAATCGAAAAAGCCTACAATCCCGGCAAACCGAACGAAGTGCATGTGCTGCGCGGCGTGGATCTGACGGTTGCCCGTGGCGAAGTCGTGGCTCTGGTTGCGCCGTCCGGCGCGGGCAAGTCGACACTTTTGCATATTGCCGGACTGCTTGATGCACCCGACAAAGGAAGCGTCGAAATCGGTGGTGAAGCAATGCAGGGGCGATCAGATCGTCGCCGTACAGCAACGCGGCGGTCTAAGGTCGGTTTTGTCTATCAGTTCCATCATTTGCTACCGGAATTCTCGGCGCTCGAGAACGTGATGCTGCCGCAACTGGCCAACGGCATTTCCAGGCGCGCTGCCAAAACACGCGCGCAAGAGCTTTTGACCAGCGTTGGCATCGCGGAGCGTGCAGACCATCGCCCGGCAGCCTTGTCAGGAGGCGAACAGCAGCGTGTCGCGTTTTGTCGGGCCATGGCCAATGCGCCCCGCCTTCTGCTCGCGGATGAACCAACAGGAAATCTTGATCCCAAAACATCGGATCGTGTCTTTGACGCGCTGATGGCCTTGGTTCGGGAAACCGGATTATCGGCTCTGATCGCGACCCATAACCTTGAGCTTGCCGCCCGAATGGACCGCCAATTGAAAATGGATCAGGGCCAATTGTCCGAGCTTTAGGCGATTGGTTTTGTCGATTGACACCATTTCCTCGATTTTGCCTCAAATTCTCCTCGATTGATGAATAGCCGTTGCCCAAAGTTTAATGAGGTGACCTATGGGTATGGAACTGATCATTCTGTTGATTGGCGCAATGCCATTTCTGGCAATTGCTGCGGCTCCGTCCGAAACAGATGAAGGTTTGGATGAACTCCGCGAAAACGCAGAAGATGCGTTGGAAGATGTCCTTGGCCCCGTCGATGGTGAAAGCGGAGAGGCTGTTGGCGCGGGTATTCTAGATGCAGTCTTTGGTCCTGCGTCTTTGGATGATGAAGGCGATGATACGTCAGGCACCGGTGATGACACGACCGGCACGGGCGATGACACCACAGGCACAGGTGACGACACGACTGGCACGGGCGACGACACCGCCGGTACAGGCGACGACACAACCGGCACAGGCGATGATACCACTGGCACCGGCGACGATACCACGGGTAGCGATTCCGACACCATCTCAGGGTCGGTGGATGCCGATACGCTGACGGGCACTGATGGCAACGAAACTATCGACGGGTTCGCTGGTGCGGATGCGATTTCGGGCGGCGCGGGTGATGATCAGTTGTTTGGCGGTCTGGATAATGACACACTCAGTGGTGATCTGGGTATGGACACTCTCGAAGGCGGCGCAGGCGTTGACAGCTTGAACGGCGGTGAGGGGGATGATGTCTTGCTTGGTGGTACTGAAGGCGATGCGCTTCAGGGTGCCTTTGGCGATGACACTCTGGAAGGCGGCGCAGGCGCCGACCTTTTGCAGGGCAGCGCAGGCAATGACGTTTTATTTGGTGGAACAAACACACCAGGCGATACGGATTCTGATACGCTGGATGGCGGTACAGGAGAAGACACCCTCTACCTTGATGCCGGGGACGTCGGCACTGGCGGTATGGATGCGGACAGCTTCTTTATTGATGGCAACGCCACGATCACGGATTTCAACGTAGCAGAAGACATGCTGATGGTCCGTTATCCGGGCGGCGATGCGCCGACAGTCACCTCGCAAGTCGTGGGTGCCAACGGTGTCGAACTGACACTGTCAGAAGGTACAGTCGTGACCTTGACCGGATTGACGGCTGAAGTCCCTGCCGAGCGCATTGTCTTTGTAGATACGACAGCAACCTGACGCTTTCAGACTTGAGACTACAGGGCCCGGGCAATACGCTCGGGCCTTGCGCGTTTCAGCGTCCCAATCACAATGCCTCGATCAGGAGCGTCCATGCCAATCCTTTCCGTATCCGAAATTGAACGCTTGTCCGTTGCTGCGTTGGAGCGCCATGGCGCCGAGCCCGCGATCGCAGCCGAGATGGCGCGCGCCGTCGCTTGGGCCGAGGCGCGAGGCAACAGGATTTGCGGGCTCTATTACCTCGAGAGTTACTGCCTTCAGTTGGAGTCTGGTCGGGTGAACGGAACAGCCCGCCCCGTCGTTAACCGAGCGCGGGCTTCTGAAATCCGTGTGGATGCAGATGCAGGTTTTGCACAAACCGCCTTTGCGCAGGCCCTTCCTGCGGGCTTGGAAGCGGCGCGCGAAACTGGGATGGCAAGCGTGGCACTGTATAATGCCCACACATGTACAGCACTGGGTTATTTCACCGAAGCCGCAGCCAAAGCTGGAATGCTGGCTTTTGGCCTGACCAATGCGTCCCCCATTGTAGCCCCGCCCGGCGGCAAAACCCGTGTCATCGGAACCAACCCGATTTCTTTTGCGGTGCCAGACGGACAGGGCGGCGTGGCAATGCTGTTCGATCAATCCACGACAACCGTTGCACTGGGCAAGATAACCATGGCCAAGGCGGCAGGCGAAACCATTCCGGAGGGATGGGCAATCGATGCTGATGGCAACGCCACCACCGACCCCGAAGCGGCGCTGGGCGGGTCGCTGACCTCGTCCGGTGGCTACAAGGGCTGGGGTCTTGGTCTCATGGCTGAGATCCTTGCATCCTGCTTGGGCGGTGGTCGTCTGAGCCGCGATATCAAGCCGCTCAAAGCACCGGAAGGAGAGCCGCATCAGATCGGGCAGTATTTCATCCTGATCGATCCCAGCGAAAGCAGCGGCTTTCATGAACGGTTGTCTCAACTCGCGGCTTTTGTGGGTGAGGACGAAGGGTGCCGCATGCCCGGTCGCGGTCGTCAACCAGAAGACAGTGTTGAGGTGCCACAGGCCGTACAGGATCAACTGCTGGCGCTGGCCGGGCAGTAACGGCCGTTCACGCAAACGTTTGTGCCGAGGAAAAACAGACAGGCTACTTCTTTGTTACGATTCAAAGGAGTGCCTGTAATGTCTTTTCGTTTGTCCACGGCTGTTGCCCTATGCTTCTCTCTTGCCGCCACTGCCGTTTCTGCAGGATCGGTCGCGTTTGACAGGAATTGGAAAAAGCAGGGGTTCTCGCTGTTTTCCGGGAACAGCTATGGCTATGGCGGCAATACACTTAGCGTGGACTCGGATGGCGCTGTGTCTCTGACGTACCGCGCATTGCCACAAAGCTTTTGGCCCAAGCACAAGGCGCAGTGGTCGTGGTCCGTGTCAGAAGGTGTGCCGGCCACCGACCTGACCCGCAAGGGTGGCGACGACCGCAATCTTGCGATGTATTTCGTGTTCTTGCCCGAGGCTGAGGCACAGCGCGTTCAGGGCGGCAA
Organism: Thalassococcus lentus; assembly: GCF_028023555.1. NCBI lineage: Bacteria > Pseudomonadati > Pseudomonadota > Alphaproteobacteria > Rhodobacterales > Roseobacteraceae > Thalassococcus > Thalassococcus lentus. The sequence goes on from NZ_JAQIOY010000001.1 coordinate 832,705, forward strand.
TATCCGGCAGTTGTTGCGCAGTGATAATGCACGGGTTCTGGTCTACGTCTGGGGCGGCGCCCACAAACGAGGGGCGGTCTTGCCCAGCCCTTATCTGGGCGCGCGGGGCAAGACGGTTGTCTTGCGGCCTTCAGGGAACGGCAATGCAAACGAAAACGTCGATCTTGCCAAGGATTTCAAACGCGCCTTTGGTGGTCAGGCCCCGGCATTGGTTGGTTTGGCTGTTTCGGGTGATAGCGATGACACCAATAGCAGGATCATGGCCTCAATCAGTGGTCTTCGACTGAACTAGACGTGTCAGCCTGACGGATCACGCGCGCTGCGTGATCCAGACACCAACTGCCATGACAGCAATGCCCGTTGCCCGGGTCAGGCTGAGTGGACTGATGCGTGCCCCGAACAGGCCGAAATGATCGATGGCAGCGGCGCTGATCAATTGGCCAAGAAGGACGAAGAAAACGGCATTCCCCACTCCGAACCGTGGGGCAATGATCGTCACCGAGAGCACATAAAACGCAACCAGCAGTCCGCCCAGATACAGATGTTTGGGTGCTGTCCCCAACTTGGTCATGCCCTGCGCCCCGGTGCCGACCCAGACCAGCGCGCTGGCTGTCAACGCGACACAAAACAAGATCATGGCCGCTGCCATGGGCGATCCAAGCTTGATCCCAAGGGCAGCATTGAGCGCGGCCAGCAGGGGAATCCCGATGCCGGCCAGCAACATGATGACAGCGTAATGAGCCATGAGTCTTCCCGATCAGTTGCTTGAGGGAGGCACGAAGAAGGTAGCGCTGGCGGCAGCCACTTCTTTGCCCGAAGGGTCGCTGAATAGTCTTGCCTCAGCAAACATGAGAGCGCGGCCGGCGCGGATCACACGCGCTTCGCAGCGAACCAGATCACCTCGCGCGGCGGTCAGGAAGCGGGTTTCCAGATTGGTTGTGGCAACGGGCTGGAATGCATCGAGATGCCCAATACAAGCAAAGACCATCGAGGTGTCGGCCAACGTAGCGAGCGCTTGGCCACAGACGATGTTGCCAACACGCGCGATGTCTGGGGTGATCGGAATTTCCAAAGTGGCGCCAGATTGATCCAGCGCAGAAATGCGTGGTTTGAGTGCCAGCACCCAAGGTGCGAAATTGTCGTGCAGCAGAGTTTGTGCGTCTTCGACCCGCATCCTGTTCCCTCAGATCCATTGCAGTGTGCCCAGCATGACGCGCGTGGCCTTGGCTGTCACCTGCATATGATACAAATCAAGGCGTGCATCGCTTTGCGCGTCACACTGGTCCTGCGAAATACGAACAGGAGCAGAAATGAAGTACATGGTGATCGGGTATCTCGTGCTAGCGTCCGGCTGTGCAGAACAGAGTTTGCAGGACAGCCAAACCGACAACGGAAGAGCTTTGTTCGCGCAACATTGCGCCGCTTGCCATGGAACGGGTGGGCGCGGAGACGGCGCGTTGGCGCCGCAATTGCCAGTCGCTCCGGCTGATCTGACCCTTTTGTCGCGCTCCGCGGGTGGTCAATTCCCGCGCGACAGTGTCATGACGCAGATTTATGGCTACCCCGGCCGCTTTCACCGTGGTTTGATGCCAGAGTTCGGCCCGGTTTTGGAAGGCCCCATGATCGACTACGAAAGGGCTGATGGCACAACCGTGCAAACACCAAAGGCGCTGGTTGCGATCGCGCGGCACCTTGAGAACATCCAGCGCTAGTGAATAGGGCTTGCGCGTCAGCGCAGCGCTTGTCACCAAGATGCGAAGCAGAAGGAGCAGACCAATGCACGGATATATCGTTGCGGCCGCTGGCGCCGCAGGAATGCTGGCCTTGGCCGGATGCATGGAAGCAGAGATGCCTGTTGCACAGGATGGTCAGGGCTTGTTCATGGAGAATTGCGCTGTCTGTCATGGTGCAAATGGAAAAGGGGATGGGGAATTGGCGCGCGGTATGGCCAAAGCCCCAGCCGATCTGACACTGATCGCCTTGCGGAACGGCGACAGCTTTCCAAGAGCGAAGGTGATGTCGACCATCGACGGCTATGCAAAATCAGATATGTCCGGCCCCGGCATGCCTGAGTTCGGTGATTTGCTCAGCGGCGATCTCGTTCCATTCGACTCCGGTGATGGTTTGCAAACGCCGACGCCGCGCAAACTGGTGGCGTTGCTCGAATACATCGAGAGCATTCAACAAGAACGATAAAAGCGGCTGTTGATCAGCCTCGATCGGGTTCTTCAGCGATAGAGGCTGACAAGGCCGTGCGCCAAGCGTCCAGACGGGCTGCGAGTTCTGCATCCTGAAGGGCCAGAATGCCCGCTGCCATCAAGCCGGCATTCTTGGCGCCGGCCGCACCGATCGCCATCGTTGCAACAGGAAAACCGCGCGGCATTTGCAATATGGAATAGAGGCTATCGACGCCGGACAGTGCTTTGGTTTGAACGGGAACACCGATTACAGGAACGCGGGTCTTTGAGGCCATCATACCCGGCAGATGGGCCGCGCCCCCTGCGCCTGCGATGATCACCTGCAATCCCCGATCAACAGCGGTTTTTCCGTATTCCCAAAGCCGGTCCGGGGTCCGATGGGCCGATACGATCTTTGCTTCGTACGGAACGCCCAATTCATCAAGCACATCGGCGGCCTCTTGCATTGTCGGCCAATCCGACTGGCTACCCATGATGATGCCTACTGAAACCTGCTGCATGTCGCGCTCCTGCCAAAACGAGCGGCTACATAACCCTATCTTACCGGGTGGAGCAATCTTGCCCGGCAGTTATTTTGAGCGAGCCGACGTGATTGTATCGCCCCGGCCACCTTTTCAGCCTTTTGCTTGCAAGATGTCCGAGTTGATCGGTTGGCCGCCAGTCATTTGAAGAAAATTTTGCGAAAGGCGTCCAGTGGCCGCTCAGGCACGGCTAGGTCTATTTTGCCGCCTCTGCATGATCATCCGGGCTGAGTACAATGAATCAGCACCAACCACAGAACTTGAAGCGGCTTTCAGGCGATGATGTCTGGCGTCAGGCGGTCTTCGATCACGGCGATGATGTCTTTCAGGCGCAACTTTTTCTTTTTCAGGCGCTGCAACGTGATCTGATCGGCCCGTCCGGTTTCCTGCAGGGCCCGAATTGCATCGTCCAGATCACGATGCTCGCTGCGGAACACCTCGAGCTCCACGCGCAAAACCTCTTCCGTCTTCATTGAGATATCGGTTGGCGCGTTCATCCGGAGCCCTTTGTCGTTGAGTGGCGGACTCTCAACATACAGATTCTTTTGCTTTTTCGCAAAGCTCTTGCACGCATCGCAGAGAATTCCCATATTTTAACTATCCGGGTCGCCTTTTCGGGGCCGCGGATGTGACGGTCGCTTAGATTAGGACGTGTCGATGACAAAAATGACCTTGGGGTCTTACCCACATATGCTTGGGTTTGAACAGTTGGAGCGCCTGCTGGAACGCACGGCGAAATCCTCGGAAGGCTACCCTCCTTTCAATATCGAACAAACTTCGGATCATTCCTATCGCATCACCTTGGCTGTCGCCGGTTTTGCTGAGAGCGATCTGTCGATCACTGTCGAAGACAGGCAGTTGGTAATTCGTGGACGTCAGCGTGATGACGGTGGGGACCGGGTGTTCCTGCATCGCGGTATCGCGTCTCGTCAGTTCCAGCGCAGCTTTGTTCTGGCGGATGGTGTCGAAGTTGGAGATGCGCTGATCGAGAACGGTTTGCTGCACGTTGATCTCACAATCAGCAGACCGGAAACCGTCGTTCAAACCATTCGGATCAAGAAAGGGTAATGCCATGAATACTGAATATGACATGCACGCCACCGAAGAGGCGCGGATCGTATATGTCCGCCCCGTGGATGCCGGCGATCTACCCGAAGACGTCCGCGCCCAGATTGGCGGGCTGAAAACGCTCTATGCTGTTCACGATGCGGACGGCCAGCGGTTGGCCCTCGTAAAGGATCGTGCCATGGCCTTTTCGCTCGCGCGGCAGAATGATTTTGCGCCGGTGACCGTGCACTGATTTCAAGACTTGTCCTTGGTTGGCCAGATCCCGTATCGGGCATGAACAAAGCTTGCGCAGGCTTCATTCAGGCTTGCGCGGCTGTGCCCGCCAAAACGTTCGTCTTGCAATCCTTTGGGCGCGTCCAGCGGTGTCACGCATTGGCGTGCCGCGGGGCAGGGAAGCAGCGAAATACCGCGTCGAGCGAGCTGTGCAGAAATCCAGATGTCATCCACGGGCCACGCCGGTTCGGGAATGTGAAAGATGTCTTCGTCGAAATGGTCAGCACAGGTCAGAATGCCGGAAAAGCCCTGCGCCACATCGGTGTTCGGGGGCAGCGCGCCGCTCCTTTTTAGCCGGGTAACCGACCAGCCTTGACCCGTCACAGCGTTGCCGTGTTGGCCGGACCCAAGCAATGCGTCAAGCCAGCCCGCGCCGTAGACGCAATCATCATCGCAAACAGCGATCTGCGCCTTTGGAAAGGCCCGCAACGCAGGCAGCAGTTTGGTGGCTGGTCCGTGATCAATGTCGCTGTGCAGTACTGTTATGCCGCTGGGTAAATCCGGCAGCTCAAAGCTGCCGGCAAATCGGTCGTACCGGTGTGGTACGGTAAGGCAGACAATATCGGCACCCTGAGACAGCAGGCTGAGCAAAACTGGCTTCAATCCGCCAAATCGTGGTGGAATGGAGGTCAGGGAAATGACTGTTTGCATAGGGTGAACCGTGGGCCGTCTGCATATGGATTGGTTGTCGCATTGGGCCGAAACGCGACCACATACGCAACCGTTTCCAAACGTATGGCCGCATGAAAAAAGGCCGGGGAAACCCCGGCCTTTCCGATTCAGTGCAAGTGCGCGGGATTACTCCGCTGCAATCAGGCCCATGCTTTCGAGCTTGAGGATCACCTGATGGGCGCAGTTGTCCACGTCCACGTTCTCGGTTTCCACGCTCAGCTCAGGGTTCTGTGGCACATCGTATGGATCGGAGATGCCTGTGAACTCCTTGATCTTGCCTTCGCGTGCCAGCTTGTAGAGACCCTTGCGGTCCCGGCGTTCGCATTCCTCGATCGAGGTCGCGACGTGCACTTCGACGAAAGCACCGTACTGTTCGATGTCTTCGCGCACCGCACGGCGTGTGGTTGCATATGGCGCGATCGGGGCACAGATCGCGATACCACCGTTTTTGGTGATCTCGGATGCAACATAGCCGATACGGCGAATGTTCAGATCGCGGTGCTCTTTGCTAAAGCCCAGCTCCGAGCTGAGGTTCTTTCGCACGATGTCGCCATCCAGAAGCGTAACAGGACGCCCACCCATTTCCATCAGCTTGACCATCAGCGCGTTTGCGATGGTGGACTTGCCGGAACCCGAGAAGCCAGTGAAGAACACGGTGAAGCCTTGCTGGCTGCGCGGCGGCTTGGTGCGGCGCAGTTCCTTGACGACTTCAGGGAACGAGAACCACTCAGGGATTTCGAGGCCTTCGGCCAGACGACGACGCAGCTCGGTGCCCGAGATGTTCAGGATCGTGACATTGTCCTTGTCCTTGATCTCGTCTGCCGGTTCGTATTGGGCGCGTTCCTGCACATAGACCATGTGCTTGAAGTCAACCATTTCACAGCCGATTTCGGACTGATGGGCGCGGTACAGATCCTGCGCGTCATAAGGACCGTAGAAATCCTCACCAGCCGAGTTCTTGCCGGGACCGGCGTGGTCGCGGCCAACGATAAAGTGGGTGCAGCCGTGGTTGGCGCGGATCAACCCGTGCCAGACGGCCTCACGTGGACCGGCCATACGCATAGCGAGGTTCAGCAGAGACATTGTTGTGGTCGAGGCCGGGTACTTGTCCAGAACGGCTTCGTAGCAACGAACGCGGGTGAAGTGATCGACGTCGCCCGGCTTGGTCATGCCAACGATCGGGTGAATCAGCAGGTTTGCCTGTGCTTCCTTTGCGGCGCGGAAGGTCAGTTCCTGGTGCGCGCGGTGCAATGGGTTGCGTGTCTGGAAGGCAACCACTTTGCGCCAGCCCAGTTTACGGAAATAGGAACGCAGTTCGTTCGGTGTGTCCCGACGGGCGCGGAAATCATAGTGAACTGGCTGCTGGATGCCTGTGACCGGTCCGCCCAGATAGACGCTTCCGGCGTGGTTGTGCAGGTAGTTTACCGCTGGGTGCGCATCGTCGTCGGCGCCAAAGACTTTCTCGGCCTCGCGCGCTTTGTTTGGTACCCATTTGTCGGTGACAGTCATGGTCGCCAGAATGACGCCTTCCTGATCGCGCAGGGCAATATCCTGACCCAGTTCAACAGAGTCAGCAAATTTGTCGTTCACGTCCAATGTGATTGGCATCGGCCAGAGTGTGCCATCGGCCAGACGCATGTCTTCGACAACGCCGTTGTAGTCTTCTTCGGACAGGAAGCCCTTGAGCGGGTTGAAGCCGCCGTTCATCAGCAGTTCCAGATCACAGATCTGACGGGGTGTCAGGTCATGCGATGTCAGGTCAGCTGCCTCGACCTTGAGTTTTTGGGCGCTCTCATAAGAGACGTAGAGCTCTGGGATGGGGGCAAGATTGTTTTGCACGAGTTCAGTCCTATGCTTGATGGGGACAAATTTGCTGGATGTTCCGGTGAGTTCAGCGTGAAGCGCGTCGTACTCGGCAAATTTCCGAGCCAGAAACGCGTCCACGAGTTTGGCTTTTTCACGTGCCCCAGCCAGTGTCAGCGCATAGGCAAAGCGCTGTCTTTTGTCTGGTCCGGCACGTTGTGTTTTGCTGACGAGGCCTGCCTCTGTTGCTGCGCGCAGGTAGGCATTCAACCGGCCAAGAGATATTCCCAAGGCTTCGGCTGTCGCACGCTGCGATGCTTCCGGCGCAACGTCCAGTTGGCGCAGAAGCAAGAAGAGGTCATCCTCTTCCGGCAGATTGGCGATTGCATGTTGCGCGTTCATCAGGCGACTCAAAGTGTGTTCAGCGCTGAACACATCACATATTGTGCGCGTGCAGAAAACCCCCAGCCATTGCGAATGGGCGTCTTGTTGCCGAAAAGCCGCGTTGCGATTTGTGCAAGGCTTTGTCTGACCAGACGGCAAAGGTCGACCAGATCGTAGCTTGGGGCGCCGTCCGGGTGGCGGGTTGATCAGACGACAGTGATGCCCATGGCTAATGCCCAGTGGTCAAAGTCGGCAGTGATTTCCCGTCCACCGTAGCGCATGCTGAATGTGTTAGCTGAAAGCCCTTGGGTCGGGGGCTTCCGCTATTCCTGTTCGGCCAGCCAGCGTTCAGCCTCCAGCGCCGCCATGCAGCCCATGCCTGCCGAAGTGACTGCCTGACGATACTTGTGGTCGGTCAGGTCACCCGCGGCAAAGACGCCCGGGATCGAGGTTTCGGTGCTGTCGGGCTTGGTCACGACATAGCCGCCCATATGGGTTTCCAGCACGTCCTTGACCAGCTCATTGGCTGGTGCGTGGCCAATCGCGACAAAGACACCGGCACAGGGGATTTCGCTGATCTCGTCGGTTTGCACGTTGCGTACTTTTACGCCGGTCACGCCTTTTGGCATTTCGTCTCCCACCACTTCTTCGAGTTGGTGGAACCACAGCGGTTCGATCTTGGGGTTCTTGAACAGACGATCTTGGAGGATTTTTTCGGCGCGCAGCTCATCGCGGCGGTGGATCAGGGTCACCTTGGAGGCGAAGTTGGTCAGGAACAGCGCTTCTTCGACGGCGGTGTTGCCGCCGCCAATCACGACGATTTCCTTGCCTCGATAGAAAAAGCCGTCGCAGGTCGCACAGGCAGAAACACCAAAGCCTTTGAACGCTTCTTCCGAAGGCAGCCCCAGCCATTTGGCACGGGCACCCGTTGCAAGAATGATGGCATCGGCGGTGTATGTAGTTCCGCTGTCGGAGTGGGCCACAAAGGGACGTTGATCGAAATCGACCTTGCTGATGATGTCGCCGATGATTTCACAGCCCATGGCGCGGGCGTGGGCTTCCATCCGGACCATCAGGTCGGGGCCTTGGACCTCGGTGTCGCCGGGCCAGTTCTCAACTTCGGTTGTCGTGGTCAACTGACCGCCCGGTTCCAGCCCCTGAACCAGAATCGGATCCAGCATCGCGCGCGAAGCATAAACTCCGGCGGTGTACCCAGCAGGGCCAGAACCGATGATGAGAACCTTAGTGTGGCGGGTGTCGGACATGCGATGTCTCCTGACCTTTGGCGTCATGTTTGGGAAACCGATATAAACCCGCTGGCCCGCAGTCGAAAGGGGTGAAAGCAACAGATGACGCAGTTGCGATCAGATGGACCTCCTGACAAGATTCTTGCGCTGTGTTGAAATATTATTGCGCACTCAGGATGCGTGGTGTAATTAACCGGCATCGATAGGGGGGTGCCATGGGAGCGCACAGGCTTGATCCGATAGATCGCAAGATCTTGGCAGAACTGCAGGCAGATGGACGCATGACCAACGTTGAGTTGGCCAAGCGCGTTGGCATTTCGGCTCCACCATGTTTGCGCCGTGTGCGGGCCCTCGAAGAGCAAGGTTTCATCAAAGGGTATCACGCTGATGTCGAGGCCCGCGAACTGGGTTTCGAGGTGCAGGTGTTTGCTATGGTCGGACTTCAGAGTCAGGCTGAATCCGATCTCAAAGCCTTTGAAGAACGCTGTGAAGGTTGGCCATTGGTTCGCGAATGCCACATGCTCAACGGCGAGGTGGATTTCATTTTGAAATGTGTCGCGCCTGATCTGAGCACCTTCCAGTCGTTTTTGACCGGCCAGCTAACATCGGCGCCAAACGTGGCGAGTGTGAAGACCTCGCTGGTTATCCGCGGCGCCAAGGACGAGCCCGGTGTTCCTTTTGACATTCTGGAAGAGCGTCTGAGCCGATCCGCATAATCGCGGGGTGAAAGGCGTCAGTTTCGTTTCCTCGAAAAACAATGGATCGACCCCGCCGCTTGGGACGGGATCGATCTTGGCTGCGTCAGCTTGTGTGTTTGGCCAGGAATTCCAGCAGCGCTTCAGGATGCTTGTTGAAAAACTGGTATCCGTCAAAGCGCTGGCCCGTGCCAAATGGCGTCTCTTGCTCTGGTCCGATCCAAACAATGTCATGTGGCGTAGGGGTTGCGTTCATGATCTCTTGGATATCGTTTTGTCCAGTCGCGTCGTTGAACGTGTAGACGTCTTTTTCGACCTGCGCATACAGCACCGGCACGGTCAGGCTTGGGATGTAGTCCAACGCTTCAGCAAATCCGAACCCGTATTTTTCGCGTTGTGCATCCAGAACCCGATCCACCAGATCAAATCCGGTTTTTGCGCGAATGAACCGATCGGTCATGTTGTATGACAATGTCGGCTGGTTCGCGATTAGTCCCTTGATCTGCGGGTTGGCAAACAACTCTGGCTCGTTCTTCCATGCAAGGAAGGTTGCGTTGGCCCCCATGCACTGGCTGAGAAACACAATCTCGTCGTCGGCAAAATCCGGGTGAGCCAGCACATACCGAAGGGATGCAGCCACGTCCTGCCATTCGGTGACGCCTGCGCCTACGGGTGCCTCGGTGCCAACCGCAGCTGAACCAATGCCGCCGTCGCTGTCCCCCTGTCCGCGGTGGTCGTACATAACGATGTTGTATCCGGCGTTATGCAGGTGTTTGACCATAGGCAGGAATTCAGCCGCGACGCCGTCGAGGCCGCTTTCGGAACCATAGCGCGTTGTTGTGAGAGGGTGGTTCACGACTACCGTCTTGTCAGAAGGTGAGGGGCTGGCGATTTCCCATGCGCTCAGGCGCACGTTGTCCGCAGTCATGATATCCACATCTTTGAAGACCATGCCGTAGTCACCGGGATCCTTGGGGTTTTCCAAACGTGCCGGTGCAACCCGCATTTTTACAATTTGGCTGACCAGCAGATTGTTCCGCATATCAAAGGGATTGGCGAACCAGACAAAGGCGCCGGCCGCAACAGCCAAAGCGATTATCGATAACACCCAAACAACTAGCTTTTTCATTTTTGCGCTCCGGTAATGTTTCCAGTGGAAATATTAAATATTCCTGGGCTTGCGTGTGGTCAAGCAGAAATTTACAGTGGAAACATTGAGGAGAAGAATCCGTGGAAGCAGAGCGCAGTTATCATCATGGCAACCTCCGAGAGGCTTTCCTCGACGCGGCGCGCCGTCTCTTGGAGCGGGACGGCCTGACCGGGCTGTCATTGCGCAAATGCGCCGAGGTTGTCGGTGTCAGCCATACGGCTCCAAAGAACCATTTTGGCAATATGGCGGGTCTGCTGACGGCGATTGTCACACAGGGCTATTCAGAGCTGGCTCAAATGATGACTGCTGATTTGCCCGCTGATGCCGATCGCGATCGACGGCGCAAAACAGCGCTCTTGGGCTACATCGCTTTTGCCGAGCAAAACCCGTCGCTCTACGAGCTGATGTTTTCGCGTGACCGCTTTGTGAATGATGATCCCGACCTTATGCGTCAGGTCGGGGCCTGTTTCGTGGTTCTGGCTGACATTTCAACCGGCCTGGGTTGGCACCAAGGTACGGTCGATGAAATGAATGGTAAGGGGCAGGTAGCGCTTTGGAGTCTTGTGCACGGCTACGCACAACTGGTTACGGCAGGGCGGTTCAAAAAAGACAACATGAAGGGGCTGTCCATCCTCGACATCTTGCCGGCCCTTGGGGTCGATCAAAACGACTGATTGACGAGGCGAAGCTTCAAAACGCCCATTCGAAACCGGTTTCCTTTTGGGAAATGACCCACAGCTTTTCCATGACTGACTTGTCATAGGCATGGGGCTCTAGCGTCCCTTTGCCCACAGGTCCAACCCATTCCATACGGCCCGTGGGGCCATAGAGCGCCCGCTGTTCCAGTCCGTTTTCCGTGGCACACATGACTTCGGGGTAGGAACCTTTTTCCGCGGATTGCACCATGGGCGACAACGACATCAAATAAAACGCCACGCGTGTCATGAGGCCACCGCTGGTGCTGATGAGCGATGTGGCGGATGAACCGGGGTGGCAAACGTAGACTTCAACCGACTTTTGATTTGCGTTGATTTTGTCCTGAAGCTCATAGGCGAACATCATTTGCGCCAGCTTGCTTTGGCTGTAGGCGGGGTTGGCGCTGTAATTCTTGTCCCAGTTCATGTCATCGAACTGGATAGTCCTGAGCCCCATTTTGTATCCCAGACTTGCCACTACGACGATCCGACCACGTGATTCCTCAAGGCGATCAAACAGCATCCCACACAGAACAAAATGGCCGTAGTGGTTGGTGCCTAGCTGGCTTTCGAACCCGTCCTTGGTGAATTTCTGTTCTGGCACCTGCGCGATTGCGGCGTTGCAAATCAGGGCATCGATGTGCGGAACCGTTTCCAGCACCTTTGCGGCGGCCTCGCGCACACTGCTCAAGTCAGCAAGGTCCATCTTGATGAAGTTGACCTGTGCGGAAGGGCCGAACTCTTGCTTGAGCGATTTGATGGCGACAACCGACTTTTCAGCGCTTCTGTTCAGCATGATTACTTTTGCCCCCTTGGACAGAAAGATGCGGCTTGCCTGAAACCCTGCACCGGCATTGGCGCCAGTGATCAAATATGTCTTTCCAGAAAGAGAGCCGAGACGATCAGGTGTCCAGCCGGTGGGCCCAAACTGTGTATCCTTCATTTCAATGTTCCTTTCATAGCAATGCATCGATTTGTGCAGTGATTGTTTGTGCTGGAATGGAAATAAGTCTCAAAGAAAGTGGAAAATAGGCGAGATCGTCGTGAATACTTGCCTGATTGTCTCATGTGGGTTGAGTATGCGTGTTGCCCCCTTTTAATGTGTCGCCATGAGCATGCAGCAGATCAAAAACATTATCGCATCCCGGATCTCCGAAGATGGATTGATAGAAACCGGCGTGAAGGGCGTGCAGGTTTTCCGCGCCACCCAGTCGATCCCTTGTGTTCCGGCGGTCTACGAACCTTGTGTTGTCGCAATCGTCAGCGGTTCCAAAGAGGCCATTCTGGATGGGGAACGCTTTGTCTATGACAACAGGCACTACCTGTGCTGCCCAATGTCCATGCCGGTCAAAGCGGGCACCCCTACGGCTTCGGCTGAAAACCCTTTGTATGGGGTATTTGTGTCGCTTGATGCGCGCATAATGTCTGAGCTCTCGATCGAAATGGAAAATGCTGTTGGCAGCATGGTTCAGGATCGCAGTGTGTCCAATGTGCAGGGTATCAAACTGGCGGCCTGGGATGCAGAGTTTACGGACGCATTGCTGAGACTGTTGAAGTTGGGGCAAAGCGAAATGGACAGCGCCGTGTTGGGGGCCTTGCGTCTGCGTGAATTGCACTACGCCATCCTGAAGGGCGAGGCAGGTTCATTCGCGCGGCAGGCTTTTGGCGCCGGAAATGCCATCGCGAGATCCATAGCGCATGTCTCTGGCAATCTGGGTGCAGCAATCTCGATCGACGAAATGGCCGCGCGGGCCGGAATGAGCCGGGCCGTCTTTCATCGAAAATTCAAGCAAGTCACGACAATGTCGCCAATTCAGTTCGTAAAAACGATGCGCCTGAACAATGCGGCCATGAAAATCGCCGCAGGGATGACGGTGAACGAGGCAGCAACGGATGTGGGGTATATCAGCCCGTCTCAGTTCAGCCGAGAGTTCAAGCGTCTCTATGGCCAGTCACCAAGGCAATGGAGCGAAGGGCACAGGGTTCCAATGGCCGTGGCCTAAGGCCCGCCGGATGGGCGCAATTGTCAGGGCAAAACAAAAGGCCACCCGCCTGGGGTGGCCTTTTGATGATCCGATGATCCGAAACGCCGCAGGGCGTCTGGTATCAGCCCTGGCGTGCTTTGAAACGACGCTGGGTCTTGTTGATCACGTAGACGCGGCCCTTGCGGCGCACAACGCGGCAATCGCGGTGGCGCTTCTTGAGCGAGCGGAGCGAGTTTGCAACCTTCATGGTGCCTCTCCTTCATCTCACGGCGCGCGAGCGCCTTTGCGTTGCGTTTTGCCAAAGGCGCAAGGCCTGAGGCGGTGAATTCCATGGTGGGCGATACTGGGATCGAACCAGTGACCCCTTCGATGTCAACGAAGTGCTCTACCGCTGAGCTAATCGCCCGTATGGCCGATGCGGTTGTCATACGCCCCAAGAAAAGGGGCGCGGAAAACCGCGCCGGTGAGCGGTCTATAAAAGGAGTCGAAACCGGGATCAAGGGCTTTTGGAAAAGGATAAAATCGGTCTATGTTCTATGCAACAAGGACTGGTGAATGCCAAAGGTTTCATATCATCTTCACGAGCCAGAGGATCTGACCTCTTGCGTGGTGTTTGCCTCGCCCCATTCGGGGCGGGATTACCCTTGGACATTCATGCGCAAGACGGTTCTGGACGAACGATCCATTCGCACCTCTGAGGATGCTTTTGTAGACCGCTTGTTCGACTGCGCCCCCCAGTTTGGCGCGCCGCTACTGCGTGCCAGCGCGCCGCGTGCCTATGTCGATCTGAACAGAGCGATGGATGAACTTGACCCCGCACTGATCGAAGGCGTGCGCCGCAGTGGGCATAATCCGCGCGTGGCCAGTGGGCTTGGCGTCGTTCCTCGCGTTGTGGCGGGCGGAAAGGCGATTTACCGAGGCAAGCTGCCGCGCGTGGAAGCAGACCAGCGGCTTGCACAGATTTGGGTTCCGTATCACGCCAAATTGCAGGAATTGCTGAATCGATCCCGCGAATCTTTTGGTGAGGCCGTTCTGATCGACTGCCATTCCATGCCGCGCGAAGCGTTGGAAACGGGGGGTGGATCAGCTCCTAGACCACAGATCGTTATCGGCGATAGGTTTGGCGCTTCGGCCTCCGGGCTTTTGGTGGATCGCGTCGAGGCGGCTTTTGCCTCAGCTGGTTTCATCGTGGCGCGGAATACACCGTTTGCCGGGGCTTACACGACGCAGCAATACGGTAGGCCGTCACGCAATCAGCACGCCATCCAGATCGAAATCGATCGTTCGATCTATATGGATGAGGCCGCGATCAAGCCCAACAAGGATTTTCACGCGGTACGCAAGCTTTTGCGCGGGGTTATTCTGGAAATTGCGGCGATGGGCGCGCGCGATCAAAGATTGGCCGCCGAATAGGTCCATACCCATCTCATGCAAATAAAAACCCCGCAAAGCAGGCTCACGACTGCTAAGCGGGGCGTTACCATGTACACAAAAATTGGTCTGGAGAGGACCAACGAAAACATGTGTCTTGGATAATATGCGCTATGTATCGATCAAGCTGTCGATCACCTCGCGTGTTGTACGGGTCATGCTGACCTGACCGAAATCCTCCAGCCCTTCGATGTTAGGGAAGAGCGATAGGAACAGGGCGCGCATGTTGTTGCCGACCAATTGGCTGGCGGATTTCCCGGGATGGTAGGTTTCCATCTCGATGCCGCCAATGTTCAGCGTCGTGTGTTGGCGAACCATCAGATGGTAGAGCTGAACGGTACCGCCGGGCGTGACCTGAACAAACCGGTCGCCATCGGCGTAGTCGGTAATTGGTGCCAGAACGGCCTCTTGGCCCAGAAGACGGGTCAGTTTTGAATGCCGAACCGTGTGCCGCGCGGCGGGGCCAACCATGAGATCCATCGCCGGCTTGCCCAGGCCACAGGCATCGGTGGTGATGCGGGTCAGGTGGGTCAGCGTGGTGCCGTCATCGCTGCGACCGGGGATATAGGTGGTAGAACCGATCCAAGTCACGGGCTCTGAACCCTGCGCGGTCTCGATGTAGTCGCCGGGCAATAGGTCTTCGATGGCGACGGGGCCGCGAACGGTGGGAATCAATGTGCCCCGCGCAAATGCAGCGGCGCATTCCTCGAACAACTGGGTTGCTGGCGCGACGTGCGATTTACTGACAATTGAGAGGTTCGGCATGAGCGCCGCGATCTCATACTTGCGCATCAGGGATACTTTGCCCGGCGCTCCGCCGTCATTCATAGGCGATTCCGGTCTCGGAACCCGAAGCGAAAGCGTATGATCGGCTCTGTCAAAGCCTGGCTGAAGGCTGGCCATGTGAACACCCTTTGGGTTGGTCACATCCGTGCTGGCCCCCACCAACAACGACGAAAGGACGATTGCGTGTCGTTGGGTCTATAAAGCCGGAATGCCTCTGCTACGTCAAAATTGATGTCAATTTTAGTAGTATCGAGGCCTCAATGATTTTGATTTTGGTAAATTGTTCACCAATGGAAAACGAAAACGCCACATTTGGGCAGATGGCCAAACGTGACGACTCGAATCGGAAGGCGTGTAATTGCCGTTTTGGTCTACCGTTCAATCAGGCTGTGCGGCGGACGGGCTGAGGGGCGCTGTCGCGCTTGGCAATGAATTCGGCCCGGCGTGCACCGCGCGCCCAAGGCATCGCTGGTGTCGACTGTTTCGCATTCTCAGTGATCGACTTGATGAAACGGGTTTTCATTGTTTTGCTCCTGCCCCGGCGCACTTGGCCGACATTCATGTTCTTTGATTGTGAATGTCGACTTCAAATAGGGCGCACTTGTGACAGAGCGGGGACAATACTGCGGAAAGGTGACGTTTGTTTTGGGGCGAGCGCTAAAGCCGGATGGTTGAAATCAGGCGGCCATAGTCGGCTTCTTTGGCATGCGTCGAACGTCGGTAGGAAAAGAACCTGTCTGGATCAGAATAGGTGCAATGGCGTGTCCATTCCGCGCTGACGCCGGCCTGTCGCAGGCAATGCAATCCAAAGGCCGGCAGATCAAATTGAACACGGTCGCCGGTGCCACCGGCAAAAAAGCGGCCGTTTTCGCCGTCGAGGTCCAGAAATGCCTCTAGGAATTCAGGGCCCACTTCATAGGCTCTTTGACTGATCGACGGCCCGATAACTGCATGAATGCTCTCCCGGTTCGCGCCGATCGCAACCATGGCGTCTACGGTTGCTTCCAAAACGCCCAATTGCGCGCCGCGCCAGCCTGCGTGGGCCGCACCGATCACGCCAGCGTCCCTGTCGGCGAACAGAACCGGCTGGCAGTCTGCCGTCAGGATCGCAAGCGCAATCCCCGGTGTCGCGGTTACGAGCGCGTCAGCCTTGGGGCGGTCGCCTACGATGGGCGCCGTTACGGTCACCACATCAGGCGAATGCACCTGATGAACCGTGACCAGATGATCGGGCGCGACTTCCATGGCTTCGGCAACCCGAGCACGGTTGATTGCAACCACATCGGTCTGATCTGATGAGCCCGGGCCGCAATTCAAACCCTGAAACACGCCAGAAGACGCGCCGCCGCGCCGCGTGAAAAAGCCGTGGCGTATGTCGCCCAGACTGTCAGCCGTGATGATTTCCAGTGTCATGGGTCGACTCCGGGTGGCAATGGGCTGTCCTTTGGAAACAGCGCGAGCGTCTTGAACAGCGAACCCATTTCCTGCGGATGCGTCAACCGTCGATGTGCTGCGATATGCGATTCAAGCGCGGTTCCGGCCAGATTTTTGGCGAGCGCCTGCGCACGCGCCGTGATGCCAAGACGTTCAAGGAACACGCCTTGTGTTGTCATGGCTGAATGCGCGGCGGGTTCTGCCGCCTTGGCAATGGCTTCGAAATCGACATGCGCTGTGAGATCGGCCTTTCCCGGCTCTTTGAACGGATCGGTTGGTTGATGCTGGTATAGCGCCTGAAACGTATCACCGATGGATCGCCAATCCCCATAGTCGATCATAAATGCGACGCCGCCCTGTGCAGCGATGTGCTGGCCAATCGCGGCTGCGATATTCTGCGCCGGTGCGCAGGTTTCGACGATTTGTCCCGTGGCGGTGTCTTCAAGCCGGTGGTCGAGGGCAGCATGCGGTGCGGCATCGGTCAGCCCGAGCGTCAGCGCGCCGTCCTTCACGCCAATGACCCGTTCGCGCCATCCATGATCATCTCGTTGAAACTGACGAATTGGAAGCGCGTCCAGAAATTCGTTGGCGACCAGAAACATGGGAAGATCTGGCAAATCCTGCAGGTCGGACACCCAGGTTGGTTTTTGCGCAGACAGCGTTTTTTCCTGAACCGCTCGCAAGGTCCCAGAGGCTTCGAGCAGGTAAAGGTGCAGCGCATCGTGAAAACCGGGCACGGCGGCCGTAACACGCAGAATGTCTGCCATGAGGGTGCCGTGACCGGGGCCCAACTCAGCCAAGACAAAGGGTGCGGGCCGGTCTTGGTCAAGCCAGCATTGCGCAAGCGCAAGCCCAATCATTTCACCGAACATCTGACTGATTTCCGGGGCAGTCGTGAAATCGCCAGACTGCCCGATCGGGTCTGAGGTGGTGTAGTAGCCATGCTCGGGATGCAGGAGACAGGCCGACATGTATTCAGCGATTGTCATCGGTCCTGTCCGGCTGATTTGCCGGATCAGAATGTCGTGCAGTGGAGTCATGGGTGTCTCTTGGCCCGCTGGATGAGCCATAGGCCAAACGCGATCATTGGCAGTGTGAGAATTTGACCCATGGTCAAACCATAGCCACCGATGTGCAGTGCCAGCCCCAAAGGATTGCCCTCGGTTACGAATTGCGCATCGGGTTGGCGAAAAAACTCCACAATGAACCGAGACAGGCCGTACCCAGCCATGAATGTGCCTGCCAGCGTGCCGGGTGCTTTGAACGCTGAACGAGAGGCGAGCCAAACCAGAACGATGAACAAAATCAGGCCTTCGAGCGCGGCCTCGTAGAGCTGTGATGGATGCCGCGCGCAGAGCTCTCCGACGGCTTGTCCGCAGGCCTGCGCGGATTGCCCGGGAAAGATGACCGCCCATGGCACATCGGTTGGGCGGCCCCAAAGCTCCGCGTTGACAAAATTCGCAAGCCGCCCCAACAGCAATCCGATCGGCGTTGCAAGCGCGAGCATGTCGGCGGTTTGCAGGACCGGCGCATTGGTTTTGCGGCATGTCCATAGCGCGGCGACGATGACCCCCAGAAGACCGCCGTGAAACGACATTCCCCCTGTCCAGATCATCGGAATTTCAAGCGGGTTCTGCAGGTAGTATCCCGGTTGATAGAACAAAACATAGCCGAGCCTGCCACCGAGGATGATTCCCAGTATGACAGCGGTCAACAGATCTTCGACCTGATCACGGGTCATGGGGGGCGTTTGGGTGGGCCAAAGATGAGGCCGGGACACCGTGGCCAACGCAATCCGCCAGCCGATGAGAATGCCTGCGATATAAGCCAGCGCATACCAGCGCAGGGCAAAGGTCAGACCAAAAAGCGAGATCGAGAAAATCTCGGGAGACAGATCGGGAAAGGGAATTACAGCGTGCATGCGTCCTGTTGCCTCTGCCAGAGCAGGGAAGTCAAGGTTGAGACTCGGGCAGCAAGGCCCCATATAGATATCAGGAAACGATGGAGCGACTTATGCAGACACGCAACAAGGTATTCGAGGACATCTCGCAGCTCATGACGAATGCCATGGGTGTCGCGCAGGGCGCCAAGGACGAAGCCGAAACGGCGATGAAGTCGCTGGTGGACCGTTGGTTGGCGGATCGTGATTTCGTGACCCGTGAGGAATTTGATGCGGTGCGCGCGATGGCCCAGAAAGCCCGTGAAGAGAATGAAGCGTTGAAGGCTCGCCTCGACGCACTTGAGGCGAAATCCTGAGAACGACGCTTGGCGCTCGCGCCCGTGGGGCGCGTCGCCCCACCCGCCGTCCCATGTATTGGGGCGCTGCCCCCGCCGCGGCTGCGCCGCTGCGCCCCCGGGATATTTTCAGCACAAAGAAGCTGTGAGCCAAGACTGCCAGACTGAAGGGTCGGACTGTTCTGCAAGTCCGATCCCTATGAGATGGGCCTTGGTCCTCTTCGCCGGTTTAATGTCGGTTTGAGATCCCACGCAGTGCACTTCCCAGCTTTTGCCGGAAGGGGCATCGACCCAGCCTTTGAGTCGGAAAAGGTTGTCTGGTCGCGCGTTCAGGACTGCCCGCAAGTCTGGCGCGGTCATGGACCGAGCGGGACATCCGCTCCAATTGGTATAGGCGGGATGGGGAATGGTTTTTCGGCTGGGTGTCGAGACCGGTCTTTGATCCAGCAGAAGCGGAGCCAAGGGGACCTGAGTTGCCAAGTTTTGCGTTGTCCGATCAGGCAGAAACGCCGGGGTCGTTGCGGATTTCGAGATCAGCAGCAATTGGGCGGCTTCGGCCTGGCCGCGGATCTGGGCGCCGATCTTTGCATCCTGGCTTAGGGCATCCCAAGTGAGGCCGTCGATAACCGTGGCGATGCCACCATAGGCCAGATCCGGTTCAGTCAGAGCGGCATTCGCGATTGCGGCGGGGTCGCCAATGCCAGAGGCCTCGATCAGCAAGTGGTCGGGACGGGCCGGTCTGTCCAGAACGTCGCCGATGGCCATGAACAGATCCGCGCCCATGGTGCAACAGACACATCCATTTGTAAGCGCAATGGTATCGTCTGTACGCGATTCCAAAAGCGCTGCGTCTATGTTTACCGCGCCGAAATCGTTCACCATGATCATGAGACGCTGCCCATGCGTTTCAGACAACAGCCGGTTCAGCACCGTTGTCTTGCCAGCGCCCAGATAGCCCCCGATCACCGTCAGTGGCAGGCGCATCACAACAGGTGAACCGTTCCGCCCAACACCGTTCCATGCACGGGGATGTCGCAAAGCGTTTCTGGTGTGGTTTGGGTTGGGTCTGCTCCAAGGACAGCGAAATCGGCGCGCTTGCGCGTTTCGATGCTGCCGATTTCGTGATCCATACCAAGGGTGAATGCAGCGCCCAAAGTGATTGCATAAAGCGCTTCTTGTACCGAAAGCCTTTGTGCTGCCCCCAGCGTCTGCCCGGACATTGTTTGGCGATTGACGGCGCACCAGGCAGTAAAGAGAGGTCCCATTGGTGTCACCGGTGCGTCGGAATGAATCGCCAGATTCACGCCCGCATCCAGTGCCGCGCGGCAGCCATCCATGGAGGCGGCCCGGTCCGGTCCGATGGTCTGGGCCACGTGCTGATCGCCGAAATACCAGATATGATTGGCGAAGAGATTGACGCACAAATCCAGTTCTCTGGCGCGGGCAAACTGAGGCGCGTCCATCATTTGGGCGTGTTGCAGAACATGTCGCAGGCCGGGGCGCGGGTGGGCTGCTTTGGCCTCGGCCAGAGCGTCCATGACCACTTCGGAGGCTTCGTCGCCATTGACGTGGATGTGCATGGGCAGACCCGCGCGCTGCATTTCAAGGCACAGAGCGTGGATCATATCGGGGGCTGTGTTCCAAATACCGTTGGGCTGTCCGCCGATATAGCCGGGCCAGCGTACCCGGGCCGTCCAACCCTGGATCGAGCCATCCGTCATCAGCTTGATCGCGCCAAGGCGCAGTTTTTCGGTTGACTGTTCGCGCAGGGCGAGGGCCTTTGCAGCATTTGCCTCTGGTGCTTCGGTGGTGCCCAGGGCCGGAACCAGCCGCAGCGGGAAATCGCGATCGGCAGTGATGCGATGCAGTAGACCGATGTCGGATTCTTCGATGGTGGAAAACAAATCTGTCGCTGTCGTAACGCCAACGCGCTGGCAAACCTTGGCATAGCTGCGAACTGCGTCCTCGCGCAGGCTAAGTGCCCGGAAGTCAACGCCAAGTCGCCGCATGACCGGGAACATCGCAGCCATTTCCTGAAGCTCGCCCGTAGGTTCGCCATCCGCGCCCATAACAACGCCTTCGACATTGGTGTGCGCGCCGTAACCGACAAGGTCGAGAGCGGCTGAATTGGCACAAAGCAAATGGAAGTTTGAGAACATCACCATGATTGGACGGTCTGCGCTGACCGCGTCGAGATGACGGCGGGACAGCCTTTCGTCGCTCAGAAATATAGGATCGAGGCCCCAGCCGACGAGCGGTTTGCCTTTGGGCAGTTTCGAATCTGCCTCGGTCAGCCGTTCCACCACGGCATCCAGGGTGTCGAGCCCACTCCAATGCTGGCCCTCGGGGTCTGTGCGGTCGTGATAGCCGACATAAGTGTAGTCCCAGATGGCACCGGCCATCATATGGGCGTGACCTTCGACAAACCCAGGCATTAACACCTTGTCTGCCAGTTCGTTGTTCAATGTGCCGCCGCCCCAAGGATCGGCGCATTCTGCATCTCCGACGGCAAGAATATAGCCGTCTCGTACTGCGACATGGGTCGCCTCGGGCTGATTTGGATCCATTGTGATGATTTTGCGAGCGGCAAAAACAGTGATGTCCGACATAGAGGCCTCCGGGGTTTCATCCCTAGGGTTAGACAAGGGTTGATAGTAGCAAAAATGCTTTTACTGTCAGCGTAAGCGACAAAAAATGTGAGATTGCGGTTGAATTTTACGCTCAAGCAAATGCGGTATCTCGTGACGGTTCTGCACAGAGGATCGATCGCACAAGCCGCCAAGGAATTAAATATATCTCAAAGTTCAATCGTTGCTGCGATTGATCTTATGGAGGCAGAGCTGGATCAACAGCTGTTCCGCCGAATTCCGGCGAAAGGACTGGTGGCGACGGATTTGGGCCATGCGGTTGGGGCAAGGATCGAAAGCTTTCTGGACGAAGCCAGAATTCTGGAATCGGATTTGATGAGTTTGACCGGCAGTCCGTCAGGCGTGTTGCGCATGGGCTGCTATGCGCCATCGGCACCCTATGTGTTGCCGCCGATTCTAAAGGCCATTCGCGCAGCCTATCCGCAAATCCGTGTCGATCTGCGCGAGGGTGACATGCAAAGTATCAACGAGATGCTGGCAGAGGGTGTGGTCGACGTTGCCTTGACTTACAAACGCGAAACGCCTGAACGGCAGCCGTTCGAAGCCATGTTCCGCGCGACACCCTGGGCTTTGATTCCGGCAACCGAACAGTTGGCGCAGGCCAAGACGGTCAGTCTGGCGGATTTGTCAAAAATGCCCATGATCCTTTTGGATCTTCCGGGCACGCGCCGATATTTCATGGGTCTATTTGATAACCGCGATCTGGCTGTTGATGTCGCTCATACGACGAAATCCAGCCTCGTGCTGAGGGGGCTGGTCGGGGCCGGGTTCGGGTTTTCGCTCTTGAATATTTGCGGGCCGACGGACCGAGACGGATCCGGTGGCTATGTTGCCCTTCCTGTCATCGATGCCGAAGACGCCCCCCGGTTTGGTTTAGCCTATTCCGCCAGTTCCGCCCGATCCAGTTTGGTGCAATCCGTCTTGCAAACCTGCAGGGAAGTTGGGCAGGCGGGCGCGTTTTCGCATCTAATCATGGCAGACAGCTAAGTTTATAAAATGTGGTGCACAGTATCAGAAAACACGGTTTTCTGTGTTTAGTGCCCCGGCTAGGCTTTGGATCAAGAGACAAGAGTCCAACCGGGAGAATCTGATGACCTACTTCAAGAGTATTCTAAGCGCTGCACTGTTGAGTGCGACGGCGCTGACCGCTCCGGCGGCCTTTGCTGATGGCGGAACCTTGGTGATTGCATCCACGCAGGTGCCACGTCACCTGAACGGATCGGTACAATCTGGTATTGCGACGGCAATTCCATCCACCCAGATTTTCGCATCGCCCCTGCGCTATGATGAAAACTGGGAACCGCAGCCTTATCTGGCGGAAAGCTGGGACGTGGCCGATGATGGTATGAGCGTCACACTGAACCTCGTAAAGGGTGCAACGTTCCACGACGGAGAGCCGGTCGAAGCCGAAGACGTCGCTTTCTCGATCATGAACACCAAGAACAATCACCCGTTCCAGTCGATGTTTGCACCGGTCGACACCATTGATACACCCGATGCGCACACCGTGGTGATCAATCTGAGCAAACCGCATCCCGCACTTTTGCTGGCCCTGTCTCCGGCTCTGGCGCCGGTGCTGCCCAAGCACATTTACGATGACGGCCAAGACCCAAAATCGCATCCGGCCAATTCGGCGCCGATCGGTTCGGGGCCCTTCATGCTCGAAGAATTCACGCCCGGCGAAGCCGTCATTCTGAAAAAGAATCCGAACTTCTTTATCGATGGCCGCCCGATGCTGGATGAAATCATCATCCGCATCATCAAAGACCCATCGGCCTTGCTGATCGCGATGGAAAACCAAGAGGCGGACATGTATCCGTTTATGGCAGGCAGCCAGGAAATCCGCCGTTTGGAAAAGGCTGAACATCTGGGTGTGACCTCTGACGGCTATGCGGCGGTCGGTCCGATCAACTGGCTGGCGTTTAACACCAAGTCGGAAAAGCTGAGCGATCCCAAGGTACGTCAGGCGATCGCCTACGCCGTCGACCGTGATTTCATCACGAAGGCCCTGCATCGCGGTGTTTCCAGCCCGCAGCGCGGCCCGATCATCGAAGGCTCGCCATTCTTTGACGAGAGCATTCCCGCCTATGATGTTAATCTCGACAAGGCCAATGCTCTTATGGCTGAAGCCGGGTTTGGCGACGGAATGGATCTGACGGTCGACTATATTCCGGGACCCAAAGAACAGCAGCAAAGCGTTGCAGAGTACCTCAAGTCACAGCTGAAAAAGATCGGCATCAATGTGACCGTACGTGCCGCGCCAGACTTCCCGACATGGGCCGGTCGCGTTAGCTCTTATGACTTTGAACTGACAATGGACGTGGTGTTCAACTGGGGTGATCCGGTGATCGGTGTGCACCGCACCTACCTGTCCGACAATATCCGCGAAGGCGTGATCTGGTCCAACACGCAGCAGTACAGCAACGCCAAGGTGGATGAGTTGCTGAACATGGCCGCTGTCGAACTGGACCCAGCCAAGCGCGCCGCGCTCTACGCTGAATTCCAGCAGTTGGTTGCAACCGACCTGCCTGTCTACTGGATCAACGCGCTGCCGTACCACACGGCCTATGACAAGCGGCTCCAGAACGTTCCTGTGGGCATCTGGGGCAGCATGCACCCAATGGATACCGTCCACTGGGGTGAGTAACACCAATTGCAGTTGGCCAGGGTTTGCACAGACCTTGGCCAACCGCACAGACTTTGGCCGTCCGCGCCTTAGCGAATGGCCCATGGATTTCAAGGCCTTCCGAAACCCGGCCTGAACTGACGACGTTTTCCAGCAAAGGCTGACTGTATGTCCGGCTTCCTGACACGGCGAATACTCTACGGGCTGATGCTAATGCTCGGGGTCGTTGTCCTTAACTTTCTGCTCATACGTCTCGCTCCGGGGGATCCGGCGGTGGTCATTGCCGGTGAAATGGGTGGTGCGACCGAAGAAATGCTGGAAAGCATTCGTGAGGAATACGGTCTCAATGAGCCGGTTCTGGTGCAGTTGGGCATTTATCTGGGCAATGTGATCCGGGGTGATCTGGGCGAGAGTTTCTTTTTCAACCAGCCTGTCGCGGGCCTGATTGCGCAAAGGATAGGGCCGACGATCCTGCTGGTCATCACCGCCCAACTCTTGTCAATTCTGCTGGGTGTTTTCCTTGGGGTTTTGGCCGCGCGCAAACCGGGCGGATTGATGAGCGCCTTTGTCTCTGTCTTTGCGACGATCGGCTATGCCGTTCCCGTCTTTTGGACGGGGATCATGTTGATCATCCTGTTTGCATCGGTCTTTCCGATTTTCCCTGTCGAAGGCATGGCCAGCGTCAAGCTGCGGGATGCGCCGTGGTATGTTCAATGGGCCGACATCGCGCACCATCTGATCCTGCCTGCCTTTACCCTCGCGATCATTTATCTGGCGCAATACGCTCGGCTATCCCGCGCCTCGATGCTCGAGGTGCTGGGATCCGACTACATCAGAACAGCACGGGCCAAGGGTGCCGCAGAACGCACCGTTTTGTTCCGCCATGCCCTGCGGAACGCCGCCTTGCCAATCCTGACGGTTGCCGGACTGCAGTTCGGCAACCTGATTTCCGGTGCCTTGCTTGTCGAAACGGTTTTCAATTGGCCGGGGATGGGGCGATTGGCCTTCGACAGCATTCTGAGGCGGGACTATCCGACGATCATGGGGGTTCTGTTCTTTGCCTCGGCAATGGTCGTCGTGGCCAATATTCTGACCGACCTCAGCTATCGACTGGCTGATCCACGGCTGAGAGGGCGAACATGAGCGGGCTCGAAAACGACAACACGCTGGTGGCGGAAAGCCCGGCACGCGAAGCATGGCGCATGTTCCGGCGCAACATCCCGGCATTGGTCGGGCTCGCCATTCTGACTGTGATCGTTGTGCTGACGCTGTATGGAACCCTGATCTACTCAGGCGATCCCTATGAAATCGTCTGGGCCCCGCACGAGCCACCCGGGGTTACGCCCGAGTTTCCTTTGGGGACGGATTACCTGGGCCGCAATATCGTCGCGGGGATTCTGGCAGGCGGTGGCCCGACCCTTGCTGTGGGGGCTGCCGCGGCGGCGATCACCATGGTCATTGGCATCAGCCTCGGGGCATTGGCCGGGTATTTCGGAGGCTGGGTCGATAATCTGCTGATGCGGATCACCGAGTTTTTTCAGGTGTTGCCTGCATTGCTGTTCGCAATGGTTCTGGTGACACTCTTCAGCCCGTCCTTGTGGACCATCGCGATAGCTATTGGTGTGGTCAGCTGGCCGCAAACAGCGCGCCTGACACGAGCTGAGTTTCTCAAGATCAAAGAGCTCGAATACGTAACCGCGGCACGGGCCATCGGGGCCAAGAATGGCCGGATCATGTGGCGTGTGATCCTGCCCAACGCAGCACCGCCGCTGATTGTGTCCGCAACCCTGACGATCGGCGTCGCTATTCTGTTCGAAGCGGGTTTGTCTTTTCTTGGTCTTGGCGACCCCAATGTCATGAGCTGGGGGCTGATGATCGGTGCAAACCGCGAATATATCCTCGACGCGTGGTGGCCTGTGACCTTCCCGGGCCTCGCGATTTTTCTGACGGTGTTTTCGGTCAGCTTGATCGGCGACGGCCTGAACGACGCCTTTAATCCAAAGCTGAGGGAACGATGAGCCTGCTGGAGATAGAAGACCTGCGGGTGACGTTCAGCACGCGCCATGGGGTTGTGACCGCGCTGGACGGCGTGTCGCTGTCGCTCGAAGCCGGTGAAACACTGGCCGTGGTGGGTGAAAGCGGATGCGGCAAGTCTATTACCGCGCTTTCGACCATGGGATTGATCCCTATGCCCCCGGGCCGCATCGCAGGTGGTGCAATAAGGCTGGCCGGAGAAGACCTGACGCGCGCCAGCGATGCCCGGCTTCGGGCCATGCGCGGTGCAGAAATCGCCATGATCTTTCAGGAGCCCATGACCAGCCTCAACCCGGTATTCACCGTTGGGCACCAAATCGCCGAGGCCATTCTTTTGCATCAGACCGTCAGCCGGGACCAAGCATGGCGCGATGCTGTTGCCCTGCTGGACCGTGTTGGCATTCCCAGCCCTGATGCTCGGGCGCGGGACTATCCCCATCAACTGTCTGGGGGCATGCGCCAAAGGGTGATGATCGCAATGGCTGTGTCTTGTCGCCCCAAGGTGCTGATCGCGGATGAGCCGACGACCGCGTTGGATGTCACCGTACAGGCGCAGATTTTTGATCTGCTCAACGAAATTCAGCATGATTTTGGTGCCGCCGTTCTGTTGATTACACATGACATGGGCGCTGTGTCGGAAATGGCAGATCGCGTGGCAGTCATGTATGCAGGCCGTGTGATCGAGACAGGGCAGGCGGATGATGTGCTCGATCATTCGCGCCATCCCTATACACAGGGTTTGATCGATTGCATTCCCTCGGTCGATCACGGCGGGGCCTTGCGCGAAATTCCCGGAGTTGTGCCGCCACTCCATTTGCTCGGTGCAGGATGCGCCTTTGCAGAGCGCTGTGATCATGCCCGTGATCAATGCCGGTCGGCCAAACCTGACCTGCGCGAAACTGGGGGGCATCTTGCAGCCTGCCATGGCGCTGCGGAGGGTTGGCTATGACCGCTTTGCTGGATGTGCGAAACCTGAGTGTTGAGTTTTCACTGCCTCGGCCCGCTCCGTTCCAACCGCGCCCTGTTCTAAGGGCTGTGCGGGGCGTGTCGTTTACGCTGATGCCGGGGCGGTCCCTTGGGATCGTGGGTGAATCCGGTTCTGGAAAAACCACGACGGCCATGGCCGCTATTCGGCTGGAAGAGGCCGCGGGCGGGCAGGTACTGTTCCAGGGCGACGATCTGCTGACGCTCAGCCCCGAGGACATGCGTCAGCGGCGACGCGACATTCAGTTGATTTTCCAAGACCCCTATTCGTCATTGAACCCGCGTGCTCGGGTGGGTGACATCGTTCGCGAGCCATTGGATTTGTTGCAGGTCGGCACCGAAGCTGAGCGCCGTGACACTGTTCGGGAATTGTTTGAAAAGGTCGGGCTGCGACCTGATCAGCTGAGTCTTTTCCCGCACCAGTTTTCCGGTGGCCAGAGGCAGCGCATTTCAATTGCGCGTGCCTTGGCCCCCGGTCCAAAACTGTTGGTCTGCGACGAACCCGTCAGCGCCTTGGACGTGGCCATTCAGGCGCAGATATTGAATCTGCTGGCGCGATTGCAGGATGAAATGGGGCTGTCATACCTGTTTATCAGTCATGATCTTGGTGTGGTGCGCCATGTCTGTCAGGACGTTGCGGTAATGTATCTGGGGCAGATCGTCGAACTGGCCTCGTCCGAGGCAATGTTTGCAGCGCCGCAGCACCCGTACACACAGGCCCTGCTCGCGGCGGCACCTTCGATGACACGGCGCAAGTCGCGGGGCTTTACCCGGCCGATGAAACTCAAGGGTGATCCTCCCAGCCCGATCAATCCGCCAACGGGCTGCGCCTTTGCCGAGCGTTGCCCCAAGGCGCAAAGCCTGTGCCGGGAAACGGCTCCGGTCTTGGCTGGTGATGCGCACCAGACGGCGTGTCATTTTCCGGGGTAAGGGGCAGGGATTTCAGGGTTTGGCAGGGATCAGTTGCTGCATCACACCTACGACGACCAAATAGATTGACGTGGCCACCAAACCCCAATGGGCCCAGCTGTCGGGATGGAAATCCACCCATGCGGCCCAGCCTGCAAAGAATGTCCACGCAAGCGCAATCGGCAGTGACAACCAACGCCAGCGTTCGGTCCGGACCGGGTGAATGAACTTGAGTGGCAAGAACATGGCCCATGCAAGCGCGGCAACCAATCCGAGTGAAACCCAGAAATTCGGTTCAATCGCAAAGAGCACCAGTACCAGCATGTTCCAACATCCGGGGAAGCCATGAAACGAATTGTCCGACGTCTTCATGCGGGTGTCGGCAAAATACATTGCACTGGCAAAGGTGATGACGATGATCGCAAACCACCCGGTCCAGCCGGGCAGCAGCCCCGATTGGAACAGGGCGAAAGCTGGAATGAAGACGTAGGTCAAATAGTCGATGATCAAATCCAGCAGGACACCATCAAAGCGCGGCGCATAGGTTTTCACATCGTATTTCCGGGCCAATGGGCCGTCGATGCCATCAACGGCAAAAGCGACCACGAGCCACAGGAACATGATGGACCACTGCTCCTGCGCTGCAGCGAGCAACGCAAGCATGGCAAAGACTGCACCGGTGGCTGTGAGGAGGTGTACGAAGAGCGCGCGCATTTGCATTGTCATGGGACTGTCATGGACGAAATGCGCACAGGTTGCAATTGCACTGGAAGAACAGGCTTACCTTAAGTCAGAAAACGATAACCCAAACACAATCGGGTTGCCCGGAAAACGCGGTGCCGCTTCAGCCATCTACGCCGTTCTTGGGCGGGTCAGTCATCAATCTCGCCAAGGCGTCCAGTTCCATGCCGTGACCTTCGCCAATGCGCTGAGCCGCGCGTAGGCGCACGTCATCCGGTTTGTTCTGGTTCAGTTTCCAGGTGCTTTGCATGTCGTGAATTTCAAATCGAAACGGCAAAATCATCCGCATCATTCTGTCACGAACCTCTGCATCCATTTTGTCGAGCGTCCAAGGTGTTTTGTTCAGCCCCGCTTCGAAACCGGCGCTTTGGACTACCAGTGTTTGTTCCATCTCTTTTGCTGGCAGTGCATGCAATGTGCCGATCAAGTGTACCGCGACATAGTTCCATGTGGGCACCTGATCCGGCACTTCGTACCAGTCCGGAGAAACGTATCCGTCTGGCCCGCTGACGGCGATCGTGGCCGGAATGCCGTCTTGAACAACGCGGCAAATCGGGTTGGAGCGCACAAGGTGCAACCGCGCGTAGGTGGCGTTGGCAGAAAGCAGGAACGGAACATGCGACAACAAGGGTGTTGTATCAGACGAGATCGCAAGAATGCCAAAGCCGCGTGATCGGGCGAACTCGAGACTTCTTGTTGCTTCGGCTTTTCTGAAAATCGGATTGGGGTGCATCACAAGTTCCAAGACAAATGGATCGTGTTGCTTTTTGCCGAAGCCGATCATCGGCTGTCACGCAAAACATTGTATCGATACGAAACGCGTTGGCGATTGATTAGCGCTCAGGCGCGCGCGACGTTCTTTTTCCGCTGGCTCCACACCGCGAAGGTTTTGGCGTTAACCGCATCCAACACAATGTACACCGCTGCAGCCCAAGGGAAGGTCATGACGAATTCAACAGATGCACCCAGAAAATCCGTTGTTCCTTTGGTCGAGTAGAGACCAACGAGCAATCCGACGAATAGCATTCCCGAAATACGAACGCGCTGGCGTTCGGGCGAGTTGCAAAGATTGAACACCCTCTCAAGCAGCAGCCTGCCTGGAAGGACAATTACCATCATCAAGGCGACCACTTTGTCCTCGTGGTTGAGGACTTCGGGGGAACGGATGGCAAGCCACATAATCAAGCACAAATAACATGCCGCCGTTACCAACCCGATGGCAGTCAGGTAGGAATAAAGCCGTCTGGCTTCCGTCTCTTTGCGTGTCATACGAATGGCGTAGACCCGAACCAAGGCAACATTATGACAAAATTTTTGCGGTTTCAGGCCGCGGTCAACTGACCGTTTTCGAAACCCTGAACCTGGGTCCGAACGATGGTGCCAACGGTTTGAGGGGCGTTAAAGCGCACTTCGGCGAATTGTTCAGTTCTTCCCATATCAACCGACTCCATCAAAACCGCATGTTGCCTGCCCACTTGCGACTGCAAATGTTTGAGCACCGCGGCAGATCCTGCAGCCCGCAGTTTTGCAGCACGCGCCTTGATCGTATTGCCGTCGACCTTGTTGGGGATTTTCGCCGCAGGTGTTCCGGGACGGGCAGAATACGGGAAGACATGCAGCCAGGTCAGATCGCAATCTGCCACAAGGCGCAGTGAGTTTTCGAAATGCGCGTCAGTTTCGGTCGGAAAGCCTGCGATAATGTCCGCGCCAAAGGTCATGTCCGGACGCAGCTTGCGCGCTTCTTCGCAGAACGCGATCGCGTCATCACGCAGATGCCGACGTTTCATCCGTTTCAAAATCAGGTCGTCACCATGCTGAAGCGAGAGGTGCAGATGTGGCATAAGCCGTTGTTCCGTGGCGATTGCCATCATCAGGTTTTCGTCAGCTTCTATGCTGTCGATCGAACTGATGCGCAGGCGTGGAACGTCGGTGAGGCGCAATATGCGCATCACAAGATCGCCCAGCCGCGGTTCGCCGGGCAAGTCAGCACCCCAGGACGTCAGATCGACGCCGGTAAGAACCACCTCGTTATAGCCCTCTTGGACAAGCCGTTTGATCTGATCGACAACGACCCCGGCGGGAACCGAGCGCGAGTTGCCCCGGCCATAGGGAATAATGCAAAAAGTGCAGCGGTGATCACAGCCGTTCTGGACTTGGACATAAGCGCGGCTTCTGGAGCCAAAGCCATCAATCAGATGCGCGGCTGTTTCGGTCACTGACATGATGTCATTGACTTGAATCCGTTCGGTCTGGCCGATGAAATCTGCACCTAGCCCCTGCCAGGTCTCGGGGGCCATTTTCTCGGTATTGCCGATCACGGCATCGACTTCGTCCATGGCTGCGAAACTGTCAGGATCGATCTGCGCAGCGCAGCCGGTCACAATGACCTGAGACGACGGGTTTTCACGCCGCAGCCGGCGAATTTCCTTGCGGGCCTTTGAAACCGCCTCATTCGTGACGGCGCAGGTGTTCACGATCACGGCGTCTTTGACGCCAGCCTCTTCGGCCAGACGTTTCATCGCTTCGGTTTCATAGGCGTTGAGCCTGCAACCCAGTGTAGTGAAGCGAGGCGCGCTCATATCTGATCGAGCCAATCGGCTGTCAGGACGCCGTTAAAGACATGAGACGTGCGCCCTGTCATCCAGACACCATCGTCACGCCAATCGATGTCCAATGTGCCGCCATCAAGATCGATCCGTACATGGCGACCGGTCAGGCCACGCCTTGCCGCAGCCACCGCGGTCGCGCAGGATGAAGAACCCGATGCAAGCGTTACACCGACGCCCCGTTCCCAGACGCGCATGCGAATGTGATCTTTTGCAATCACACTGGCGACCTGCACATTGGTCCTCTCAGGGTAGAGCGGATGGTGTTCGTAACGCGGGCCAAAGTGCTCTAGCGCGACGGCCTCGGCGTCATCGACAAAGAAGGTGCAGTGCGGATTGCCCATGCCCGTGGCCGTTGGTGCGCCTTCAATCGGTAGCTCCAGCGTATCCATTTCCTCGGCCAGCGGGATTTCGCGCCAGGTCAGCTGAGGGTGACCCATGTTGACCGAGGTCACACCGTCGCCTCTGTCTTCAACGAAAAGCGTGCCGCGATCCGTCGTGAGTTCCAAGGCGGATTGGCCGCTTTCATCCATGAGAAAGCGCCCGATACAACGTGTTGCATTTCCGCAAGCGCCAGATGTGGTGCCGTCGGAATTGTAGAATGTGAGATGCGCGTCCCCGGTTCCCCGGTTTTCGATCAGCGCGAGTTGGTCAAACCCCACGCCGCGATTCCGATCCGCCAACGCAATGGCCAGCGAAGGGGTTACATCAAAGCGCCGCGCACGGCCGTCCAGCACGACAAAGTCGTTTCCAAGCCCATGCATTTTCATGAAAGGCACTGAGGGTGTGTTCGCATGCGTCATGCGGGCGCATATACGCTTGTTAAAGGCCCCTTTCCAGTGCCGCCGGACGTCGCAGTTCACATCAATCGGAAATTTGCCAATTTTAAGGGTTGACCCTGTGCCGCGCAGTTTCTAGATACGCCGCCTAGTGGGCCGTTAGCTCAGTTGGTAGAGCAACTGACTTTTAATCAGTGGGTCGCAGGTTCGAACCCTGCACGGCTCACCACTGATCTCCAATAAAATCGTGTGTTCTTAAGGCCTTGGCCTATTTGCTGTCCGATGCGCATTGGTTGCAGGCGCGGGGTGGCACAAGTTTGCCAGCGAATCCGGATGTATGCCTGCGTGAAGCAGGCCAGCCGACGAACGGCTGGTCGCATGATTCCGGACAATTTGGCGCTGTGTCGATCACGTTGCCCTTGCTGTGGCGACGTCAAAGAGAATCGCTGAACAATTCGGCAAGGGCGCTCTGGATCCGCCTGATATCGAAGGTGAATGAATCGCCGGCCGGCAGCTTGGTTTGGAAAATGGAAAGACGTGCATCGCAACCGGATAAGGATTCCTTTCGGTCGATACTTGGTTAGAGTGTGATCATCAAAATGATGCGCACCTGATCCAAGAACGGACACGACAATGAAACCCTATTCCGGCATTTGGCCCGTCGCCCCTACTGCATTCAATGATGATGGAACTCTAGATCTGGAGGGATCTGCGCGTGTGCTCGATTGCATGATCGATCAGGGCTCGGATGGCATTTGTATCTTGGCCAACTATTCCGAACAGTTTTTGCTAAGCGATTCCGAACGCTACGATCTGACGAAAATGTCGGTCGAGCATGTGGCGGGGCGCGTGCCGTTGATTGTGACAATCAGCCATTTCGCAACCGACATTGTTGTTGGGCGCGCCAATGAGGCCAAGCAAATGGGGGCGGACATTGTCATGATGATGGCGCCGTATCACGGTGCTTTGCTCAAGGGCACTGCGGAGCAAACTTATGAACAATTTGCCAAAGTAGGCGAGGTTGGTCTGCCTATAATGCTACAAGATGCGCCGCTGTCCGGGGTGGAACTGAGCGTGCCGCTGCTGGCCAAAATGGCGCGCGAGATTGAAATGCTGAAACTGTTCAAGATCGAAAGCGTCGGAACGGCTGCCAAGCTTCGGGCACTTTTGGCCGAAGCGGATGCACATATCGACGGACCTTTCGATGGCGAAGAGGGGATCACGCTGATGGCGGATCTGGATGCGGGGGCAACAGGCACAATGACTTCGGCAACCATTACCGATCAGATCAAACCGGTTGTCGCTCACTTTTTGAACGGGGACCGACAAGCGGCGTTGGATGCCTATGCCCGTGTGCTGCCAGCAATCAATCACGAGAACCGCCAATGCGGGTTCAGGGCAGCTAAAGAAACCATGAAAGCGGGCGGCGTTATTCACTCGGCGTTTTGCCGGCACCCCATTCCGGCCTTGCCAGATTGGACGCGTGACCAATTGTTTGAATTGATCCGCCCGCTTGATCCAATTGCATTGCGTTGGGGCCACTAGGACATTTGGGTGTTCAGATAACACCCGAGGATTTCAGCGCGGCAATCTCGTCATCGCTCAGTCCGAGCTCAGCCCAAATGTGATCGTTGTCTTTCCCAAGATCGGGGGGCGGCGTGTCCGGCGCTGGGCGTTCGCCATCTACGACGATGGGGCTGGCGGTGATCGGCAGCGTCTCGTCACTGGTTGTGACCGTTGCGATGAACCCGCGCTCTACCATTTGCCGGTCGGTCAGGGCGTCCGGAACTGTCAGAACCGGCCCTGCGGGAACACCAAGGGCGTTCAGTTCACTGACCCAATGTTCGGCCGGTTTTGTGCGCAGACTTTGTTCCAGCGCGCACCGCAGCGCATCCCGGTTGCGTTTGCGATCTTCGCGGGTGCGATAGTCCGGATGATCCAGCAGCTCTTCGCGACCTAAATGACGGGCAAGGCTTTGCCATTGCGCTTCGCGATTGGCGGCGATGTTCAGGGGGCGATCAGCCGCCATAAAGGTTCCTGAAGGAGCTGAGGTTGTGTTCTCGTTGCCATGCGGGGCAGGGGGGACGCCGCCGATAAGATGGTTCGAGACAACCCAACCCATCGAGGACAACACAGCATCCGTCATGGAGATATCCAAAAATGCCCCCCGAGGTTTCGCATTCAGCGCCGCTGAAATCGCGAAAGCGGCGGTCATTCCGCCGGTCGTGTCTGCCAAGGGATAGCCGACACGATAGGGGGCCGTATCCGACGCCCCGGTGATCGACATCACGCCAGAAACACCCTGCACGATCTGGTCATAGGCCGGATCGTTTGCGCGCGGCCCTTCCTGCCCAAAGCCGCTGATGGCGCAATAGATCAGTTCGGGTTGGGACCGTTTGAGCGTGTCGTAATCCAGCTCCAGGCGTTTCATAACGCCGGGCCGGAAATTTTCGACAAGAACATCGGCGGTAGCCACCAGTTTTTTCAGCAGCGTCTTGCCATGGGCTGACTTCAGGTCCAGCGTGACTGATTTTTTCCCGGCATTCTGCGCCAGAAAACTGATGCCCATACCCGCCGCGTTGCGAGCCGGGTCAGCACCAAGTTCGCGGGCCAGATCCCCTGACCCGGGGCGTTCGACCTTGATAACTTCAGCGCCCAGCAAAGCCAGCTGATAGCAGCAATATGGCCCGGCGAGCACGTTGGTCAGATCCAGCACACGGATGCCGGAAAGCGGCGCAGATCTACTCTGCGCCGCCCTCTGATCAGTCGCCATCGGCGACACCTTTCTGGCGGGCCTTGGCACGGCGCGCGCGATAGCTGGGCACGATCACCAGCAGTCCGGCTATCACCAGAAGACCCAGTGTCATCGGACGGTCCAGAACAAACCCGATCCCGTCATAGAGCTGCATGGAGCGGGCAAAGTTGTCTTCCAGCATCCGCCCCAGAATGAAGCCGATCAAAAGTGGTGCCAGCGGATAATCTGCAAATCTCAGGATGGTCGCGCAGACGCCCATACCAACGAGGATCAAGAGTTCCGTCGCATTGTTCTGACCGATGTAGCTGCCCATCAGCGTAAAGAACAAAATGAATGGGATCAGGAACGTTCTTGGGATCGTGAGCACTTTGGCGATGTAGGGGATAAGCGGCAGGTTCAGGATCAGCAGAACGAGGTTGCCAATATACATCGAAATGATCACGGCCCAGAAAATCTGTGGCTCGTCCAACATGAGGCGCGGACCGGGCGTTACGTTCAGGGCAATCAAGGCACCAAGCAGGATCGCGGTTGTACCGGACCCGGGAATGCCGAGTGTCAGAAGCGGCACAAAGGATCCAGTGCAGGCAGCGTTGTTTGCGCTTTCGGGGGCTGCCAATCCTTTGACCGACCCTTTTCCGAATTCCGCCTGTTCTTCCTTGCTGGCGATATTGCGTTCTACCGCGTAGCCCAGAAACGAAGCGATCGTGGCGCCGGCGCCGGGCAAAACCCCGATAAAGAAGCCTTGCACGGATTGGCGGCCAATCACCGGGGCGATCTTGCGACCTTCTTCGCGGGTGATGCGAAGATTTTCGATCTTTCCGTTGCCGCCCCCTTGTGCCGAACGTGCCGGATTCAGCACCAGAAAGATTGCCTCGGGCAGGGCGAACATAGCCATGGCCAAAGTGATGAATGAGAACCCGGACTGCAGATCCATCATTCCCATGGTGAACCGCGGCATGTTGAACAGCGCACCTTCGCCGACGGTGGCCATGATCAGCCCGAGCAGCGTCATCAAGACGGCCTTGGCAACGTTGCCGGTTCCGGCAAAGGCCGCGATAGCCGACAGGCCCACGACCATGAGGGCGAAGTATTCGGCGGAATGGAACAGCAGCGCCACGGTCGACAGCATTGGCGCAAAGACCATCAGTAGGATCGCACCAATTGTGCCACCGCAAAACGACGCGATTGCAGCGATTGTCAGCGCTTTGCCAGCCTGGCCCTTTCGGGCCATCGGGTATCCGTCAAAACTGGTGGCGACGGTTCCCGCCACACCGGGTGCATTCAGCAAAATGGATGAGGTCGAGCCACCAAAGATTGCGCCATAGTAGACCCCGGCCAACAGGATCAGGGCAGCCGATGGATCACCGATCGTGATTGCAACCGGGATCATGATTGCAATGATCGACATTGGCCCAAGGCCGGGCAGCATGCCGATGAAGGTGCCTATCAGGCAGCCTG
Source organism: Thalassococcus lentus (assembly GCF_028023555.1). Taxonomy (NCBI): domain Bacteria; kingdom Pseudomonadati; phylum Pseudomonadota; class Alphaproteobacteria; order Rhodobacterales; family Roseobacteraceae; genus Thalassococcus; species Thalassococcus lentus. The sequence continues at coordinate 868,822 of NZ_JAQIOY010000001.1, forward strand.
CAATCACCATGATAAGGTTTTGAAGTGAAAAGGCGGCTCCGAGGCCGATGAGAAGTCCTTCAATCATTGTCCAAACTCCTCAGAAAAAGAACGGCAAGGGACGCAGGAAAATGCCAAGAACCTCTTCGACGAGGTACCAGACAAATCCCGTGGCGACGCAGGCGACGGGGATCAGGATGTGCAGCTTGCGCTCACCCAAAACGACGGCTCCGATGATCAGAAATCCGGATGTGGCCAGCAAGAAACCGGCGGGACGCAACAGCAAGGCATAGGCCACCATCAGTCCGAGCAACGTCAGGGCCGGGATCAGTTCGTAATCGCCAAGTCTGCGATAATCGATGTCCGGCTCCTTGTCGGAGTCCGGCGCTTTTTCGAGCCCCAGAACAATAATCAACGAGGCCGCTATCGCCATGATGGACAGAACCTTGGGAAAGGTGCTGGGCCAGATCGGATTTCGCTGCATGAATGGTGGTAGCAACTGGTCCATCGTAAAAAACGCAGCATAGGCGTAGACCACGGACACACACAGTATGACAAAGGCAATCCAACGATCGAGTGCCATTCTTTCCCCTCCCTGAATAAAATCGGCGGCCGCATTTTTATCTCGCGGCCGCCGACGGTGTCGTACAGTCGTGACCTTAGAGGAAGCCGAGCTTCTTCATCAGATCACCGATGACCTTTTCCTGGCCCTCGAGGAAGGTTTTGAAGTCATCGCCTGGGTTGTGGATGTTGACCCAGCCGTTGCGGGACCGAACGGCTTCCCACTCTTCTGTTTCATACATCTTGGCGATGGCATCCTGGTACATTGCCAGCTTGTCATCTGGCAGACCCGGCGCACCAAAGAAGCCACGCCAGTTCACAAAGGTCGTGTCGATCCCCTGCTCTTTCATGGTTGGGGCGTCTGCAAATGCATCCACGCGCTCGTCCGAGGTCACGCCAATGATTTTGACTTCGCCGGCCTCGGCCAGTGCGACCGCTTCGGAGAAGCCGGTGGACAGAGCTTTGATTTCACCCGACAGCAACGCTGCCATGGCTTTGCCGCCAGCGTCGTAGGGGATGTACTTGACGTTCAGCGCGTCTTTGCCCGCAGCTTCCATGACCATCGCTGCCACGAGGTGATCCATACCACCGGGAACCGAACCGCCGCCGATGGCTGTGCCGTTGGCGTCTGCATCGTAGGCTGCGATCAGGTCAGCCATCGAATTGATCGGGCTGTCTGCGTTGACCACAAGAGCGGCGTAGTCGCCGATTGTGCCGGACACCAGTGTCAGGTCACGGAAGTTATGTGGGAAAACACCGGTCAGCGAACGGATCACGATCGGAGTCGAGTTTACCATCAGGGTGTCGTGCAGGCTGTCAGCGTTTTCGATCAGATAGCCGATTGCCTTGCCGCCACCGCCGCCGGACATGTTTTCATAGGATGCCGAACCCACCAGACCGGCGTTTGTCAGCGCCTCACCGGTGCCGCGTGCGGTGCCGTCCCAACCACCACCGGCGCCGCCGGGGATCAGAAAGTGAATCTTGTCGAGTACCTTGTGGCCATCGGCCAGTGCAGGTCCGGACATGGCGAAGGCTGCCACAGCAGCAAGAAGGGCGCGGCGGCCCATTGCAATAGTCATAGATTATTCCTCCCATTTGGCGGCATGGTGTATGCGCGCCCGTGCCGAATGGTGTGCATAAAGAACCTGACACGAAGCTGACATGGATGACGAAGGAACCCGAGCGCATGCGGTTTTTACTGGTCGAAGATAACGCGCCTCTTGCAACGGCCGTGGTTGATCGTCTCAGTCTGGACGGGCATGTGGTGGATCATGCAGCAGATCTTGAGACAGCCAAGGATTTTTCAGCCACAACGTCTTACGATATGATTTTGTTGGATATTATGCTGCCTGACGGAGATGGCAGCCATTTTCTGGCGCACCAAAGACGTAAGCAAAGCAGGACGCCGATCATTGTGTTGACCGCGCGTTCCGAAGTGTCCGACAGGATCAGTCTGCTCGATCTGGGTGCCGACGATTACATGGTCAAACCAATCGATTTTGCCGAGCTGGAGGCCCGCTGCCGGGCAGTGATGCGACGCCGTGGCGGCGATGTCAGCAACCAGAAAGTCTTGGGCAAGCTGCGATTCGATTCTGGCACCGGGGTCCTGAATATACGTGGCTTGGACATCCAGTTGCGCACCCGCGAGCTGCGATTGTTCGAGGTTTTCATCAACGCGCCTGGAAAAATCTTCTCGAAATCGGCCTTGGTCGACCGGCTGTTTTCCTATGACGATGATGTCTCGGAAAACGCGATCGAAGTGTATGTCGGCCGCCTGCGCAAACACCTGAGTGGTTCTGACGTGGGGATCGTCACCGTTCGCGGGCTTGGCTACAAGCTGGAACAATCATGACACAGCCGGTTTTGTCAGGCTCGATCCAGCGCAGGCTTTTGATTTTGCTTTTCTGTGCATCTGCCTTGTTGGCGGTGCTTTTGTACTTCGTGGTTCAGTCTGTGGCCCGCCAGGTGGCACAACAAAGTCAGGACAATATTTTGGCGGCCTCGGCGCTTTCGGTGATCGACAGCGCCCGCAGTGTTGATGGCGAAGTGATCGTTGATCTGCCCTATTCGGCCTTGTCCATGCTGGACAGCGTCACCGATGAGAGGGTCTTTTACGTCGTTCGTTTTGGTGAAGACGTCCTGACTGGCTATGCCGAGCTTCCGCGTCCCCCGCTGAGCAAGGCCCGTCAAACGGCCTATATGTCCGCCGATTTTCTGGGTGAAGAGGTTCGTATCGCGTCGGTCAGCCGATCGTTTTCGGCTGATTTAGGCCGCGACCGGCTAGAGGTTAGCGTTGCACAGACATTGTCGGGCCAAAGGCAGACACTGGCGCGATCCTCCAGATTGGCGCTCGGGGTTGGTGCCGGGTTTTTCGCACTGGCGGCGGTTCTGGCTTGGCTGACTGCTCGCGCCACCATTCGACCACTCGACAGGCTAGCGGCGTCGGTGTCGCGTCGGGGCCCAACCGATTTGCGGCCTGTCACGGCGGCCGTTCCACAGGAAATGGCGCCCTTGGTGACGTCTTTGAACGGTTTCATGTCCCGATTGGAGGCATCCCTGAACCGGTCGGAAGATTTCATTGCAGAGGCCGCGCACCGTGTCAGAACACCATTGGCCGTTGTGCGAACCAAGGCTGAAATCATCCAGCGCCACATCCGGAAGCCGGAAAACAAAGCCGCCATGCGCGAAATGATCGGAGCGATTGATGAAAGCTCCCGAACCGCTGGTCAGTTGTTGGACCACGCCATGGTTTCCTTTCGACTGGACAGTCTCGCGCAGGAAAAGGTGGATCTGGCCTCTTTGGTCAATGACATGGTCGAACGGCTTCGCCCGGTTGCAGAAATCGCCGAAATCGACCTTGTGATTGTGCGATCTGATCCAGCCTCTATCCAAGGAGATGGCATCCTTTTGCAAAATGCCCTGCGCAATCTTTTGGACAATGCGATCAAATACAGCCCTGCAGACACCCGCGTTGAAATTCGACTGACCAAGGGCGACACCGGAATAAGCCTTCAGGTTTGTGACGAAGGCCGCGGGTTCCCCAAAACCGGTGATGCGGATTTGGCAGAACGGTTTACGCGGGGGGACAATGTGCACGGCATCGTCGGATCAGGCCTTGGGCTAACCATTGCACGGGACGTCGCGACGGCCCATGGCGGTCGACTAATTTTGGAAAACAATGCAGGAGGCGGCGCATGCGCAAGCTTGTTTTTTCCCTCGTCCTGATCCTTGTTGCGGCGCGGGTTGCGGCGTTTGAAATCGAAGATCATTCCACCTTTGGCCCCAAGCAGGCGCCAGAGGTTCTGCGCATTCTGTCAACGACGGATACGGCGATCTTTTCACCGATGATCCAAAGCTATCTGGCCAATAATCCAGACACCTTTATCGACTACACGGTTGCCAGTTCGACCGAAGTTATGGGCGCAGTTCTGCAGCAGTCGCAGCCGTTCGATCTGGTTATTTCCAGTGCCATGGACCTGCAGACTAAGCTTGCCAACGACGGATACGTGCAAAAACATGTCTCCGGCGTGACAGGCGCGCTGCCGGTTTGGGCGAAATGGAACGACATGGTGTTTGCCTTCACGCAGGAACCCGCAGCAATCGTAATTTCCGAAGCGGCATTTCAGGGTTTGGACATGCCGCGTAGCCGAGAAGATCTGATCACCGCGATGCGCCGCAATCCTGAACGCTTTCGCGGCAGAGTCGGCACGTATGATGTGCGGCAGTCTGGTTTGGGATATCTTTTTGCCACGCAGGAAAGCAGGGTTTCGGAAACCTATTGGCGACTGACCGAAGTCATGGGCAGTCTAGGGGCACGGCTTTATTGCTGTTCTTCGCAAATGATCGACGACGTGGCTTCGGGCGAATTGGCTGTCGCGTATAATGTGTTGGGCAGCTATGCGTTCCAGCGCAGCGATTTGGATGGAATACGAATTGTCCTGCCATCTGATTTCACAACGGTCATGTTGAGATCTGTGGTGGTGCCCAAGACCGCGCCTTCGCCTGAACTTGCCGGTCGTTTTGCGGATCACATGCTGGAGCAGGCCCACAGCAACAGCGGTAATTTTGACATCAGGCGCTGGTTGGGGCCATCAGACGGTGCAGCCCTGAGCCGCATCAATCTGGGGCCAGGACTGCTTGTTTATCTCGACGCATTAAAACGGCGGGCGTTTCAAAAGGAATGGACCAACGCAATTTTGCAGTGATCCATCCGGCGGCAGGTGTTCAGGCCGCTGCCCGGGCAATTCGCCGATTGCGATTGGAAATGAAGCGATAAATCTCGAGAAGCGTCAGCGGCAGGAAATGCACCATTGCCGGACCGATCCCGCCCCAGTCATGCAAGGCCGCCCAATGGACCAGTGTCAAAACAGCTGCGGCATAGACCCAACGTTGCAGCGATTTCCATGCTGGGCCCAGTTTGCGCACCCAGCCGTCTGTTGATGTGACGGCCAAAGGAACGAAGATGAGAAAGGCAATCCAGCCTGTCCAGATATACAGCTTGGAAAGCTCGCCACCCGTAAATGCAACGGCGCCTTCGTCGATCAGGTAGAGCACTGTATGCAAGGCTGCGTATCCAAATGCGGCAACGCCCAGATACCGTCTGCGCTTCATTAGCCAGCGGGGGCCGCGCCAACCTTTGAGAAGCATCGTCAATGGTGTGATCATCATTGTGATGATCATGAAACGGGCAGCGAATTCGCCGGACGGATGCAAAAGCTCATGGATCGTTTTTGCATCGCCGCTTGCCAGCCCCATGATCATCGGGATGGCCGGAATGCTCAACAAAGCCCAAAACGTGAAGGGGTGATCCCAAATTGATTTGATCTGTTTCATCTGAATGTTCCTTTCGCTGTGTTGTTAAACGCAACACAGTCGCCAATCCGTCGCACAAACCGCTAAAAACTTTGCAGGCTTACGGTTTTTTTGCCACGGCACCGCGTATAGTCGTTTTGTCCAGTATTCCGCGATCAGGTTGAGCAGGATCTCACCGGTCTGGCCCGGAAATTCGGCCTTCCCTATTGCAGCGGTTTTGGCTGTGTGGGCGGGCTTGGGTATTCGTGATTTACCAAAAGAAGGCAGCGGCGACGATCTTAAGACCTGTCGATTGGTGCGCGTGCGGCCGGAATGGAACTTACCTGTTCTCGGTGTCTTGATGAACCGGCCAGACGGCGGCCCGCAAATGATGCTGACCTGCCGATTGATCGACTATGCGACCGCTCATCATTGATGAGACCAACACGCACTGACAGGACATGAATCAGGCGAACTGCGCCTTTGGTTCATTCAACGTCAGTTCGTGGCTGGGCGTGGTGGCGCATTCCCGTGCGTGAATGCCAAGGCAAACCAATGCCGGCCAGAGAAGGTAAGCTTCGATTTCGATGTTCTCACCGAAAGACAGAAGCACGAGAACCATACAAATACCCAAGGGCAGGCGGCCACGCGGCCCTGCCGCGGCATCCCAAAGCGCGAGCCCCGTTTGCCACAGCAGAGGAACCAGAAAGGCAAGAAACCCAACCAGCCCTTTGACGAACAGCAGGCCAAACCAGGTGTGGTGGCTGCCGATTGGCATATATTCGACCAGATGCGGGCCCGGCTGGACGGTGCCATGACCGAACCAGACGGCTTCTTCTTCCCAGCGCTCTTTGGCAATTCTTTGCAGTGTTGCGCGCACGCGGGTGCTGTCGGCGCGGGCCGCTTTGAACCCCTCGATACCGGCCCCAATGGACTGAGCCAGCCAAGGCCCGGTTATCGCCAGCGAGGCCGTCAAGCCGGACAGCGCAGCCCAGGCCCAACTGCGCAGGACCAAAGGCATCAGACGTGGCCCGATGGTACAGGCTACCAAGCCAACCAGCCCCATTCTGGATTTGGAGGCAAGGATCATCAAAGTGCCCGCAGCGACGCCCGCGGCGCGCCAGCGGTTGTCTTTTTCTTCCAGTGCGAACAACACCATCGTCACGCCCAACAAGGCTGCAAAGGGCGACCATGGTGCATAGAATTGCCACCGGGGTGTCCAGGATGCAGGGTCAAACGTAAACAGGTAGACAGAAAAGTACTCTGGCCCTGGTCCGCCAACCGCCTTGAGCGGAGATGTGAAAATGCGTTCTGGCAATCCGACGTAGGGCGCGATCAAAAGCACTGGCGCAATGCAAAGCGTCCAGAACCCCAAACGGCATTGTGCCCGGATCAGGATTTCACGGCGGATCGGCAGGACAGCACCAATCAAAGGAAACAGCGCCAGAAGCGCCCAGCCCTTTGCCCATCCGATCGAGGATTTGATTGTCTTTTTCAGACCCAAGCCCCAGTCCAGATGACCGATCCAAAGCGCGACCAGCATGACCAGCATGCCGATCATCCATCCCCAGATCACAGGTGGGATCGAGCCAGTGGCTCTCAAGTCGTCACGGATCGCAGGGCCAAGGTAGAGCGACAAGACCACCAGTCCTGCCATCAACCATGCCAGAACCGGTCCGACAACATACAACGCGCCGACGGCATAGAACGGCCAGGTCCAGACAATCGTCTTCCAGACCATCGCTTCAGCAGGGTTTTGAGGGCTGATTGGCGCGGAAGTCATGATTAGCGTTTCTTCGCGTTCAGTAGGATTTCAATCAGCCAGCTTCGGATCCACCCAAGGGACAGTGCGAACAGCAGCATGAAGGTTGCTGCGCCGCCTGCGGCCAAGGCCAGTTTCTTGCGCGGGGCGGATTGCTCTTCAGGGAAGGTCGGGTCTTCGAGGACCTGAACCAAGGGATAAGATGCATAGACATCGGTTTTCTTGGATTGCGTGCGCGCGATGGCAGAGGCAAAGACCGCTTCGGCGACGTTGAAGTCGCGTTGCAGATCTTCCAGCCGGGCAGCCTTGGGGGCCAACCGGTTCAAACGCGCGGTTTGCAGTTGGAACAGGGCGCGCATTTCTTCAAGCTCGGCCAGCAGTCCAACCCGCTCGGACTCTTGACGAACCAACTCGGTCAAAAGCGCGGCGCGACCGCCATCAACAGACCGTTCCAGAGCGCTGGCATCGCCGGTCAATTCTGCTGCGCGTGTAGCGGCTTTTGTCCGGGCTGACTCCATGGCCGCTGCGGCCTTTTCAACTTTAGGGTGGCGATCGCCATAGTTGGCGCGGGCCTGCGCCAGCTCTGCTGCCGCGTCGGCCATTGCTTCGACCAGAGCGATATAGGACGTGTCGCCATTGAGACGCAGAATGCGGGAGGCCGTATCCGCATCAGCCCCAAGACGATCTTCAAGCCGCTGAACAGATGCGACCTTGCTTTCGTATTCGGAGTTTGCTGTGTCGATGCGTGCTTGCAGTTCGTCGGCTTCATCGACCTGACGATTGTATTGCTCTGCCGAATGCAATCCTGTTTCAGAACGCAGCTGTTCGATTTCCAACCGTGTCGCGGATACGGAATCCCGATAGTCGCGGATTGCGCTTAAGCTGCCGTCCTCACGACTGTTCAACTCGTCGCCGCGCAGGCGGTCGATTTCGTCAAAAAAGGCGGCCAGAAGAGCAGCATTGCGGGACTGCGCTGCGACCGGGTCGGACGCCGTCAGTTTAACGTGAATGAAGGCCGTTTGATCGACGAGTTGCACGCGCGGCTTGCCAAACTCCTTGGCCGTGATGCCGAGGCGCCCCGCCGCGTCTTTTATCACGCGATCAGCCGCGAGAAGGCGTTTGTATGTTTCGGTGGGGCTGACAGAGTTGCTGGCAAAGGCCGAGCTTGCGTGGCTGGATGCCTGACCAATGTTTGCAAGGTTCACAGAGGAGGCAGATCCAGAGCCGGGCAGGATCAAAGACATGTGGCTGTCAAATGCCGGGGCGGCTGTTTTCAGATAGGTATTGATTGGGGTCCATATAATCGTGAGTCCCAAAATGCAGAACCAGACATAGCGGGGCAGCCGACGTACGTCGCGGGTCGATCCACCACGAAATGCGCGCCGCAACGCTTGCTGCGCGTTCATGTTCGACTTGAAACTCGACCGCAGATCGTTCGGCGAAATATCTTGCATAGTCATCCGGGTTCTCCTTCGCGAACAGAGATAAAGGAGTTTGAGCCGGACGTGTTATGCGCAGGAGGTATGGGGATTCGGGCGTTTGCCCCAAAAACTATCCCTTGGGACAGTTCGGGGGCAAAAAACATTGGTTTTCAGAAAAGAATAGCGGCCACGCTGTCCCAAAACAGCGTGCCTCTATCGATACACAATACCCGGAGTTCGTCTAAAAAAGACCAGCGTCGCGCGCGACAATCGCGGCCTGGGTGCGGTTGTTCACGTCGAGTTTGCGATACAGCGTTTTCATATGAAGTTTGATTGTCGGCTCTGTCAGGTCCAGATCCCGGGCGATTTCCTTGTTGGATTTGCCCTCGGTCAGGCCCTGTAGCACTTCCAGTTCGCGCTTCGTCAAACCTTTGGCCATTGGGTGGGATTCGGTCGAATCCGGCGCAGTCATGAAATCAATGGGGGCAAACTGTTCGCCCATAGCCATGAATTTGATCGCATTCACAAGAGACTTTGCAGGCAGGGTTTTAGGCACGAAACCCGCAGCCCCCATGCTGAGCGCCTGTTCCGCAATCTCTTTGGTCGCTTGACCGGAAATCAACGCGACGCGCTGGCCGCCGTTCATTTCCAAAGCCTTTGCCAGACTGTCGAGACCGTTCATTCCAGGCATCTTGTAGTCGAGAAGCACAAGATTGTACGCCTCGTCTTCATTGATCCTGATGCAGGCTTCGTCAAAACTGGACGCGCTGCTTAGCTCAATACCCTCTTCTGCCCCTAGAAAGGCAATAAGAGTATCGCGGAGCAGGTCGTGGTCATCGGCTATCAATACCCGCATCTTCAAAATTCACCTCTGGTAGTCTTTGCAACAAAGCATACGCCATTTTTTCAATATGCATGAAGGTAAAGTTCCATTTTAGGGAGAAATTGGGTCAAGAATGGGTGCATCGCGCTACACCAACGGATAGCGCGATCTGAACGACCGGGTAAGGCGCGCTTCCTCTGGGCGTCTGTGGATAACCTTCCGAGCCTATATCGCGCCTATGCGCCGTTCGGCTCACCGATGCGTAAGTCACTAGTACGGAGGCGAAATTGCGGGAATCGGGTGCTATGGCGCACCTCTAGGGCAACGAAATCACATGCCTTGGAGCCCCCACATGCAACACCAGCTGCCAACACACTTCCGGAACGCCGTTCCAGCCTTTGACAAGCCGCACTATGAGTTGCCTACGCGCAACGTTCTCGGTTTGCCCGTTGTCGACACAACGTCCGAGCAGGCAGTCGAAGCTTTGTTGTCAGGTGCTGCACGCAGCGTCTACTTCCTGAACGCACATTGCGCGAACCTACGCGCCAAGGATCGCGAATATGCTTCTGCTCTTGCGCGTGCGGATGCAATCCTTCCTGATGGGATCGGTGTTGAGCTGGCGGCCAGAATGTCGGGTGGGGGCCTGACTGAAAACCTGAACGGCACCGATTTCACTCCTGCTTTGCTCCACGCGGCGTCGCGCCGCGGCATGTCGGTTTTCCTCTTTGGTGCTCGCCCGGGTACGGCTGAACAGGCCGCCAACAAGCTGGCCACCCAAATCCCGGGCCTGCGGATTGCAGGTACGCTGGATGGATATGCTGGCGCAGCAGACGAACAGAACGCCATTGACGTGATCAACGCGTCTGGTGCCGACATTGTTCTTGTCGCGATGGGTGTTCCCCTGCAGGAAATGTGGATCGACAGGAATCTGCCTGACCTGAACGCACGGCTTGTTCTGGGTGTCGGCGCACTCTTTGATTTTCTCGCTGGAAACGTCGTCCGGGCCCCTGAATGGGTTCGCAAAGCAAAATCCGAATGGGTGTGGCGACTGATGCAAGAACCACGCCGTTTGGCCAAACGTTACCTTATCGGAAACGGCACCTTCCTGGCACGGGCTGCAGTTCATGCGGTTCAGGAAAAGTCCAATGGCGCTGTTGCCAAACGCGCCATGGATTTTGTCCTGAGTGGTGCGCTGGTTCTGATGCTCGCTCCGATCCTGTTGTTCGTCGCCGCCCTGATCCGTCTTGAGAGCAAAGGACCCGCGATGTTCCGGCAGGAACGCGTTGGCCGCAATGGCGAAACCTTTACGATCTTCAAGTTTCGGACGATGCATACGGACGCCGAGGAACGCCTGGCGGCCATTCGCGCCCAGTCAGATCGCGACGGTATCTGCTTCAAAGCGCGTCACGATCCTCGGGTAACCCGTGTTGGCCGTTGGCTGCGCCGCTACTCTGTGGATGAACTGCCGCAGATCCTGAACGTTCTGAAGGGTGACATGTCGCTTGTTGGTCCGCGCCCGGCTCTGCCACGTGAAGTTGCAGCCTACCCTGGCGTTGCCATGGAACGTCTGGATGCCCGTCCCGGGATCACCGGCCTTTGGCAAGTGTCTGGTCGTGCCGACATCGGGTTCGACAAAATGGTGGACATGGATGTGGCCTATGTCCGGTCCCGCAGTGTTCTGCTCGACGTGATGCTTTTGGCGCTGACCGCACGCGCTGTAATCTCAGGGCGGGGTGCCTACTAAAAATGTAGAATAGATAGGAGGGGCTATCCGAATGGGTAGGCCCTTCATCCCGATGGCCAAGTGCGAACTCCCGATCTGTGTGAAATGGTGCAGGCAATCAAAAAGGAGGCATGACATGACATTTCACCGTCTGGCAATTGCGCTGACGTTCGCCTTTGCAACGTTTGCTGCGCCGCTCTATTCTGACACGTTGCCGAAACCGACAGGTCCTGTGATCTTGACCATTTCAGGTGAGATCGAAAACACCAATGTCGACGGCACCGCACAGTTTGATCGTGTCATGCTCCGTGCCCTTGATAACGCTGAAATCGTAACCGAAACGATTTGGACGCCGGCCACCCATACGTTTACAGGTGTGCGTCTTGAGACCCTCTTGGAGCATGTTGGCGCAAAAGGTGGGTTGATCAAAGCAACCGCTATCAATGACTACACCGTAGAGATCCCGACCTCTGATGCGACGGCAGGTGGGCCGATTGTGGCTTTTGCCATGGACGGCCAGCAGATGTCGCGCCGCGACAAAGGTCCACTTTGGGTAATCTACCCGTTCTCATCTTCCAGTGACTATAGAACAGAAGTGATTTATTCACGTAGCATATGGCAGCTGGATCGAATGACCATCGAAGAATGATTCAGGCCCTTTCGAATAGGCGAGAGGGCGACGCTTCGCTGTGGCGCCGTGGCCGGATCCTGTTAACAGGGATCGGGCTGCTTTGCGTTGTATCCATTGTTTTTCTGGTTTCTGAGATTGTTCAGGAGCTGCGGTTCCTGAACTCTGCCAGTTCCGACAATGTCCATTGGGTACTTTCACAGTCCGAAGTTGAGCTTCTGGAATTTGAAAACGCTGTTATAGCGGCGCAGCAAGACAGTAGCCAAAGACAGCTTGATTTCCTCGTTGTGGAATTTGACGTTTTCTACAGCCGTATGACAACGCTTGCCGTCGGCTCTCTTTATACGGATTTGCGGGCGATCAACGAATTCGGTCAGCCGATCGCAGAGATCCGGGCGAAACTTGAAAACATGATCCCGGTGATCGATGGCAGCGCTGACCAGTTGCGCCAAGGGTTGCCTTTGCTGCATCAGGAGGCCAACGAAATCAGGCCGTTGCTGCGTCGTGCATCGACAACGGGGCTACAATATTTCGCTGAGTTGTCAGACCGCAGCCGGGCGTCAGTGTCCTGGACTTTGCTTCGATTGGCCTTGATCACGGTTGCACTGCTAATGGCTCTGGTCATTTTGCTAGGACATACGCGCCGGGTCAGCAAAGAGACAGAAAACCATGGATACGAACTGGCCGATGCTTATGCGCGCCTGAATACCATTTTGGAAACCTCGCTGGATGCGGTGGTCGTATCCGATCTGGACGGTCGGATTCTCAACTTTAATTCTGCGGCTGAACGCATTTTTCAGCACTCTTTCGATGACGTGGTTGGAAAAAATATCGGTGAGATCATTATTCCGGATCACCTGAAGCCCGCTCATGATGCGGGAATGAAACGAATGCGTGAAACCGGCGAACAGAAGGTTGTCGGGCATGGCCGCGTCCGTCTCGAGGCGAAGCGCAAGAATGGCGAAGTGTTCCCTGTCGAACTCGCGCTGGAAAAAGCGCAGGCCGACGACGACGAACTCGTGGTCGCGTTCCTGCGTGACATTTCTCATCGCGTTGCCTCTGAAAACGAGTTGGTCGAGGCAAGAGACAAGGCATTGGCGGGTGAAAAGGCCAAGGCAGAATTTTTGGCGATGATGACGCATGAAATCCGTACACCTTTGAACGGGCTGTTGGGGAACCTTGCGTTGCTGGAAAAGACCCATTTGTCCAAAGGGCAGGACCGCTATGTGCGAAATATGGGTCTGTCGGGCGAAACGCTCATGCATCATGTTGATGCGGTTCTCGACGTGGCACGTTTTGAATCTGGAACTTCTACGTCCAAAGAAGAAGTTGTTCATCTTGGCCAACTGGTTCAGGGAATTGTGGACGCGCAGGCCAGCGCCGCCGAAGCCAACGGCAATCACATCCAGTGGGGTTGGTTGGATGAACCGCTGGAATGGGTCCGCATCGATGCGTCTCGTTTGCAGCAAGTTTTGCTGAATCTCGTCGGTAATGCGATCAAATTCACACACGACGGTAGAATCTCAATTGAAATGGAACAATCGAGGCTGACCGGCGAGGAACGCGCGCTTGAAATGCGAGTGATCGATTCCGGTATTGGGATCTCAGACGAGAACCAAGAGCGCATCTTTGATGATTTCCAAACCATCGATGACGCGAATGTTGCCGGCGTTTCCGGCACCGGACTTGGGCTCGGCATTGCGCGTCGATTCATCGAAGCAATGGGCGGCGAAATTGGCGTCGAAAGCACGCCCGGAGAGGGAAGTGTATTTTGGCTGCGCATTCCTGTCGCGCCCGAAACTGGTCCCAAAGTCAGTCACATCCCGGAGCAGCCAGTCCAGGTTGTTCCCTGTGATCTGCTTTTGGTGGAAGACAACGAAATCAATCTTGAAGTCGCGCGGGAAATGCTGGTCAGCCATGGTCATACCGTGACGGTCGCGCGTGATGGTGAAGAGGCTGTCGAGACGGCCAATACTCGGCGCTTTGACCTGATCCTGATGGATATTCGCATGCCAAAGCTGGACGGATTGGGCGCCACTCGCCTGATCCGCGAAGGCGGCGGTGTAAATCATGATGCCCCGATCATTGCTTTTTCAGCGAACGTACTGCCGGAAGCCAAAGACCGGTTTACCGCGGCTGGTATGACAGGTTTCTTGCCGAAGCCGCTGAACGAAAACGAACTGCGTCAGGTTTTGGCAAAGTTTGGCCCCGGGGCTGATCATTCACACACCACAGACAAACCAAAGGTGGAAAAGCCAATGGAACACGCCGTAGAACTGAGCCCGTTGGAAAAACTCAAGCATCGTCACATTGACGAAACGCGCGACTTGTTCGACTGGCTGGCAAGCGCTCCTTCGGATCACAACGAAATCGCAGAGCGTGCCCACAAGGTTGCGGGCAGCGCGGCGGCCTTTGGTCAGTCTGGACTGCGCGAAGCGCTGGTTGCTGTTGAAATGGCCGCCGAAGCGGGCGACGGCAGCGCGCTGGATAGCGCCTTGGAATCCGCGCGCAAGGCGTGGCAAGACGCGCCAGAGCCAACATTGGCCTGACGCGCCTTTCTAAGTTTTAAGGCAGGACGGCCGCGGCGCCTGCGACTGCACCAATGACACGCGCGGCTTCTGCGAGGTTCGTGATGCGGCTGTCATAGCAAGCGATGGCGTCACCCGGCAGCAGGTACGGGTCATAGTCATCCCGATCTGCGCGGCGAAGCATTTCTTCGATGTTGCGTTCGATCACAATCGAAACACCAGTCATCGGATCGCGGGTGAACAGGATCGCCCACCGGTGTGCGCTGCTCGCCTTGGCGCCACCAACACAGTTGGTATCGACGACAGCTTGCATAAAGCGCGCGCCGTAAGGAACCTCTCTTACATCACGCCCAATGGCGGATGGCGCATTTGCCAGCGCAGTCTGTGTGAGGTTGGACAAATACAGCGAGATGCCGGGCGGGCTGACGGGCCCGGGACGCATCAAGTCATCCTGAAAGCACAGTCGCGAGGGAACTACGATTTCATCGCCGGTCAGCAGAATGATATCTGTTGCGTGACGCCCTTCAAAAACGCCGCGCATATCCAGAACATATTTTTTTCCGCCACGGTGGAGTTCTACGGCAGACAGATCTGCATCAGGCCGGACGCCGCCCACCGATCGCAGCGCGACGGAAAGGTTGCGCGCTTCGGTCGAAGCACCCAGAGCTTGCTGTCGCATGATGTCTATGTCGGTTGCGGACCGGCCACCGATGACGATGGAATGTGGTTCGAACACAGCACCGGACACCGCGACGTTCACCCTCGCGAAGTCGGCAAGGCGCAACGAAATTCTGGGTCGTTCGTCGTAGAAACCTTCGCGGACCAAAAGCCGGGCCACTTCTGCTTGAACGTCTTCTGGTTGGCGTCCCTGCGCAGTGATCGCCGGGAGGAACGGCAACTTCAGTTTGCCGTCACGGGAAATCACGTATTGCCCGTTGAAGGTTTCGTCATCGGCAACCCGCACGTCCACCAGATCATCACGGGACAGACGTTCGCCCAGCAAAATGGACGGCACACGCGGCCCGGCTTTGCCGAAACCTTTGCCACCAGCGAACGGGCGGCACTTTTCAGCGTTCATCTGCGCGGAAAAGAGAAACTCCCCCGATCCGTCAATTGGTGCCAAGTCACGGTATTGTGCCTGATATGCGCCGCCGCTTTCGACAGGCGCAATATTCTCGGGCGTTGGCGCAGGTGTGCAGCCAACGACAAATGCGAAGCCCAATACCGAGCCCAGCAATCTGTTATTTACCAAGAACATGAGTACCCTCGCTTAGCCACCCCCAGGTGATAAGCAAACTCAGTCGTCTGTTTAATCGGACGACTGGATAAATGCGATACCCGATTGGATATAAGTTCAATCATTCGCGGTCTGTTGCCCTCCTGCCGCGTCCGAGACGTGAAGTACCCGGGGCAGGTATCAATGGTTCCAAGTTGAAAAGGAACCTGAACCGTGTCGAAACCCGCTGCTTCCATGATGAGCCACCTGCTGGCTTATGGCGCATCCGAGATCGCGACCAAGCTTTCGCGCTTGTTCGTTGTGGTCGCTGTTGCGCGGACACTGGATGTGGCTGAAATCGGTATCGCGGCGGCTGCGCTTGCGACGGGTGACCTGCTTAAGTCATTGACGGAAAACGGAGTCGGCCAACGCATCATCGCAGCTCGCGAAGAAGAGCTCGATGCGACGTGCAACCGGGCACATGGCCTGTTCTGGATCTGGTGCACTGGATTGTTCGTCATTCAGGTGGCGATTGCTGGTGCGGTCTACGCTGTCACAGGAAACGTGACGCTGGCTGCATTGATCCTTGTGCTGGCAGGTGAATATCTCTTTATGCCGGGCGGCCTTGTGCAAACCGGCCTAGCGCTGCGGAATGGCAAGCTCAAGCAAACGGCGGCAATTGCCGGCGGGCAGGCTGTCATGGCCAACCTGATGTCGGTCGTTCTGGCGATCGTCTGGCCATCTGCGCTGGCGCTGGTTCTTCCGCGCCTGCTGACTGCGCCGTTCTGGCTGATCGCGATGCGCCGTTTGCATCCTTGGACTGCAAAGCCAAGCGCTGGTAAATCCGCGATCATGCCGTTTGTACGCTTTGGTTGGCCCGTTCTGGGCACCGAAGTTGTCAAAACTGCTCGTCTGCACGCAGACAAACTGATCATCGGCGCGCTGCTTGGACCTGAACTTTTGGGCATGTACTTCATGGCCTTCAACGCTGGTCTGAGCCTTGCCACTTCCTTCTCTACAGCTTTCGCTGCCGTACTGTTCCCTCATCTGTGCGCCAGCGATGACCGGTCTGCCGCTATGCGGCAGGGTCTGGCCGTCTCAATCGGACTTGTTGCTCCCGCCGTTGTTCTTCAGTCGCTTCTGGCACCTTGGTATGTGCCGTGGCTGCTCGGGGACGGTTGGGACGGTCTTGCAGAACCTGTGTCTATTCTGTGCCTCGTTGCCATCCCCACAATGCTTTGGACCGCGACAGCCGGTTGGCTGCGGGCCGAAAACCGCCCCATCCGGGAACTGCGCGGCACGGCAATTCTGACTGTTGCCACGATCACCAGCACAGTGATCGCCGCACCCTACGGATTGGTCGCAATCGCTTGGGGATACCTGGCCATCTCCTGCGTCACGATGCTGCTGCTGTCGCGCCCGGTGCTTCAAATCGCCCTTTTCAACAATCGTGTGAGTGTTTGAACAATGCCACTGATTTCTATCATCATCCCCGTCTACAATGCTGCCGAAACTCTGCCCGCGACAATCGCCTCTTTGCAGTCTCAGACCCTGACAGGTTGGGAAGCAATTCTGGTTGATGACGGTTCAACAGATGCCAGCCGCGAGATCGCCAGCAAACTGGCGAGCGAAGATGCCCGCATTCGCCTCGTTCGCAATCCAGGCAAAGGGCCGAGCGCAGCGCGCAACTATGGTGCTTTGAAAGAAGCACGTGCGCCGATTGTCGCCTTCTGTGATGCTGATGATCTGTGGGAGGCGCGCAAGCTGCGCGAAGTCGCCGACAACCTTCTAAACCTTGAGGCAGATGCAGTTTACGGCCGCATCGGATTTTTCAACGATGACCCAAGTGTGGTGCGGACACGCTCGACCGTACCGGCCGGTGCCGTGACTGTTCCTCAGCTGATGGGTGAAAACCCCGTTTGCACCATGTCCAACCTGTCAATCTGGCGTGAGACCTTCCGTGATGTTGGCGGTTTTCGCGAAGACATGGTTCACAACGAAGATCTGGAATTTCTGATCCGTCTCGTCGGTCGGGGCAATAGCCTCAAAGGTATCAACTCTGACCACGTGTTGTACCGGCTGAGCCAAGGCGGCTTGTCCGCTGATTTGGACGCCATGCGTGCTGGTCGCGTTGAAGCATTGGTCACTGCGCAACAGCATGGGTTTGCTCCGAACCCACGCGGCGAAGCTGTGTACATGCGCTATCTCGCGCGCCGGGCTTTGCGCTTGGGAGCGCCAGCTCAGACTGTGCGCGAACTTGTGGCCGAAGGATGCCGGAACAGCGCGACGGCCTTTTTGCTGCCTTTGCGTCGCGGCGGAATGATCGCAATGGCCGCACTGTGCCTTCCTGTCCTGCCTCAATCGGCACGCCAATTCCTCTTCTCTAACTAAGGAACGTACCCATGCCTTATGCCACTATCGTAGTTCCTGCTTACAACGCGACATCGACGTTGCCCCAGACTCTCAAGTCATTGGTTTCGCAAACTTTTCGCGATCTGGAAATCGTTGTTGTAGACGATGGATCAATTGATGCGACCGCGCAGGTTACAAATGAATTCGCCATGCGCGACGATCGCATTCGGCTTGTCCGCCAATTCAACCGCGGGCTCGCAGGCGCGCGGAATAGCGGCATCGCCGCGGCCAAAGGTATGGTCATTGGGTTTTGCGATGCTGATGACATCTGGATGCCGGAAAAGCTGGCAACTCATGTGGCGCATCTGCAGGACAATCCCGAAGTGGGTCTCAGCTATTCCGGTTCGGCGATGATCGACAACGACGGCCAGCGCATCGGGCATGCACAGCGACCAAAGTTGCGTGGCGTCACCGCCGCACATGTTTTCAAACGCAATCCGATTGGTAACGGGTCGGCCCTTGTTGCGCGCCGCGAGGCTCTGGAAGCGTTGACATGGCGCCCGGCGACCGAGCTGCACCGCGATTGGGTCTTTGATGAAACCTTCCGCCAGTCTGAAGACATTGAATGCTGGTTGCGTCTGTGCCTGTCCACGGATTGGCTTGTCGAGGGTGTTCCCGGTCTTCTGACTGAATACCGCGTGAACCCGGATGGGTTGTCGGCAAACGTCAATGCACAGTTGGCGTCTTGGGAACGGATGGTCAGCAAGCTTCGTGCATTGGCCCCTGAGTTCTTTGCCGAACACGAAGGTGCGGCGCGTGCCTATCAGTTGCGCTATCTCGCACGCCGCGCTGTGAGCAGCGGCGATGGCCACGCGGCACGTGACCTTGTCTCGCGTGCGTTCAACCAGTCCCGAACACCGCTGCTCGAAGAACCAATCCGCAGTGTGACCACCTTTGTGGCCGCTCATTTGACAGCGCGTTTCGGTGATGCACCGATCCGCATTGCCCGTTCGTTGCTCCGTGCCGTTCGTTCCTGATTCAAGAAAGTGACAATCCAAATGACCAAGCTTCCCCAAATCCTTCATCTTGTTGACGACGCAACGCCGGGCGGTGTGACCCGTGTTCTGGAACACATTCGGACATGTCCGATGATGGCCGATGCCGGTGAACACATCGTGCAAACGGTATCACCCAGAGGCCGCTTGCCACACTGCAACGCCGACATGATTGTCTCGCATCTCAGCATGAATTGGCGCCGTCTTCCTGCTTTGATCACTTTTCGCGCCCGTCATGCGGGTACCCCTTTGGTGCATGTGGAGCACAGCTACACCGAGGCGTTCACCATTCTGAACGTCAAATCCAAGCTGCGTTTCTTTACCATGTTGCGCACCGCCTATGCGCTTTTTGACACCGTTGTCGCCGTCAGCGCCGAGCAAGGCGCGTGGCTGAAGCGCCGTCGTCTTGTGTCTGAGCAGACCTTGCGCGTGATTGCGCCGGTCGTTCCGCTGGATCAGTTCCGCGCCTTGAAGGCCCCGACTGGCAAACCGCGTGTCATCGGAGCCATCGGACGGCTGCATCGTCAAAAGGGTTTTGATGTTCTGTTGCAGGCGTTCCGGTCGCTTCCTGATCGTGACATTGCGTTGCATGTCTATGGTGTGGGTCCTGAAGAGGAAGCGTTGCGCGAGATTGCGAATGGTGATCCGCGCATTTGTTTCTATGGCTATTGTGACCGACCCGAGATTGTCATGAATGCGATAGACGTGGTCGCCATGCCATCACGCTGGGAAGCATTTGGTCTTGTCGCGCTCGAAGCCCGGGCTGCCGGACGGGGACTTGTGTGCACCGACATGGACGGTCTTTCCATGAGCGGTGGGGATGATGCCCGTTTTGTCAGAGGTCACAATATTCGCGACTGGACAAAAGTTCTGCAAGAAACGCTGGCTCAGGATGTGAATGCGGTTGCACCGGATCGGGTCGCTGGATGCGAAGCCGCATTTGCCGAGAACTGGCAGGGATTGATCGAGCACCATTTGCCGCAACAGTCCGTGCGCATCCGCAAAACCAAGAACGGCGCGGCTGGTTTGGCGGTCGTTTCCGCAAACTAAGTCGGTCTTCGACCTGCTTCCGCCTTTTCCGGGCTTTCCTGCTCAACTTTTGCCCGGCCTGTCCCGGCCCGCGTGCTTGCGCGGGCCGGGACCTTGCTCCAAAGAGGGATTGAACACTCACAGGAGCCCTTGCATGTCCTTGCCGCGCAAAGATCTTTTCGACCTGCCTGAGGGCGTCATCTATCTGGATGGAAACTCGCTTGGCCCGCTGCCAAAATCAGCGTCCGATGCTGTGCAACGCGTGGTGCAGGATCAATGGGGCCAGCAACTGATCCGCGGATGGAATCTTTGCGGCTGGATGGATCAGCCATCGCGGGTTGGTGATCGGGTCGGTGCTTTGATCGGCGCAGAGCCCGGATCGGTGGTGATGGGTGACACGCTTTCGATCAAGGTCTTTCAGGCATTGGCCGCTGCACTGCAAATGCGCCCTGACCGGCGCGTGATCCTGTCTGACACAGGGAACTTCCCAACAGATCTTTATATGGCCGAAGGTTTGATCGCGTTGAAGAACGCTGGGTATCAGCTGAAAACTGTTGCACCAGAAGACGTCGCAGACAGCATCGACGCAAGTGTCGCGGTGGTCATGCTGACCGAGGTCGATTACCGGACTGGTCGCAAACATGAGATGTCGGCAATCACGCGTGCAGCGCATGAGGCTGGTGCTGTGATGATCTGGGATCTTGCCCACAGTGCAGGCGCGCTCGAAGTGAAGCTGAAAGAATCCGGCTGCGAATTTGCCGTTGGATGTACATACAAATACCTCAACGGTGGCCCGGGCGCGCCGGCCTTTATCTATGTGCGCCCTGATTTGGCGCCAGACATTCAGCCGGCTTTGGCAGGATGGCTGGGCCATGACGCCCCCTTTGCCTTTGAGCCGAATTACAGGGCTGGCCTTGGGATTGAACGCATGCGTGTGGGCACGCCGCCTGTTCTGCAAATGGCCGCGCTCGAGGCCGCACTGGATGCTTGGGATGGGGTTGATATGGCAGAATTGCGCAGCGCGTCGGTTGCCTTGTCTGATCTGTTCATTGCCGAAGTCGAAAAGCGTTGCCCGATGCTGCGATTGATCAGCCCGCGGGATGGAGCGCGGCGCGGCTCGCAGGTGTCCTTCGCTTTCGACAATGGCTATGCAGCGATGCAAGCCATCATCGATCGCGGCGTTATTGGTGATTTCCGCGCGCCGGATGTCATGCGATTTGGATTCACGCCGCTGTATATCGACGAAACCGATGTTCTGGCGGCTGCCGATATCATCGAAGAGGTAATGCGCGGCGATCTATGGGATCGCCCTGAGTACCACCAGAAATCCAGAGTGACCTGAAAAGGCTTATGTTCAGCCTTCTTCGAGGACCTTGCGCGCAACGCGGAAGCATTCCAAGGCTTGCGGTACGCCGCAATAGATACCGACCACGTGGATAATCGCGCGGATTTCTTCGGGCGAAACACCGTTGTTGATTGCCCCACGGCAGTGGATTTCCCATTCGTGCATTTTGCCCAGTGCGCCGATCATTGACAGATTCATCATGGATCGCGTCTTGGCATCAATGACGTCGTCCCCCCAGCCAAAGCCCCAGCACCAAGCTGTCATGGCTTCCTGAAAGGGGCGGGTGAAATCATCTGCCGCAGCGAGGTTCTTTTCCACATACTCTGCGCCAAGGGTTGCCTTGCGTTGCTCCAGACCCTTCAGAAACAGGTCCTCATCAAAAGTGCTCATGCCTTAGCCTTTCAGTTTGATCGCGACGTTCTTGGTCTGAACGTAGTTCCAAAGAGCCTCGCGCCCCTTTTCTCTTCCGTAGCCCGATTGTCCGTATCCGCCGAACGGCGTTTCCACACCACCTGCATACCATTCGTTGACAAAAACCTGCCCGGCCCGAATTTTGCGGGCAGCCGTGGTAGCGCGGTCGAGGTCCGAGGTGAATACGCCGCCGACCAGACCATAAGGTGTGCCATTGGCGATTTCGATGGCCTGTTCATCTTCGGAAAAGCGCAGCACTGAAAGGACAGGGCCAAAGACCTCTTGCTGTGCAATGTCCATATCGGGCGTCACGTCTGTCAGAACCGTTGGCTCAAGAAATGCCCCCGGCCGGTTCAGCTTGTGACCACCAGTGACAGCTTTGGCCCCTTGGGCAACGGCCCGGGCGACCATCGCCTCTGCGCGGTCGCGTTGAGCGTCCGAAACCATGGCGCCCATCGTCGAACCAAACTCGGGCTGTTCCATTCCGGGAAGCACTTTCAAACCGTTCGCAACGCCTGCAATGCGTTCGACCAATTGATCGTGAACACTGTCATGCACGATGACGCGGCTCATGGCAGAGCAGACCTGCCCCGCGTTGAAAAAGATGCCCCAGCGCACGTCGTTTTCAAACGCCGCCAGATCAGCATCGCTGTGCACGATGGCCGCGGATTTCCCACCCAGTTCCAGAACGCAGGGCACTACGTTTTGTGCCGCTGCTGTCGCAATTGCGATCCCGGTCTGAACAGAACCGGTAAAGACGATTTGATTTACGTCAGGATGCGCGGTCAACGCCGCGCCTGCGGTGTGGCCCAATCCACAAAGAATGTTCACTGCCCCGGACGGCAGTCCGACAGCCTCGGCTGCCTGGGCGAACCATGCATTCGACAAAGGTGTCAGTTCAGGTGTCTTGATCACACAGGCATTGCCAGTGGCCAGCGCCGCCGACAGCGATCTGGCGGTCATTTCGATTGGGTAGTTCCATGGGATGATCTGCGCCGACACGCCAAAAGGTTCGTACGTCGTGAAGTCGAAATAGCCACGGCCCAGAGGGATGGAACGACCTTCGACGGTTTCAGCCTGATTGCCGTAGTATTCAAAATACCGCGCAGCGCCTTCGATCTCGATCCGAGATTCCCACAGCGGTTTGCCCTGTTCCTGTGTCAGGATCGGGGCGATTTCATCGATCTGCTCCAGAAGATAGCGCCCCATGGCTTGAACCATGCGCCCTCTCTCGACGGGGCGTAGATCACTTAGCGCTCCGGATTGGTGTACACGTTTGGCGGCCAAGACCGCGCGATCTACGTCTGCTGCGTCAGCCAGTGCATGCTGCGCCAGATGTTCGCCGGTTCCGGGGTTGGTGACATCGATACGGCCAGCGCCGCCGTCTACAAAGGCGCCGTCGATGTAGTTCTGCCAATAGTCTTTCATGTGGGTCTCAATCGATGCTGATACAGGTGAGCGTAATGGGGTTGCATACGCCGATGAACCCGCCGCACCCGTTCTGGTGCGTCATCAATTTCGATATAGCGTCGTTTTTGAGGCTTCAGACCATCTGACATTGCCAAATTGGCGTGAAACGATCCCCCATCCCACCAGCTGTGCGCCGAAGGATCGCCTCCGGGTTCCCATGACAGGGCCTCAGGCAAATATGGAATGTCGACGGCCTCGCAGAACGCGGCAGTCATGGCTGCGGGGTTTTCCAGAAGGTCATCACTGTCGATCACGGGAGGGGCTGCGCCCTGTAAGGCGGATAGCAGATCAAAGAGCGCGCGTTGTTCCGGGAAACCCACCTCCAACTCGTCAAAATCCGGCCATTTCGCATACATGGAACTGATGGTTTTTGCCGGGTCCCGGATCAGGAAGGCATGGGTGAAATTCGCTAGAAAGTCCGGCGTCCACATGTGGTTGATGTAATGTGGAAAGTCTTTGATGAAGACCGGCCCGCGCTGGGCGCGGGTTTTTATGTCGTCCCAGACGCTTTCTATGGTCAGGCCGGGTGTTGTTTTTTCACCAGCCCTAAAGCGCGGCCAAAGTGGGTCTTCACCCTGATACCACGCTTCGCCAAAAGGTTCGTGCAGGCAATCGAGATCGCCACGTTGGCGCATCATCCATTCAAAGGCGGTGGATGTGGATCGTGGCACGGCCCAAAGCGCGACAATTTTATGCATGAAGGCTCTCCAGAAGCTGGCTTTGCGGTGTCGTTGGGGCGATGCCAAGGTCTTTCATGATCCGCCAATACAATGCGGTGTCATGTCCGATGACAGGCTTCCCAAGTCGGGCTTCCAGATTGCGGGCCAAATGTAGCGGACGCTGAGGCAGTCCGTTCGGACCGCTTCTGAAATTGCACATGCCGTTGATCAGATATGCATCTGCCTTGGGCGCTTGCTCGGCGACATATTCGAAACTTTTGTCGAAGAGCGCACCGTCAAAAATCCATCGTTTTTCGTTAACGGCCTCTTGGCTCTGGAACCAGCCCTGATCCACGAAGTTCCCGGCCCACAGTACGTCAAAGCCGGCCTCTTTCAGAAAACCCGCTGTGCCCTGCCACCATTCGGGCCAGTGATAGGCAGCGTTGAGCGCAACTTTTTCCACATTCATGGCACGCAGCGCTTCGATCATGGCGTAGCCAGCCATGTGAAACCGCGTTTGATATTTGTCGGACAGGGCTTCGCAATGGCGGCGTATCCCTTCTACGCCCAGACCGCTGGCATGCACCCAGTTCGACCCGACCTGTCCACATACATCAACGCCATTGCGCGACATGCAGTGCACGAAATCTTCGAGTATCCCAAAGTTCTGTTTCCGTTGATCCAGTCCGTGAACGTAGTCAGGAACGTGCAGCATCCAGCCGTGCACGCCGACCGTTTCAGGACACATGCGCAGGAAGTCAGAGGGTGCTGCATCAAAATCAAAGGGTGGGCAGGTAAATCCGACCTGATGCGGGAAAAGCTTTTGCTCGGGCGTCCAGTACGACGGCATCATGTCGGATCTCCTTCTGCATCAGCCGAGGCTTGATGCTTTGGCAGCCCATCTTTGATTGCGACCCACTGTAGGCGTTCAGCCCAGTGATAGTGCGCTTCGGGGATGAACGCCGAGGCATCGTCGAGAGTTGCTGCGTAGAGATGCGTTTCTTCCGGCCATTGATCGCTTTGGTAAGTCATATGGGTTCCGCACGCGGGGCAGAATTGCCGCCGTACGCTGCCGCCGCTTGAAAACACATCGCTCAGTTGCCCGTTCCATGCCACGGCTTGGCGTTCGAGCCCGAAAAAGGCGTTCATGGGCGCTGAGGTGGCCCGGCGACAGCTTTCGCAATGACAGATGCCTGCCCATAGAATTGACCCCTTGGCATGCCAAGTGACTTTGCCGCAGGAACACCGTCCGCTCAGTTCAGCCATCGATTGCCTCTCTCATCCAGCGCTGCAAATGCATGATCGAATGTTCAGAATTCACGCCACACCCCGGATCAACAACCAGAGGTCCCGGCACGTAGCCACGGGATTTCAGGCCCCGCTGCACGGATTCTACCAGATGAATATCTTCTTCGACTGTCGTGGCGCGGTCTTGTTGCGCCATCCTGCGAACGGTTTCGTCATCAAAGCCGCCAACCGAATACCACCCGCGCCAAACCACAACATGGTCTGCGTCCACGGCACGCCAGTGATAGGTGTTCAGCAGGTTGCCGGGATAGACCTGAAAGGAAAACATCGGCCAGAGAAACCAACTGGAATATTTGTCGTTGTTTTCAAAACCGCTGTGAATGTCATAGGTCATTTGAGATAGATCGTTGCACTCGGTCGTGTGACGCAGGCAATGACCCTGAGGCTGGATGTCATAGGTTTCGGGACGAACCACACCGGTGGCAAAGGTCGGATGGTTTAGGCTGCAATGGTAGCATTCGGAATAGTTCTCGACCGAAACTTTCCAATTGCAGTTCTCGGGAATTTCCACCCATTCGAGCGGTTTGAGATCGGCCCAATTGGGCACGAAGCTCTCCAATTCCGCGCGCGCACCGGGGAACCAGTCATCCATTGGGGCTGCGTTGGAATCCAGGTTCACAAAGACAAAGCCGAGAAACACTTCGGTCCGGATTTCGGTCAGGCAAATTTGCGATTTGTCGAATCCGGGCACCGATTTGGAGTTGGGCGCCGCCCGCAGCGCACCCGTCAACTCGTAGGTCCAGGCGTGATAGGGGCAAACCACTACCCGCGTTGACCCTTCACCGCTGACAAGCTGGTGAGCCCGATGCTGGCAGACATTGTAGAATGTTCGGATCGTGCCATCGCGCCCTTTGATTGAAAACAGGCTTTCATCGCCAAGATCGAAGGCAACGTAATCACCTGGGTTTTCCAATTGGCTGCTGTGGCAGGCGAACTGCCAAGTGTTTGCCAACAGACCGGCTTTTTCGATCTCAAAGACCTTGGGATCAGTGTAATATCGCGCCTCAAGCGATCTCAGAGGCTTGGACATGTCGTTCATTCAGGATCCTCCGCATAGATGCCGAGTTGGTGCCTGCGCCGATGAAACTTTTCGACCCGTGTCACGATTTCATCACTGGCGACGGCGATGACAAAACTGAGCAGCGTTTCCAACAATGCGACCGTTGAAACCGACGATGGGAAAAACTGCGGTGTGTCTGCGGCAACGACAAAGGCATGATCCGCAGCCCGGATGATTGGGCTGGCTGGGCTGTCTGATATGCCAATGATCGTCATACCCTGTTCGCGCGCGACTTCGACCGCTTCAATCACCTCGGTTCGATATGGCCTGCAGGTCATGGCGATCAGCACGTCGCTTTGGTTGGCCCAGGCCAGATCATCAATCGCGGTTGAACCAGGCCGTGGGATTGCATGGAATTGCGTCATCCCTGTCGAGGCCAGATAGGTGAAATTGCGCGCGTTCGCGTTGTTCACCCCAACGCCTAGTGTATAGACATGACGGCTGTTCCAGACTGCCTCGGCCGCAGCCTGCATGGCGTCGGCATCGATCGCAGCAAATGTATCTTCGAGATTGCGGATTGCACCTTCGGCCATATCGGCAAATAGGCCGCCCAGATCCCCGGACTTGCGAATATCCTGTAGCCATCTGGCCCGATCAGGAAAGCTGGCAGCGCCGTTGCGGATCGCTTCGCGGAAAGGCGCGCGAAAGTCCTCGTAACCTTCAAAGCCGACCTGCCTGGCCATTCTCACAAAGGTGTTGGGTTTGACCTTGGCGGCCTGCGCGATCTCCCGCACGGTAGAGACGCCCACGTCATGCGGGTTTTCCAGAACATAGGTGGCTGCCTTGCGGGCCTCGGGTGTGAGATCGCCGAGTTCGTCAGCGAGTCGTTCGAGAATGGAATTTGATACAGTTGTGTCATTCATGATTGACGATGGTACATTTGTCCTACTAGCGTGTCGAGCGAAAACGCAAACCGAAAGGATTCGTTGTGGTGGCTGAATTTCCGACGCAGGCGCGTGTGGTGATTGTGGGCGGTGGCGTCATGGGGGTGGGCCTGGCCTATCATCTTGGCCACGAAGGCTGGGGCGCTGATACAGTCCTTTTGGAAAAGGCTGAGCTGACTTCGGGCAGCACCTGGCACGCAGCGGGGCAGATCACGCATTCAACGTCCAGTTTTGGATTGGGAAAATGCGTCGACTACAACATTGGGCTCTACTCCGGTGCCTTGGAGGCAGAGACCGGTCAGGCGGTCACTTGGCATGGTTGTGGCTCCTTTCGGCTGGCCTATACCGAAGACGAAATGGACTGGTTGCGGCACACGCTTTCCGTCGGGCGTGCGTTGGGGTTCAATATCGAACTGGTTGGGCCGGACCGGATCGCCGAGTTGCATCCGTTTTACAATCTCGATGGTGTACTGGGCGCTTTGCACACGCCTGATGATGGCCATGTGGACCCGACCAATGTGACCATGTCCATGGCCGCTGGTGCCCGTCAGAAAGGGGTGCGGATTTTCCGCAATTGTCGCGCGACGAACATCACGCAGGCTACCAATGGTGAGTGGATCGTCGAAACGGCGCGCGGCACCATAACCTGCGAACATGTGGTGAATGCAGGCGGAACATATGCGCGCCAAATGGGGGAATGGTCGGGTCTTCAATTGCCCATGACTTCCATGACGCACCATTATTTCGTCACCGAACCCGTGCCGGAGTTCGAAGCGCTGGATCGGGAACTGCCTGTCATACGCGATGACAAGAAAGTCTCGGGTTACATCCGCATGGAGCAAAAGCGCGGGTTGATCGGAATCTACGAGAAAGAGAACCCGAACTCGGTCTGGCACGATCATTGTCCGTGGGACTACGAAAACTGGCTGTTTGATGCCGACTATGATCGGGTGATGCCCTATCTCGAAGAGAGCCTGAATCGGATGCCGATCTTTTCCGAACTGGGTATTCAGCGCGAGGTGCATGGCGCGATCAGTCATCCCCCGGACGGCAACCCGTTGATCGGCCCCGCGCCGGGTGTGCGCAACTATTGGTGTTGCTGCGGCACGCAGATCGGTATCGGTTGGGGGCCGGGTCTGACCCGCGAACTTGCCCGTTGGATGGTGCACGGATCCGCAGACATCTCCATGCGCGACTACGACCCACGCCGCTTTGGTGGCTACGCGACAAAGGAGTGGCAGGTCATCAAAGCCGAAGAGGACTACTGCCTTCGCCACGAGATCCCGTTTCCACATTTCAACAGGCTGGCCGGGCGACCGATCAAACCTTCTCCGCTGCACGATGTCTTGAAGTCCAAAGGCGCGGTACACGAAGAGGTCTACGGTTTTGAGCGCCCCAGGTTCTTTGCCAGAGGGATCGCGCAGGAGGACCACTATTCGTTCAACAGAACGCCAGTGGATGACATGGTCGCTGCCGAGGTGCGCGCCGTGCGTGAACGGGTTGGTTTGATTGATGTGACGGCTTTCACCAAGGTCGAAGTGGCAGGGCCAGACGCCTATGCCTTGCTGGACCGCTTAGTTGCCAATCGAATGCCACAGAAAAACGGGTCTATTACCTTGACCCACATGCTCAACCGGCGTGGGCGTATTGAGTTAGAGACAACGATTGTTCGGATGGCAGATGACCGGTTCTATCTGGTTTGCGCAGCCTTTTTTGAACAACGTCTGCTAGACCATCTTGCGCAGCATCGAGCCGGCGAAGATGTACAGGTCACGGCGCTGTCAGAAGCCTGGTCCGCTCTGGCGCTCAACGGCCCGAAGGCCCGGGATGTGCTGGGCGCGTGCACTGATGCAGACCTGTCCAATGCCGGTTTCCGCTGGTTGTCCGCGCAACAGATTTCTGTTGCCGGTCATCAGGTCTGGGCGATGCGCGTGTCTTACGCCGGTGAATTGGGTTGGGAACTGCATATGCCCAATGCGGCCTGCCTTGATGTCTACAACGCGCTGTGGGCAGCAGGTGAGCCGCACGGCATTGCGGACTACGGCAGCTTCGCAATGAATGTGCTGCGCATGGAAAAGGGCTTCAAGGGTGCAGGCGAGTTGACCAACGAAGTCACGCTGGCCGAGGCTGATGTCCTTCGATTTGCCCGTCAAGATAAAGCGTTCCTTGGTTCAGCTGAGACCTTCAATACTGAAATGCCCTGGGTCTGTGCGTATCTGGAAATAGAACCTGACGGGATCGCTGACGGTCACGGCGGTGAAGCCGTTTTGCAGGGCGGTCACGTGGTCGGCTCGACGGCTTCGGTGGCTTATGGGCATACGGTCGAAAAGATATTGGCCTTTGCCTATGTCAAACCCAGCGCTGCGCAGGCCGGGACGATTCTTGAGGTTTTGATCCATGGCAAACCGCGTGCGGCCCGCGTTTTGTCAGAGCCAGCATATGATCCTCAAAGCCTGTTGCCGCGAACGGATGCGGTGCAGGAGGCGGCAGAATGAGTGGTGCCCAACCAACAATGGGTGCCATGGTTACGATGGGCCATGGCGATCTGGACCAAATGGTCTGGCATGACGCATGGCCGCGACCGGCCCCCGCTGCCGGAGAGGTGTTGATCAAGGTTGGCGCGTGCGGGTTGAACAACACTGACGTGAATACCCGGTCTGGCTGGTACTCAAAGGCAGTCACCGCTCCGACGACAGGCGGGGCGTTCGAGGCCGTGAATGAAGAGGATCCAACCTGGGGCGGCGCACCGATTTCCTTTCCGCGGATACAGGGTGCCGACGTTTGCGGTGAGATCGTTGGCGTCGGTGCCGGGGTGAACCCGGGCCGTATCGGAGAACGCGTCATCACGGACAATTGGCTCAGGGATCCGGACGACCCCCAGGACATGAACAAGACCGGCTATTTCGGGTCAGAGCGGGATGGTGGATTTGCCGAGTTCACAACGATCCCCGCCCAGAACGCCATTGCGATCCAGTCGGAGCTGAGCGATGCCGAGCTTGCCACGTTCTCTTGTTCCTACTCAACGGCCGAGGGCATGTTGAGCCGGGCCAACGTCACCAAAGATGACACCGTTTTGGTGCCGGGTGCGTCGGGCGGCGTTGGTGGTGCGCTGGTCCAACTGGCCAAGAGGCGCGGCGCACGTGTCATCGCAATGGCATCCAAGCCAAAACATCCCGAGGTTGCCCGGCTGGGACCGGATCGGATTCTGCCAAGGGACCCGGATGACTTGCGCAGCGCGCTTGGCGACGAGAAGGTCACCGTTGTTGCGGATATCGTAGGCGGCTCATACTGGCCAACCCTGATCGATGTCCTGGAAAGGGGTGGGCGCTACACGTGTTCCGGCGCGATCGCCGGGCCGATGGTCAATCTTGATCTGCGTACTTTCTATTTGCGCGATCTGACCTTTACCGGTTCGACGATAATCGCGCCCGATGTGACACGCAACTTGGTCAAATATATCGAAGCCGGTGAGATCCAGCCAGCACTGGCCGCCACCTATGGTCTGCGCGATCTGCGCGACGCACAGGCGGCCTTCATCGCGAAAGAACACACTGGCAATATCGTGGTACTCCCGTGAAAATCACCCGCATCCGCATCTTCAAGACAGATTTGCCCTACGTTGGTGGGGCCTATGTCTGGGGGGCGGGCAACGCAATTGAGACGGCCAAGGCAAGCGTCGTTGTCATAGATACAGACGCAGGTCTGCAAGGCTGTGGTGAATTCACCCCTTGTGGCGAAAACTACATGGTCGCCCATTCCGAGGGTGTCGAAGCCTTTGCCCGGCTGGCGGCGCCTGTTTTGCTGGGTGAAGACCCCCGACAAGTGGCCCGGATTGAGCGGATCATGGATCATGTGGTTCAGGGGCATGGCTATGCCAAAGCCCCGTTTGATGCGGCCTGCTGGGATATTCTCGGACAGGCCTGCGGGCAACCAGTGTGGATGCTGCTCGGCGGCAAATTGACAGACGGAGCGCCGATGTACCGGGTTGCGCCACAAAAGGCGACGCAGGACACCCTGGCCGAAATGCAGCGCTATCGCGCAGAGGGTTATCGACAGTTTCAGATCAAGGTTGGTAGTGATTGGGCTTCGGATATTGACCGGATTCATGCGGGGGTTGCCTTGCTAGAGCCGGGAGAGAAAGCCATGGCAGACGCCAATCAAGGATGGCGTGTGGACAATGCGATCCGCGTGGCAAGGGCAACGCCGGAACTGGACTTTATCCTAGAGCAGCCTTGTAGAACCTACGAAGAATGCCAGCAGGTTCGCCGGGTGGCCCAGCAACCTATGAAACTTGATGAATGCGTGTCGGGCATGGCGGCCGCGCAACGTATCGTGGCGGACCGGGGTGCCGAAATTTGCTGTCTCAAGATTTCCAACTTGGGGGGGCTGTCAAAGGCACGCCGGGTCAGGGAATTTCTGATCGAAAATCGCATCGCCGTTGTCAGCGAAGACAGCTGGGGCGGAGAGATTGCCACGGCTGCTGTGGCTCATTTTGCGACCTCCACACCGGAGGAGTATCTGCAGAACACGACGGATTTGATGAACTACAATACTGCTTCGACCGGGATCGGCGGCGCGGTAGCGAAAGACGGCAAGTTGTATGCGCCGGACGTGCCCGGGATGGGCGTCGTTGCGGATTTCGAGAGTCTTGGCACCCCAATAGCGGAGTATGCGCTATGAAGATTACACGTGTGTCTGTTTTTCAAACGGATTTGCCGCTGGAGCATCGCTATTGGTTGTCTGGCGGTCGTCTGAAGTTTGAATGCCTTGATGCAACAATCGTCAAAGTCGAGACCGACGCTGGCATCACGGGGTGGGGCGAAGGTACGCCATGGGGGCATACATATGTTCCCGCGCATGGGCCGGGTATCCGGGCCGGGATCGAAACCATGGCACCCTTCATCATCGGGCTTGACCCGCGCCGGGTGCTGGATGTGGAGCGGGCGATGGACCTTGCCTTGCCGGGCCACCTATATGCCAAGAGCCCGATCGACATGGCTTGCTGGGATATTGCGGGGCAGGCTGCGGGCCAGCCGATCGCCGACTTGATGGGCGGCGGATCCCGCACACCGCGGCCCATTGCATCCTCTGTTGGGGCCAAGACAGTTGACGAAACCCGCGCGGTGATCGACCGCTATCGCCAGCGCGGTTATATCGCCCATTCCGTCAAGATCGGCGGAGACGTCAAGCGTGACATCGAACGCATCCGGGATGTCGAGTCCCTGCGCAATCCCGGCGACATCGTTCTTTACGATGTGAACCGTGGATGGACGCGTCAGCAGGCTCTTCGCGTGATGAGCGCCGTGGAAGACCTCAATGTTATGGTGGAGCAGCCCTGCGAGACGCTTGATGATATCGCAGCGATTTCAAACAAGCATGCCAGCCCGGTTTCGGTCGATGAAAGTCTTGTAACATTGCAGGATGCCGCCCGGATTGCCCGCGAAGGCATTGCTGAAATCTTTGGTATCAAGCTCAATCGTGTTGGCGGGCTGACAAAGGCGGCGCGTATGCGTGACATCGCCTTGGCGCACGGAATAGACATGTTCGTCATGGCTACAGGCGGGTCTGTCTTGGCTGATACAGAGGCGCTGCATCTGGCGGCGACGATCCCGGACGACAATTGTTATGCGGTTTGGGCCTGTCAGGACATGATCACAGCTGAGATTGCTGGTGGGCGTGGACCGCGCAACATTGACGGGCATTTGCATCTACCCGAAGCGCCGGGTCTGGGTGTTCATCCCGACGAAGACACTTTGGGCGATCCTGTCGGGGTCTATGCAGCGTGACGCTGGCGACGGCAAAATCCGGGGCATGTCCCGAGCAACGGGTGCGCGACTTGCTTGCGGAACTGGTGCGGACTGCGGATGCCGCAGGGGACTTGGACCTGTGCCTATCTTCTTTCGAATGGTGCGCCGAAGAACCCAGATATCTGCCAGCCTGCCGGCAGATCGAGGGGGCAACCGGTGTCACGCCTGTCATCGACGCGCTGAAGGACGCTGTGGGTTTTCTGCGTTGGCAACAAACATATGGGCTTCAGGATGGCATGTCACAGGGGTGGCTTGATGACTACGGCTGGGCGCATCTGGTGTCGCCCGACGGTCCAATCGTTTCCGCTTCCCTGCGCATCGCCATAGCGATTTGGGGCGCTGGCTATACTTATCCGGCCCATGCGCATGGGCCCAAAGAAACCTATGTGATCCTGTCAGGCGATGCCGTGTTTGACAGCGCGGGCCGCCCCAAGCGCCGGGTTGGTCCGGGGGATTTGGTACATCACGCCCCTTGGCAAACCCATGGCTTTGCCGTTGGCGACACACCCTTGATCGTTGGCACGATCTGGCAAGGCGAGGGTTTGCTGCAAAAGTCACGATTGGAGGGTCCGGACAGATGAAGATCAAGAAGCTGTCATTGTGGTCCGTCGCGCTGACCAGTCACGAAACTTACTACATGGCCGAAGGCAAGACCTGCGCCACTGTCGAAAGCCATGTGCTCTGTCTGGAAACGGACAATGGTTTTAGAGGTTGGGGTGAAGTCTGTCCGATCCCGCACTATCTGCCGGCTTTTGCCAAGGGTGTTCCAAGCGCAGTTGCAGAAATGGCCCCTGAGATCCTGGGTATAACCCCATTGGGGGTGGATGCTCCGATGCGCAAGCTGGATGGTTTTCTGGTTGGGCACGCACATGCCAAATCAATTGTGGATATGGCTTTGTGGGATCTATTCGGAAAGGCAGTGGACTTGCCGCTCTATGCGCTGCTGGGCGGTCGTACGCACCGGGACATGCCGATTTATCATTCCATTACTTGCGTTGACCCCGACGACATGGCGCGGATGGCCAAAGAAGCCTATGCGACCGGAATTCGGCAGTTTCAGGTCAAACTGGGCGCCGATGCCGATTGGCAGACGGATGCAGAACGGTTGATCAAAGTGCGCGATGCCGTGGGGCCCGGCCCTTTGGTCTACGGTGATTGGAATTGCGGCGCGACCAAGCTGCAAGCAACCCGGACCGGGCGGGCCGTTCAACATCTGGATGTCATGTTGGAGCAGCCCTGCAAAACGCTGGAAGATTGCGCAGCCGTTCGGCTCGCAACGGGATTGCCGATGAAAATAGACGAATGCGCCTACGATCAGGCCAGCCTGATGCGGGCCGCTGAGTTGGGCTGTCTGGATGCAGTTGCGCTCAAACTGTCAAAGTTTGGCGGTCTTTCTGCCATGCGCCGGGCGCGGGATCTGACTGTGCATCTTGGCGCAGAGATTTGCGCGGAATGCACCTGGGGATCCGATATTGTTATGGCCGCCTCGTTGCACTTTGCGGCTTCGACACCGCAGGGCGCGTTGTTGAATGTCTGTGACCTGTCGCACTACGTGGCACCCCGGATCGGACCGATGGCTCCTGTTCGCAAGGATGGTCGCATCGCGCCGCCTGAAGGGGCGGGTTTGGGGGTTGAACCTGACATGTCTGTGCTTGGTCAACCAATTCTGGAGATTTCGTGACATGCAGAAGTTACTGACGCAATCGGAATGGATTGAGCGCGCACAGGCTGTGTTGCCGGCGGGTGGGTTTGGCAATTTTGATCCGGGCATCATCATTGCGCGCGGACAGGGTAGCCGTGTCTGGGACGAAAATGACCGGGAATATGTCGACTACCTGATTGGCTCTGGCCCCATGCTGCTGGGTCACGGGCACCCGGAAGTCATGGAGGCTGTTCTCGAGCAACTGCCAAAAGGCATGACCTTTTTCGCCAACAACAGCAAAGGCATTGAACTGGCCGAAGCCATCGTGGATGCGGTGGCTTGCTGCGAACAGGTTCGGTTTGTTGCGTCCGGCGGCGAAGCTGACATGTACGCCATGCGGTTGGCGCGGGCCTACACGGGGCGGACCAAAATCCTGAAGTTCGAAGGCGGCTATCATGGCATGAGCGCTGAGGCTCAGATGAGCCTTGCACCCAATGCACGGGTGAACTTTCCCCAAGCAGTTCCTGACAGCGCGGGTATCCCCCAAGGCGTGGCCGATCAAATGTTGATCGCGCCGTACAATGATCTGGCGGCTGTCGAAATGCTGCTGGCGGAAAACCCGGATGTCGCAGCGATCATAGTCGAGCCTTTGCAACGCATCATTCCTGCGTTGCCCGGATATTTGCAGGGGCTTCGCAGACTGTGCACCCGGAATGGGGTTTTGTTGATATTCGATGAAATCGTGACAGGATTTCGATTGGCCTATGGCGGGGCGCAGGAGCGATATGGCGTGACGCCGGATATCTGCACATTGGGCAAGATCATTGGCGGTGGATTTCCATTGGCGGCGCTGGGCGCCAGCGCGGAAATCATGAAGCACTTCGACAAGTCTGTTGTCGGCGCTGCTGATTGGCTGATGCAGCTGGGAACCCTTTCCGGAAATCCGGTCGCATCGGCGGCAGGCTTGAAGACGATGGAGGTGCTCAGGCGGGATGGGGCATATGCGCAATTGCGAAACAATGGCGAGCAGTTGCAAAACATGTTGTCTTCTGCGCTGACCAAAGCGGGCCTGGCGCATCAGATCTGCGGGGACGAAACGCTTTTCGATGTCTATTTCACCGGGCAGGCCTGTACGGATTATCGAAACGCCCGGCACGATCATCCCGCCGTCAATGAACGCTTTAATCAGGTCTTGCGTGACAATGGCGTATTCAAGTCGCCCGGCAAACTCTATCCGTCCTTGGCCCTGACCGCTGATGATTTTGAACTGACAAGCCAAGCGATCCGGCGGGCTGTTCAATCGATCGGAGAGATGCAGTCAGGCGCTTGATCAAGGTGTGGGACACCCGGGGCATTGAGCGACCGGGTGTTCCATATTGTGTCGTGCGTGGATTAGGCGACGTTCTTTGCGTCGCGAAGTGTCGCGGCGCCACCGGCTTCGGCAAATCCCTTTGGGATTGGAAGATCGCCCAGCGTTGCTGCGCGCTTTTTCAAGGCCCGGCCGATCACAACGCGGCTGATCTCTGTTGTTCCGTCCACGATCCGCAGCATTTGTGACAGGCGGGACAAACGGTCCAGACCATAGGGTTGTAGCAGGCCCATGCCGCCCAGCACCTGCGTGCAGGTATTGGCTGCTTTGACGGCTGCATCCGGAACAAAGCGTTTTGCATGGGCAGCCATCAAAGGACCTTCGGGCGTGCCAAGTGCTGCTGCGGCTTTGCGATACAGCAGTTGCGAGACTTCGAGATCCGTGGCGACTTCGCCCAGCATCCATTGAATGCCGTCGAGATCAAGGTTCTTGCCGCCAAACATCTTGCGGTTTTTTGAATAAGCCAGCGCCGTATCCAAAGCAGACTGCATCAGGCCACAACATCCGGAGGCAATGGATACCCGCGCAATGTCGATGGCCATCAAAGACCCCTGCAAACCCTGGCCGACGGGCAGAATGATGTTTTCTTCGCTGACCACGACGTCATGCATGTACATCTCTGACATGGGCAAGAAATTGTATGAGGGTGTTTGGTACTTCGGCCCAAAACTCAGGCCATGGCTGTCGGCAGGAATGGCAATCATGGCCATGTCGTGGTGGCCCGGCTCATCTGTCGTTTTCACGACGGTGAAATAGATGTCTGCTTCGCCTGCCAGACTGACCCAAGCTTTTGCGCCATTGATCGTCCAGGTGCCGTCGCCGTTTATCGTGGCCTTGGTTTGCATCTGAACCGGGTCAGAGCCGGACTGAGGTTCTGTCAAAGCGAAATTGGCCAGCTTGCGACCCGAAGTCAGATCGCGTGCCCAAGTTTCCTTGAATGCGTCAGTGCCGTAGCCGCAACCTGCGAAGGTGCAGATGTTGTGCATGGAAAGTGCAAAGGCATAAGCGCCGTCACCCAGTCCAAGCTGTTCATAAATCTGAATGCCTTCGGAGAGCGGCAGCCCCTGACCGCCGAGTTCTTCGGGCGCATAGAGGCCCGTCAGGCCTGCGGCCCCAGCCAGATCAGAGGCGGCACGCGGCCAAACGCCAGCAGCGTTCCACGCGTCGACATTGGGCAAGATCACTTGTTTGGCGTGATCGTTTGCGGCTTGTAGGAGGGCGTTAAGCTTGTCGGACATGTCTTGCGTCGACTCCTGTGATATTGTCGAAAACCGCCACTGATATGTGGTCTCAGCGGCAGTTAATAATTGTGGTTGCGCAGAAATTTCCGCGAAAATCCCTATACTTTGCCAAAGTATGCAGAGAAAAGCCCTTTTGAAATCTCTTGCCGTGACAATCTATTGTCCAAAAGTGACAAAAATTCAGCGCTTGCGGAACGATCTTCTGTATGACGTTGGCGTGCTGCCGGTCCACCTTTGAAAGGCACGATGAAAATTTGCGGCAGATGAAAACCCAACGCCCTGCGCGATCGTTTCCACACTTTTGAATCCGGATTGCAGATCGCGGATTGCGATGTCACGCCTGAGTGCATCCTTGATGCCCTGAAAGGATGTTCCATCTGCATCCAGTCGCCGGATCAGTGTCCGTGGTGTCATATTCATGACGCGCGCTGTCCGCTCCAGGGTCGCATCGCTCCAATCGCTCTGGCTGAGCAAAGTGCGAACCCGCAAGGACTGGGTGTGCTCACGAGAACTGGTAAACACCCAGTCCCTCGGCGCGTTCTTCAGAAAGTCGTTCAGGTCTGCCGGGCTGCGAGGTTCAACCGGACCAAAGGCACTGGGGTCGAACGTCATGCATGTGTTGGCTTGGCCAAACTGAATGGCTGCGGGGAAGATAATGGCATAGTCCTGATCAAAGTCAGGCCGATCAAAAACGAAATCGACCCCTTTGATTGGCACTTCGTGTCCAGCCAGCCATGACAAAAGCCCATGGGCAAGCTTCAGGATCAGCATGTGACCAAAGCGCTGAACGGGCGCTTTGTCGTGTGGGTGTAGATGCAGCTGCACGAGATTGTCGGTTTCTGTCAGCCTGAACTGGTAGTCATCCAATAGCAGGTTCCAGAACGTCGAAAAACGGTAGAGCGCGGCGGGCAGAGAGCGCGCTTCGCGAACGGATGTCAGCAAATGCTGAAGCGCGCGGGGTCGGATCGGGCGGCTCCAGAGGCCCATCATTTCGTCGCCGGTTTCAACGGCGGCCAGTTGATACAGACAGACGATTTGATCCAGCGTGACCCGCCCATAGAGCTGCCCGGTCTCTGCGATCAGATCGGAACGCTGGATCAGCGATTTGTATTGCGCGTCCGAACACAGCGCCCGCAAAGCGATCAGCCAGTCTTCTATGAACTGGCTTGAAACGGTTGATAGGATGGTCGGTCGATCCTGCGTCATGACCCGTATTGCGCTACCATTGAACTCTGGGAAATGCCGCAAAAATGTGCAGCTTCCGCTTTTTGCACAGGCTGATTGCCTTTCGGTTGGTGGTTTTGCCGCAATTGCGTTGCATCTGATTTCTGTTTTTTGCCACTGCACCGCTATGGCAGAAAAACTAACAGTCGTCGTGGTCGAAGAAGACCGAGACCGCGCGCTTGGGATCGTAGATGCACTTACGGCCGCAGAAGATTGCGATGTTTTCGTGATCGGAAATGCCAGCGGCCTCGCACGGAAGATTGCGGCCCATGTGCCGGACATTGTCCTGATCGACATCGACAATCCAACACGGGACATGATGGAGGAACTGACGCTGGCCTCCGGTCCCTTGGATCGGCCGGTCGCGATGTTCGTGTCCGGTGCCGCGGGCGGACTTGCGCAGGCGGCCATCGAAGCTGGCGTGTCGGCCTATGTTGTCGATGGACTGTCGCCCGAACGGATTAAACCTGTGATGGATACGGCAATTGCGCGGTTCTCCATGGTCCGGCAAATGCGCAACGAATTGGCTGAAACGCGCCGCGCGCTGGAAGAGCGCAAGGTGATTGATCGTGCCAAGGGACTTTTGATGAAGGCCAAAGGCATCGACGAAGACGCGGCCTATGCATTGCTGCGCAAGACAGCGATGGATCAGGGAAGGCGCGTGGCTGACGTTGCCGAAGCGCTTGTGACTGCGTCGGGGTTGTTGGGATGAAGACAGTTTCGATACCCGTCGCATATGTGCCACTCGTGGATGCGGCACCGCTGATTGTTGCGCATGAAATGGGATTTGCCGAAGCAGAGGGCATCGCGCTCGATTTGATTGCCGCGCCTTCCTGGTCGTCGGTTCGGGACATGCTGGCCTTTGGCCGCGTTGATGCCGCGCATATGCTGTCCCCGATCCCAATAGCCATGGCGATGCACCTTGGCGGGGTTTCGACACCCTTGTCGGCGGTTTCCGTCATGTCCGTGAATGGCAATGTTATCGGTGTTGGAAACGCGCTTGAGAATGCATTGCGGGCAAAGGGCTATGGATTTGACTTTGCCGATCCGATCGCCGCAGCGCGCGCGCTGGCGTCGGTGCAAAAGCGCCCTTTGACATTCGGCGTGCCGTTTCCCTTCTCGATGCATGTCGAGTTGCTGAATTATTGGGGCGAGGCTACGCAGATTGCAGATCAGGGGATCGAAATCCGGACAGTGCCACCACCTCTGATGGCCAGCGCATTGGCTGCCGGAGACGTTGATGCCTTTTGTGTTGGCGAGCCGTGGGGGTCGGTAGCTGTCGAACAGGGCGTTGGTGCGCTGCTATTGCCTGGCAAAGCCATTTGGAATTTCGCACCGGAAAAAGTTCTGGCAACCCGCAGTGACTGGGCCGACACCGAACCGGATCTGGTCGGTCGTCTGATGCGCGCAGTCTGGCGGGCAGGCCGGTGGCTTGCTCAGCCTCAAAGCCGAAGCACAGCCAGCGAACTTTTGTCCCGAAAGGCCTATCTCGACGTTTCGGCAGAACTGATCGACAGGGCCTTGACCGGCCAATTGACCGTGTCGGCGCGCGGCGAACAAAGACAGGTGGATCATTTCGTGGAGTTCCATGCAGGGGCTGCAACATTCCCTTGGCGCAGTCAGGCAAAATGGATCGCCAACCGATTGGCTCGCGTGCACGGGATACCCACAGATCAGGCCAATGAGGCTGCGTTTGGCGTTTTCCGTGCTGACCTGCACAGACAACACATGGTGCCAACGGGCGGAGATCTGCCCGGCGCGTCGGAAAAGGTTGAAGGTTCGATTCGCGTCGAAACGCCGGTTGCGTCGGCTCAGGGCAGCCTCCGACTGTTGCCCGATGCATTCTTTGACAGCCGCGTTTTTGATCCCTCTGCGGTCAGGTGATCAATTCTTAGGCAGATTTTTCGACTGAAAGCGGAATCTCAGCAGGTCTGAACGGAAAAACCAAAGTATGGCTTTTCAAAATGCTGCGCTGCCGCAAAACTCTAATCACAGGCCTGCAACGGGGTGGGCCTCGTCGAATTCCTTCCCACTGACAGGGAAATTCTGAGCAAGGTCGCTCGCTCTCCGCTGAACATATTCGGCGGGCAGTGAACGGCCTTTTTTGCGTTTGCCCGGCACCTCCTCATTTCCGGGCACTTCGAAAGGACAGATGATGAAAAACCTTCTTCTCGGCCTCGTGACGACCACGGCTATGGCCAGTCCGGCCTTTGCCGAAATGCTTGAGCTTGAAAAAGACGAACTGACATTCGGCTTTATCAAGCTGACCGACATGGCGCCTCTCGCGGTTGCCTATGAGAATGGCTACTTCCTCGATGAAGGGCTGTTTGTAACGCTTGAAGCGCAGGCCAACTGGAAGGTGCTACTGGATGGTGTGATCGATGGCCAGCTGGACGGCGCGCACATGCTGGCAGGTCAGCCGCTGGCGGCGACCATCGGCTTTGGCACTGAAGCCCACATCATCACACCGTTTTCCATGGACCTGAACGGCAACGGCATCACAGTCTCCAACGAGGTTTGGGAAAAGATGCTGCCGCATATCCCCAAGATGGATGACGGTCGCCCGCAACACCCGATCAGCGCCGAAGCGCTCGCGCCTGTCGTCGAAGAATTTGCTGCCGAAGGTAAGCCGTTCAACATGGGAATGGTTTTCCCGGTTTCGACGCATAACTATGAATTGCGCTACTGGCTGGCGGCGGGTGGACTGCATCCCGGTTATTACAGCCCGGAAAACGTGACTGGTCAGATCGGCGCAGATGTCTTCCTTTCGGTTACGCCTCCGCCGCAGATGCCGGCCACGCTCGAGGCCGGTACGATCTATGGGTACTGCGTTGGTGAGCCATGGAACCAACAGGCGGTGTTCAAAGGGATCGGTGTCCCGGTCATCACGGATTATCAGCTGTGGAAGAACAACCCTGAAAAGGTCTTTGGCATTACGGCCGAATTTGCCGAAAAGTACCCAAACACCACGCTTGCGGTGACCAAGGCGCTGATCCGCGCTGCGATCTGGCTGGATGAAAACGAGAACGCCAACCGGCCCGAAGCGGTCGAAATCCTGTCTCGTCCGGAATACGTCGGCGCAGACTACGAAGTAATTGCCAACTCGATGACCGGGTTCTTTGAATTCGAGAAAGGCGACAAGCGCGATATCCCGGATTTCAACGTGTTCTTCCGCTACAATGCGACATATCCGTTCTACTCTGATGCAATCTGGTATCTGACCCAGATGCGCCGCTGGGGACAGATCGCCGAGCCCAAATCCGACGCTTGGTACGATGAGGTCGCCAAGAAGGTCTACAAGCCCGAAATCTATCTCGAAGCGGCCAAGCTGCTGGTCGATGAGGGGCTGGCTAACGAGGCCGATTTCCCCTGGGATAGTGATGGGTACAAGGCGCCGACACCTGCGGCCGACATCATTGACGGCATCTCATACGACGGTCGTGCCCCGAATGCCTATCTCCAAAGCCTGCCGATTGGCCTGAAGGCTGAACAGAAGATCGTTGGCAACGAGGTCGAAGGCTAACCCCAGCCAAAGCCAGATCCCGCTCTGATTTTTAGAAACAGGGCGGGATCGATCCCCGCATTCAATTGTCTGACCTGAAGGCAGAAAAACATGACAACCGTTGACCCGAATTTTTCCGATGACGCAGAGCGCGAAGCGCGCCGTGCCCGGCTCTTCACCCGCATCAACACCGCCGACAAATGGTTTCAGGTTCTGGGACTGAGCTGGCTTACCCCGGTTCTCAAAGCGGCCGCAGGTGACAATCCAAAGGCACAAGCCAAGGAAATCTGGCGCCTGTTGGCGGTGCCGTTGCTGGCGATCTTCGCCTTTTTGTTGATGTGGGGCACGTTGGCGCCAAAGGTCCAGACTTCGCTCGGCGCGGTTCCCGGACCCAGCCAAGTTTGGACAGAAGCGGTCAACCTGCACAAGGACGCTCAGGCCAAGGCGGAAAGCAAAGCCAAGTTCGAAGCCAAGGTCGCGCAACTGAACGAACGCCTGATTGCGCAGGGCAAGGAACCCAAGACGCGTGCTTACACCGGTGCTCCGACGTACTATCAGCAGATCTGGACATCGATCAAAACGGTCTTTTTCGGCTTTTTGATTGCGACTGTCGTGGCGGTTCCGCTGGGCATCGCAGCAGGTTTGTCACCGACGGCCAATGCCGCGCTGAATCCCTTGATCCAGATATTCAAACCGGTCTCGCCCTTGGCGTGGTTGCCGATCGTGACGATGATTGTGTCGGCTGTTTATGTCACGCAGGACGGCTGGTTCGCAAAATCGTTCCTGATCTCGGCGATCACCGTGACGCTATGCTCGCTCTGGCCGACGCTGATCAACACTTCTCTGGGCGTTGCTTCGATCGACAAGGATCTCGTCAATGTGTCGAAGGTCCTGAAGATGAACACCTATACCAAGATCACCAAGCTGGTGTTGCCCTCTGCGCTGCCACTTATCTTTACCGGTCTGCGTCTCAGCCTTGGAGTCGGTTGGATGGTGCTGATCGCGGCGGAAATGCTCGCGCAGAACCCTGGTCTGGGAAAATTCGTCTGGGATGAATTCCAGAATGGGTCGTCCAGTTCACTCGCCAAGATCATGGTTGCTGTCTTCACAATCGGGATCATCGGGTTCCTGCTGGATCGGGTGATGTATGCGCTGCAGTCCCTGTTCACCTTTTCGAATAATCGGTGATCGCGATGGGTATTCTTCAATTCAAGAACGTCTCCAAATCCTTTGGGACCGGCACCAACAAAACAGAGGTTCTCAAGGGGATTGATCTGGAAGTGGCCGAGGGCGAGTTCCTTGTGATCCTTGGGTTCTCGGGCACGGGAAAGACCACGCTGATCAATCTGATGGCGGGATTGGAAAAACCAACCTCGGGCAGCGTGACCTACCGTGATGCTCCGATCACGGGGCCTGGCCCGGAGCGTGGTGTCATCTTTCAAAGCTACAGCTTGATGCCGTGGTTGACGGTGACAGGAAACGTCCGGCTGGCTGTGGATACGGTCTTTCCCGGTCTCAGCAAGGCCAAGAAGGCCGAGAAGGTCGCGCACTATGTCGACATGGTCGGGCTAAGCCACGCGGCGACCCGGCGCCCGGCCGAACTGTCGGGTGGGATGCGGCAGCGGGTCAACGTTGCCCGCGCCTTGGCTATGAACCCGGAAATGTTGCTGCTCGATGAGCCGCTCAGCGCCTTGGATGCTCTGACACGGGCCAATCTGGCGGATGAGATTGAAGGGATCTGGGATGCAGACAAAAAGACCTGTGTTCTGATCACCAACGACGTGGATGAGGCCATCATTCTTGCGGACCGGATCATTGCGCTCAATCCAGATGGAACGCTGGGGCAGGAGTTCTCTGTCACGATCCCGCGGCCCCGTGACCGTATCGAGATGAACACGAACGATACCTTCAAGGCGCTGCGGGCCGAGGTAACGAAATACCTGATGGATGTGGGTATCGAGGCACGTGTTGACGGAACAAGGCAGTTGCCGGATGTCACGCCCATTCACGGTGTGCCAACGGCGGTCAAAGAGGCGCAAAAAGGCCTGATCGACGAACGGTTCCTCGACTTCAGTCAATTGCACAAAGTCTATCCAACACCCAAGGGGCCGCTGACCGTTGTTGAGGATTTCGATCTCAAGATTGACCGCGGTGAATTCATTTCCCTGATCGGGCACTCGGGTTGCGGTAAGTCGACGGTTCTGACCATGGCAGCCGGCCTCAACCCGATTTCAAAGGGTGCGATCAAACTGGATGGCCGCCACGTCGAAGGTGCTGATCCTGAACGGGCTGTGGTGTTCCAATCGCCGAACCTGTTCCCTTGGCTGTCCGCGCGCGAAAACTGCGCCATTGGTGTCGACAAGGTCTATCCAAACGCGTCTCGGGCCGAACGGCAAGATGTTGTGGAATACTATCTGGAACGTGTCGGGCTGGCCGATGCGATGGAGAAATCCGCCTCCGAAATGTCCAACGGAATGCAGCAAAGGGTTGGCATTGCCCGTGCGTTTGCCTTGTCCCCCAAGTTGCTGTTGCTGGACGAACCCTTTGGCATGCTCGACAGCCTGACCCGTTGGGAATTGCAGGAAGTCCTGATGGAGGTTTGGTCCCGCACCAAGGTCACCGCGATCTGTGTGACGCATGACGTGGACGAGGCCATTCTCTTGGCGGACCGCGTTGTGATGATGACCAATGGTCCGCAGGCCACGATCGGCAAGATTGTCGATGTTGACCTGCCGCGCCCGCGGACCCGCAAGGCGCTGCTCGAGCACCCTGACTATTACAAATACCGTCAGGACGTTCTCGATTTCCTTGAGGAATACGAACACGGCGCGAAACCCAAGCCCAAGGCGTCTGCGCCCAATCCCATCGCTGCCGAGTGATGGGGGTGCTTGTCACAAAGGCCGCCGAACATTGGGCCCGCGAAACACCTCATCACCTGACGATCTACTGTGAATTGATCCATCGTCCCGGAGACGAAACATGACCCAGAAACTTGTTATCATCGGCGCTGGAATGGCCTCGGGCAGAGTTATTGAAACTCTGGTCGACGCTGATCCAGCGGCCTTTGAGATCACGCTGTTCAATGCGGAACCGCGTGGGAACT
Source organism: Thalassococcus lentus (assembly GCF_028023555.1). Lineage (NCBI taxonomy): Bacteria > Pseudomonadati > Pseudomonadota > Alphaproteobacteria > Rhodobacterales > Roseobacteraceae > Thalassococcus > Thalassococcus lentus. The sequence continues at coordinate 913,715 of NZ_JAQIOY010000001.1, forward strand.
ACAATCGCATCATGCTGTCACCGGTCTTGTCCGGCGAAAAGCAATATGCCGAGATCGTAACCCATGACGACGCTTGGTATGCGGCCAACAACGTGACCTGCCGGTTTGGTGAGCCCGTGATCGGGATCGACCCTGATAACAAAGTTGTTCAGGGGCAGAATGGTTCTGTTTCCTATGACAAACTGATCGTTGCGACGGGCTCCGCGCCTTTTATCATTCCGGTTCCGGGAAAGGATCTGCCGGGGGTCATTACCTACCGGGATCTGGATGACACCAATGCGATGATCGAGGCCTCGGCCAAAGGCGGCAAGGCTGTTGTTATTGGCGGTGGGCTTCTCGGCCTCGAAGCTGCGGCTGGCCTGGCTGAGCGCGGCATGGATGTCACGGTGGTGCACCTGATGGGGCACCTGATGGAACGCCAACTGGACGAGGCGGCGGGATACTTGCTGCGCCGTGACTTGGAAAAACGCGGCATCACCATTCGCACGCAGGCCTCGACCAAGGCCATTCTGGGCGACGGCAAAGCCGAAGCTGTTTTGCTCGAAGGTGATGAAACGCTGCCAGCTGATCTGGTTGTCATGGCCGTTGGCATTCGTCCCGAGGTCAGGCTTGCGCAGGAGGCGGGGTTGGACGTTGCCCGCGGGATCGCGGTCACGGCTCAGATGCAGACTTCGAATCCTGACATCTTTGCGGTTGGCGAATGTATCGAATTTGATGGGCAGCTTTTTGGACTCGTTGCGCCGCTCTATGATCAGGCAAAGGTGCTGGCGAATACGCTTTTAGAGTCGCCTGATGCCTTTGTGGTCAGGGACGTTGCGACCAAGTTGAAGGTGACCGGATGTGACTTGTTCAGCGCCGGCGATTTTGCCGAAGGTGCTGAGCGGGAAGACATTGTCTTCCGCGATCCCAGTCGGGGCGTTTACAAAAGACTGGTCATCGAGGGTGACAAGCTGGTCGGCGCGGTGATGTACGGCGATACCGCGGATGGCAACTGGTTCTTTCAGCTTATCAAGGATGAAACCGACATCGAAGACATGCGCGAGACGCTGATCTTTGGTCCGGCCTTTCAGGGAGGGTCCCCCTCGGACCCTTTGTCAGCCGTTGCAGCATTGCCGCCTGAGGCGGAAATTTGCGGCTGCAACGGCATTTGCAAAAGCACCATTGTCGAGGCAATCCAGAATGGTGCGGAAGATTTGGGTGCGGTCAAGGCAACGACCAAGGCCAGTGCATCCTGCGGAACCTGTACAGGTCTGGTCGAACAATTGCTGCAGGTCACCCTTGGTGACGATTTCCAGATGCCAACGGCGCAACCGATTTGTGCGTGCTGTGATCTGACGCATGAAGATGTGCGCAGGCTGATCAAGTCGCAGGAACTGAAATCGCAAGAAGCGGTTTGGCAGGAGCTGGTGTGGAAGTCGCGGAATGGTTGCCATGTCTGCCGGCCAGCGGTGAACTTCTATCTGTTGGCGGATTGGCCTCTCGAATATCGCGATGATCCTCAGAGTCGTTTCGTGAATGAACGTAAGCACGCCAACATCCAAAAGGATGGCACGTTTTCGGTGGTTCCACGCATGTGGGGCGGAATCACCAACGCTGCCGAGTTGCGCGCCATCGCGGATGCTGCGGATAAATACAATGTGCCAACTGTCAAAGTCACAGGGGGACAACGGATTGATCTGCTCGGCGTCAAGGGCGAAGACCTGCCATACATCTGGTCAGATCTGAACAAGGCTGGTCTGGTGTCCGGGCACGCATATTCCAAAGGCCTTCGTACCGTCAAAACCTGCGTTGGCACGGACCACTGCCGCTTTGGCACGCAGGACTCCACCGGTTTGGGTATCAAACTTGAACAGATACTCTGGGGCAGTTGGACACCGCACAAGGTTAAGCTGGCCGTTTCCGGTTGTCCGAGGAACTGCGCAGAAGCGACCTGTAAAGACGTCGGCATCATTTGTGTGGATTCCGGCTTTCAGGTTGGTGTCGCAGGCGCAGCCGGTATGGACGTCAAGGAAACAGAACGCCTGATCGATGTGCCTACCGAAGCGGAAGCCATCGAATGGACCGTCGCGTTCATCCAGCTCTATCGAGAGAACGCCAAATATCTGGATCGTCCCTACAAATGGGTGGCCAAGGTTGGGCTTGAGTGGGTCAAAGATGTCCTGTCGGACGCCCAAGAACGGGAACGTCTGGTCGCCGCGTTCGAGCTGAGCCAGAGCATTTATCGCAAAGATCCCTGGGCCGAACACGCAGCCACGGCAAAGGCGTTCCAGCCGATGGCAGATCTGACACTGGAGGCCGCGGAATGAGCTGGATTGATGTAGGCGCTATTGAAGAAATCCCGTTGCGCGGGGCTCGCAAGGTCAAGACAGCGCTGGGCTGCGTTGCGCTGTTCCGGACTGCCGATGCAGAGGTTTTTGCCGCAACGGACCGTTGCCCTCACAAGGGCGGCCCGCTGTCCGAAGGTATTGTCCATGGGCAGTCTGTAACTTGCCCTTTGCACAATTGGATTTTTGATCTCAACACGGGGCAGGCGCAGGGCGAGACAGCAACAATCGCGACGTTTCCGGTCCGCGTAGAAGCGGGCCGCATCCTGATTGACGGGTCTCGATTGACCGCAGGGAGCGCTGCCTGATGGACGGAGCCGGCCTGCCAGAAACCCGTTCAGCCTGTCCGTATTGCGGTGTTGGTTGCGGCGTGTTGCTGCGTCCTGACGGTCAGGGCGGAATGGATGTCCGGGGTGATCCGGATCATCCGGCCAATTTCGGAAGGCTTTGCTCAAAAGGGTCGGCACTGGCCGAAACCGTTGGACTGTCGCAGCGATTGCTGACGCCGCGCATTGCCGGGCGGGAAACGGGTTGGGATGAAACGCTCCAATTGGTAGCAGACAAGTTTTCCGAGGCGATTTCCCAGCACGGTCCGGACAGTGTCGCGTTTTACGTGTCAGGCCAGTTGCTGACAGAAGACTACTACGTTGCCAACAAACTGATGAAGGGTTTCATCGGCTCGGCCAATATCGATACCAATTCACGCTTGTGCATGGCGTCTTCTGTGGCGGGGCATAAACGGGCCTTTGGGACCGACACGGTGCCGGGCACCTACGAAGATTTGGAGGAGGCGGATCTGGTCGTTCTGGTCGGCTCGAACCTCGCTTGGTGTCACCCGGTGCTGTATCAGCGTGTTCTGGCGGCCAAAACGCAAAGAGGCACGCGGATTGTCGTGGTCGATCCGCGCCGAACAGCCAGCTGTGACGGCGCAGATTTGCATCTGGCCCTGCGTCCGGGCAGCGATGTGGCGTTGTTCAATCGGCTTCTGGCCGAGATCTACCAAGGCGGAGCCTTTGACGCGGATTTCCTGCGCAACACAACAGGCTTTGATGCGGCGATACAGACCGCCATGGGGGATGATGTCTCTGTCACGGGGCTTTCCGAACAAGAGCTGGCGGCATTCTGCAAGCTGTGGGTCGGCACCGAAAAAGTGGTGACGATCTACAGCCAGGGAGTGAACCAATCCACATCGGGCTCTGACAAGGTAAACGCGATACTGAATTGCCATCTTGCGACAGGCCGCATCGGAAAACCCGGTTGCGGCCCGCTGTCTGTGACCGGTCAGCCGAATGCAATGGGCGGGCGGGAAGTGGGCGGTCTGGCAAACATGCTGGCCTGTCATCTGGATTTGGAGAACCCGGATCATCGAAACACGGTTCGTGATTTCTGGTCGTCTTCATCCGTTCCGGAGGCACCGGGTCTCAAGGCCGTCGACATGTTTCGCGCCGTTGGCGATGGCCGCATAAAAGCGCTCTGGATCATTCACACCAATCCGGCGGTTTCCATGCCCGAGGCGAATGCCGTTCAGGACGCAATTGCACGCTGTCCCTTTACCGTGGTCAGCGACATCACCGCGAACACCGATACGGCCCGCCTGGCTGATGTTTTGCTACCGGCGACGGCATGGGGCGAAAAAGATGGCACAGTCACCAACTCGGACAGAACCATCAGCCGTCAGCGCAGCGTTCTGGCTGCACCAGGACAGGCCCGGGCGGATTGGGACATACTGGCCGAGGTTGGCCGCCGTATGGGGTTTGAAGACGCTTTTGACTATCAGACGCCAGCCGAGATTTTTCGCGAACACGCAGCGCTTTCCGGCATGGCTGGCCAGATCGGACGCGATTTTGATATTTCGGCTTTGGCGGACATAAGTGACAATGCATATGCCGACCTCGTTCCGGTTCGCTGGCCGGTAACGCCCAACCGGATCGGCGGCCGGTTTTTTGGGGATGGAAACTTCTTCCACGCCGACAAAAAGGCCCGCCTGCTGCCCGTTTCGTGGCGACCGCCCGCAGCAAAAACAGGCCCGCGCTATCCCTACCGCCTGAACACCGGACGGCTCAGGGATCAGTGGCATACGATGACGCGTACCGCGTTGAGCCCGCGATTGTCGGCGCACCTGCCCGAACCTTTCGTGGATCTGCACCCTGATGACGCCGCGACGGCGGGTATCGAACCTGCTGATCTTGTTCGGCTCAGCAGTCGTGCGGGTACGGGTATTTTGCGCGCACGCATTTCGGACACGGTTCAGCCGGGACAGCTCTTTGCCTCGATGCACTGGACCGGTGAAACCGCGCCATCTGCGCGTATCGATGCATTGGTTGAGGCTGCGACTGATCCTGTTTCCGGTCAACCGGAAAGCAAGGCAAGCGTCGTTGCCATGACGCGTTACGAAGCCGCTTGGTACGGTTTTGCCGTCTCAGCGGATCCCATGATGCTGGACAGCGAATACTGGGCCTTGGCCCGGACGGCAGCCGGGTACCGCGCTGAACTGGCAGGCACATTGGTGCCGGACAACTGGGAAATTGCAGCGCGCCGGCTTTTCGCAAAACCGAATGCCGAGGCGATCACTGTGCAGGACCGGGTCCGTGGATTTGCACGCATCGTCTTGCACGACAACGGAACATTATTGGGGGCCTTGTTCGTTTCTCCGCGTCCGGTGGCTGTCGCACGGGACTACCTGATTGCTCTTCCGGGTGGTGATGCGCAGTCTGCTTTGTCAGGTCAGCCGGGGCAGGATGTGATTAGTCCGGGGCCTGTGCTTTGCTCGTGTTTCGGCATCGGCGTAAACACCATTCTGAGTGCGATCGAAACGCAGGGCCTGATGTCGGTCGACGCGATCGGTGTGGCTTTGTCAGCCGGTACGAATTGCGGGTCATGCAGGCCTGAGTTGGCAGAGCTGTTGCTGAGCGTCCAAAACCGTGAGGCTGCCGAATGAGACTTGCAGATCATGTGCGCATTTTAGGGCGTGGTCCGGGCAGATCGCGGTCCCTGACGCAGGACGAAGCCGCCGAAGCCATGGGGCACATGCTGCGTCCTGACACCGCGCCCGAGGCTGTGGGGGCGCTGCTGATGTTGCTCCGTATGAAAGGGGAAACCGCCGAGGAAATCGCAGGTTTTGCGGCCAAAGCCCGCGCCCCGTTTGATGATTTGCCACGTGTGGATCTGGATTGGCCCAGTTACGCTGCTGGCCGGACGCGTGGCACGCCGTGGTTTTTGATGTCTGCAAAACTGGTCGCGCAATCCGGCACGCGGGTGTTGTTGCACGGTTGGAATGGTGCGGATGACAAAGTGCGCCGGGGGCTTGAAGACTTGGAAATCGGGTCGGCTTCCAATGCCGACGAAGCGGCCAGTTTGCTTGATCGTGATGGCATCGCCTATCTGCCTTTGGAAACGTTGCACCCAAGCCTGTTCAGGCTGTTGGGTTTGCGGTCTGTTTTGGGTTTGCGATCCTGTATCAACACCGTTTGCCGGATGTTGAACCCCGCTGACGCGGGCGCCAGCGTGCAAGGCGTGTTTCATCCGTCTTACCGCCTGTTGCAGGCAGACGCAGCGCAAAGGTTGGGCTGGAACAGTCTGAGCGTCATCAAAGGCGGCGGGGGTGAATTTGAAGTGAACCCCAGCAAGGACATCGCGGTGTTCGGGCTGCGCCGGGGACAGATGTGGGACCGCACGCAAGAGGCCCGTTGGGCCGCACCGCGACGTTTGGCGCGAGCTGACCCCATGCGCCTGTCCGGTTTCAAGACGCTGGACGACTTGCCCGGTTTTGAGCGCTCAATCGTCGTGGGAACCGCTGCTCTTGCGATGGAGACGGCTGGTAGCGGTATTGGTTCGGACCATTCTGAAAACAGCTTTGCGCGCCGCCATGAAACGCACGCCGCCTAAGAGGACATTGATATGAAATCCTTCCCCATGTTCCTGAGAACCACAGGTCGGTGTGTCGTAATTGTTGGCGGGGGTGAGCAAGCTGCGCAAAAAACGCGATTGTTGCTAAAGACAGACGCAGAACTGGTTCTGATCGCTCCGGAACTGGAAAGTGAGCTGCAGGACATCGTGGCCAGCGGTCGCGCCTCGCATCGGACTGATCTGTCCGTAGAGTTGTTTGAAACGGCCGCCATGGCCTTTGTTGGCACCGGTTGCCCGGGTCTAGACGCCGCTGTGCACGGACTGGCCAAGGCCGCCCGTTGCCCGGTGAATGTCGTGGATCAACCTGATCTTTGCGACATGACGACCCCTGCTATCGTTGATCGTGATCCCATCGTGGTTGCGATTGGCAGCGAGGGAACATCCCCTGTGCTGACACGTGACATCAAAACCAGATTGGAACAGATGTTGCCGCAAAACCTCGGAGGGCTTGCCGCCTTGGCCGGAGGACTGCGGCGCAGTGTCGAACAAAGTGTTCCGCGGGCCAAGCGGCGGGCATTCTGGGCATGGGTTTTCAAGGGAAGCCCGCGTGCGATCTGGTCACAGGGTAAGGAGCGCGAAGCCGCAAGAGCCATCAAGCGGGCGATCGCGGCAGCTGGGGCGCCACATGGCAGTGACAAAGGGCAGATTTCATTGGTCGGGGCCGGGCCCGGGGCAAAGGATTTGCTGACGTTGCGGGCGGTTGAGCGCCTGCAGGAAGCGGATGTGATTTTCTACGACAGGCTGGTTGATCAGGAAATTTTGGAGCTGGCCCGCCGTGACGCTGAACGTGTTTTCGTTGGCAAACATGTTGGCGCAAATGCGTGGCCACAGGACAAGATCAATCGCGTGATCGTGGCAGAGGCCCTGAAAGGTCGGCGTGTGGTGCGTTTGAAATCTGGCGATCCCGGAATCTTTGGGCGCGCGACAGAAGAGCTCGACGCGGCACGGGATGCCGGCATCTCAACCGAAATGGTACCTGGAGTGACGGCGGCATGTGCAGCGGGTGCTGCGCTTGGACGGAGCCTGACCGAACGGGAGGTGGCAAACACCCTGGTTATTGCGACTGGGACGGGATGCGCCAAGGATCCGGAACCTGACGCAACCCGCCTATCCGGTCCGGGTACGACGACGGCGCTTTATATGGCTGTTCGTCAGGCCGGGCGCTTGGCGGCGATCTGGATGGGACAGGGGCTGCCACCGGAATCGCTGGTCATGGTCGCAGTCGATGTCAGCAAGCCATCGGCGCGGTATCTGGAAACGACAATCTCTGCGCTGGAACGAACATTGCAACAGCACAAGATTTCCGGCTGCGCGGTATTGTTGGTGACATGGCCAAACCGGGCCGCGCCATCCGCCATGAACGCGTTTGACGGGTTTCCTGCAGCCATACCTGCCGAATAGTACCTGCAAAATAGCGTGTTGTTCCCTCAAAATCGGTGAACCATCAAATCGTGGATTTGACGCTTTGCCGTGTTTTGATGTACTAAAGAATTAATAGACCTGCCAGAGGATTGAACGTTGGCGCGAAGACGAACCGAAATGCTCACAGATGTTGAGCTGGAACTCATGATTGCTCTTTGGAAAATCAAATCCGGGACAGTCAGGGATGTCATGGCGGCTTTGTCGAACGACACGCAAAGAGCCTACACATCCATCGCGACAATGATGAAAATCCTAGAAGAAAAAGGCTATGCAAAATCGGAGCGACGGGAGCGGACGCTGTACTATGCCCCCGCGATGCAAAAGAGCGACTACGAGGGCCGCTCGTTGAAAAACTTGTCGAATTCATTGTTTGGAGGAACGCCAACCGCGCTCGTTGCGCGATTGGTGGATGACGGTGAACTGACAGACGAGATGATCCAAGAGATCAGGCAGATCATCGAAACGAGGATCAAGAAAGATGACAGCACATGACATCGTAGGGGGGGTGGTCTGGGGCCAGATAATGGTCCTGATGGCCGCGTTGGTTTTTGCTGTATTTGAACTGTGTTACGCACTGACGGGTGCGCGACGATACTTTCAGACCCGACGTCGCGTCGGCCAGTCCGTGTGCGCAAGCGTGCTGCTGCTGCCTTTGATCATGCCTGTTGTCATGGCGACCCCCTATGCCGAGACGATGAACGCAACGGATGCGGTCGTGTCTCAGTACCTCAAGGGAAACATTTCGATTTCAGCAATGGAGATGAACCGGATCGTTGAGTTCCGGTCCAGCTGGGTCTCTGACATTGCATCAGGCGCCAGCTTCATGGGCCAAGCGATCCTGATTGCGTTTTTGATGGCCGCGGCTGGACGCGCTGTCTATCTGCTCGTCAATTTTCTGCGCATTCGGCGGTCGCTGAAAGGCGGGCGGGTCATTCGCTCGACCAAGGGACTCTCGGTTGTGGTGTCACGCGACATCAGCGTTCCGTTTTCCACGCGCGGTCTGTTCCGGCACTATGTTGTGTTGCCTCAGGCCATGATGGCCGATCGGTCTGCGATCTCAATGGCGCTTGGGCATGAACTGCAGCACATCCGTCAAGGTGACGTAACTGCCGAAGTGTTGATTGCGCTGGCATCGCCTCTTTACGTGCTAAATCCGGGCTATTGGTACCTGTCCAGCCGCATTCGCAAATTGGGCGAGCTTGCGTGTGACCGGGCTTATCTTGCGCGGAATTTGCAGGACGCTCACAGCTATTCGCTTCGACTGCTGAATACTGCGCGCTTCGCGGCAAAGGCCAAACGACAACCCTCGGCTTTTGGCGTTGCACTAACAGGCCGGTCGCTGCCGTGGCGTGGCCGCAGGTCGATGTTGAAGTCGCGCATTCTTGAGATCGCCAAGGACGTCGATCAGCCGCTGGAAGAAACGCGTTGGGTTGGGTTCGCGCTGTCGGTTGCGCTGAGTATCGCGATTGTTGGGGCCGCCACGTCACTGTCCAAGCCCGGTGATTGGAGCCACGAGCGGATCATGCTGTCGACCGTGGTCAATCTGGAGCGGATCGATCAGCTGAATTCTCTTGCACAACGCAGTTGGTAAGCTTTGACCGCGGCGATGAAGCCGATCTCATTCATCGCGACCGACGCGCCCGCTGCGACAAAGAGCTTCTACAAGGATATTCTTGGCCTCGAATTGGTTGCTGAAAACCAGTTTGCCTTGGTGTTTTTGGATGCCGAACACATGTTGCGTATCCAGATCGTGCCTTCGCTGAAAGGTGCGGAGCATACCGTTTATGGATGGCAAGTTGAGGACATCGACAAGACGGTCGCGGACTTGGCCGCAAAAGGGGTCATGTTTGAGACGTTCGCCCATCTCGTTCAAAACGAAGTGGGCGTTTGGCAGACACCGGATGGCAGTCAGGTCGCGTGGTTTCGGGATCCGGCGGGCAATGTTCTATCCGTGTCTCAATTTGCCGATTGACCCCTAAAGGGCAACGTCACAGCAGCGACATTGCCGAGCAGGCTTTACACCTTCCAGAAACACAGGATGCCCCAGCCAATCGCAATGGCGAGCGGTGACCAAAGCGGCATGCCGACCAATCCGAGCCAGGCAAGAAAGATAAACGCGGTTCCGAGACATGTCAGAAACAGTCTGTCCCCTCGCGTGGTTGTCAGACCCAATATGCCTTTTCGCTCAGCACCGCCCGGGTACTTGATTTCAAGAACGGTGAGAACTGCCATGGCCGAGAAGAGGCCCACGAAGATCAGCGCTGTCGGCAGCGTCCATGCCATCCAACTCAACATATCAAACTCTCCCCATCGCAAAGCCCTTGGCGATGTAATTTCTAACAAAGTAGATCACGATCGCGCCGGGAATGATTGTCAGTGTTCCAGCTGCAGCGAGGAGCCCCAGCTCATAGCCTGCTGACGATGCGGTCTTGGTCATCGTTGCGGCAATCGGTTTTGCCTCAACGGCCGTCAGGGTCTTGGCCAAAAGCAGTTCCACCCAGGAAAACATGAAGCAGAAGAACGCGGCGACGCCTACACCGGCCTTGATCGTCGGAATGAAGATCGAGACGAAGAAGCGCGGGAAGGAATAGCCGTCCACATAGGCTGTTTCATCCAGTTCCTTGGGCACGCCGCCCATAAAGCCTTCGAGGATCCAGACAGCGAGCGGAATGTTGAACAGGCAATGCGCGAGAGCGACGGCAAGATGTGTGTCAAAAATCCCAACCGCAGAATAGAGCTGAAAGAAGGGTAGGGCAAAGACCGCGGCAGGCGCCATGCGGTTCGTCAAAAGCCAAAAGAACAGCTGTTTGTCACCAAGGAACCGATAGCGGCTGAATGCATAGGCAGCGGGCAGTGCAACAGCGACTGAGATAACGGTGTTCAGGGACACGTAGATGATCGAGTTGATGTAGCCCCAGTACCACGTCGGATCCGTAAAGATCGTCTTGTAGGCATCTAAGGTGAAGGTCTGCGGGAATAGTGAAAAGCCCGCGAGGATTTCATTGGTGGTTTTGAAGCTCATCGCGACCAGCCAGTAGATCGGCAGCATCAGGAAGAGGATATAGACCAGCGGTACTATGAATCGGAGTTTCATCGGTCTTTCCGTTAGTTGAGATCATCTTTGGTCATCAGCGTGTAGAACAGCCAAGACACGAAGAGCGTGATTGCGAAATAGATCAGGGACATCGCCGCTGCAGGACCAAGATCAAACTGACCCAGAGCGATTTTGACGAGATCGATCGACAAGAGCGTGGTTGAGTTGCCAGGTCCGCCGCCAGTCAGCACGAAAGGTTCGGTATAGATGTTAAAGCTGTCCATGAACCGCAGAAGGATTGCGATGGTCAGGACGTTCTTCATCTTTGGCAACTGGATGTAGCGAAAGACGCTCCAATTGCTGGCGCCGTCGATTTTGGCTGCCTGATAGTAGGCGTCCGGAATGGAAACCAGTCCGGCGTAGGACAGCAAAACAACCAATGACGTCCAGTGCCAGACATCCATAGTGATGATGGTCACCCATGCAGCCAGTGGGTTCTGGGTCATGTCGTAGTCGATGCCGAGCGTGTGGTTCACAAAGTACCCAAGCAGGCCAATGTCAGGCAGGGCAAAGATGTTCCACATCGCGCCAACGACGTTCCAGGGGATCAACATCGGCAGTGCCATAAGAACCAGACAGACCGGGACCCACGGCCCGCTTCGGGGCATAGAAAGAGCAATCGCTATGCCCAAAGGCACTTCGATGGCGAGGATCAGGCCCGTGAACAGAAACTGGCGTCCCAGCGCCGCGTGAAAGCGTTCTGAGCGCAGGATCTGTTCGAACCATGTCAGGCCTTCCCAAAAGAACTGGTTGTTCCCAAAGGTTTCCTGCACCGAATAGTTCACAACCGTCATCATCGGGATCAGCGCGTTGAACGCAACAAGGATGAGAACCGGAAGCACAAAGAACCATGCTTTTTGATTTTCAGTCTTCATGATGCCGCTCCTGTGGCAATCCAGCCGTTTGCGTAAACGCGCGTTTGCGCGGGCTTGAACTGAAGATGTACGGTTTCACCCTGCAAGGGGGCTGGCCCGTTCATGATGGCAGCGATCTTGTGATCTCCCGCCATTGCTTCGACGACCAGATGTCGGCCCACGTCTGCAACTTTGCGAACCTGAGCCGCGATGCCCGTGTCCCCCAGCGAGACAAATTCCGGCCTAATGCCAATTTCAATCCGGCCCGAAGCCGCGGAATCGACCGCGCCTTCCAGTGTGACGTTTTGGCCTTGGAAAAACGCGCCGCCTTCGCGGAGTTCGGCTGGCAGTACGTTCATGCCCGGTGATCCAATGAAGTGGCCGACAAAGGTATGTGCCGGACGCTCAAACAATTCTACCGGGGTTCCAATCTGAACAACTTCGCCATCCTGCATGACCACAACCTGATCGGCAAAGGTCAGGGCTTCGGTCTGGTCATGGGTGACGTAGATCATTGTCGCTTTGACCCGCTGATGAAGTTCTTTGAGTTTTGAGCGCAGTTTCCATTTCAAATGCGGGTCAATGACGGTCAGTGGTTCGTCAAACATGACCACATTGACGTCGTCGCGGACCAACCCACGACCCATTGAGATTTTTTGCTTGTTGTCCGGTGACAATCCAGAAGCGCGCCGATCAAGCATATCCGTCACTTCGAGCATTTCAGCGATGGCCTGTACGCGGGTCGCAATCGTGCTTTCATCGACCCCGCGATTTCTAAGCGGGAATGAAAGGTTTTGGCGCACCGTCATCGTGTCGTAGATTACGGGAAACTGGAAAACCTGCGCGATGTTCCGTTGATCCGGTGAAAGATGGGTGACGTCCCGGCCATCGAATTTGACCTTGCCGATGGATGGAACCAGCAAGCCTGAAATGATGTTCAGCAAAGTGGACTTGCCACAGCCGGATGGGCCCAGCAGGGCGTAGGCCCCTCCGTCTTCCCAATCGACGTCGATTTCCTTTAGCGCATAGTCTTGTGGCCCTTTCGGGCTCGGCATGTAGCTATGCTTCATTTTTTCGAGTGTGATCTTAGCCATCTAGCCCACCTCAGGCGACGCGGCTGCCGTCCGGTGCAAAAAACAAGCACGCGTCGGCATCCATATAAAAAGTGTGGGTTTCCCCGATTTCGTAGGGGTGGGTTCCGTGTGACAGAGACACCCAGCCCAGCCCGTTCATGTCGAAATGCGCCGAGCTTTCGGAACCGCTCAACTCTGTTACGCCAATTTTCCCGGACAGTGGCACCGTGGCACGTTCCGTCGGTGTAGGTAGAATGTGGTTGGGACGGATCGCAACGATGTAGTCCCCGTCCTGCAAGCCTGCGGCATCGCCGGACACGTTCCAGCGAACATCTCCCATCGTCAGCATGTCGCCCGTCTTTTGAACTGCGGCGTGATTGATGGGAGGGTCTGAAAATACCATGGCAGCCGTCAGTGTTTCCGGCGCGCGATAGATTTCAGCGGTCGGACCGTACTGGGCCACGCTGCCATCCATCATCAGGGCTGTTTTCCCACCCAGCAACAGGGCTTCTTCCGGTTCGGATGTGGCATAAACCACCACTGCGCCGCGTCCTGCGAACAGTTCTGGTAGCAGCTCGCGCAACTCTTCGCGCAGCTTGTAATCCAGATTGGCCAGCGGTTCGTCCAGGAACACGGCCTGGCTGTCTTTTGCAATTGCACGCGCCAGTGCACAGCGTTGTTGCTGTCCGCCCGACAATTCATGCGGTCGCCTTTTCAACATTGGCGACAGCTGCAGAATGTCCGCGGCTTCCTGAACGCGGGCTTCGATTTCTGATTTGGCCATACCCGCAACACGCAAAGGAGATGCGATGTTTTCAAAGACGGTCATGTGCGGATAATTGACGAAAAACTGGTGAACGAGACTGATCCGCCGTTTCTGAGTGCTCAGGCTGGTGACATCAACGCCATCCATCTCGACCGTCCCGCTGGCGATTGGATCCAATCCAGCCATCATTTTGATCAATGAGGTTTTGCCTGCGCCGGTCTCGCCCAGCAGAACGTTGAATTGCCCGGTTTCCAAGGTCAGACTGGTTGGCTTGATATGGGTCTCGCCCTGAACCACCTTGGTTATGTCTTTTAAAACGAGTGCCATACTCAGCTTTCTTTCGTATCGCGAGGGTGTGGGGCGCGGATGGCCGGGGCCCTTATCTGGGCCCCAGCCTTTTGGTTGGTTCTAAGAAACGTTTGGACGCTTAGTTTGCGCTCCAGCGGGCAACCAGATCGTCGTAGTTGACGGTCTCACCCACGGGCTTCTCGTTATCCAGAGGTGGCTTGGCACCGCCATTTGCGTACCAGTACTCTGCATCACGCTCTTCGTTCAGGCGTGGGCCGCAGCCGCCATAGACATTCTGGGCTTCGTCTGCGCGCTGCATACGGGCCATTGTGATGTCCATTTCCTCGGCAAGACGATCCATCGCTTCTTGCGGGGTGAAGGCACCAGAGTTCACGTCACCAATCTGCTGCCACCAGATCTGCGCCAGCTTTGGATAGTCAGGCACGTTGATGCCGGTTGGCGACCAGCGCACGCGGTCAGGCGAACGATAGAACTCGACCAGGCCGCCCAGTTTGGACGCGCGTTCGGTAAAGCTCTCGTGGTTGACAGAACTGTCCCGAATAAAGGTCAAACCAACATGTGATTTCTTCACGTCCACGGTCTTGGATGTCACGAACTGAGCATAGAGCCATGCAGCCTGTGCGCGATCGGACGGTGTCGACTTCAGGAATGTCCACGAACCCACGTCCTGATAGCCGACTTTCTGGCCATCTTCCCAGTAGGGACCATGCGGGCTTGGGGCCATACGCCAGAGTGGCACGCCCTCGTCGTCAACGGTGTTGTTGCCTTCAGCTTTTGGCTTCACCATGTCAGCCGTGAAGGCCGTGTACCAGAAAATCTGCTGGGCAACGTTGCCTTGCGACAGGGCAGGCAGGGACTGGTAGAAGTCGAACGACGCAGCGCCCGGAGGGGCATATTTGCGCAGCCATTCATCCCATTTGCGGATCGCGTAAACCGCCGCAGGACCGTTCGCGGCACCGCCGCGCGACACGCTTGCGCCGGCAGGGTTGCACGATCCGGCTTCCATGCGGATGCCCCATTCATCAATTGGAATGCCGTTTGGCTCACCTTTCGATCCAGCGCCAGCCATTGACAGCCATGCGTCGGTCATGCGCCAGCCAAGGTCAGGCGCGCGCTTGCCATAGTCCATGTGGCCGTAGATTGCGACGCCGTCGATTTCCTTGACGTCTTCGCTGAAGAACTCGGCGATGTCTTCATAGGCGGACCAGTTGACCGGAACACCCAGATCGTAGCCGTACTTGGCTTTGAAGGCTTCTTGCAGATCTTCACGGTCAAACCAGTCTTTGCGGAACCAGTAGAGGTTCGCGAACTGCTGGTCTGGCAACTGGTAAAGATCGCCATCCGGACCGGTGGTGAACTGGGTTCCCATGAAGTCGTCCAGATCCAGCGTCGGCGATGTTGTCGCCGACCATTCGCCGGCCATCATGTCCGTCAGGTTGTAGGCCAGTTGCAGGCGGGAGTGCGTGCCAATCAGATCCGAGTCGTTCACGTAACCATCATACAGGTTCCGCTGGGTTTGCATCTGTGTCTGGACGGCTTGAACGACTTCGCCTTCGCCCAGAATTTGGTGGTTAACCTTGATGCCTGTGATCTCTTCGAAAGCCTTGGTCAGAACCTCGGCTTCGTAGCCATGTGTCGGAATGCCTTCCGACAGAACGTTGATTTCCATGCCAGAGTAAGGCGCTGCGGCCTGAATGAACCACTGCATCTCGGACAGTTGTTCGCTTTTGCTCAGCGTGGATGGTTGGAATTCGCTGTCGATCCAGCGTTGGGCAGCAGCTTCATCAGCATGCAATTGTCCCGTTGCCGCAACCACGGCACACACCGCGACTGCGGAGAGCAGATACTTCCGCATCTTGTCCTCCCGTTTTTGTTTAGATCCGGTCCTCCGCCGGATCACTAAACCTTGCAAAGGCGATGAGACACGTCAACTAAAAAATTAGTAGCAAATTAATGCATTGAAAAATATTATTAAAATATGGGTTTGGGTTTTGCGTTGAGCAGGCGGTGGACTCGGACGCTTCGACTCATTGCCGTGAAGGTTTGCCATAAATGTGTTGAGTTGCGGAGAGAGATCGGCCGCCCATGTTCACGAACATGGCAGCCTTTGATCATCGTGTCAGTCACCAGATCCCCAACCGTCTCACCCCGTAGGACCAGATCGGTCATAGGCTCACTCCGCTGTTGCCATGCCAAGCCGTCGCAACACGCGCCGTTCAACAATGACGACAGCCTGATAAAAGATGACTGATAGCAGGACTGACACAGCAGCCACCGTCCAGATCATACCGTAATCGAGAAAACCGCGCGATTGATTGAGCAGGTTGCCGAGGCCCTTACCGGTCGCCAGCCATTCCGCGATCATCACACCCAGAAGGGCGCGCGGAACGGTCAGTCTCGTTGCCGCAAAAAGGTAGGGCAGCGATGCCGGGATAGTAACCATACGCATCTCGGTCCAGCGTCCCGCGCCATAGGCGCGCGGCAGATCCTCTGCGCTGCGCGGAACGAGGGCAAGACCCTGTGCCAGTGTAACAAACGCAGGGAAGAACGTCACCGAGATGGTCACCCAAAGCGTCAGCGATGTGCCCCGCCCGAGGATCAGAACCAGCAGCGGTGTCAGCGCCACCAGCGGCATGGTTTGCGTCACCAGCGCCACGGGCATGAAGGCCTCGATCGCGCGGGGGAACAGCCGTGAGGAGATCGCCAACACAAAGGCAAACCCCAAGCCAGCAGCCATGCCTAAAAATGTGATCGGCAGGGTCTCGGCCAAAGCCGCCAAGAGGCGCGTCTGGGCGCTTTCGGCGGTGGGCGCAAAGAACAGGTAGTCCACAACGCCCAAGGGTGTTTTGGAGATCAAGCCAGGCACTCCGGTCAGCTTGATGAAGGCCCACCACACCAGAAACGGAAGCGCAATGGTGCCCAGCGTCAGAGCGATCCGTTTGCTTGGCGCGCTTACCATCGGTTCGGCGTCCGGGACAGCGGTGTTCAAAGTGACTGCGCGTGTAGCGCCAATGGTCCGGCTGGCGAGCAGAGCAAAGACACCATAGGACAGCCCCGCAATCAGCGTCGCGACAAGGCCTATGCCCCAAAGCCGATCTGGTTCTCCGCGTCCCAGTGAACCCAGCAGATAAGCGCCCAGTCCCCAGCGTCCTCCGCCACCGAACTCGGCCAGGATCGCACCCAGTACCGCGTTGGGCGCGGCCACACGAAGGCCCGCAAGAATGGAGGGCAGCGCACCACGAAACTGAACGCGACGGAGAATATCCCAGCGGGTGCCGCCATATGCGCGGATCACGTCCGTGGCGCGGCTGTCGGCCTGACTGAGGCCAATCACGGTCGCTGTCATTGTCACGAAATAGACACCAAGGGCGGCCAACGCGATGCGCGGCGCCATGCCGGACAGGGTCAGAACGAGGATCGGCGCGATGGCAATGGGTGGCAGCGCGAAAGCCGCGATGTTCACCCCGCGAAACAGGCGTAGCGTTGTCGGGGACAAGGCAAAAATAACGCCTGCGCCGATGCCGAGTGTGTTGCCGATCACGAAGCCCAGCGTCGAGGCATAAAGTGTCGCCCAGATATGGCGGGGATAGTCGCCCCAATCGACCCAGAGCCGGATCAGTATTTCCGATATGCCGGGCAACGCTCCGCCTGCCACCATTTCAAGCCGACCAACGATCTCCCAGATTGCCAGCAAGATCGCTGCGGTGCGCACACCGCGCCATCGCCCGGACGTCTCAACCGCCATGCAGCACCTCGGCAATGTGATCGCAGACCTTGTGGAATTCAGGATCGGAAAACAACGCGGGCTCGCGCGGTCGATCGAATCCGATGTCGATGACATCAACGATCCGCCCCGGGTTCGCATGCATCACCACCACCCTGTCGGCGAGGAACACCGCCTCGTCGATACCGTGAGTAACCAGCAGCGCGGTCGAGCCGGTCTCCCTCCAGATGCGTTGCAATTCAAGGTTCATCTGGCGGCGCAAAATCTGATCGAGCGCCCCGAAAGGTTCATCCATGAACAGGATTTGAGGATGCGTTACCAGTGCCCGCGCTATGGCGACCCGTTGGCGCATGCCGCCGGACAATTCACCAGGCAGAGCGTTTTCGTACCCCTTGAGGCCGACAAGGTCGATCATGTGTTGGATATGGGCAGTCTCTTTTGCAGCTGACCGTCCCAAAACCTCGAGAGGCACCTCAATGTTGCGCCGGACACTGCGCCACGGCAACAGCGCGGCATCCTGAAATGCTACGCCTGTCTTGCCTGCTTTTGCTGCCTGCATCGGGGAAGTGCCCGCGATCTGCACCGTTCCGCCATCAGAGGTTTCAAGCCCCAGGGCGATCCGCATGACCGTTGACTTACCGCAGCCCGAAGGGCCGATGATCGCGGTAAAGGATCCCTTGGGGCAGGACAGGGTCACGTCGCGCAACGCTTCGACAACCTTGCCCCGTCCCGTAAAGGTCTTGCAGACCCCGGAAAGGGAAATCCCGTCCGGGGCCGACATCAAATCTCCTCAAGCAGGGTGGTGTCGAACATGTCGCGCGTGCCTTTGATGCCAACCTCTGAAAGCGCGCGTAGGTTGGCTTCGATGCCTTCTTCGGTCATCGCCATGTATCCTGCGGGGCTTTCCATCAGTGGCTGCTGAGCATTGTTGAAGAAAATCTCGTTATCAATGGTACGGCCTGTGCCTGCGAACCACGTGTCAGCCCATTTCTGAGGCCAGAGGTTTGGATCCTTGAAATTCTCATCCCAGCCTTTGCGCGAGGCTCGCAGCCAGGAAACCAGCTCGGCGCGTTTGTTGGCAAGCGTTTCTTCGGTCACGACAACGGTATCATTGTAGATCGTGAAGCCAAAGTCATAGAGCAGGAACGACGTCGCTTCGACACCTTGTTGGCTGATTGTGTAGGGAACATTCGTCGTGAAATCGAGGCTGGCGTCAATCTCGCCCTGAATGAGCGGCGTCGGGTCGTAGGCATAGGGTACGATATTGACGTCTGCCGGATCGATCCCGTTCAGCGCCAGCATCGCATTGACCGAGATTACGTTGACTGGGGGTACGGCCAGCGTTTTGCCGATCAGATCCTTTGGCTCAAGGATCGGGTTTGAAGCCAGCGACACGATCCCAATCGGGTTCTTCTGATATTGCGCGCCGATGATCTTGAATGGAGCGCCTTGCTCCGCAATCGCCTTGATCGTGGTGTCAGGCGTGGTCAACGCCAGATCGGCGCGGCCAGCAATGATCGTGCTTTCAGGGATCACGTCGGGGCCGCCTGGCAGATAGGTCAGATCGAGCCCTTCTTCGGAATAGTATCCTTCGTCAATCCCAATGAAATAGCCTGCGAATTCGGCGTCATTGATCCACGCCGCCTGCATGGTGAACGGTGTGGCGGCACTGGCCCGGAGCGGCAGGGAGGTGGCGGCGACGCTTGCGGCGGCTGTGCCGAGGAAATGGCGGCGGTTCAGTCTGAGTGTCATGGGAGGGGCTCCTTTGTTGGGATGATCAGGCGAGGCCTTGAAGGCGCTGAAGCTCTTGCAAGGGTGGGGTTTCAGAAATCTGTTTGGGTTCGAGCAACGGCCATTTCACACCGCGCGGACGCTTGGCCCGACGTTCGACCACATGCGTCTTGTGGGGTGTCAGGATGGTATCAACCAGAATATCGGTTTCGGATGGCTGCAACTGCTCTTCCACAAGCTGCACATCATGGACGACGGCATGAACCGGCGTATGTTCATCCACCAGGCCAAGATCGGTGAACATGCCCCATTCGAGATCAAAGAAGCCGTGGCCTTTTCCGAAACGGACACCGTTGACCGATACGGCCGATGCCCCTGTCACAAGATAGTCAAACCGCCCTTTCTGGGCGATCTCTTCCAGCGTGATCGGGACGCCGAAATGTTCCATCCCATCGAGCCAAGAGGCATACAGCGCGGCGCCGTCAGGCACTGTGGCTGGGTCAAGGTAAACAAAGCCACGGTAAATTCCATAGGTCGACATGACGAATGGTTTGCCATCTTCAATCATGCGGCGTCGCAGATCGGCAAGGCAATTGTCAGGTGTGATGAAGGCAAAGCGGCTGTTCTGGTAAGCCTCACTTTGTACGACGCGGTCGGTTGCTGCTTCTGAACCTTCGAAATCAGGGATGACTTCGGCAAAGTTCATGTGAAACCGGGTGTCAGGCCTCGCCACGTCCTTTAGTTTGGTCCATATCTTTTCGCGGATGGTCTTGGAGGTCGACATTTTGCTCATTTCGTGTGTTTCATTGTTTCATCATCATGAAACAGGCGTTCCAAACGTCAAGAGAATTCGTTTCCCATGGCCTCAAGATTAATCCTCAGAATCCAGGAACGTTCTACGCGTCTGACGTCGAGCGAAAGGAAAATCGCACAGGTTTTGCTGCAAAATCAGAGCCTTGTTGAAACACACACGGCGACGGAACTTGCTGCAAAGGCCGGAGTGTCAAAAGCGACAACTGCCCGTTTTTTCCGCAGTTTGGGATATGCCGACTTTGAAGAGGTCAGGCTACAGGCCCGCGAAGAGCGCAATCGGCGGGAACCTTATGCAGCTGTCGAATCGATCCCTCAGGCTGCGACATTCGGGCGGACCATTTCAGATCATCTTGAGCTGGAGCAGCGAAATCTGGCACGCACGTTTGAGGAGTTACGCTCGGACCTGCTGCCCGATATTGCTCAGATTCTGGAAGAAGCGCCCCGCGTCTGGTTTGTCGGATTTGGCGACGAACAGGGCTTGGCCCGGTTAGGGCAGTCGCAGTTTGCGCGGTTGCGACACGGCGTTCACGAGTTGCAGGGGCAGGGGCAGACCTGGGCAAATGAACTGTCAATGACCGGCCCCCGTGATGTGTTGGTCCTTTTGACGTTCGAGCCGCGCCCAAAGGTGCTGCGCCCCTTGCTGGCCCATGCCCGCACCACACGGATGCGCGTCATCACGCTGACCGATCACGCCTATGCCCCACAGGCCGAGCGGTTCTCTGAGGTTGTTCTCCCGTGCCACGTTGCAAGCTATGGCGCGCTCCCAACGCATGCCACGATGCTTTCCGTCCTGCGGCTGCTCGCTGTGGCCTATCTGGGCCGTAACCCCGAGGTTGTCAGTCAGCGCATCTCTACGCTGGCGGCGATAGATGAGGAACTCGACCTATTTGAATAGATGAAGGAATCGCTGCCGTACGGTTCCAGAAACGGCAAGAGCCCCCATCGAGGCAGTATTTGCTCAAGGTTGATGGTGTTTGATGAGTGAAAGGCGGCTTAGGGCCGCGCCTTGCTAAGGAGCTGTGATAGGCGGGGGTTTTCGTCGCTTTCCCGACAGTGCGTTCCCCACGATAGCAGCGAGCAGAACTGCACCGCCGATCAGGGTGTACAGGCTCGCGGTCTCCCCCAGAAACAGCCAGACCCAGAACGGGCCTAGTAAAACTTCTGCCAGAGATAGTAGCGTGAGCTCTGCCGCGGGAAGGCTACGTGAGCCCAAAGTGTAGAGGATCAGACCGGCGCCAACCTGGAACACCCCCATGCCCATCGCAATGCCTGCATCACTTGGGCTCAGTACGATGGAAAGCCTGAGGCTAAGACATATCACCAGAGTAATGATGATCGCGAAGAGGCCTGACAGGAAGACCGCTGGAAGCATCTCTCCTGTACGGCCCCATCGCAATGCTACGGTGAAGACAGCAAAACCGAAAGCTGATCCAAGAGCGGCAAGGCTGCCCGTCAGGGCGACACCGCCAGATTTATCGGCAACCATGATGGCAATCCCGCCGATTGCGACGATGATTGCGATCCATGTTGCAGCGCGGACAGGTTCCCGTAGCACGATCCATCCGAGCACCGCGGCCATGAACGGCGCTGTTGCAAACAAAAGCATGGCGTTCGCAACCGAAGTGTTCTGGATAGCGTAAATTCCGCCGGAATAGGCCGCGACCAGTGAAAGCCCCGCGATGCTGGCCGGGGCGCCAATACGGCGTATCTGAACAAAAGGGCTTTCGCCCGACCGTACGAGAATAAGAAAGTACAAAAACAGCGACAAGCTGATCGATCGATAGAGCAGTATCTGCCACACGACAGCATCTTCAATCAGGCGGATACCAATACCGACCGTTGACCACAGAACCCCCGCTGCAAAGACGAAGAGCACACCATACTTGTGAGCGTTCGCATTGGAAGATGTTGGTGCCAAGGATGTCATGTCGGGCCGCTCGATGAAGTCATTTCTTCAAAGTAAACGGCTTGGAGAGTGCTTCGCCCATTCATTTGCGACATTCACGCGATTTATGCCTTGCGGCTTTGGGTGTTCACGCCTGTCGCACGAATTGTGAATACACGCTGTGGTGACGCTGCGCCGCTGCATCCGATTGCATCGGTATATTTGGTTAGGGCCGCCCTTTTGGAGCGGCCCAATTCGTTAGAATTTGCCCGGGTAGCCTTCGGGCAGTTCGCCAGATGGCATGTCCGCAATGACATCCCAGTGCTCAACGATACGACCATCCTCAAGACGGAAAAGATCGAAGTACGCGGTCGGCTGCTCACCAAAGACACCCTCAGCTGCGGCGAAAACAAAGTTTCCTTCCGCCACAACCATAGCGAGGTTGGTGTAGTAGAAGGCGATGTCGTTCTCTCCCAGATACTGCAGAAAGGCACCCAGACCTTCGAGCCCATCGCCCGCTTGTGTGTTGTGTTGAAGGTACTTTTCGGGGTTGATGTAGTCGGTGAAGTCTACTTGCTCGCCTTTGATCAAAACACGGTTGATAAAGTCTTCGACGAGCGCCTTGTTCTCGGCAGTCTTATCAAGATCAGTTACGACCGTTTCCCCATCAATCTGAGTTCGCCCTGATGGGTTGGGCTGCTCAACGACTGGGCTCATATTGTCCCAGTGCTCGACGATTTTGCCGTTGTCGATGCGGAAGACATCGAACGCAACCAGGGGAACAGGCCCAAAGTTCTCGTAGACAGAGTGGGTTACGACGAGATCGCCTTCGGCAATGATCCGGATTGGTTCAAAAGAACCCTCAGGATTGCCTGGCAGGTTGCTCAGCAGCCCTTTCAGTGCGTCAACGCCTGAAGCCGCCAACGGATTGTGCTGGATGTAGGGGTCCGCAAAATAGTCGTCAACGGCGTCAGTGTTGCCGCGCACAAATGCGTTGGTCATGCCATCGATCACGATCTGCTTGTTGGCTTCTAAATCTGCAAGTGCAGCTGTTGTGCCAAGCGCCATTGCGCCCAGTGTTGTCAGTGTCTTTTTCATGATCTCATTCCTTTGAGTTTGGCTCAGGCAGCGCGCTGCCAGGTTAAGGTGGGGTTTTCGCGAAAGGCGAAGCGGGCAAGGTGATCACCGACAAAACGTTCCAAGCGTTCCAAGTCGTGGGATTTGCCAAGAACGGTGATGGAAAGGTCCGCCTCGGTGGCGGTCATTTTGCAGGCGCCGAACGGCAATGTGACTTCAGCCTCTGTCGTGGTGAACGTGACGGGAACCTTGTGGCCAAAGTGTTTGCCAAGCTGCTGTAAATACTTGGAGCCGTGGGGCGTGGTCAGGTGCAATGTGCTGCTGGTCATCAGTCTCTCCTTGCTACGGAAGACAGACATAGACAGAACCGGTTTGTTTGATTATCCCGTATCTAACGAAAGAATTGTTCGATGGTTTAGAAAGATGGATATCTATCGCAGCTTGGCTGTCTTTGTCGCTGTCACCGAAGCGGGAAGCTTCAGTGGCGCGGGGCGACGTCTGAAACTGTCGACATCGGTGATCAGCCATCATGTGTCGAAATTAGAAGCCTATGTCGGGGCTTCGCTGTTTTTCCGCTCAACCCGTTCGCTATCTCTCACGCCAGAAGGCCAAACGGTTTTGCCGTCTGCACGCACCATGGTGAATGCTGCAGACGAAGCCTTGGATGCTTTGATGGCCACCAGTGACGAGCCCGCGGGCGCGCTGCGCGTCACGCTGCCAGCCTTCGGAGAACGTAGTCCTTTGCAACGGTCCATCCTGCGCTTCGCGCGCAAGCATCCGATGGTGGCCATCACGATGCACGCCAGCGATTACCCTGTTGACTTGGTTAAAGAGGGATTTGACCTCGCCATCCGCCTCGGCGTTCTGAGTGACAGCACGATGATGAGCAAACGCATCGGCAGTTTCGGGCGCAAACTTGTGGCCTCCCCCTCATATTTGGCAGCGCGTCCAAAGATCAAAACACTTGAAGACCTGAAAGCCTGCGACTTCATCTCAATCGCCATGTTGCCCGATGTGATCACGCTGTTCCGAAAGGGCGATGAGTTCAGCTTTGAGCCGGCAAACGTAAGGCTGGAAGTTCACTCTTTGGCATCGGCCAAGTCAGCGATACTTGAGGGCCTCGGCGTTCAGCACCTCCCCGACAGCGAGGTAGAAGAGGAAATCAGCAGCGGCCTTTTGGTCGAGGTCTTGCCGCAATGGTCTCTTCCGGATCTGGGCGTCTACGCTGTTTGGCCAGATATTGGTCCGCAAAAGAGACTGACCCGCCTGTTGATAGACTTCATGAAAAATGAGCAGCAAACTTAATCAAACCCGACGTTGTTTGATTTTTGCACGATGTCCGCTTGCGTCCGTTCCCGCAACGCGCGCGGCGTTCTGGCAGGCGAAGTTTGACGCGCATATCGCGCGGGACAGCGCCTTGCGAAAGCCCGAACAAGTTACTTTAGCCACTGACCGACTTTGAGCATGGCTGCACACCCAAGCAGACGCGCTTGAGCTTGGCGAACACGAGGTCTCGTCACTCTCAAGGCAAGACGGAAATGTCATGTCCTCTGGGCGATTGTTAGAGCGCTGCAGAGTTATGCCGCGTGCGCACAGGGTTCGATGCGCCTTCCTTCTCGCGAACGCCACTGGCTTTGAAGTGTATAGCTCACGAGCCTGTAAAGCCGTCCATGTTCAGATACCTGCAAACTATTCACCAAATCGGCGCAGTCATGAGGTTCGGAGAATATTGCCACGGAGAGACCGCTATCGACCCTCCGGGCGTAAGAGCAAGTGCTCAGCCCCGTCCGCATAACTCTCGAATACAACAGAAAAATCCAGCCGCAGGCTGGAACGGGAGAACGCTTTCGCGGGGTAAAATGGCGGAGAGGAAGGGATTCGAACCCTCGAGACGGTTTCCCGCCTACACACTTTCCAGGCGTGCGCCTTCGACCACTCGGCCACCTCTCCGCTGGCGGGTCTATCAAAGCAGTGCGGGGAGTTGCAAGCGCATTTGAAAACAAAACGGCGGGCAAGGGCCCGCCGTTTGCAACAATTATGATCTGGCGGCTTAACTCGCGACTTGTTCGCGCAGAATGGAGGCTGTCAGGGAGACCATGAGATAGGCCCCGCCAAAGATCAGGAAGGCCAGAATCGTGTTCTCGAATTTGCGTGGATAGCTGGGGTCCTCAGAGGCGACCGGTTCGACCGAGGTGGTCAGATAGCGTGCCTGGCTATCCGCGTCCCGGCGAGCCTGCTCCAGACGTTCAAGGGCGGATTGCAAGCGCAGGTCCGATGAGGCCAGGTCCGCCTCAGCCAGCTTGATCTGAACCGCCTTCTCCGCAAGAGAATCTTCGCCCTCGGTCGCGGAAACCATCTGATTGTTCAGATCGGACAATAGCGCCTCGAGACGACGGACATCGCCTTGCGCGCCTTCAACCTTGGCGCGGTTTGGCCTGCTGTTGTCGAGCAGGGCCGCCAGTTGCAGGTTCTTTTCCTGAAGCTGGATTTCCACGTTGTTGATCTGTCCGCGCAGCGCAGCAATCCGGCCTTCAGGATCGATGATTGCGCCTTCCTGCTGCATGCGGACCAGCTTTTCCTGCGCCTCGCGGCGTGAAATCTCGGCTTCGAGCAACCCGGCTTCGGCGTCTTCCACGGCGTTTGACCGTTTGCGCAGCGACAAGTTGTCGACCCGGTCTTCAGCGTAACCAATCAGCGCCTTGCTGAAGTCGGCCGCTGTCTGAGCATCAGCGGCCATGATTTCCATCTTGATCACGCCTTCGGTCGGGTCATACCCAATCTCGATATTGCGCTTGTACAGCTTGTAGGCCTCTTCGTTCGATGGCTCTGCGTCAAGTCGCTGGATCGGATCGATAAATTCCTGTGTGTAGTGAGACTTGAAGCCCACGTCCTGATCAAGCCGCAGCATGGCGTCTTTTGACACCAGATAGCTTTGAACTGCGATGGCGTCCTGATTGGTCGCAAATTGGGTGCCTGAGAACAACGATCCCATGGCGCCGCCTTGGTTTTCCGCCTTCAAGATAAGGAATTCGGATTTGGTCGAGTACATCGGGGTCGCCACAGCGTAGAAATAGTAGCCAGCCAAAAGCGTTGGCAATCCGACGAAGAACGCCAGACGCGTCAGCAACAGCATCATTTTGCGACGACGCCGCTTTGAAAGATCCCGTTGAATCTGCATGATTTCGGCAGCGCGACGCTCTGCAGGATTCACCATTTCGGTGGAGGGAAGCTGCTGTTTCTGAACTTGCATGGTCTGCGGGAGCTGAATCTTTTGCTCTGCAGGCGGCTGCCCTGGTTGCTGCGGCGTCGGTTGTTGCGGCTTGGCTTTGGCCGCAGCCTCACCTTCGCCGGGCACCACGAGCTCCAACATATTGGCGCGTTGGAAAGGGTCTATGCCCTTGGCTCTGAGCAAACGAACAGCGTCAAAGTCCGAGGTCGCCGGCAATCCGTGTTTCTGTGCGACGCGACGGGCCATACGAAGCTGACGGCCTGTCAGCCCTTCCTGACGGATCGCATCGATGTCGGTTTCCGCAGCAACCTGATTGGCCGAGCTTACCTCGCCGGCGCGGCCCGTGCCGACCGGTTCAGGACGCGTCGGCGCAGCCGGTTGCTGTGGTCTGGGCGCGGCGGGCTGCGCGGCCATGTCGTCGGGCAAACCGGCTGAGCCAGCTGCGGCAGACCGCTTGATGCGGAACTTTTTAGCCTTGGGTTTCGTAGTCATAGAGCTGTTTCGCTTCTTCCAAGGTTTCAAACATTTGCAATTTGCCATCAACGAGGACAGCGGCCTTGCGGGCGAATTTTTCCAGGATTTGGGCCTGGTGGCTGACGATGATGATCGTCGTCGTGCGCAAGCGTTCGGCAAGGATCTCTCCTGCACGCTTGTTGAAGGCGGTGTCCGTCGAATTCGGCATGCCTTCGTCGATCAGGTACATGTCGAAATCCAGCGCAAGCATCAGCGAAAAGGTAAACCGTGCCCGCATGCCGGACGAATAGGTGCCGATCGGCTGGTCAAAGTATTCCTTGAGATCGCAAAGCCATCGGCAAAAGCTTTCGACATAGTCCGGGTCAAGACCGTAGAGCCTGGCAATGTACCGTGCGTTTTCACGTGCCGAGATTTTGGACACCACTCCGCCCATATATCCAAGCGGGAACGATATCCGGCAACCGCGGCGAATTTCACCTTCGTCCGGTTTTTCCAGACCGGCCATCATTTTGATCAGAGTTGTTTTGCCTGTCCCGTTTGGCGCCAGGATTCCAAGGCTTTGGCCCAGCTCAACGCGGAACGACACACGATCAAGGATGATCTTGCGCTGGGTGCCTGTCCAAAAGGACTTGCTGACCATGTCGAACTCTAGCATTGCTTTGCCCCGGGCTGCCCGTCGTGTGATGTGGTGCGGGCTCAGGCTCTGATCTATGAGCCAATTCTGACTTTATTATGGCCCTTTGTGGAAACAAAAACAACGAAACCGCCCGTGAATTGCCATGAACTGGCAACAATCCCGCATCGGCTGAAGCTCTTGGTAATCCCGACTAGGCGATCAGCGCCCAACCCAGGCCTGCGATGATCGCTCCGACCAAGGCGTATCCGAGGTATGCAGCAAAAACGCGTGGCTTGACCAAGGCCCAGACCGCAATAGCGGCAGGAATGCAGCTGACGCCCCCGGCAATGACAAAGCTCATGGCGGCGCCCGGTGCCATGCCTTGTTCCAGCAAGGCATGCACAAGGGGGACTGCCGCGTATCCGTTAAGGTAGGCAGGCGCGCCGACCAAGGCGCCCATGATGATCGGATACAATCCTGTACCCCCGAGGAAACTGGCCACCAGGCTGGCCGGAACATAGTGGATCATGACCGCTTCGATTACATAGGCCAGTGTCAGCCATTTGAGCAAAAACAGCGCATTCTCAAGCCCGGTATCCAGAAACGTCTGCCGGCGGTCTGCATGGTTCCAGAATGCCCAGACTGGTTTGCCCTGAAATGGTTTGCTGACACCGCAGCAACCACCGATCTGTGGGCGTGCGCGCAGGGGATCGGCAAAGACCGGCGAGGTTGCAAAGGTCTTTGTGGCAAAGCCGCCCAGCAGTCCGACGCCGACCGCAGCGATGGTCTTGGCCAGTGCGAATTCCCAACCCAATGTCCCGGCTGTGATCAGGAACATCGCCGGGTCCATCAAAGGTGATGCCAACCAGAACGCCATAACCGCGCTCAGCGGCGCACCAACGGCCAAAAGCGCTGCAATAAAGGGGATGACTTCGCAGGAACAAAACGGAGAGAGCCCGCCCAGCATTGCGGCGAGGATGATCATTCTGACCTCGCGGCCTTCAAAGGCTTTGGCCAGCAGGGTTTCCGCACCCGTGGCCTTTAGATAGGCGACTGCGAGCACGGCAAACAGAATGAAAGGGGCCGTTCCTGCCAATGCGCCCAGAGTGAACTCCACAGTCGGCAGGAATTGTGGTGTGTCCAATACGGCCACGACCAAAAGGATAAGACCGGTCGCGCCCCAGGCTTTGGAAATCTTGGGGAATTTGCGGTTCGGCGTTTGAGATGTTTCAGCCATGGTCATGTCCTTCGACGCAGTCGGCACAGCATTCGTTCAGCAGAAACTCTGACAACGAGGCGACTTCGCTGTAGTCAGCGGCGGCGCAAATGATGCTGCGTCCGTCGCGGTTTTGTCTGACCAGCCCTGCGGCGGTCAGGATTTTCAGATGATGAGTCAGGGTGGAACCTGTGATGCCGCATCGTTCGCCAAGTGTGCCGATGCGCAGGCCATCATTGCCGGCGCGCACCAGAGTATTGAGCACCGCCAATCGTTGCTCGGATCCGAGGGCCGCAAACTTGGCGGCGGCAACGGCAAAGGTTTGGTCTGTGGGAATCATCTTTTTCATATTTCTAGAATTATCGAAATAATGATAAACCGCAACTGTTATTTCGACAATGTTCGAAATGAACATGTGAATTGTACGTGGTGGCGGATTGCGTATTTTGCCTATGATGGACGCCTTTGGAAAACTCGTTACAGATATTGCGCAGTGCCGTCTGTGCGCGGACCGCTTTGCTGAAACGGCGACCACCCATGCACCGCGCCCGGTGGTTTGGTTTGCGCGCGGGGCGCGCATCATTATCGCGGGACAGGCGCCCGGGATGCGCGTGCACAAAAGTGGCAGGCCTTTTGACGACCCGTCGGGTGACAGACTGCGGGCGTGGATGGGTATTGATGCCGATACATTTTACGATCGTTCTCGCATTGCCATCGTTCCGATGGCGTTTTGTTTTCCGGGCTACGACGATGCTGGGTCCGATCTTCCGCCGCCTGCACTGTGCCGCAAGACATGGCACGACAGCGTCTTTGATGCCTTGGATGCTGCTGACTTGATGCTTGTGATCGGCGGTTATGCCCATCGCTATCATTTGAAGACAAAGACTGGTGTGACCGAAACCGTTGCCGCATGGCGTGACCATTTGCCGACGATCTTGCCCTTGCCGCATCCGTCCTGGCGCAATACCGGTTGGATCAAACGCAACCCGTGGTTCGAGTCAGATTTGCTGCCCGTTCTGCGAACCCGTGTCAGTGAGGCCTTAAATGACTGAAACGCCCTTGGATCGCGCGCATGCTGCAATGGAGGCGGATCCAACGAATGATACTCTGCGCTTGCGGTTCTACGATGCATTGGCCGCAGCTGAGTTGTTCTTGATGCTGGCCGAAGAGCCGCAGGGTGGTTCAGTTTCGCCTGAAATCTTCGATGTGCAGGATGCACGGTTTGTGCTGGCCTTCGATCTTGAAGAACGCCTGTCCGCTTTTGCTGGAAAACCGGTACCCTATGCTGCGCTGTCCGGGCGTGCCTTGGCGCAGATGTTGTCGGGGCAGGGGATTGGTCTTGCCCTCAATCTCGAAGTGGCCCCATCGGCAATCCTTTTGCCAGATGAAGCGCTGGGCTGGCTGATGCAGACCTTGTCTGCAGCGCCGACAGAGTCGGAAGCCAAGGTCGAAACACTGGCCGCGCCCCGATCTCTGCCAGAGGCACTTTTGACGTCACTGGATGCCAAATTGGCGGCCGCCGAGGGGCTGGCTCGGAAAGCATACCTGGCTGAAGTGACATACGAAGGCGGTGCCAAAGGCCATTTGCTGGGTATCACGGGTGCCCCGGATGGGGCGCAGGATCACTTGGTCCGTGCAATCAATGAGGCGCTGGTTTTTTCCGGTTTGGACGCCGGGGCTTTGGACGTCGCGTTTCTGCGGGACAGTGACCCGCTGGCCGCGCAATTGGCCGGGGTTGCGCTGCGATTTGATTTACCACAGCCACAGGTCAGCGTCCGCGCGGAACGGGTCGCTCCGGGAACGAACCCTGACAAGCCGCCTAAACTGCGCTGAATGAACCGCGCCAATGGCGCCGCTGGTTAAACCAGGCCTAGTTCCTCGCGGAGTGTGGGCAAGGTATCACCTTGTTCCGGTTGCGCATGCCAGACGGCCCTTGCGATTGCGCGCGCAAGGCAAACAGAAGCGGCATGGCCAATCTGGCTGAGTTGAAGATCAGGCATCGCGAGGTCTTTTTCACCCGTTGCAGCGGCGAAAACCAAATCACCATCCATAGGCGTGTGCGAGGGCTGGATTGCGCGTGCCATGCCATCATGTGCTGCGACGGCCATCCTGTGGCATTGTGCTTTTGACAGTTTGGCATCGGTTGCAACCGCCGCAATCGTGGTGTTGCCGACCTTTGCCATGGCCTGAAGCTTGCGACTGTCGGGCAAGGGTTGGAAACCCGGTGCAGGGTCAGGGCCCAAGCCTCCGAATTCCTTTCCGAATTCGCTATGCGATGCCCAGAAATGTCGGCCGCTGGGTGTCGTAACGCTGCCCAGTGGGTTAACCGCAACCAGCGCACCCACTGTGATACCGTCTTCCAAGACCAAAGAGGCCGATCCGAGCCCACCTTTGTGCATCGCGGTTTGCGCTCCGCTGCCAGCGCCTTGCGTTCCCAGTTCGAAGTCTGTGTCCGCCTCAGCAAGCGCAGCGCGACCCAGGGCGGGGTATGGGTTTTCCTGCCAGTCCTTGTCCCCACCGTTGAGCAGATCGAACAGGATGGCGGCGGGCACCAAGGGCACGCGCGCGCTGAGCACAGGAAATCCTCGACCTGCCTCGTAAAGTGCATCCATGACACCCTGGGCCGCGGCAAGCCCAAAGGCGCTGCCACCTGACAGGACCAAAGCGTCCACACCGGGGGCAGTTTTGTCGGGCGCCAGCAGATCTGTTTCACGGGTGCCGGGTGCGCCGCCCTGAACTGCAACCGAAGCCGTGAATGGTGCATCCCCGACCAAGACGGTTGTTCCGGTTTTTCGCAGCGGATCCCGCGCGTTGCCTACCCTCAGGCCCTTGATATCGGTGATCAGATTTTTAGGCCCGGGTTGCATGGTCGCTCCTGTTCTTTGGTGGCGTGATGGTTCTTTAAAATCGCATTGGGTGCAAGCCCGCGTCCTTTGCGGCTGGACCCCTGTCGCAAGCGCCCCTAACCTGCGCCGCATGCTGCGATATGCTTTGAAACGTTTGACCTCGCTGGCTGTGAGCCTGCTGATCGCTTCGGTGGTGATTTTCGTGGTTGTCGAAATCGCGCCCGGTGATCCGGCCAGCTTTATGTTGGGGATCAATGCGCAGCCTGACACGATCGCGGCTTTGCGCGCGGAACTGGGTTTGGACGTTCCCAAATTCCAGCGCTACCTCGACTGGGTCGGTGGAATGCTCGTGGGTGATTTCGGAACCTCATACACCTATCGCACCGAAGTATCTGGCATGATTGCAGATCGTCTTTGGATATCCCTGCCGTTGGCAATATATGCGCTGATGATTTCGACGCTGATCGCTTTTCCCGCCGGAATTATCGCAGCGTCGCGGCGTGGGCGCCCGGCGGACATCGGCGTCATGGGCGCAACGCAACTGGGTGTTGCGATCCCCAATTTCTGGTTTGCCATGCTGCTGGTGCTGCTATTCGCCATCAAACTGCGCTGGTTTTCTGCGGGGGGCTTTCCCGGTTGGGAAAGCCCGGCAGAAGCGATCAAGGCATTGACCCTGCCCGCAATCGCACTGGCTCTGCCGCAGGCTGCCATTCTGGCGCGGGTTATGCGTTCGTCGCTAATCGACATTTTGGGTGAAGACTTCATCAGAACCGCCCGGGCCAAGGGGTTGTCGCGCCGCCAGGCCCTCTGGCGGCACGGGTTGAGAAATGCTCTGATCCCGGTCTTGACCATCATTGGTCTGCAGTTTTCCTTCCTGATTGCCGGGGCGATCATTATCGAGCAGGTCTTTTTCCTGCCCGGCCTGGGACGATTGATTTTTCAAGCGATTACGCAGCGCGATCTCATCGTCGTTGAATCGGTTGTGATGCTTTTGGTGTTTGCCGTTATCATCGTGAATTTCATGGTGGACTTGGCCTATGCGGCCGTTGATCCAAGGTTGAGGGCGCGCACATGAACAGGACGCTGATTTTGGGCGGCATGCTGACCGGCCTGTTTGTTCTGGGTGCTGTTCTCAGCTTTTTCTGGACGCCGGGTGACGTGCAGGCGATGAACATCGCAGGCCGCCTGAAGCCGCCCAGCGCGGATCATTTCCTGGGAACGGATCATTTTGGGCGAGACATTCTTTCAATGATCATGGTGGGCGCGCGCACATCGATTGCTGTTGCATTGGTGGCAGTTGGGATCGGAATGGGCCTTGGCGTGCCATTGGGATTGGCGGCAGCAGCCTGGCGCGGTGGGTGGCTCGACGAAATCATCAGCCGAATGAACGATCTGATTTTCGCCTTTCCCAGTCTTGTCATTGCCATTCTGATCACCGCCGTTTTTGGGGCTGGCGCCATCAATGCGATCATTGCGATTGGGATCTTCAATATCCCGGTTTTTGCCCGACTGACCCGCGGCGCTGCGCTGTCCTATTGGAGCCGGGAATTCATTCTTGCGGCACGGGTTGCGGGCAAAGGCCGGGCGCGGATCAGCGTCGAACATATTTTGCCGAACGTCACCAACCTGCTGATCGTGCAGGGTACGATCCAGTTCTCGCTGGGCATTCTGGCCGAAGCAGGTCTGAGCTATGTGGGGCTGGGCGCGCAGCCACCGATCCCCAGTTGGGGCAGAATGCTGGCGGATGCCCAGACGATGGTTGCGCTTGCACCGCATGTTGCGATCATTCCCGGACTTGCGATCGTGCTGATGGTTCTGGGCCTCAACCTGCTTGGGGATGGTCTACGCGATCTTCTGGATCCAAGGCTCAGGGTTATTCGCACATGACTCAAGCGCCTCCATTGCTGGAAATTTCGAACCTGTCCGTTGAGATCCGAGGCAAGCAGATCCTGCGGGATGTATCGCTTTCGATAGGCGCAGGTGAGATTGTTGCCCTGACCGGTGAATCCGGCTCGGGCAAGTCGATGACGGCCTTTGCGACCATGGGGTTATTGCCGCAGATCGCCAGTGCGCGAGGCGGCATCGCTTTGTCGGGCGAGCCGTTGCTGGGCCAAAGCGAAAAACGTCTGTGTGAGATCAGAGGCGAACAAATCGGTATGATTTTTCAGGAGCCGATGACCGCGCTGAACCCGGTGCAGACCATTGGCCGTCAGGTTACGGAAACCATCCGGATCCATACGGCGATGCCTCAAAACAAAGCGGAACAGAGGGCTGCTGAGGTTCTGACCCGTGTTGGTTTGCCCCCAGATGCGGTTCCGCTGGGGAGATATCCACATGAACTGTCGGGTGGGCAACGCCAGCGTGTCGTGATTGCCATGGCCATTGCCTTGCGACCTGCTTTGCTGATTGCGGATGAGCCGACCACCGCATTGGACGTGACCACGCAGGCGCAAATTCTTGATCTTTTGCAAAAGTTGGTCCGCGAAGACGGCATGGCGTTGATGATGATCACACATGATCTGGCAGTGGTTTCAGACATGGCTGATCGCATCGCAGTCATGAACAACGGAGAGATCGTTGAGCAGGGCCCAACCCGGACGCTCTTTTCCGAAATGCGCCATCCCTATACGCGGGCCCTGTTCGAAGCTTCGACACACAGGGCTGATTTGGCCGAGGTCGACACCGATGAAACGCTTCTGAGCGTGCATGGGGTCAGCCGCGACTATCCGGTGCGCCGCACGGGCCTGTTTACCCCTAGGCGGATATTTCGCGCGGTCAAATCCGTTAGTTTTGACATCAACCGTGGTGAGCGGGTTGGTCTGGTCGGGGAAAGCGGTTGCGGCAAGTCAACGCTCACACGTGCCATTCTGGGGTTGGAGCCGGTTCAGGAAGGCACGATCACTTTGGACGGTCAGCCCGTTTTCTCGCAGGGACACCCGGATTTGTCCGTGCGGCGCAAAATTCAGGTCGTGTTTCAGGATCCTTACGGCAGCTTTAACCCCAGACACCGGGTTGAGCGGCTGATTACTGAGCCATTCTACCTGCTGGACAGTCCACCAAACGGGGCTGAGCGAGAGCGCGCTGTTGCCGAGGCCCTTGAAGCTGTCGGTTTGAATGCAACAGATGCGGACAAGTACATACACGCGTTTTCCGGCGGTCAGCGTCAACGGATCGCCATTGCGCGCGCTTTGATTATCAAGCCTGAAATCATCGTGTTTGACGAAGCGGTTTCCGCCTTGGATGTGCGTGTCCGTGCTCAGATTCTGGATCTGATGGCACAGTTGAGCCGCGACTATGGGCTGACGTATCTGTTTATCAGCCATGACCTGTCTGTTGTGCGCAGCATCACCGATCGCGTTCTTGTCATGCAGGCCGGAGAAATCGTTGAGCAGGGTGAAACCGAACAGATATTTGAGCATCCGGCCCACCCCTATACACAGAGTTTGATTGCGGCGGCGCCGCAGATGCCGAACTATGATCCCACCTCAAAAGGAGATCGCGATGCTTCCTCAAATCCCAATTGATCCGTCGCAGATATTGATCGCTGGTCAGTGGCGCAAAACGGCGCAAACACTGGCATTGGGGAACCCATCGACCGGTGAAACGCTGTGCGATATCGCGCGGGCCACCGAAGACGATGTGAATGACGCGGTAAATGCAGCGCAGGCCGCCTTGGAAGGTGCTTGGGGCCGTAGCACAGCCTTGGAACGCGGGCGCATTCTGACCCGGCTGGGCCAGTTGGTGCTGGAAAACGTTGAACTGCTGACCGAACTCGAAGCGTTGGATGTCGGCAAGCCAGTGACCCAAGCCCGTGCA
Source organism: Thalassococcus lentus (assembly GCF_028023555.1). Classification (NCBI taxonomy): domain Bacteria; kingdom Pseudomonadati; phylum Pseudomonadota; class Alphaproteobacteria; order Rhodobacterales; family Roseobacteraceae; genus Thalassococcus; species Thalassococcus lentus. The sequence goes on from NZ_JAQIOY010000001.1 coordinate 948,890, forward strand.
GATGCGGTTGCCTTGGCGCGATACTGTGAGTTCTACGGCGGTGCGGCCGATAAGGTTCATGGCCAGACCATTCCTTATCTAGACGGGTACACGGTTTACACGCTGCGCGAGCCGCATGGCGTGACGGGGCATATCGTGCCTTGGAACTATCCCATGCAGATTATCGGCCGCTCTGTCGGCGCGGCGCTTGCGATGGGCAACGCTTGTGTTTTGAAACCAGCCGAAGACGCTTGCCTGACAGCTTTGATGTTTGCCCATCTGGCGCAATTGGCTGGGCTTCCGGATGGTGCGTTGAATGTTGTGCCGGGGCTCGGCGCCGAAGCGGGGGCCGCGCTGGCCCGCCATCCCAAGGTGCAACACCTGAGTTTTACCGGCTCGGTTGCAACCGGTGCTGCGGTGCAGATCGCCGCAGGAGCAAACGTGGTTCCGGTAACGTTGGAGTTGGGCGGCAAAAGCCCGCAAATCGTTTTTGACGATGCTGATCTTGATGATGCTCTGCCTTTTCTGGTCAACGCGGGCCTGCAGAACGCGGGTCAGACTTGCTCTGCGTCTTCGCGTATCCTTGTGCAGCGCGGCGTGCTTGATGCTGTCATGTCCCGCATGGCAGAGGCCTACAAAGCCAAACGCATAGGCGCCGCGATGGATGATCCCGACATCGGCCCTTTGATAAATGCGCGGCAAAAGCAGCGGGTGCAGGCCTATCAGGAACGTGCTGCAGACCTGCCTTTGATCGCCGAAGCCAGCATTCGTTCTGATTTGCCCGATGGCCATTTTGTTCCGGCGCAATTGTATGGTCCGGTGGCGCCAGACCACGCACTGGCACAGGAAGAGATTTTTGGCCCAGTGCAGGTCATCATTCCGTTTGATACCGAAGAGGAAGCGGTCCGTATTGCCAATGGAACCGACTATGGTCTGGTGGCCTCAGTCTGGACCCGCGATGGCGGGCGCCAGATGCGCCTTGCCCGCGCACTGCATTCAGGGCAAGTTTTCATCAACAATTACGGAGCCGGAGGCGGTGTGGAACTGCCTTTCGGCGGGGTCGGGAAATCCGGGCATGGCCGCGAGAAGGGTTTTGAGGCACTCTATGGGTTCTCGACATTGAAAACGGTGGCGTCCCGTCATGGCTAAACCTGTGCAATTCGTGCTTTTGCTGGGCCTTGCGTGCCTTGTGTCAGCTGTGTTTGGCGCGCTGCACAATCAGCTCAGCTATTCGGTTGGCGCTGGTTATTTCTACGAATTCAAGTTTCCGCAGTTCGGGGTTACGGAAGATCTTCAAAACCGTCTTGGAGCCGCCTTGGTCGGTGTCAGGGCAAGTTGGTGGATGGGCTTGATGCTCGGGGTGCCGGTGTTTGGTCTCGCCTGCGTGCTTTTGCCGTCGTCCCGTGTCATGCCTGTGGGTGTCGCAGCGATTGTTATCGCGATGATTTGCACCCTGATTGGCGCGATGATCGGGTTGGTTCTGGGGCTCTATGCGCCGCAGGTTGCCGATCAGTTGCCTTTGCCTTCAGGGATCAGTGATGAGGGGAGCTTTTTGCGCGCGGCCCTCATGCATGAGGGTGCATACTTCGGCGCGGGCTTTGGCTTGCTGGCCGGGCTTTGGGTTGTGTGGGGTGCACGCAAACCGGCGTCTGCCTGATAATAATCAACAAAACGGGAGGTCAGTGAACATGCGACTGGATGGAAAAACAGCCATTGTGACCGGAGCGGGCTCTGGTTTCGGTGCGGGCATCGCACGACGGTTTGTGTCTGAAGGGGCGCAAGTGATGGTCGCTGACATCAACGCGCAAAATGCGCAGGGTGTAGCCGAAGAATTCGGCGGTATTGCGCATCATGTCGACGTTTCGGATGGCGAGAGTGTTGATGCAATGGTGCAGCGCGCGATAGACGTCATGGGGCATGTCGATATCCTCGTGAACAATGCCGGCGTCACGCATCTTCCTGCCCCGATGGAAACCATCAGCGAAGAAGATTTTGACCGCGTTTTTGCCGTGAATTGCAAATCGGTCTATCTGGCCGCGCGCAGTCTTGTGCCACACATGAAGGAACGCGGAACTGGGGCGATCCTGAATATTGCATCCACGGCTGGCGTTTCCCCGCGCCCGCGGCTCAACTGGTACAACGCATCCAAAGGCTGGATGAACACGGCGACCAAGGCCATGGCGGTGGAACTGGCCCCGGACGGAATTCGGGTGAACGCGGTGAACCCTGTTGCTGGCGAAACGCCACTATTGAAGAGCTTTATGGGTGAGGACACCCCCGAAGTGCGCGCCAAATTTCTTTCGACCATTCCACTGGGCCGGTTCTCGAATCCCGAGGATATGGCCAATGCTGCGCTTTACCTGTGTTCGGACGAAGCGAGCATGGTGACCGGGGTTTGCATGGAAGTTGACGGCGGGCGCTGCATCTGAGCCAGGCTTTACCTGCGTAAATCGTAGGCAGACCGCTCTGTGCCTGCCTGAGTGGTCCTGTCAGCCTGAACGGAACCGAGGAGAAACCAATGCCCATCACGACCTGTGTTTTCGACGCGTACGGCACCCTGTTTGACGTTGCCGCAGCCGCCCGAATTGCTGCTCAGGAACCGGGGCGGGCGGCCTTGGCTGATTGTTGGCCGGTGTTGGCTGAAGATTGGCGTCGCAAACAGCTTGAATACAGTTGGCTCAGGGCCGTGACGGGTGACTATGTCCCGTTTTGGCAGGTGACCAAGGACGGTCTCGACTGGGCGATGGAGCGTGCCGGTCTTGATGATCTGGAACTGCGCGAACGTCTGCTGGCGCTCTATTGGGAATTGGCGCCATACCGCGAGGTGCCGATGATGCTGGCCCAGCTCAAAGCGATGGGAAAAACCTGTGCAATCCTGTCGAATGGGTCCAAGGACATGTTGGATGGCGCGGTTGACAGTGCCGGCATTGGCGAGTTCCTCGATGGGGTGCTTTCAGTCGAAGAGGTGGGGATATTCAAGCCTGCCTCAGCGGTTTACGACATGGTTGGTGATCGCTTTGACTGCGCACCGCAGGATGTGTTGTTCGTGTCTTCAAATGGCTGGGATGCCGCGGGTGCGGCGGCCTATGGTTTTCAAACCGTTTGGGTGAACCGGGCGGGGCAGCCAATGGACCGGCTGATGGCCGAACCTGCACATGTGTTGACAGATTTGACCACGATTCCGGAGTTGGTGTGATGCCCAAGTTCGAAACATCTGACGGATTGTCGTTGCACTACGAAGATCAGGGTGAAGGCATTCCCTTGCTCTGTCTTGCTGGTTTGACCCGGGACACGCATGATTTTGATTATGTCGCGCCGCATCTTGCCGATGTGCGCCTTGTCCGGATGGACTACCGGGGCAGAGGGCAATCGGATTGGGGGCCGCATGAAAGTTATCAAATACCGATCGAAGCCCGGGACGCGATCGAGTTGCTCGATCATCTGGGAATCGACAAAGCCGCGGTCTTGGGAACATCACGCGGTGGTCTGATCGCCATGGTTTTGGCGGCGACAGCCAAGGACAGGCTGACCGGTGTCGCCTTGAACGACATCGGACCCGAAATAGCGGCGAGCGGTCTGGATGTGATCAAGGGATATTTGGGGCGCAATCCACCGTTCAAGAGTTTCGAGGAGGCCGCCGAGAAGCGGGCAGCGGCGATGACCGCGTTCGAAGACGTGCCGGCTGAACGGTGGCTAAACGAAGCCCGCATTCTTTATCGCGAAGGGCAAGACGGGCTGGTCATTCCGTATGATCCAAAATTGCGGGATGCTGTGCTGGGTGGGGGCGCGCAACCTGCCCCGGATCTCTGGCCTTTGTATGACACGCTTTCAGGTTTGCCACTCTGCGCAATCCGGGGCGCAAATTCTGACCTTCTGAGCGAAGACTGTTTTGCCGAAATGCAAAACAGACGGCCTGACATGGTTGCCGTTGAAGTGCCCGGTCGGGGGCATATCCCGTTTTTGGATGAACCGGAGTCGCTGGATGCTTTGGGCCGTTGGCTGGCGATGCTGCGCTAGACCGTATTAAAAACGCGGCTTGGGTGTAGCTCGCCCGCCTTGAAGACACCGACGGCAACAGCCCGACCATCCAGAGAGGCCCAGGCTTCGTCGCCGTATTCAACATTTGATGCGATGACCATTCCGGGATTGCCATTGCGCAAACGCGTGGCGCCTTCCGGAGTACACGGCAATTCAGGCAGATCGCACAGACCGGTTTCCAGCGGCTGAATATGGCTATCCAATTCGGGCGCATGGGCCATCGCATCCACGTCTTCGATCGACAATCCGTCTTCGGCGTCAAAGGGGCCGGACCAGATGCGACGCAGCCGCAGCACGTGCCCATGGCAGCCCAATGCTTTGCCGAGATCCCGTGCGATAGACCGCACATAACCGCCTTTGCCGCAGGTCATTTCCAATTCCACGTGATCGGCATCAGGGCGGTCCGTAAGCAACAGTTCCTCAACCCAAAGAGGCCGTGCGGCGATGTCCATTTCTTCGCCATCCCGCGCCCTTTTGTAGGCACGCTCACCGTCAATCTTGACCGCCGAAAACTGCGGAGGCACCTGCTGAATTTCGCCGATGAACTGGCTGAGGGCTTCCTTGATCTCATCATCGCTTGGACGCAGGTCAGATGATGCAATGACTTCGCCCTCTGCGTCGTCTGTGTTTGTCGCTTGGCCCAATTTGACAACGAACCGATAGGCTTTCAGAGCGTCGGTGATGTAGGGCACTGTTTTCGTGGCTTCGCCCAGCGCAACGGCCAGCACACCTGTCGCTTCCGGATCAAGAGTTCCGGCGTGGCCAGCCTTTTTGGCCTGTAAGGCCCAGCGGACCTTGTTGACCACCGCTGTCGACGTCATGCCCGCAGGCTTGTCGATGACAAGCCAGCCAGAAATATCGCGTCCCTTGCGCTTGCGTGCCATGCCGTGTCCTCGCCTGTTCCGCGGCCTTTTTGGGGCCGTGCTAGAAGGCGGCGGGGTAACAAGGCCACCGGGGCCTGTCAATCGGCCCCGGGTCTTCGCATGATCACTCAGGACTTGGCGATGGTATCCATGATTGCATCGATGTCTGCGGCGGAATGGCGTTCTGCCAACGCAGGTTCATCTTCGCTGACCTTGTTCACGATCCGGCCACGTTGCACCGCAGGCCGTTCAAGGATTTCGTCCGCCCAACGAATGACGTTTTTGTAGATGCCCACGTCCAGAAACTCTCCGGCGTTGTAGCTTTGGCCATGAACTGTCCGGCCGTACCAAGGCCAGATCGCCATATCGGCGATCGTGTAGTCATCGCCCGAGATGAAACGCCGATCTGCCAGCGCTCGGTCCAGAACGTCCAACTGACGTTTAACTTCCATGGCAAAACGGTTGATCGGGTACTCCATGGGGTAGGGGGCATAGGCGTAGAAATGTCCAAAGCCGCCGCCCAGATAGGGCGCGCTGCCCATTTGCCACATCAACCAAGACAGCATTTCAGCCCGGTTTTCTGCTTTGCCCTGAAAAGCGTTAAATTTTTCCGCCAAATGCATCAGGATTGCCGCGGACTCAAAAACACGTACGGGCTTGTCGCCCGAGCGGTCCATCAAGGCCGGGATCTTGGAATTAGGGTTCACATCCACGAACCCACTGCCGAATTGATCCCCTTTTCCGATGTTGATCAGCCAGGCGTCGTATTCGGCGTCATGCCCCGCAGCCAGCAGCTCTTCGAACATGATCGTGACCTTCTGACCGTTCGGCGTTGCCAAGGAATAGAGCTGAAACGGATGCTCGCCTACAGGCAGTTCCTTGTCGTGGGTCGCACCTGCAATGGGCCGGTTGATGGAGGCAAATGTACCGCCGCTTTCCTGTTCCCATTTCCAGACTTTGGGAGGGGTGTAGGTTTCGGTCATGGCGGGCTCCTTTACTGTTTGGATGCAACGTAAACGGCACAGAGCAAATTGCCACTACCTGTCACGCAAATGACGGTTGTGTGAGAAGGCCTGCTCTGGGCTGATCCGGTGGCCGAAGTTCAAAGAACGCCAATTTCAGCCAGCGCGCCGGCCAGTTCCGGGGGCAGGGCTTCTTCGCTTTGCCGACCTTTGGGCAAATCGGGTGGCGCGTCGTTGACCGGCAGGTAGCGCCAACCTTGGAATGGACGTTTCGGTGCTGTGGTGGTTCGGATCAGACCGGGTTCCAGAACAATGGCGCATCGGTCTTTGCCGTCCGCGCCCGTCACCCGATCCATCCGTGCAATGCGCTGGCGACATTGGATCAACCCCTTGATAACCCAGTAGATTGAACCACCGTTGAGGATCTCGGCTTCTCTGCGCGGCCACATACGCGTCACGTGTCGGGGCAGACCATCGTCAAAGCGCTGGGCATAGGTGGTCTGCCACGCCGTCAGCGACTCAACGCTTTCGGTGCCGACGCTCAGTTTTACAAGATGAACGCAGTTATCCACAGATTCTTCCCCAGCCAACGCACAATATGGTATAACAACGGCTCTGACCTTCAAGGTCTTGTGGTAAATGGGGCCTGCAAAACTTGTGGCCCATGCCCTATATGGGCTATCTTGCCTCTCTGCCAAATCAAGGGAATCGCCTGACATGACCCGTTTCGCTGCGCCGATCGCCGAACAGATCTGGGATATGAAGTACCGCTTCAAGGATGCTGACGGTGCGCCACTCGACGGGACTGTAGAAGACAGCTGGCGGCGCATTGCGCGTTCATTGGCGTCTGTGGAACAGGACGCCGCCTATTGGGAAGACCAGTTCTACAGCGCGCTGGAGGATTTCAAATACCTGCCGGCGGGACGCATTACAGCCGGGGCCGGAACGCAGCGCTCGGTTACTTTGTTCAATTGTTTTGTCATGGGCACTGTCCCGGACAGCATGGGCGGTATCTTTGACATGTTGAAAGAAGCAGCCCTGACAATGCAGCAGGGCGGCGGCATTGGCTATGATTTCAGCACGATCCGGCCCAAGGGTGCGCCGGTGTCTGGCGTGGCTGCCGATGCCTCTGGACCGCTTTCATTCATGGATGTGTGGGACTCGATGTGCCGCACGATCATGTCCGCTGGCTCTCGTCGTGGCGCCATGATGGCCACGATGCGCTGCGACCACCCGGACATTGAGGATTTCATCGCGGCCAAGGCCGACAGCGCCCGTTTGCGAATGTTCAATCTGTCGGTGCTGATCACGGATCCTTTCATGGAGGCGGTAAAAGCGGATGGCCCTTGGGAACTGACCTTTGGTGACCGCGTTTACAAAACCGTTCAGGCCCGTGATCTGTGGAACCGGATCATGCGGGCCACCTATGACTACGCGGAACCGGGTGTGATCTTCATTGACCGTATCAATGCGGCCAACAATCTGAGCTATTGCGAGACCATTGCAGCAACCAACCCATGTGGCGAGCAACCACTGCCGCCCTATGGCGCATGTCTGCTTGGGTCAGTGAACTTGGCGCGGTTGGTCTGGCATCCCTTCGAGGATGAAAAGGCGCATGTCTGCAAAACGCAGCTATCCGAACTGGTCCGGACAGCTGTTCGGATGATGGACAACGTTGTCGATGCCTCTCGCTTCCCGCTGGAGGCTCAGGCACAAGAAGCACAGGCAAAACGCCGGATCGGTCTGGGTGTGACCGGGCTGGCGGATGCCTTGCTGATGTGCGGTTTGCGCTATGGATCCGATGAGGCTGCGGCCAAGACGGAAGAATGGCTGCATCTGATCGCGCGTGAGGCCTATCTGGCATCGGTTGAACTTGCCAAGGAAAAGGGCGCATTTCCGCTGTTCGACGCTGACAAGTATCTTGCATCGGGTACCATGCGCGGCATGGATGACGACGTGCGCGAAGCGATCCGTACCCACGGCATCCGCAACGCCCTGCTGACATCCATTGCGCCGACTGGCACCATTTCGCTCTATGCAGGGAACGTCAGCTCGGGGATCGAGCCGGTGTTTGCCTACAGCTATACCCGCAAAGTTCTGCAAAAAGATGGAACCCGCACCGAAGAAGAAGTCGTGGACTACGCCGTGCAGATGTGGCGCGACAAATTCGGTGACGCCGAATTACCGGACTATTTCGTAAACGCCCAAACGCTTGCGCCGTTGGATCACGTCAAGATGCAGGCAGCGGCGCAAAAGTGGGTCGATTCCTCGATCTCCAAGACGATCAACTGCCCCGAAGACATTAGCTTTGAAGATTTCAAGGACGTCTACATCAAGGCATATGAAGATGGCTGCAAGGGATGCACCACCTATCGCCCGAACGACGTTACCGGCTCGGTTTTGTCGGTCAGTGAAGGAACAGAGAAGACACCAGCGGAAACGCCGGCCTTGGCGCGCGAAGCGTCGGGGGGCGACGTTATCTACATGTCAGAGCCCTTGGACCGTCCGCAGGAATTGGAGGGCGCGACCTACAAGCTGAAGTGGCCAGATAGCGAACACGCCATCTATCTGACCATCAATGATATCGTTGTGGGCGGGCACCGGCGTCCTTTTGAAGTGTTCATAAATTCAAAAAACATGGAGCACTTTGCCTGGACGGTTGCGCTGACACGGATGATCTCGGCGGTATTCAGACGCGGCGGTGATGTGTCTTTCGTGGTCGAAGAGCTGAAGGCCGTGTTCGATCCACGTGGTGGTGCATGGGTGCAAGGTAAATACATTCCGTCCATTTTGGCCGCCATAGGCGGTGTCATCGAGAAGCACATGGTCTCTACCGGGTTCCTCGAAGGCGAAGGCATGGGGCTGAAGTCAGACCCGCAGGCGGCGGTGGTCAACCTTGATCAGCCGCGCGGCAAAGCATGCCCATCCTGTGGCCAGTTCGATATGCGCATGGTTGAGGGCTGCATGACCTGCGGCAGCTGTGGTCACAGCAAGTGCGGATAGGCTGAAATAGTGGAAGACTTGATTTTTTACGCGCGACAAGAATAATTGGCAAAAGATTAACATCCTTGCGCGCAGTCAGTTTGCCGCTGTGAGAGTCGAAATGGACGGTACGAAAATCAAGAATATGGAAGAGTTTGCCGCTTTGAGCGGTATCTCGAGACCGACCATTTCGAAGTATTTCAATGATCCGGACAGTGTGCGGCCCAAGACACGGGAGCGCATCGAAGAGGCGCTCGAACGCTACGACTACCGCCCGAACATCTTTGCGATTAATCAGAATCGCAAGATGACCAAGAACATTGGTATCGTGGTCCCCTACCTTGCAGACCCGTTCTTTGGTGAAATCGCGCGGAACATTGAGCAGCGCTGTATCGATGCAGGATACAGACCGACATTGTTCAGCTCGCATGGTGAGCGAGATCTTGAAATCGACATTCTGGATAGCCTCCGGTCATTGAAGCCTGCCGGTGTTCTTCTGGCACCCCTCGGGCGGGCGTCTGATCGTTCGAAAATCGAAGATTTCTGCAATGAAGTTCCCACTGTCTTGTTTGACAGTAATATCGACGGCGTGGGTGAGGCGTTTGTCGGGTCGGACAATTTTAGCTTTGTATCTCAGAGTGTTGACTACCTGATGGATTCCGGTGAGCCGCCGGTTTTCTTTGAAATGAGGAACCCGGCCAACCCGAACGCAAACAAACGTCGCGCGGCGTATATCCAGAAAATGGAAAGCATGGGGCAGACGCCTCACGTTCTGAAAATCGAAGGCGAAGGCTGGGCGTTCGAGGAAATCGGGCGTCAGGGCGCGTTCGAGGTTCTGGATGGAAAGGCGCTGCCGTCAGATACGATTCTTTGTAGCAACGATCGTCTGGCAATTGGCTTCCTGGCTGCGTGTTATGAACGAGGCATCCGTGTGGGTCGGGCCGAGGGATGCGCGATGAGAGTGGCGTCTCACGATGATCATCCCTTTTCGAAGTTCACGTGCCCTGCACTGACCACGGTTGCACATGACTATGATTCTGTCGCGGGGCATAGCGTGGAGACGTTGTTTTCGTTGATCGAGAACGGCGGAAAGTTCCGAGCGAGAACCGAGACGCTCTACCCGGCGCGCTTTATTTTACGGGCTTCCGCGTAGAAAGTTAAAAAAAATTTACGCGCGTAAAATTTATATTGACGCTTTGGATAACGCCCGATAGCTTCCTTGCATCACATCGTCATCCATCTAGGGAGGAATAGGATGAAACTGAGAAACGCACTTCGTGCGGCAACAGCGTTGTCTCTGCTGGCCACTGGCGCATATGCCGACGGTCACGCGAAAGAACTGACAATCGCGATCGTGAACAACGGCCACATGATCAACATGCAGAAGGTTGCAGAAGCCTACACCGAGGAAACTGGTGTGGCTCTGAACTGGGTTTCGCTGGAAGAAGGCGTTCTGCGTGAGCAGGTCACTTCCGACACCGCGACCGGTGGTGGTCAGTATGACATCATCAACATCGGTATGCAGGAAGCGCCTATCTGGGGTGCAGCTGGCTGGATCGAGCCTCTGGAATTCGGCGACGACTACGATGTCGAAGACATTCTGCCCGCCATGCGCGCAGGTCTGAGCCACGACGGTACGCTTTATGCGGCACCGTTCTACGGCGAATCTTCGATGGTGATGTACCGCAAGGATCTGGCTGACGCAGCCGGTGTAACCATCGCGGACAACGACAGCTGGGACAACGTCAAAGCAGCAGCTGCTGCGATGCACGACCCTGACAATGGTGTCTACGGCGCCTGCTTGCGCGGCAAGCCAGGTTGGGGCGACAACGGCGCGTTCATCACAACTGTTGCGAACTCGTTTGGCGCAGCTTGGTTTGACGCCGACATGAAGCCGCAGCTCGACAGCCCTGAGTGGAACGCAGCTGTAAGCTTCTACGTTGACCTGCTGAACAGCTACGGCCCTCCGGGATCCGAAGGCAACTCGTTCAACGAAATCCTTGCTCTGTACAACCAGGACAAGTGCGGTCTCTGGATTGACGCGACAATCGCGGCATCCTTCCTGGAGAACCCGAACGTTGCATACGCACAGTCGCCAAACGCAGGTAACCCTGTTGGTGCGAACTGGCTGTGGGCATGGGCCATGGCGGTTCCTGCCGGTACGGAAAATGCAGAAGAAGCCAAGGCATTCATCGAATGGGCGACTTCCAAAGCTTACGTTCAGGCTGTCGGTAACCACCCTGACTTCGGCTGGGGCTCTGTTCCAACTGGTCAGCGTGCCTCGACCTACCAGATCCCTGAATTCCAGGCAGTTGCCAAGTTCGCTGAAGCCGAGCTTGCAGCAATCGACTCCGCGGCTCCTGAAGCAACTGATCTGAAGCCATACGTTGGCGTGCAGTTCGTTGCTATCCCTGAGTTCCCGGAAATCGGTTCGGCCTTTGGTCAGGAAATGGCCGCTGCACTTTCCGGTGCGAAGTCTGTCGAAGATGCACTTGCCGCCGCGCAGGCTGCTGCAGACTCCATCATGAAGGAAGCAGGCTACTACTAAGCCTCGAAACTTCGGAAAGATCCGGACTTATTCCGGGTCTTTCCACCCCAGGGCTTTCGTCGTTCGCCCGGTCTGACGTATCGTAGCGCAGCCTTTTCGGGACGACCGCACAATCTGACATCGCTTCGCGTCGCGCCCTTTCACTTTGCTGAGAGACAATCGTCATGGCCAATCGAACCGTACCACGTCTGCTACAGACACCAGCTGTCCTTCTGCTCTTGTTTTGGATGCTTGTTCCACTGAGCATGACGCTGTTCTTCTCCTTTATTCGTTATGTTCTTAACAACCTGCGCCGCCCCGAATGGACATCCCCGTCGATCGACAACTGGCGTGGTCTGGGCAATTATCAGTACGTCTGGGGCCAGGATTCTTTTTGGCTGGCCATTCAGAACTCGCTGCTCATTGTTTGCAGCATTCTGTTCCTGACAGTCACCCTTGGTATTGCCATTGCAATTCTGGTGAACCGCACATTCCCGGGACGGGGTATTGTCAGGGTCCTGCTGATTTCACCCTTCTTTGTGATGCCCGCGGTTAACGCCGTCCTTTGGATCAACATGTTGCTTGATCCGGTTCTTGGCCTGCAAGGCATCGCTGTAAACGGGATCAATGACATGATCGCCGGGATGCGCGAAGCGCCCGTCGTCGGCTGGTTCTTTTCGCTCTGGCCCGAGTTCGAACCAATTTCGTTCCGTGCCACGCAAACCTCTGCCTATGCGGTGATCATGATGGTCACTTGGCAATGGACGCCCTTTGCGGTCCTGATCTTCATGACCTCGCTGCAATCCGAAGACCAACAGCAAAAAGAAGCCGCGCTTCTGGATGGTGCTGGTGCGTGGTCGCAGTTTCGATTTCTGACACTGCCGCACCTGGGTCGTCCAATTGCGATCGTGGTGATGATCCAAGCGATTTTCCACCTCTCGCTCTACGCCGAGATTGAGATCGTCAGCCGGGGTAACGGCAACAAAAACCTGCCGTACTACATCGGCGAGCTGGTCAATAACAACATCGGTGCTGCATCTGCCACGGGCATCTTCGCAGTCATTCTCGCCAACATTGTCGCCATCTTCCTGCTTCGGATGATCGGCAAGACATTGATGGAATAAGGGGGCCACCATGGCTATCGTTGCACAACACACGAAGTTCTCGAAAATTGCCTGGCCGGTTCTGGCTTGGGTGGTGGCGCTGATCTTCTTCTTCCCGATCTTCTATATGGTCCTGACCAGCTTCAAGACTGACGCGGATGCGGTGAAGCCTGAATTCTTGTTCTCGTTCACGCCAACGCTCGAGAACTACGCCAACATGACCGAAAACTATGACTACTGGCGGTTTGCCCGGAATTCGGTGATCACGGCTGTATCGGCTACGATCTTCACGTTGGTTGTCGCCGTGCCCTGCGCCTACGCAATGGCCTTTAACCCGACGCGGGCGACAAAGGACATCCTGATGTGGATGCTGTCCACCAAGATGCTTCCTGCGGCAGCGGTTCTGTACCCGATGATTTTCATGACCAAGGCGGCTGGGCTGTATGACACGCATTTCCTGATCATCATGGTGTTGAGCCTGATCAACCTGCCAATCGTGATCTGGATGCTCTTTACCTACTTCAAGGACATCCCCAAGGACATCATCGAGGCTGGCAAGATGGACGGTCTGAACACCTGGGGTGAAGTGCGCGAGATCTTGATCCCGCTGGCTTGGGGCGGCATCGCATCGACCGCTTTGCTCTGCTTCATCTTTTGTTGGAACGAGGCGTACTGGACTGTTCGACTGACGACAACCGACGCCGCGACATTGTCCAAACTCATCGAAGGCAACCGTGCTCCGGAAGGGCTGTTCTTTGGACGCCTCTCTGCGGTGTCTACCGCCGCTGTTGGCCCCATCGTTGTGCTGGGCTGGTTCTGTCAAAAACAATTGGTCCAAGGCCTGACCTTTGGCGCTGTGAAATAAGGAACGATCATGGGACGCATCGTACTAAAAGACGTAAAAAAGAGCTTTGGCGAAACCAACGTCATTCCGCCACTGAACCTTGAGATCGACGATGGTGAGTTCGTGGTTTTTGTGGGCCCATCGGGCTGCGGGAAATCGACTTTGCTCCGGATGATCGCCGGGTTGGAAGATCTGACCGCAGGTGATGTCGAAATCGACGGCAACGTCGTGACCGAGGTGCCGCCTTCGAAACGTGGGCTTGCCATGGTGTTCCAGTCCTATGCGCTTTACCCGCATATGACGGTCCGCAAGAACATCGCATTTCCTATGCGCATGGCTGGCATTGATGAAGAGACCCAGAAAGCCAAGATCGAGGCAGCGGCCACATCGTTGAACCTGACCGACTATCTGGATCGCAAACCGGGCCAGTTGTCAGGTGGTCAGCGCCAGCGTGTTGCAATTGGCCGTGCGATCGTACGAGAACCTGCGGCGTTCCTTTTTGACGAACCACTGTCGAACCTTGACGCTGCTTTGCGTGTCGGCATGCGTCTTGAGATCATGGAGCTTCATGAAAAACTGAAGACGACCATGATTTATGTGACACACGATCAGGTCGAGGCCATGACAATGGCGGACAAAATCGTTGTCTTGCAGGCCGGTGTGATCGAACAGGTTGGTTCTCCGCTGGATCTCTACCATGCGCCGCGCAACAAGTTTGTGGCTGGTTTCATCGGCTCGCCAAAGATGAACCTGTTCGAAGGCGAAGAAGCGACGAAGCGGAACGCCCACACAATCGGCATCCGGCCCGAGCATATGACCGTTTCCAAGACGGAAGGCCTGTGGGAAGGCACCGTTGGTGTCGCCGAGCATCTGGGCTCAGATACATTCCTTCATATCCATGAAACCGGGTTGATGGACATGATGACGGTTCGGGTGAATGGTGATTTTGCAGCCCGCCATGGCGACAAGATTTTCCTGACACCAGACGAAAACCAGATCCACCGCTTCGATGCAGAAGGAATGCGGATCGAATGAAGAGACTGGACGGCAAAATTGCGTTGATAACCGGTGCCGCGCGCGGCATCGGTCTGGCATTCGCCAAGGCTTATGTGTCCGAAGGCGCGCGTGTCGCGATTGCGGATATCGACATTGCACGCGCCAAGACTGCTGCGGCAGAGCTTGGTGAAAACGCAATTGCCGTCGAATTGGATGTCACGGATCAGTCCAGCATCGATGGCGCCGTGGCTGCGACGATCGCGCAATTTGGCCAGATCGACGTTCTGATCAACAATGCGGCGATCTTCACTGCAGCCCCGATCGCAGAGATTAGCCGCGACGACTACGCACGCGTGTTCGATATCAATGTGTCGGGAACTCTGTTCATGATGCAGGCTGTTGCCAACCACATGATCGAACGTGGTGGTGGTGGAAAGATCATCAATATGGCTTCGCAGGCAGGCCGCCGAGGTGAGCCTTTGGTCGCTGTCTACTGCGCCACCAAAGCCGCTGTGATCAGCCTCACGCAATCGGCAGGTCTGAATCTGATTCAGCATGGAATCAACGTAAATGCGATTTCGCCGGGCGTTGTTGATGGCGAACACTGGGATGGCGTCGACGCTTTCTTTGCGAAGCACGAAGGAAAAGCACCTGGTCAGAAAAAGTCGGAGGTCGCGGCGGGCGTGCCTTTCGGGCGCATGGGAGTGGCCGAAGATCTGACTGGCATGGCCGTGTTTCTGGCAAGCGATGATGCGGAATATGTGGTCGCCCAGACGTACAACGTCGATGGCGGACAATGGATGAGCTGATGGACGACTTTTCCCAAGGACTTATGCCCATGAAACTGAGTGACTCTGCCCTGAGCCGGTTGCCGGATGCCATCGAGTGTCCGCGCTATGATCGCTCTCGTTTGCGTCCTGGGATTGTGCATATCGGATTGGGCAATTTTCACCGGGCCCACCAAGCCTGGTATCTGCATCGTTTGATGCAAAAGGGGCAGGCGTTGGATTGGGCTATCATTGGCGCCGGCGTCCGGCCTTATGATGCCAAGATGCGCGACAAGCTTCTGGAGCAGGATTGCCTGACGACGCTGATCGAACTCGATCCCAAGGGAACCCGTGCCGAAGTGATCGGCTCCATGATTGACTATCTTCCGATTGAAGAGGGCAATGGTCCTTTGATCGCTCAAATGGCGGATGCGTCTATTCGGATCGTTGCTCTTACCGTGACCGAAGGCGGTTATTTCCTCGATGCAGCCACGGGCGATTTTGACGCTGATCACGAAGACATTCGCCATGACGCCCAAAACCCCGAGCAGCCCAGAACCGTCTTTGGTGCAATCGTCGCGGCCCTTCGGTTGCGCCGAGCCAACGGCCTTCCGCCGTTTACAGCGCTGAGCTGTGACAACCTGCAGGGCAATGGCGAAATTTTGCGATCCTGCGTGGTTGGTCTGGCTTCGATGACAGATCCGGAACTGGCCGAATGGATTGACAGCACCGGCGCTTTCCCCAATTCCATGGTGGATTGCATCGTCCCGGCCACCAGTGATGAATTGATCGAACTGGCGCAGGACATGGGGATTGAAGATGCCGCGCCAGTTAGCCACGAGAGCTTTCGTCAGTGGGTTCTGGAGGACGTGTTTTGCAACGGACGCCCAGCATGGGAAGCTGTGGGTGCGACGATAACCGGTGACGTTCATAGCTATGAGACCATGAAAATCCGGGTTCTCAATGGTGGGCATCAGGTCCTTGCGAATGCTGGAGAGATCCTTTCGCTGGACACGATCGCGGACTGCATGCAGGACGAACAACTGCCCGCGTTTTTCCGCAAGATTCAGCAAGACGGAATTCTACCTTACGTGAGTGCGGTGCCTGAAATGGATCCGTCTGACTATTTGACACTGATCGAAGAGCGCTTTGCCAATCCGCGCATTCACGATTCCGTCCGGCGCGTGGCCTTTGACGGATCTTCACGCCACACCGGTTTCATTCTGCCGGTGCTGCGTGACGCAATCGCATCCGGTGCATCGGTTCAGGCGCTTGCACTGGTCGAAGCACTGTGGGCCCGCATGTGCACTGGTCTGCGCGAAGATGGCAGCGAGATCGAACCAAATGATCCCAACTGGGATGCACTGCAAGCGGCAGCACTCAAGGCCAAGACCAATCCGGTTGTCTGGCTGGAGCAATCCGAGATTTATGGCGCGCTGGTTCAGGAAGAAGCCTTTGTTGCAGCCTTTGGCGGTTGGTTGACCAAGCTGCACGACCAGGGATGCCGGGCGACGCTGAGCGAATACCTAAGCTGACGCAGCTGCAGTGAAAGCAAAGAAAAAGGCTTGCACTGGTGCAAGCCTTTTGCCGTTTATTCTGGTGTGTCCAAGGTCGCCCAGGTTTTGTCTTTTGCAGGCGGGGGCGGTGTTTCGCAGGTTTTGTGATGTATCGAAACCTTGGCGATAAAGTTGGCGGAAATGGGTGCTGTGACAAACAGGAACACAACGATCAGCAACTGATGCATTGACCCGTCGCCATAGACCCAAGCGTGCAGAACAGCGGCCAGCAACAAGGACCCGACGCCCAGCGTGCCAACCTTTGTTGGGGCGTGCAGCCGTGTCATGGGGTTGTCGAATTTGACCAGCCCAATCGCACCGACAACGGAAAACAGCGCTCCGAAAAGGAGGCAGGCGATGATGGCAAACTCTCCGATTGATGTCGCGGTCATTCGATGATGTCCCCCCTCAAAACAAACCGGGCGTAGGCCACGGTCGAAACAAAGCCGAGCATCGCGATGATCATGCTCGCTTCGAAATAGATCGACGTGCCTTGTGCGATGCCCAGCAATACGATCAATCCAATGGCGTTCACGGTCAGTGTATCCAAAGCGAGAATGCGGTCCGATGTCGTCGGGCCGATAATCAGTCGGACCAGCGACAGAATTTTGGCAACGGCCACTGCGCCAAAGGCAAAACGGATGGTCCAATCAACAAGCGTGGGATCAGGGGTCATGCAAAGATCTCCTTCAAACGGCGCTCATAGCGGTCTTTGATCTGATCGCGCACTTCATCGGGGCTTTCGGCATCCAGGGCATGCACCAACAGGCTATGGCCTTCGCTGGACAGATCTGCAGTCACCGTTCCGGGGGTCAGGGTGATTGTCCCGGCCAAAATCGCGATTGCTTCTGGTGTCCGCAGTTCGAGAGGAACAACAACCCAACAAGGGCGCAGCTTGGAATTGGGCCGGGTCAGTACGATCCATGCGACCTGAACATTGGCAACGATGATGTCCCAGACGACCAGAAAGAAATACAGTATGAATTTACCCAGCTTGATGCCGCGGGGCCGATCGGGCCACCACGCCGCTGTAACTGCGGGGATGATGATCCCGAGGATCAGCCCGAAAACGGCCATTCCTGCGGAGAAGTCGTTCTGTAGCAATATCCAGACCACGGTCAGAAAAAGGGTCAGGATTGGGTGCGGCAGGATGCGTCCTGCAAGCGTACTCATGTCAGTGATCCTCCTCGCTGCTGTCTTTTGGTTTGCTCAGCTTGCCCGGCGTGTCGAGAACCTTTTCCATATAGGCATCCGGCGCAAACAATTGTGCTGATGTGGCCTGCATGTAGCGTGTCATTGGGCCAGCCAGAACCGTGTGAAGCGCGATCAGAGCCAGTAGCCCCATCACTGCGCCATAGGCCAATGCGCTTGGTGCCTGCTGGTCATCCTCGGATACTTCTTGGCTGTCGTCGTCGTCTTCATCCACCTCGGGGCGCAGGCTTTCGGATTTCCAAAACACAACACTGCCTGCGCGGGCAAATCCAACAACCGAGATCAAACTTGAACCAAGAATGATGGCCCAGATCCACGGCATTGCCCCTTCGCTGAAACCGGCGTTCAGGATGAGCAACTTGCCGACGAAGCCTGACAATGGCGGCAAACCGGCCATGGCAATCGCCGCGGCAAAGAACAACCCAGCCGTTAAGGGCGCGCCTGCGATGGGGGGCTGTGTGGTTAGCTGCAGATCGTTGCGGCTTTGCTCGACCAGATCGACAATCAGGAAAAGAGCGGCGGCGGCGAATGTCGAATGCACGATGTAGTAGAGCGCAGCCGAGATGCCGGCCTCAGAGAACATCGAAATGGCAACCATGACCATGCCCATGGACCCGACGACCGAAAAGGCGACCAGCCTGTCCAGTTTCTTTGCCGCCAGTAGGCCGATCATACCCAACGCCAGCGAAAGCAGCGCAAAGGGCATGAGCCAAGTGTGGTGCAATCCGGCCGTGGCCTCGAGGCTTTCGGGAAAGATCATTGTGTAGACACGGATGATCGCATAGGCGCCGACTTTGGTCATGATCGCAAAGAGTGCGGCAACAACTGGGGGCGCTTCGGCATAGCTGGAGGGCAGCCAGACATGAAGCGGGACCAACGCGGCCTTGATTGCGAATACCAACAACAGCAACACGGCAGCCACACGGATGCCGACAGTTTGCTCCGCGCCGACCATTTGCGCCCTGGCCGCCAGATCCGCCATGTTCAGAGTGCCGGTTTCCGCATAGATCGAACCCAGAGCGAACAGGAACAGTGTTGATCCGATCAGGTTGAAAGACACGTATTGCACGCCAGCCTTGAGCCGGACATTGCCACCACTGTGTATCATCAGGCCGTAGGACGCGATCAGCAGGATTTCGAAGAAAACAAACAGGTTGAAAAGGTCGCCGGTCAAAAAGGCGCCCATGATCCCCATGATCTGGAACTGGAACAGGGCATGAAAATGCCGTCCGCGTTCATCCCATTTCGATCCGATTCCATACAAGAGCACCATGAGTGCCAGAATGGAGGTCAGCAGAACCATCATGGTCGACAGTCGGTCCGCAAC
Source organism: Thalassococcus lentus (assembly GCF_028023555.1). NCBI lineage: Bacteria > Pseudomonadati > Pseudomonadota > Alphaproteobacteria > Rhodobacterales > Roseobacteraceae > Thalassococcus > Thalassococcus lentus. The sequence continues at coordinate 968,046 of NZ_JAQIOY010000001.1, forward strand.
CAGTACGATCCCGAAAGGGGCTGCCCAATCGCTGAGCTGATACAGGGTGACTGTCCCGTCAGACGCCTGCCAGACAAGACCTGCCGCGATTGCGATCAGTGCCAAGACACCAGCGACAGAGAACACGCGCTGAATGCCCATATGGTAACGCGCTGCAAGGACGATGAACGGTGCCAGAAAAGCAGGCAGAACGACGGGCGCAATAATCCAGTGGGTCATACTGCATCCTCCGTCTCGGTGGCTTGCTCATCCGGACCATCATCCACGGCATCATCATCGGCGCCCAGGAAGGCACCCAGCGCAATCATCACCACGACCGCTGTCATCCCAAAGGAAATCACAATCGCGGTCAGAACCAGAGCCTGAGGCAATGGGTCGGTGTACCGTGTTACGTCATCCATCAACACCGGCGGCGCGCCGATAGTCAGACGGCCTGAGGCGAACAGGAATACGTTCACAGCATATGTGATCAGCGAAAGCCCGAGGATCACGGGGAATGTCCGCAAGCGCAGGATCAGATAGATCCCTGCTGCGGTCAGAAGGCCAATGGCCGAAGCGACAAGCAGTTCCATATCAGCCTCCTGCCTTCATGATGTTTTCCGGATCGTCGCGTGATGGGTCGATGTCAATCGGATGTTCCGTGTCCGGACGTTCAGACCGGCGCGCCAGTCTCGAATAGCTTTCCAGCGACAGCATGACCGCGCCGACCACAGCCAGAAAAACGCCGAGGTCAAACAACGCAGCGGTCGCCAACTCGAACTTCTCGAATGGCGGTATGCGCACATATGTGAAATCCGAAGTCAGGAAGGGCTTGCCCACGAACCAAGACCCGATACCGGTTAGCCCAGCGATCAGGACACCGGCCCCGATAATGCCGTGATAAGGATACCGCAAACGGGCGGCGGCCCAGTTAAAGCCGCTGGCCATGTACTGCATCACCACGGCAATGGACACGATCAGTCCGGCGATGAACCCGCCGCCGGGTTCGTTGTGGCCGCGCAGGAAGACATAGAAACCAACCATGAGCACAACAGGCATCATCACCCGCGTCAGCACGACCATCATGCCGGGGTGTGCGTCACCTGCCTGTGGCATGTCCGGCTCACGGTTCAGCAAGCGTGCACGAACAGGCCCCCCCAAAAGCGCTTCGGTCAGCGCAAAGATCAGCAGGGCGGCAATGCCCAGAACGATGATTTCGCCGTAGGTGTCGAATCCCCGGAAATCCACAAGGATCACGTTAACGACGTTGGTCCCGCCGCCACCTTTGTAGGAATTGGCCAGATGGAAGGCAGAAATACTCTGATCGACGGCGTCGCGCATGAGGAAGTGATAGGTCAAACCCATGGCTGCCAGACCACCGGCCACAGCGACGACCGTGTCCCGCGACCGGCGCAAGACCGAGCTTTCGATTGGCGACGATTTTGGAAGGAAGTTCAACGCCAGCAACAACAGTACGATCGTGACCACTTCGACTGTGATTTGGGTCATCGCCAGATCAGGCGCGCTGAGGAAAATGAAACCGACCGAAACCATCAGACCGATCACCCCCATGAACACCAGCGCCAGCAGGCGGTTGCGGTGCAGGAAGACCAGACCGATGGTGGCGGCTACCAATGTCGCCCAACCCGCAACAGCGATTGCTGTCACCGGCTGTAGGGTGCGGGTCGCGTCACCAACTGTTCCCGTCGTCCAGGCGTAGTATCCGGCAAGGATGATGAACGACATGGCCAGAGCGGCGTAACGTGAAAACGCGCCGTTGTGGCTGCGCAGGATCAGGCCTTGGGCCAGCTTCACGACGTTTTCGATCAAGGCTTCGAAAATCACCTTGGCCTCGGGGCGCGGCGCGGCGTCCCACAGTCGCAGGGCAGGGCGGTAGACAGCCAACAGGATCAATCCGCCGACAACCGCTGCAATCGACATATAAAGCGCGGGCACAAGCCCATGCCAAATCTTGAAGTACGCCTTGGGCACTTCTGCGGCCTCACCCAAAAGCGATGCCGTCACCATTTTAACGAATGGTTCGGCCAAAAACGGCGCCACACCGATTGCGACGACCAGTACGACAAGGATCACAGGCGGCAACCATAGGCCGGGACCCGGGTCATGAGGCGTGGTTGGATAGTCATCACGCTTGGGCCCGAGAAAGACATGGCCAACATAGCGGAAGGAATATGCTGCCGAGAAAAGCGATCCAAAGACCGCCAGCGCTGGCACCAGCCAAGGAGAGCCGAACAGGACGGTGTGGTTGGCCTCTTCCAGCATCATTTCCTTGGACAGGAACCCGTTCAGGAACGGAATCCCGGCCATGGAAAGGGCTGCCAAGGTCGCAAAGATGAAGGTGATGGGCATTAGGTGGCGCAATCCGCCCAGACGTCGAATGTCGCGTGTGTGCGCTTCGTGGTCGATGATGCCGGCGGACATGAATAGCGCGGCCTTGAAAGTCGCGTGGTTGAGAATGTGAAACACCGCTGCCATGGCACCAAACGCAGTGCCGGTGCCCAGCAGCATGGTGATCAGCCCAAGATGCGAAACAGTCGAGAAGGCCAGCAGCGCTTTGAGGTCGTGCTTGAACAGGGCGATCACTGCGCCCAGAACCATTGTGATCAGTCCGGCTGTTGTGACGATCGCGAACCATTCGGGTGTCCCTGACAGCACCGGCCAAAGACGGGCCATCAGGAAGATGCCAGCCTTAACCATAGTGGCAGAGTGCAGATAGGCAGACACCGGAGTGGGTGCGGCCATGGCGTGCGGGAGCCAGAAGTGGAACGGGAACTGCGCAGACTTGGTAAAACACCCCAGCAGGATCAGCAGCAGCGCAGGCAGGTAGAGCGGGCTGGCCTGAATGGCCTCGCGGCTTTGAAGAATGTCCGAAAGATTGTAGCTGCCAGCGATTTGACCGAGGATCAGCATGCCGCCGATCATGGCCAGTCCGCCCATACCCGTTACGGTCAAAGCCATCCGCGCACCCTGACGGCCTTCGGGCAGGTGTTTCCAAAATCCGATCAGCAGGAACGAAGACAGCGATGTCAGCTCCCAGAACACAAGCAAAAGCAATATGTTATCGCTCATGACGATGCCGACCATGGCTCCTTGGAACAGCAGAAGGTACGTGAAAAATGCCCCCATGTTGTCTTTGCGCGAAAGGTAGTGCCGCGCGTAGGCGATGATCAGCAGGCCAATGCCAAGGATCAAAAAGGCAAAGAAAAACCCAAGCCCGTCCAGCATGAGCGAGAAATTCAAACCGAGCAGGGGAATCCAATCAATGCTGGCTTTGACGGTTTCACCGGCCAGAACGGCAGGCAGGTTGGTCAACAGTCCGATGAACGCGGCCAGCGAGACCACGAAGGTGATCCCGGCGCAGGCCGCGCGTCCAGCTTGGTTCATCAGTCCAGGCAGCAACGCTCCGAGAAATGGCAGGGCGACGACGAGAAAAAGAGACACGGCAGCTCCGCAATTTGTTCACAGTGTTCGCCCGATAGAAAAATGGGCGTTCGGATCAGATCGGCCCGTTTGCAAGCAAAGCAGCTCTGCCGGGGGTGCACGCTGTGCGTCATCCCGATTGTGTCATGGACAAATAGGCCCACGTTGCTGCGATCCCAGAAAAAGACCGGCTTCGGAACGTGGTAAGCCAAGCGGCGTCCGGCAGCAAGCCAAGCGCATGTGGTTTTGTCGTGTGAGTTATCCCCGCCCCGGTTTTGCATCTGCGCTTTGTCATGCGTTTTTCAAGAGCAAAACGGATATCCGGGATATTGATTTTATGGGAATGCCGCGAAAAGCGTCGTTGAACGCGGCCACGCCGTGAATAGGCGCGCATTTCGGCAGAGATTTCGTGATGTGCTGCCGCGAGGATCGGAGCGCCTGTTGGCGCCCCGATATTATTTTGGTCAGGCTGCTTTGGCCTGCGGGCCGAAACGGCCGTAGAAATTTTGGTTCTTGGCGGCCATGTCCCGCAGCAAATCCGGGCATGCAAACCGGTCGCCATGAGCGGCTTGCAACGCGTCGCAGCGTTCGGATGCATAGGGTGCACCCAGCATATCGAGCCAAGAGAGCGGACCACCGGACCAAGGCGCAAAGCCCCAACCCAGGATCGCGCCAACGTCGCCTTCGCGGATATCCATCAGAACGCCTTCTTCCAGCGCGCGGACTGCCTCCAGCGATTGCACAAAGAGCAAACGATGCTGAACTTCGGTCAGATCCGGTTGTTCGTCGGCCTGTGGATACTGCGCCGCAACAGCTGCGGAAAGACCGGTGCGATTTCCCTTTTCGTCGTAGTCGTAGAACCCGGATGCCGATTTGCGGCCAAGACGCCCCTGTTCTTCCATCCAAAAGATCACTTCGTCGACTTCGCCATCCGGATAGGCGTCGCCCATCGCGGCACGGGTCGCGCGGGCGATCTTGGCACCCAGATCGATCGAGGTTTCATCCACGAGCTGCAGCGGTCCCAAAGGCATACCCACCATCTTTGCAGCATTTTCGATCAATGCCGGGGCAACCCCTTCTTTGACCATGCGGATGCCTTCGTTGATGTAGGGAATAATGCAGCGGTTCGCGTAGAAGAAGCGCGCATCGTTGACCACAATTGGCGTTTTCCGAATTTGGCGCACATAGTCCAACGCTTTGGCAACGGCGCGATCACCGGTGCCGCGGCCCTTAATGATCTCGACCAGCATCATCTTTTCAACGGGGCTGAAGAAGTGGATGCCGATGAAGTTCTCGGCATTTTTGGATGCCTTGGACAATTCGGTGATCGGAAGAGTCGATGTGTTGGTTGCAAAGATGCAATCTGCGTCTGTGACTGCATCGACTTGCGCGGTCACTTCGGCCTTGATCTTGGGATCTTCGAAGACAGCTTCGATGATCAGATCACATCCCTTAAGTGCAGCGTAATCTGTGGTTGCCGTGATCCGGCCAGCCATGGTTGCGGCCATCTCTTCGCTGATTTTCTTGCGTTGTACACCTTTGGCAAAATGCGCTTCGGCATAGCCTTTGCCTTTGTCTGCCGCGGCTTGATCGCGATCGAGCAGCACGACTTCGATGCCGGCCTGCGCCGACACGAGCGCGATACCCGCACCCATCATGCCCGCGCCAAGAACGCCAACTTTGCTGACGCGCTGATCCGCAACATCAGCAGGACGCACGGCGCCTTTTTCCAGGGCTTCTTTGTTGATGAACAGCGAACGGATCATATTGGCCGAGCTGGGGTTCATCAGCACGTTGGTAAACCAGCGCGCTTCGATTTTGAGGGCGGTGTCGAATGGAACCAGCGCACCTTCATACACTGCGCTGAGCAAGGCCTTTGCGGCAGGATAAACGCCCTTGGTTTTGCCGTTGACCATAGCGGAGGCACCAACAAACGTCATGAAACCTGCTGGATGATAGGGCGCGCCGCCGGGCATCTTGTAGCCTTTGGCGTCCCATGGCTTCACGATGTCGGCGTCTTTCGCGCTCAGAACCCATTCACAGGCCGCGGCTACCGGATCGGCGGCGATTTCGTCGACGATCCCAGCCTTCTGCGCAGCAACCGGATCCATCAGTTTGCCTTCCAACAGATAGGGGCTGGCGGCCATGGCACCCATCTTGCGAACCAGTCGCGTGGTTCCGCCGGCCCCCGGGAAGATGCCAACCATGATTTCCGGCAGACCAATCTTGGCCTTGGGGTTTGGCGCTGCGAAAATGCGGTGTGTCGAAAGCGGAATTTCCAGACCAATGCCAAGCGCGGTGCCGGGCAGCGCCGTTGCGATTGGCTTGCCGCCTTTGTTGGTCTTTGCATCCATGCCAGCCCGTTCGATTTTGCGCATGATGCGATGGGCGTTCATGATGCCATCAAACAAACCGCGCGCAGGATCGTCGCCAGCCATTTCTTTCATTTTGGCGATGACATTCAGGTCCATGCCGCCTGCAAAACTGTCCTTGCCAGATGTGATGACCACGCCCTTGACGGCATCATCTGCCAAAGCCTGATCCACAAGCCCATCCAGAACGTCCCATGCCTCGAGGGTCATGACATTCATGGATTTTTCTTTGACGTCCCATGTGATGATCGCGACGCCGTCGTCGCGTGTCTGCATGCTAAAATCGGCCATGTCTCTTGGTCCTTTCCAGGTACTGGCTGTGCGCATTCAGCGCTTTTTATGTGATGTTTGCGGGGGCACAGTGGATTCAGTTTGCGCTGAACAAGGCTGTGCCGGTGTTATTGTAGGCTGGCTCGCGTTCATCGTGCCGCATCCCCTGAATTCAGATCGGCCTGCAAATCAGAACCGAGTGGATGCAATGACAGCACTTCGTTTGGCACGGATGAGCGGATGCCATTGGCTTTCCAAGTGCCATCCTCAAGCGTCAAAGCCATTGTGTTTTCATAAGGTGGTACAACGTAACCGCCGCCATTTAGGGCATAGGTTTTATGCACACCTGTGATCGAATGCCGGGCGTGCTTGTCGAACTCGGCACGCAGGCAAATGCGATGGAACTCGGTTGCTCCGTTGCGCTGCAGGCTTTCGTGTTGTGTCCTAAACGTCTCGATCAGTTCTGACTGGGTGCTGACATGGTACGTGCCATTGGGAGAATGGATAGCGCCCGGCAAGACAATTAGACCCGCAAGGTCATCCCACTGCTTGGACCAGAACAGGCGTGTCGCAACGTCCAGATATTGTTGGTAAATCGTATCGGCTGTTGTTTGGGTCATGACAGATCGCTGTGTACCATTTTGTCGAGTGTCATGTGCTCGATCGGATGCATCACCGATGTGATCCGCCAAACCGCGTCCTCGCCCTGTTCCAGAGTCATGGCGCTGTCATAACCTTCAGAAAGCAGAGTTTTCCCACTCAGAAGGTACGTTCGATAGGTTCCCTGCATTCTCTTGGAGCCGATCATATGAACACTTCGGATGGTCCGGATCATGTTCGTGATGCCCTTGATCTTGAACTCTCGCTGGTACTGCTCGAAATCAATCTGCAATCGATGGGCGTCCGGAAATATTTCGGTGCCATGCGCTTTTTGCACCAAGACCGGAAATGAGGTCAGTTCTTCAAACGTGGCGAAGTCTTTTTCCAGATAACTTTTTGTTATCCGGTCCAACAGGTTCTGAAAAACGGCATAGCCCGGCGATTCCAGCCCGCCGGGTATGGATCGTTCATGTTGAGCACCCAAGAGCGCTTCTTCGTGATCCGTTTCGTCGCGCAGTGCGTATTGGGTGTCCGCGATCTTCCATGAGCCATCTAGGTGAATCATTCGGCACAAGCAGGGAAACGGCGGTTGCACAAGCGATCCATCGGCATCGAGCATGCGTGTCAAATAGGAATACCGAATGGCTTCCGGGCCGTCGAAGATCAATCGATCAACGCGGCGGTCCAGCTTGGTTATGCCCAAGTCTTTGATCCGCTTGCACACACGGTCAAATACCTTCCGGATGTCATCGGTGCTTTCGAGCCAAACAATTCCATCCATCGTCGAAAGTGACTGAGGCAGATGGAAAAGCTCCTCAAAAACCGAATGGTTCCCGGTCAACAACGCATCCTCGGTCCTGTCCAAGGCTTCCTGGGCTATCTCGTAAGCGCGTTGTTGATCGATGATGCTGTACATGTGCCGGCCTTACTGTTCAGACCCGCTCGATGATCGTGGCAGCGCCCATACCCGATGCAATGCAAAGAGTGGCGAGGCCGGTGCCTTTTCCGGTGCGCTCCAGCTCATCAAGCAAAGTGCCGATGATGATTGCACCAGTAGCCCCAAGCGGATGTCCCATTGCTATGGAACCACCGTTCACATTGACGCGGTCGGCGTCAACGTCAAAGGCCTGCATAAAACGCAAAACCACAGATGCAAAAGCTTCATTCACCTCAAACAGATCGATATCCGAGATGGACATGCCGTTGTCGGCCAGAATCTTTTCGGTCACCGGGACCGGACCGGTCAGCATAATTGTCGGATCGGTGCCGATCTTTGCAGTCGCTTTGATGCGCGCGCGGGCTTTCAGTCCGTGCTTTTCGCCAAAGGCCTTGTTTCCGATGAGGACCGCAGCCGAGCCATCCACGATGCCCGAACTGTTGCCCGCGTGGTGGATGTGGTTGATGCGCTCGAGATGGGGGTACTTCATAAGTGCGATCTTGTCGAAACCGGGCATGACTTCGCCCATGTCCTTGAAGGAGGGTTTCAGGCTGCCAAGGCTTTGCATGTCGGTGCCGGGGCGCATGTATTCGTCCCGATCCAGAATTGGCAGGCCATTCTGATCCCGCACGGTGATGACCGACTTGTCAAAGCGACCGTCCTCCCATGCCGCGGCAGCGCGCCGCTGGGATTCAACGGCCAGACCATCGGCGTCATCGCGGCTGAAACCGTACTCGGTTGCAATGATGTCTGCGCTGATGCCTTGCGGTACAAAGTAGCTGTCCATGGCAAGGCTGGGGTCGACGGCGATTGCAGCGCCATCGCTGCCCATGGCAACGCGGCCCATCATCTCGACGCCGCCCGCGATATAGGCATCACCCGCACCACCGCGAACCTGATTTGCAGCAAGATTGACCGCTTCCATGCCCGACGCACAGAACCGGTTGATCGCCAGACCGGGGATCGATTCATCCAGATCCGATGCGAGTACTGCTGAACGCGCAAGGCAGCCGCCCTGTTCTCCGACCTGGGTCACGTTCCCCCAGATGACATCCTCAACGGCATGTCCTTCGAGGTTGTTGCGTTCCTTGACGGCATTCATCGTCAGTGCGGACAAGCGCAGGCTGGTCAGCTCGTGCAAGCTGCCATCCTTGCGACCCTTGCCGCGGGGTGTTCGAACGGCGTCATAGATATAGGCTTCGGTCATCGTCGGGTCCTTTGTCGGAACATGTCTTTGATAAAGAGGTGGGGTATCACACCCCACTCGCGCAAGGGTGACGTTGGGGCGTCATACGTAAACTTCGTAACGTCACACCCCCGCATGGCTGTGCTAACCCCGATCAGCCGGACTGCCTGGCATCAGATCGTAGGGGTGTTTCCAGCCATCCAAGTGTTCGATATTGCCAAGCCAACGGTCGATGTTGGCCCATTCCTTGCGCTCGAACCCAAAGGGTTCAGGGTAGAAAAGATAACCGCAGCAAGAAAAGTCAGCGTTGGTGGGACCCGAGCCGACAATCCATTCCCGGCCGTCCAAATGGGCATCAAGTACCTGATAGGCCGCCTTCAAGCGTCCTTGCATAAAACCGATGACGTCAGCAGGGCGTTTGTCTTCTGGCAGAAAGTTCATCAGAAAACGGGTCATGCCAGCTTGTGAGCTTAGCTTGTGATTGTCCCAGAACATCCACCGCATCACTTCTCGGGCGTCCTCGGGAGTCTGTCCGCCGAATTTCCCGGACTTTTCGGCGATATACATCTGAATGACACCAGACTGGCTGATTTTGGTATCGCCATCCAGCAGGACCGGCGCCTCTCCCATGGAATTGACCGTGTCACGATACTCAGCCGTTCGGGTCTCGCCTGCGAAGAAATCGACTTTGACGGCCTCCCACTCGAGCCCGGACAGAGACAAAGGCAGAGCGGCCTTGTAGGCGTTGCCCGATTCACCAAAGCAATAGAGTTTCATGGTCATGTGTTTGCCCCTCCCAAGGCGCGTGTGATCCGGTGAGCCGTGGGGGCCAGCCCCCACACCCCCGGACGTATTTGCACAGAGAAGAAACAGCAAATCGGCTTCTCTGGTAACCGGGCATTAAGGTTAATGCCGCCATTGTGACAACGCGGTACAGGCTGGAGAGCCGATGACCGCCAGAGGAGAAGACCCGATCTCACCAAAGGTCCGGGCAAGACAGGGGGATGCGACGCAGTCCTGCGGTTGGACCCGAGGCGCATCGCCCCTGTTTCTTCTCTGCTGAAATACTCAATTCCAAAGCCCGCGGAATAGCGCTCGTTCACAAGCTGCGCGCAATCAGCTCCTTCATGATTTCATTTGTTCCGCCATAGATGCGCTGCACGCGGGCGTCGGTCCACATCTCACCGATGGCATATTCCTGCATGAAGCCATAACCGCCGTGCAACTGAAGGCATTCGTCCAGCACTTCGCCTTGCGTGTCGCTTAGCCAGTATTTTGCCATGGCCGCCTTTTCCACGGTCAATTTTCCCTGCAAGTGCTCTGCCATGCAGTCGTCCAGAAATGCGCGGGCGACCTTTGCCTTGGTCTGGCATTCCGCAAGTTTGAAGCGGGTGTTCTGGAATTGTGTAAGCGGGCCGCCAAAGGCTTCGCGTTCCTTGCAATAGGCTATAGTTCGTTCAACCGCGCCTTCGATTGCGCCAACCGCGCCGCAGGCAATGATCAGGCGCTCCTGCGGCAGTTGCTGCATCATCTGGTAGAACCCCTGACCTTCTTGCTGGCCCAGAACGTTCTCAGGCGGGACTTCGACATTATCAAAGAACAACTCGGATGTATCCGCTGCATGGCAGCCGATTTTTTCCAGATTGCGCCCGCGTTGGAAGCCTTCGGCGCCATCAGTTTCCACAACAACCAGCGACACACCTTTTGCACCTTCGGATGGGTCGGTCTTGGCGGCGACTACAATCAGGTTTGCATGCTGGCCGTTTGTGATGAAGGTCTTCTGGCCGGACAGCCGGTAGGCGTTGCCCTCGCGCAGGGCGCGGGTCTTGATGGCCTGCACATCTGAGCCGGTCGAGGGCTCGGTCATGGCCAAAGCGCCCACCATTTCGCCTGAAATCATCTTGGGCAACCAGCGTTTTTTCTGGTCTTCGGTTCCATAGGCCAGAATGTAGTGCGCGACGATCCCGGAGTGGATGCCGTGCCCCCAACTGGCGAGATTGGCGCGTGAGGCTTCGATCAGGATCGTGGCTTCATGTCCAAAGTCACCCCCGAGGCCGCCGTATTCTTCTGGAACAGAGGGGCACAAGAGGCCCAGTTCGGCGGCCTGTCCCCAGGTGTCGCGGTCCATCTGCCCCTGTTTGCGCCAGCGTTCAAAATGCGGTTGCCACTGCTCTTCGATGAACTTGGCGGTCATTTCGCCCAGCATGGCGTGTTCTTCGGTCATCCACGTCATTGGATGGGTCTCTCCTTCAGCGCTTGCGCGCTTCCAAATCGGAATTGAACTGCCGCAGTTTGACTGCGAGCACTTCGTCGTCCGTTACACTTTCAAAATTCTCAAAGAGAAAAGACAAAGCCTCTCCCTCATCCAGCCCCGCCTCCGTGGCGAAACGCTTGAGGCCACGATACCCATCTTCGGTCATGGCAACAGGAAAACGCCGCGTCAGACGAAAACGTTTGGGCATAGTGAAACTCCGGGCAGATGGAAAAAGGGCGGGGCATCGGCCCCGCCCAGCAGCTTAGAAGTTTGCCGCTTCCAGCGCCATCACCGGTTCTGCACCCGATTGGATGCGCGACAAGTGTGTCGCAGTCATGGGCAACTGGCGGGCCATGTAATAGCGGCCGGTCGCAATCTTGGTCTGGTAGAAGTCGTCATCGCCACCGCCAGCCTCGAGACGTGCCTTGGCCGCCAGAGCCATCTTGGACCACATCAAGCCAAGGCAAACGTGCCCGAACAGGTGCATGAAGTCGTACGAGCCGGACAAGGCGTTGTTCGGGTTCTTCATGCCGTTCTGCATGAAATACATGCCTGCCGCCTGAAGATCTTTGGACGCATTCTTGAGCGGTTCAATGAACTGGGCGTCAAAATCGGCGTCCTGTCCCTTGTTCTCGGCAATGAAGGTTTTGACCATTTCGAAAAACGCCATCACATGCTTGCCACCATCCTGGCCGAGCTTTCGCCCGACAAGATCAAGCGCCTGCACGCCGTTGGCGCCTTCGTAGATCATCGCGATGCGTGCATCGCGTGCGAACTGCGACATGCCCCATTCTTCGATGTATCCGTGACCACCGTAGACCTGCTGGGCATTGGTCGCCATCTCAAAGCCTTTGTCGGTCAGGAAACCCTTGATGACCGGGGTCATCAACGAAATCAGCCCGTCCGCTGCATCGTCTTCCAGCTTGTGTGCCCGATCAATCAGCGATGCGCCCCAAAACGCGAAGGCGCGGGCGCCTTCTACAAAGCTTTTCTGGTCCATCAGGTTGCGACGAATATCAGGATGCACGATCAGCGGATCGGCAGGTCCCTCCGGGTTTTTGACGCCGGTGACATCGCGGCCCTGCAAACGGTCCTTGGCGTATTCCAGCGCGTTCTGGAACGCCACGTCCGCTTGGGCATAGCCCTGCAGGCCAACGCCGATGCGGGCTTCGTTCATCATCGTGAACATCGCGCGCATGCCCTTGTGTTCCTGACCCAGCAGGTAGCCTGTGGCTTCGTCGTAGTTCATCACGCAGGTCGAATTGCCGTGGATACCCATTTTCTCTTCGATCTTGCCGACAGAAACAGCGTTGCGCTCTCCGACCGAGCCGTCGTCGTTCACGATGAACTTGGGCACGATGAACAGAGAAACGCCTTTGATGCCGTCGGGGCCACCGGGGATTTTGGCAAGGACGAGGTGAATGACGTTGTCCGACATGTCGTGATCGCCGGCAGAGATAAAGATCTTCTGGCCGGTCACTTTGTAGCTGCCATCATCCTGTGGGACGGCCTTGGTGCGCATCAGGCCCAGATCGGTGCCGCAATGCGGTTCGGTCAGGTTCATGGTGCCGGTCCACTCACAGGTCACCATCTTGGGCAGATAGGTTTCCTTCTGGGCGTCCGAGCCGTGCGTATGGATTGCCGAATACGCGCCATGGGTCAGGCCGGGATACATGTTGAAGGCCATGTTCGCCGCAGAGAACTGTTCGCCCACGGCTGTTGCCAGCACGTAAGGCAGGCCCTGACCGCCGTATTCCGGATCACAATCAAGGGCAGTCCAGCCGCCTTCGCGCATCTGGTCAAATGCCGCCTTGAAGCCAGTTGGCGTGCGCACGACGCCGTTTTCAAGCACGCAGCCTTCGGTGTCACCAATAGAGTTCAGCGGAGCCAGAACATCCTGCGCAACCTTGGCAGCTTCGTCCAGAATGGCCTCGGTTGTCTCGCGGTCCAGTTCGTCATAACCGGGAACATCCTGCTCTGCGATCTTCAGCACATCGTGCAAAACAAACATTTGGTCAGTGACCGGGGCCTTGTAACTGGGCATCGAGTAACTCCGTCGGTTCTTTGGCGCGACCTATTCCGCCGCGCGCTTTTGGTTGTTCATCGAGGCGAGCATTTTTTCGCCCCACTTCATTTGTTCACGCAGCTCTTCGATGGCGACGTTCAGCTCATCGCGCTGGCGCAACATGTCGTTCAGCCGCTCCTGAGCAATCGCATAGGTCTGGGCGAGCTGTGTTTGCTGCTGGTCGCCTACATAGTAGAGGTCGAGCAGCTGCCGGATTTCTTCGAGGCTGAAACCAAAGCGTTTGCCACGCAAAATCAGTTTCAACCGTGCTCTGTCTTTCCGTGTGAACAGGCGTTTCTGGCCTTCACGGATCGGGAACAAAAGCTCCTTTTGTTCATAGAAACGCAGTGTGCGCGGCGTCACGTCAAAGGCGTCGCACATTTCACGGATCGTCATTACTCTGTCTTCACTCATCATCTCAGTCCTCACAGATCACGCTCTCATAAAGAGTGAAGTGCGGATTTGAGGCTCATCATACAATGGGAAATTTTGTTGACGTAACTCATACGCCACGTCACTTTCAGGGTGACGTAAGATCAATTTGCGTAAACAGCTGAATTTGGAATTTTCTGTCGCACCGGGTTGGAGCATGGCACGCGGACTCAGATCCCGACTGACTTTCCGGGGCGTCTGATTCTCGGTTTAGCCTACAAAAACAGCGTTTATCTGGATTCCAGATCCTTGGCGGTTTCGTTGCGCAAGTCGCTCAGCTCTTCGATTGCTTGGTCGATCTGACTGCGTTGTTCTGCCAATTCACCCAACTGCCGATCCGCGAGGTCGATCCAAGCACGCATTTGCGCCTCCGACCCTTCTTTTTCGTAGATCAAAAGCCATTGGCGTATGTCTTCGAGAGGAAAGCCCCATTTGCGGCCGCGAAGAATCAGCGTCATCCGGGCCACTTCGCGCGGGCCATAGAACCTTGACCGGCCTTCTCGGTCCGGGCTCAGCAGCTCGATATACTCATAGTAGCGTAACGTGCGCGGCGTTACGTCGAATTTCGCGCACATTTCTTTAAAGCTGAGACGCTGATCCGTCATGCCATCCCCTCCGATGATTGAACTTTAGGCGCTCGGTAAGCCGCTGACAACCACGGCTTGCGCCCTGCTTGGCCGCGCAGCATAAAGCAGGGCAAGGAGTCCAAAAATGACAGCCGACACGACCGAAACGAAAGCCCGCATCGCCCGACAATTCATTCAGACGATTCCACATGCGGAAGCGCTGGGCATGGAAATCACTCAGATTGGTGACGGGCTTGCGGTCATTACAATGCCCTATGACGAACGCCTGATTGGTGATCCTGAAACCGGCGTTGTGCACGGTGGTGCGGTTTCTGCTCTTATGGACACATGCGGCGGCGCCGCCGTCATGTCCCATCCGAAGTCTCCGGCTGGAACTGCAACGATCAATCTGAGGATTGATTACATGCGCGGGGCAACGCCGGGACAGAGCATTACGGCGAAAGCAGAGTGTTATCATGTCACCCGTTCGGTCGCCTTTGTGCGCGCAACCGCCTATGACGAAGACGAAAGCCGACCTGTCGCAACAGCCACCGGTGCCTTCACCGTGGAAGGAGGCTGATCCATGCCACGCAAAAAGCCCGAACCGATTCAGGTTATCAAGCAACGCCGCGATGCTGCGCTTCATGCGCTGGCCGGCGGGGTGCCATACATCCAGTATCTGGGAATCCAGTTTGATCGCCGCGGCGACGAGCTGACCGCAGTTTTGCCTTTTGCAGATCAGTTGATCGGCAATCCCATGCTGCCAGCAATCCACGGAGGCGTCACCGCCGCATTTCTAGAGGTAACGGCGCTTATTTCGCTGAGCTGGTCCTATCTTTGGGACGACATCGAAACCGGTGTTCTGGAAGTCGAAACGCTCGAAGAAGGGCGTTTGCCGCGTCTTCCAAAGACAATTGATTTCACCGTGGATTACCTGCGATCAGGCCTGCCACGTGATGCATATGCACGCGCGCGCATCACCCGGTCAGGCAGACGTTATGCGTCGGTTCAGGCTGAGGCGTGGCAAGACAACCGGGATCGGCCCATGGCGCAGGCGACAGCGCATTTTCTGATGCCGCGCCCCAAAAGCTGATTGCGCCAAAGTCCGGGTTGCATGACCCATGAGGCAAGGCTGGAGCAATTAACCGGCTTATTTGAAAGACGCCATTTGGCATGACCGAAACTGAAACGATCACCCATCGACGCGTGCTTCGCATTGCGATTCCGATTTTGCTGGCCAATGTCACGGTTCCGATCCTTGGCGCTGTTGATACGGCTGTGGTCGGTCAGATACCGCGGCCCGAACCGATTGCCGCGGTTGGCGTCGGTGCGGTCGTAATCTCGGCGGTTTATTGGATATTCGGGTTTCTGCGGATGGGGACGGTCGGCCTGACCGCACAGGCCGCCGGCGAGGGCAAGAGTGGAGAGGTTGCCGCGCTGCTGACCCGCGCGCTGATGATTGGTTTGGCTGGTGGTGTCGGGCTTATCCTGTTGCAGGGCTGGGTTTTCGCCGGGGCCTTTGCCGTCAGCCCCGCCAGCGCAGAGGTCGAAACGCTTGCGCGTGCCTATATGCAGATCAGGATTTGGTCCGCGCCTGCCGCGATTGCAATCTATGGCGTGACGGGGTGGCTCATTGCCCAGGAACGCACCCGCGATGTCTTTGTCCTTCAGCTATGGATGAATGGCGTCAATGTCGCCCTGGATCTGTTGTTTGTTTTGCAGCTGGGCTGGGGCGTCGACGGCGTGGCCTTTGCGACGTTTATCGCCGAATGGTCCGGTCTGGTGCTGGGGCTTTGGCTGTGTCGGTCCGCGTTTTCGGTTCCCGCATGGCGGGATTGGCCACGGGTGTTTGACCGCGAAAAGCTTCGCCGCATGGCGGTGGTCAACGCCGACATCCTCATTCGATCGCTCTTGTTGCAGGTGATTTTCGTGTCGTTCCTGTTGCTCGGCGGGCGGTTCGGAGACGTGACACTGGCTGCCAACCAGGTGCTGCTGCAGTTTTTGCATATCGTCGGCTATGCGCTGGATGGATTTGCCTTTGCTGCCGAGGCATTGGTCGGCAAAGCATTCGGGGCCCGCGCGGTGGCGCGCATCCGGCGCGCGTCTTTGCTATGCAGTCTGTGGTCGTTGGTTTTCGCCGTTGTCATGGCCTTGGCATTTGCGGTGCTCGGGCCATGGTTGATCACCGTCATGGCAAAAGACCCCGCTGTACAGCAGGCCGCACTTGTCTACCTGCCCTGGATGATCGCAGCACCTGTTATGCTGGTCGCCCTGGTGATGTTTGATGGCATCTTTATCGGGGCAACCCGTTCGGCTGACATGCGCAACATGATGGCGCTTTCTGCGCTTGTCTATCTGATGGCGGTCTGGCTGCTGATGGAGCCCTTGGGGAATCATGGGTTGTGGTTGGCGCTGCACATTTCATTCGTTGCGCGCGGGCTCACACTTGCGCTGCGGTATCCAGCGCTGGAACGCGCCGCGCGTCGGGCTTAATGCCGCTATTGTTCTGTCTGGCATTAATTGCCTGTCCGACCCCTTGCCCCAGCGCCAGCATCCCGCTACCTGTGTCCCGCTCAGGATGAAAGGCGCAGCCATGGCAAATGATCTGTTCAATTCCTTCATGAAAGGCCCCGACGAAAAGGGCCGTTTTGGTATCTTTGGCGGGCGCTTTGTGTCCGAAACACTGATGCCATTGATCCTGTCGTTGGAAGAAGAATACGAGAAGGCCAAAACCGACCAGAGTTTCTGGGACGAGATGGATTATCTGTGGAAGCATTATGTGGGCCGTCCGAGCCCGCTCTACTATGCTGAACGCATGACCGAACGCCTTGGCGGCGCGAAGATCTACCTCAAGCGGGACGAGCTGAACCACACAGGCGCGCACAAGATCAACAACGTGCTTGGCCAGATCATTCTGGCGCGCCGCATGGGCAAGACACGCATCATCGCTGAAACCGGTGCTGGCCAACACGGCGTCGCAACCGCGACTGTCTGCGCCAAGTTTGGTTTGAAATGCGTGGTTTACATGGGCGCGCATGATGTTGAACGTCAGGCCCCCAACGTTTTCCGCATGCGTCTTCTGGGCGCCGAGGTTGTCCCTGTGACATCGGGGCGCGGAACGCTGAAGGACGCGATGAACGATGCGCTGCGCGATTGGGTGACCAATGTGCGCGACACCTTCTACTGCATCGGCACGGTCGCCGGACCGCACCCTTACCCGGCCATGGTTCGTGACTTCCAGTCGATCATCGGCAAGGAAGCCAAAGAGCAGATGATGGAAGCCGAGGGCCGCAACCCCGACACCATCATCGCCGCCATCGGTGGCGGCTCGAATGCGATGGGCCTGTTTTACCCGTTCCTTGACGACAAGGACGTGAACATCATCGGTGTCGAAGCGGGTGGCAAGGGCGTCAATGAAAAGATGGAACACTGTGCATCGCTGACTGGTGGCCGCCCGGGCGTTCTGCATGGCAACCGCACCTATCTTCTTCAGGACGACGATGGCCAGATTCTCGAAGGTTTCTCAATCTCGGCCGGTCTCGATTATCCCGGTATCGGGCCGGAGCACAGCTGGCTGCACGAAGTCGGCCGTGCCGAGTATGTTGCGATTACGGACAAGGAAGCACTGGAAGCGTTCCAGCTGTGCTGCGAGACCGAGGGTATCATCCCCGCGCTCGAGCCATCACATGCCTTGGCACATGTCATGAAAATCGCGCCGAAGCTGCCCAAGGATCACATCATCTGCATGAATATGTGTGGCCGTGGCGACAAGGACATCTTCACCGTCGCCAAGCACCTGGGCTTTGACATGTCCGACACCGAAGGACGAACCGCAGACTAGGTTCTCAGACCAGACCTTTTCGTCAGTTGTTGCGCCCAGGTTGCAAACGTTGCTTGGGCGCGGATTTCAAAATGCCGCGTGGTCGTGTCATGACTTGTGGTATTGGCGCGCCTTGTGTGCGGACGGGGCGATATTTAACGGTGCCGCCGTTCAGAGGCTGCTGATATATCCATTTGTAAAGCACGTAGACATAGTAGAGGTCCGGCGGGTTCATGCCGCCAATGACCACGGATCCGGATGTTTGAGTGCTGGTTGTCTGTGTTGTGCTGGTGCCCCAGAGGCATTCCGCCGTCACATTGGCGCTATTCGTTCTTGATGCACAGACCAGCACATGAGCCTGTGCTCCCGTTTCCCGTTCAGGACAACTGGATACGTCAAAGCTGACCGGAACCGACTTGCTCGTTTGGGTTATGGCCGGTTGACCGATGGACCAAGTGCAGTTGGCCATGGCCGCACCGGAAAACAGAACTGAAAAAGTGATCGCCGCAACGGGCGTTGGAAGCGTGGAAATCATGTGGCACCAAAAATAAATTTCAATGCCACCACGATGCATGACAGTGACGGTCAATTCAAGATTGGGGTCGCCTGCCTAGTCCGCGTTTTCTTCGAGAACAGACAACGGAACAATGTCCAGGGCTCGCTTGTGCGTCGCGGCCAGCGCCACCTTCGGCGCGCAGCCTTCCTCGTGCGCTTGCAGGAAACGCGCAGCGCACAGGCACCAACGATCACCGGGCTTCAGGCCAGCAAACCGAAATTCCGGTCGCGGTGTCGAAAGGTCGTTTCCGACGTATTTCGAGAATGCCAAAAACTCGGCTGTCATGACGGCGCATACCGTGTGGCTGCCGCTGTCGGCCTCGCAGGTGTTGCAATGACCATCGCGGAAAAAGCCGGTTACCGGCTCGTTGGAACAGCTTTCCAGGACGCCACCCAGAACGTTGATCGAGGGGTCCTTTACAGTCATCGTTCCTCACTTTTGCGCGGCTATCCGTCGAAACATCTGCAGAGCGTCATCATTGGCGCCGTCTTCGCGGAACTGCCTATCTGCGGCGTTTACAGCGATGACCGTGCCGGTTGCCCGATTGATGTAGATATACTGACCATAGACACCACGGGCAATGATTTCACCTTCGGGTGCATCCTGAGCCATCCACCATTGGTACCCGTATTTCCATTTGCCCGGCTCGGTCTTGGCCGATGGAGTTGTGCTTTCGATGGCCCAGTCCTCCGGCACGATCTGTTTGCCTTGGAATTGGCCATTAAGGCGGAACAGTTCACCCATTCTGGCATAGTCACGCGTGGTCAGGTTCAATCCACCCAGAACGAATGCAACCCCGTATCCATCGGTGACGTAGTGCGGGCTACCATGGGCGCCGAGGGGATCCAGAAGATGCTCTCCCAGAAGATCGGAAACGCTGCGACCGGTTGCGCCCCGCAAAACCATTCCAAGAACATGCGTGTCGATCGATACATAGCGCCATGCATCGCCCGCAGGCTGATCGGTTTCCGTCAGTCCGGCGGCAAACCCATCCATTGATCCACCCAGCGCGAGGATGCGACCCATCTTGTTGATGTCACTCCAGAAATCCAGATAATCTTCGTCAAAGACCACACCAGTGGACATCTGCAGCACATTGCGAATTGATGCGCCATCGTATGCGCTGTCTTTGAGGGAGGGGGCGTATTTGGTGACAGGATCGTCCAGGCTGTCGATCTCGCCCTGCGCTTTTAGAATGCCGAACAGCGCTGACAGGTATGACTTGGCCATGGACCATGAAATGCGCTGATCGTCGGCTTTGGTACCGAGGTGATAGGCCTCGTGAACGACTGCGCCGTCCTGTACCACAACGACCGCTGTCACCGCACGCCTTTGCAACCATTCCTGCCAGTCCGCAGGCAAAGCCATTTCAGAACCCGAGGGGAGGGGGGCGGGGGCTCCTTTGACTGGGATTTCAGCGGTTTGAAATGCGCCGCGCATGTTGCTGAAGTTGCTCACGATCTTTTCTTCGGAAAAGAGAGTGTTGACCGCATGCAGACGCAGCAGCTGTTCTTTCTTCCAGATCGCCAGCCCTCCGATCACAAGAGCCAAAGCAATGACGATCCTAAAGAACCAGCGCATCTTGGTTAATCCTTTCCTAGGCGCTCTAACGCGCCTGTCCATTCGACCCATCGGCCGTGAAAATCGGCGCGACCCAAATCCAGTCGGGTGTTTCCGGGCCACAGTCGCAGTGTAAGTGCCGCGCCGCGTGTCCCGCCGTCGTTTTCCATTCCAAACCACGCCACAGGCGCGTCGTCTGAGGCTTTGTCACCCGCAGCTTCAATCAAAGCAACGCCGCGGGCCTGTGACGTTGCGGAAAAATACTGCCACGCGACGGTGCTGTAGATTAGGTGCAAATGACCGGCTTTGGGATCCAATCGCTCGGCGAGCCAGTCAATCGCATCGCCCTGATCAACAACGTCTTGTTTTTCCGAAATCGCAGCTTTTGTCAGTTCGATCCGGTGGGGTTGATCGGGCCAAAGGTAAGCCAACAGCCGCAAGCGATCCTCGGGATCAGAGGGATCAAGCGGCCCAATGTCAACGCCACGTCTTTGTGCGAGTTGCGGGGCCCCTTCCGGGGGCAGGGCGCCGCTCCAATCCGGGCGCAGCGTCAGGGCCGCATTCTCGGGTCCGTAGGTCTTGGTTTCGATGGCCAGCGCATACCGGTCCCAGCGCAGATTGAGCCCGCCACTGGCGCCCAGTTCAGACGTCACAATCGGCAATCCAAACCGTGCATGCAGCGATTGCCCCAGTGCGATCAAAACGGAGGAACGGCGCACTTCGTTTGTTTGTGGCGCGTTGTTCAGCCAGTCATCGAGAAAAACCGCCTCGCGATGCATCGCGTTCTCAATGGCGCTCCACAGCGCGTCGTCGCTCGTTTCATGCGGAGGATAGACATCCGCCAATCCGGCACGGTCCAAAAGACGCAACGCGTGAAACCCTCCGCATAGGCGTAGCGGCACGCTTTGGCCTTTGGGTCCTATGTCACCTGTCCAGTCGAACAACCGATCTGTGAGTGGGGTTCCGGGGCGTAGCCTGCGGGCCAGCAAAAGGCACAAGCGTTCCATGAATGGGCTGCCCAGTGCTGCGCAATGGCCAGCCTGTTCTGTCAGTGCTTGGGCCAGTGCGCTCATTTGAATTTATCGACCAGCTTTTGCAAAGGACTGCGTGTGTCTGATTGTTCAGGCTGCGCTGTCTTGACGGGTTCAGGGGCTGATTTTGCGGGTTTTGTGGGCTGCTTTTGGGCCTTTGGCTCTCTGGGTTTGCTGGTGCCCCCTGACGACCGTGGCGGGTTGACCCGCAAGGCAACAGCGTTCTGGAACTTGCCGGGATCGCCAGCTGCCAGCGCTGCGGCACCGTCGGAAATCCCGCGCAGCAGGTCGTCGAGCCAATCCTGATCAGCCTTGTGGAAATCATGCAGCACATAGGCTGCCACCAGTTCTTTGCGCCCCGGATGCCCAACACCCAATCGGACCCGTTGGTAATCGGGCCCGATGTGCTGATGGATAGAGCGCAGACCGTTGTGCCCCGCATGGCCGCCACCCATTTTTACGCGACATTTGGACGGCGCGAGGTCCAGCTCATCATGGAAAACAGTCACGTCTTCGGAGGTTAGCTTGAAAAACCGCATGGCTTCGCCAACGGCCTGACCGGACAGGTTCATAAAGGTTTCAGGTTTGAGCAGCATGACCTTTTCGCTGCCAAGCCGTCCTTCGCACAGCTGCGCCTGAAACTTCGACTTCCACGGTGAAAACCCGTGATCATCTGCGATGCGGTCCAGTGCCATGAACCCGATGTTATGACGATTTGCGGCATACTTACCGCCGGGGTTGCCGAGGCCAACAAATAGCTGCAAGGGTGCTCTCCATGGATTGGCATTGCGCCTTACTTAGGCTGTATCAGGCGCAATTCACAAGGGAGTGGCACCGCGTTGTATCTGACAATGAACCGTTTCAAAGTCACCAAATCCGAAGCCGATGCCTTTGAGGCGCTTTGGAAGAACCGTGACAGCCATCTCAATTCTGTCGAGGGCTTTCGAAGTTTTGCTTTGCTCAAGGGCCCCGAGGCGGAAGATCATATTGTGTACGCGTCGCACACCGTCTGGGCGGACGAAGCGAGTTTTCTGAACTGGACGAAATCCGAAGCGTTCCGCGCGGCGCATGGTGGCGCAAAGTCCTCTGGGCATATGTACCTCGGCCCGCCGGAACTGGAACTGTTCGAAGCTGTACAAGTTCTGGAGTGAACCCAGAGCAAATACTCAGAAAACAAAAAAGCCGGGCAAAAGCCCGGCTTTTTCGACAGAAGCCTTCTATCAGGCTTTGTTGTCTTCTTCTTCGTCGTCGTCGTTGCCACCTTCAGGCAGGTTGAAGAAACTGTCCGCGTCAGCAAAATCGCTGTCTGTCCGAGTGTCTTCTTCTTCATCGTCACCACGGGGATCGGACAGGCTGAAGTTTTCAAGGCCTTCGATGGAGGTCGGCATGCGCGGTTCCGCATCCATGCCAAGGCTCTGCTCGGTCGAAACAAGCTTGCGACGTTCATCATCAGACATGACCGCGTCCACCTTTTTGGCGGCCTTGGCCACGGCAGCGTCCAGTTCGGATTGTTTGCACAGGCCCAAGGCAACCGGGTCAATCGGCTGCATGTTGTTGATGTTCCAATGTTCGCGGTTGCGGATCGATTGGATCGTCGGCTTGGTTGTGCCAACCAGCTTGGAAATCTGACCGTCTGTCAATTCGGGGTGGAACTTGACCAGCCACAGGATCGCGTTGGGGCGGTCCTGACGCTTTGACAATGGCGTATAGCGTGGGCCACGGCGCACGTCTTCGTCGCGGGCCGCCGCGTTAAACTTGAGCTTCATCTTGTAGAGCGGATCTTTTTCCGCCTTGTCGATTTCAGCCTGTTCCAACTGGTTGTTGGCGATGGGGTCAAACCCTTTGACACCTGTGGCGACGTCACCGTCAGCGATGCCCTGAATCTCGAGTTCGTGGAAACCGGTAAAGTCGGCGACCTGCTTAAAAGTCAGTGTGGTGTTATCCACCAGCCAGACGGCAGTTGCCTTTGGGTGCAGCAGCTTGGCCATTGGGTCGTCTCCTATGCATATCTTCTTCGCTTGCCCGGGCCTTTGGGGGCCTGAGCCGCTCTGGCGGGGCAGAGCAAGTTGCCGTTGTCGGGAAACCTTGCGCGTATATAGTCACCGCGAAGCAAAGAGGAAAGAGAAAATGCGCGTGCTTTTTAGCCTGCTTTTTAGCCTGATCCTGACCCCACACGTGGCGCAGGCAGAAGGTGAGCGGCCCGGTGATTTTGATTATTATGTACTCGCGCTCAGCTGGTCGCCAACGTGGTGTGCGCTCGAAGGGGATGATCGTGAGTCGCCCCAATGCGATGCCAGTGCGGATTTCGGATGGGTGATGCATGGCCTTTGGCCACAGTTCCATCAAGGTTGGCCGTCGTTCTGCCAAAGCGCCGAGCGGCCACCGTCACGGTCGATGACGGCTGGAATGGCGGACATCATGGGGACGTCGGGATTGGCTTGGTACCAATGGCGCAAGCATGGCAGTTGTTCCGGTCTTTCGCCGCGTGACTACTATGCTCTGGCGCGTCGTGCCTATGAAGGCATCAATCGTCCGGCGGTTTTCCGCAAATTGGACAAGGCAGTGAAACTGCCGGCCAGTTTGGTCGAAGAAGCGTTTCTGAAGGACAATCCGCAGCTTGAGCCAGACATGTTGACCATCACGTGCAAGGCCGGGCGCATTCAGGAAGCCCGGGTTTGTCTGTCCAAAGATCTTGAGCCGGTTCCATGCGGACGAGACGTGGTGCGGGATTGTTCAATGAAAGACGCGCTCTTCGATCCAATCCGGTAAAGCGGCGACACCGTGGCCACTGCTCTGTGTCGCTTGTTTCGCAAATCGGTGTCCGTTGGCAGCCAGATTGCCGGATGCATGCCCGCGTGGTACGGTTAGACAATAAAGAGGCAGAGCAGCCCCATGATTGCAGCGCATGACCGCACTTAAGGAATTTGACCGACTTGAAAGCACCGGGCTCTGGCGCGCCAAGCCCGAGGATCAACGTCGTGAAGTGATCGTGTCACTGGGTGAGGCGACACTGACCTTGTCGGATACAACGGGCCTGCCTTTGGCCCACTGGTCGCTGGGGGCCGTCGTCCGGGCCAACGGCACCAAGATGCCCGCAATTTTTCATCCCGACGGTGATCCCGGTGAGACACTGGAACTGGGCGAAGACAGCGCTGAGATGGCGCAGGGAATCGACAAATTGCTGCGAGCGATCGAAAAACGCCGCCCCCGGCCCGGGTATTTGCGGCTTGTTCTGGGGCTCGGGTTTGTTCTGGCGATTGCCGCAATCGGTATATTCTGGTTGCCGGGCGCGCTGGAGCGCTACACGGTTAACGTCGTCCCGCCAGTCAAACGGGCCGAAATTGGACATGCGTTGCTGGATCGCCTGACCCGTGTCAGCGGTCAGCCCTGTTCCCAGCCAGACGCCCAACGATCTCTTGCGCGACTGTCACAGCGGATCTTGGGGCCGACACGCGCGGACTCCGTGGTTGTTTTGCCCGGAGGGGTCAGCGAAAGCGCGCATTTGCCGGGCAACTTGATCCTGCTGGCCCGCAGCGTTGTGGAAGATCACGAAGATCCGGACGTGGCAGCCGGATATGTGCTGGCTGAGCATGTGCGCGCATCCGAGCACGACCCGTTGACCGATTTGTTGGACCACGCGGGTCTTTTGGCCAGCCTTCGTCTGTTGACGACAGGCATATTGCCGCCCGAAGCCCTGGATGCCTACGCCGAACATATGTTGTTGCGACCCACGGCCGAGCCAGAGATCGACACGCTGCTGGTTGCCTTTGAAACGGCCGAATTGCGCAGCACGCCCTATGCCTTTGCCCGTGACATCACAGGCGAAAGCACATTGGCGTTGATCGAGGCCGACCCTTTGGCCGGGCGGGCCAGCCGAGAGGTGCTGAGCGATGGCGATTGGGTCAGGTTGCAGGGTATTTGCGGCAACTGACACAAGGTCAACTGGTCAAGGGATGCGCTTGTCCAGCTTGGTAAGGGGTCGCTGTTCCGGGCAACGTCCGTTCGAGAAAGATATCTTCGTTTCGCAACTGCCGCCAAAGGACCGGCAGGACTTCCTTGTAGGCATCAATCATTGACGGGTTTGGCGCAGGCAAATCATGCCCGATTTCTGCGTGCAGCGCGGGCAGTTTGTGAAAGGGCACCATTGGAAACATGTGATGTTCGATGTGGTAGTTCATGTTCCAATAGATGAAGCGGCTAATCGGGTTTATATAGACCGTCCGGGTGTTCATGCGATGGTCCAGAACATTGTCGGCTAAAGCGGCGTGCTGAAGAACGCCGGTCAGCATGTGATGCCATGCGCCGTAGAGCCGGGGCAGGCCGATCACCATGAGTGGCAGGATTGAGCCGATCACCAGTGCCAAAAGAAGTGTAGCCGCATAGATCGCGGTCCAGATGCGTGCGACGCGGATCACTTCGGCGTGTCGGTGTGGCGGAATGTATGTGGCCTCTTCCGGATCCAGTCGCCCCGATGCATTCAAGAGCATTCTTTGCCAGCCATTGAGGGCATCAAGGATACCCAGAAAATTTAGCCCTATCCTCAGCAGATCAGGCGGTCGCATGGCTTGTATTTCAGGATCGCGCCCGACGATGATGGTGTCGCTGTGATGGCGTGAGTGGCTATAGCGCCATGTGACCGGGTTCCGAACCATGCAAAAGCTGGCGACCTGATAAACGGCGTTGTTCATCCAGCTGGTCTTGAAGGCAGTGCCGTGTCCACATTCATGCCAGCGACTGTCCATGGCCGATCCATACAGCACACCATAGGCCAGCCAGAAAGGAGCGGACCAAAGGCTGGGCCACAGGCTTACGCCAATCAGTGCGAACGCGAACATGGCTGAAAACAGGATCACGGTATCTCGAATAGCAGGCTGATCACTGCGCTGCATGAGTGCCTGCATCTTGTCGCGTGGAATTGGGGTTCGGTACCACGACTGGCCAGCCAGAGCCGAGTCCTTGGGTTTTTGTCCATCGGGCCCACACAGGGAATAGTCGCGACTGGCCATGGCAGATCCTCCTGTCGCTATTGCTAGCAAGGGATCTGTGCCCACGCCTAGAGCTAACCGAAATTTCAGCTCTTGATGTATCATGAATGAGATGCATGATTGATACCTTTGTATCAGGAGCGTGTCATGGCCCGTCGACCAACTTTGCGTGATGTCGCCCGAGAGGCGGGTGTCAGTATTGCGACCGTGAACCGGGTTGTCGGCGGTGGTTCGGTGGTGCGCGAAGAAACCGTAAAACGCGTGACCGAAGCGGCGGCGCGAGTGGGCTACCATGGTCGTCGCTTGCTGGTTCGCGAGACGCGGGATGATCGCCCCAAAGTGCGGCTTGGGTTTGTTTTGCACAAACAGAAGCAAGCCTTTTATCAGAATGTGGTTCGGGCGATCGAACATGCCGCCCAAGCGCACCAGACGGCGAACGTCGAAGCCGAGATTGTCTTTTCGCCATCGCAGGCGCCATCGGATGTCGCGGCGCATCTTGCGGAACTGGGCCAGCGGGTAGATTGCATCGCCGCTACCGCAGTCAACCATCATGTTGTAACGGACCAAGTGAAAGCACTGGCTGAAAATGGCGTTGAGTGCATTTCGCTGTTTTCTGATTTCGCGCAGGGTTTAAGACGTTGTTATTTAGGTATGAATAATCTCAAGATCGGGCGCGGAGCGGCGCAGATGTTGATGACTTCGATCAAACAGCCGGGCAAGATCGCCTTGTTTGTTGGCGGCCATCGGTGGCATGGGCACGAGTTGCGGGAAACTGGGTTTCGCACTCAGTTTCGTGAAACCGACACGCGGTTTGAGCTGCTGGACACATTGGTCAATCTCGAAACACGCCAATTGACTTACGAAGCGACGCTGGAGCTTTTGGACCGGCAACCCGACTTGCGCGGCATCTATCTCGCCGGTGGCGGAATGGAAGGCGCGATCGCCGCACTCAGGGAAGAGCGGCCTCCCGGAAAGATCAACATGGTGGTCAATGAACTCACGCCGGAATCGCGTGCAGCGCTGGAGGATGGGTATGTTTCGTTGGTTATCGGAACCCCACTCGATACGATCTGTCGTCGTATGGTCGCCATTATGGCGCAGGTCTCTGCGGACCCTGACAGTGGCCCGCGTGGGCAGTTGTTTCTGGATCCGCGACTGCATTTGCCGGAATTCCTTTGATACAAAAGTATCAGTTCTGACCGGCGGAATCTTTCGGGCGTGACGTAAAAATCTCAGCCTTGATTGACCAGAATCGCCAGCCAACCCCAACTGAACGGCAGTGACGCGCTTTAGACGCCGCAAAGGTGCCGCGCCAAATGGGGGGACGAAAAGGCATGGTGCCTTTCGCAATCAATCATATGTCGGTGCCTTCCCTGCGTTGGCAGGACGTGCTCGATCTTGCCAAGTCGCTTGGCTGCGCGGGCGTCGAGTTCCGCAATGATCTTGGGCGCCCTTTGTTTGATGGCTCTTCCTTTCGCGATGTCGCAACGCGTGCCGAGGAAATGGGACTGCGCGTCTTGGGGCTGAGCCAGATTTACCCTTTCAACGTTTGGTCCGATGCGATGGCCGCTGAAGTGCGCGCATTGATCAAGATCGCCAAGGCAATCGGCGCCGAAACAATCAGCCTGATCCCTCGCAATGACGGATCGGGTCAGGGCAACGGCGAACGGCAGGCCAATCTTCGTATCGCGCTCAGAGAAATTCGTCCGCTGCTTGAGGAAGCAGAGATGACGGCGTTGGTCGAACCTTTGGGGTTCCCACGTTCGTCGCTGCGTTTCAAAACCGAAGCGGTGGATGCAATCGAAGCTGTTGGCGGCACGGACCACTTTGGAATTGTGCACGACACTTTCCACCACTTTCTGGCCGAAGAGGACCAGTTTTTTCCGCAGCATACGAAGCTAGTTCATATCTCGGGTGTGACAGATCACGTGGTGCCGGCAGACCTGCTGGAAGACGAAAATCGCGTTTTGGTGGATGCCAAAGACCGGCTCGGCAATATCCAGCAAATCACGGCTCTGATTGATGGCGGCTATACCGGACCAATCTCGGTCGAGGCGTTTGCACCCAGCATTCATACCCTGAGCGATCCAGAAAAATCACTGGCCGCTTCATTCGATTTCATCCGCAACTCTCTGAAGGTCAATGCTTTCTGAGAGGGGCTTTCAACCCGCCCCTGTGGGGGCATCCGGCATGTGTACAAGGGTGAGCCGGCACCCGATTGGGAGGACTACCATGAAGAAAATTCTTGTCGCTGCAGGCCTGAGCGCCTTGATGGGCACAACTGCAATGGCGGAAACCATTGGGGTTTCGATTGCGCGTTTTGACGACAACTTTCTGACCGTCATGCGCAACGGCATGACAGATCACGCCGCGTCCCTCGATGGTGTTGATCTGCAGGTCGAAGATGCCCAGGACGACGTTGCCAAGCAGCTGGACCAGATCAACAACTTCGTTGCATCCGGTGTGGACGCGATCATCGTCAACGCTGTTGATACATCGGCCACGCAGGCGATGACCGCCGCAGCAGAAGCAGCCGGTGTTCCGCTGGTTTACGTCAACCGTGAGCCAATCAACGTTAACGAACTGCCAGACAATCAGGCTTTCGTTGCATCCAACGAAATCGAATCCGGCACACTGGAAAGCTTCCAGATCTGCCGCAATCTGCGTGCCGCAGGCAAAGCGGGCGGCGCCAAGGGCTACATCCTGATGGGCCAGCTTTCCAACCAGGCTGCAGTCCAGCGTACCAAGGACATCGACGACGTGATCGGCATGGACATGTGTAACTTCATGACCATCATCGACCGTCAGACTGCCGAATGGTCCCGCGACAAGGCGCAGGATTTGATGACCAACTGGCTGTCGTCCGGCGAAGACTTTGATTTCGTCATCGCCAACAACGACGAAATGGCGATCGGTGCAATTCAGGCGATGAAGGCTTCGGGCATCGATATGGCTGATGTCGAGGTCGGCGGTGTTGACGCAACGCAGGACGCGCTGGTTGCGATGCAGGCGGGTGATCTGGACGTGACCGTGTTCCAGGACGCATTCGGTCAGGGTTCCGGCTCTGTTGATGCGGCACTGGCGCTGTCGCGTGGCGAAGAGCTGGACCAGAAAGTCTACATTCCGTTCAAGTTGGTAACACCCGGCAACGTTGCGGATTTCCTCAACAAGAACTGAGCTGAGTTCTGAAAAATCGGGCGGAGCGGTTTTGACCGCTCTGCCTTTTTGATCAACGCGGACATGCCCTGACGCAAGGAGTGCAAATATGTCCAATCATTCCGACGGCATCGGTGGATTGAAATATGACAAATCCAAAAAAGCCTGGCCAAACGAACTAAACATCTTCTTTGCGCTGATCATCATCGTGTTGGTCTTCGAAGCGCTCGGACAGCTTTTGCCCTACATGAAGGGCCAGTCGATGCTGTTCGATTTCAACACAAAGCGGGATGGTACAATCCTGAACATTGCGCGCATCAAGATCATTATCTTGCAGGTCTCAATCATCGGGATCATCGCGCTGGGCGTAACGCAGGTCATCATTTCGGGCGGGATCGATCTGTCATCCGGGCCTTTGGTCGGCGCCGCGGCGATGATCGTTATGTCGTTTGCCCAAACGGAATTGGTGAATGGAAACCCGAATCCAAAAGCGGTGTTCGGGGCCTGGGCCTTCGATCTGCCTGTTCTGGTTCCCATATTAGTCGGGCTTTTATTCGGGGCCTTTATCGGGCTCATAAACGGCTCGCTCATCGCATTCACCGGGATTCCACCGTTCATTGCGACGCTGGGCATGTTCCTGATTTGCCGCGGTATCGCGCAGTGGTGGACACGTGGCCAGCCTGTTTCATTTCCGACCGATCAGTTTGCCTGGCTCGGATCTGGCATGATGCCGGTCTTCTGGTTCCTGCTGTTGGCGCTGCTGTTCCACGTTGTTCTGAAATATACGGTTTATGGCAAACACACCTATGCCATCGGTTCCAACGAGGCTGCGGCGCGTATGTCGGGGATCAACGTCAAACGCCACAAGGTCATGGTCTACATGATCGCGTCCATGCTGGCGGCCTTTGCGGCGATCATCCTGAGTTCGAAGAACCTGACGGCACAGACAGGCATGGGACAGTTCTATGAATTGTTCGCCATTGCCATGGCCGTCATTGGCGGCGTGAGCCTGACCGGCGGCCGTGGGTCGATCATCGGTACGGTGCTGGGGGCGATGGTCTTTGGCGTGATCCAGTCCGGTTTTACCTATATCAAGCTCGATGCTTTCTATCAGCTTATGGCCATGGGTGGGATCATCATCGGCGCGGTTGTACTTGACCAATGGCGTCAGCGTAGCGCTTCGGCGCGATCATAGAGGGGCAAAAGATCATGAGTGAAGATATCATTCTCGAAACCCGTGGGCTGACCAAGCACTACGGCGGCGTGCATGCCTTGGAAGATGCCAACTTTGTCCTGCGCAAGGGCGAGCATGTGGCGATCATGGGGGACAATGGCGCAGGTAAATCCACCTTTGTCCGCCAGATCACAGGCGTGGAACAACGCACACGCGGTGAGGTCATTTTTGATGGCCAGCCCGTCAACTTTGCCGGACCGCTTGATGCACGCGAAGCAGGCATCGAGGCAGTGTTCCAGACGCTTGCATTGGCAGACCATCTGGATGTTCCCGACAACCTGTTTCTTGGCCGTGAGAAAACCAAATGGAACTGGTTGGGGCCGTTTCGCTTTCTCGACTACAAGGCGATGCGGCAGGACACATTGGATGCGTTGCAAAAGACAGGGGTAAAGATCCCCAACATCCGCAACACGATCCAATATATGTCAGGTGGGCAACGGCAGTGTGTGGCCATTGCGCGTACGGCGTCCTTCCACTCAAAGCTGACGATCATGGATGAGCCGACAGCGGCGTTGGGTGTGCAGGAAACTGCGCAGGTGGAAAACATCGTTCGCCAGCTCAAGGCGGACGGAGAGCCGCTGATCCTGATCAGCCACAACATGCGTCAGGTTTTTGACTTGGTGGATCGGGTTGTCGTGTTCCGCCGTGGCCGCATTTGCGCCAATCTTGATATCAAGAACGAAGATGTCACGGGCGAAGACGTGGTGGCCTATATCACGGGTGCCAAGACACAAGAAGGCTACGAAGACGCGGCCTGAGCAAGAACAGCACCAAGTTTAGCAAAGCCGGGCGCTGCAAGGTGTCCGGCTTTTTCCATGCGCTTCTGATCGGGACGAAACACAGCCCTTTACGATCAGGGTCTTTTCTATTTGGTGATCCGCCAGCCGTCCGAGAATCCGAACTGTTGGGCAGCCATATCCGCGAGTTCTGGTTTGGCACGCACGAGTTTTGCAGCCTCACGGGCGATGTATCGCCGGAGCGCGGCAGGCGCTGTTTTGTACTGGATGGCCAAAGCTTCGAGCAGTTTTGCCTGAACCGGACTAGGCAAAGCGTCGTTTTGAAGGTGGCGGGCGATGATGTCGTTCACCGCGGATTTGCCTTCAAGCTCGATCAAGGCGGTTGCGTAAGCGCCGAGATAGGCCTTGTCCTTTGCAATAGCCTTGTCCAACCCATCCAACAGCAAGGGCGTGAAACTGCGATCGCCTGATAGACCTGCAAGCAAAATGCGAATGGGCCTCAGGTCTGCGTTGCCGTTTTGCAGATCTTGGCGCAGTGTTTTGATTTTTGGGACACGTACCTGATCGAGCGATCCATAGGGTGCACGGTCAAGTTCCCGCAATGCGAGGCGGCGTATTCCGGGGCTGGGATCGTTGACACGCTTGGCAAAGGTCGCGAGGCGGGCTTTTTCGTCGCCATAAAGCCATGCTGATTGCCTTTGCATGATCAATTCGATCAAGGCGCGATAGCGGTCGTCCAGAACGGCAACTTCTAGCCACGGGCCGTAGGCGCCGTCGCGCGCCAACAACACACTGGCGTCCGGGCGTCCGACCACCTGCAGCAAAAATCCCTGGCTGGGCGGGATCGGAAGCTCGGATACACTGGGTCCGGACAGTGTTGTTACTGGTCTGTAGACATTGGGATTGGCGGCATCCGGAACAGCAATCACAGCCTGTTCGGTTGCCAACAGGATATCAACCAACGTCGGATTTGGGGTATAGCCATGGAACGCGCAGGCCTCGGCACTCGGGGGCGAGACCCAGATCAGGGCGCCTGCCACAATCAAGCCAAGACAATGAGATTTGCTGCGCATCCTGCCACTTCGCTGAGTTACAGCGTCGACTATAGCGACCACCAGCGTACAGCGTAAGGCGGATTCCATTGAGGGGGAGGTCAGGGCTCAGGCAGATTTTTGCCGGGATAAAACCGGCACCAAAACAAGCGGGATGATCAGTACGAGCGCGCCAACGGCTGCAAAGGACATATGCAGGCCAAAGGCTTCGGACAGGCCGCCCATCATGGGCGGGCCAACGAAGAACCCGGCATATCCGAGAACCGCGATCCGGCTGATTGCGAGCGCCTTGCGGTCTTCTGGCACCAGACGACCGACCCATGAAAAAGCCATCGGCGCGACCACGGAAACGCCCAAGCCCAGCATGGCAAAACCGAGGTATGCCACTAGCAAACCGCTAGCAAACGCCGCGATGAAGGCACCGGCGGCACATAGTGCAGAAGCAAGACCAATCACAATTGCTTCGGAAACGCGGTGCGCAACGACGTGGCCGGAAAGCCGGCCAATCGCCATCGTGATACCCAGAATAGCCGGTCCCAACGCACCTTGTGCCGCGCCTGCACCCAAGCCGCGTTCGAGATGCAGGGCGGACCAGCCTTCGGTACCCTGTTCGGCCAGAAACGCGATCAGGATGATCAGCCCTCCCGGGATCAACAAAAGCGGGGACAGCCGCGCCGGAGGCGGGGCGTCGCTGTCCGCCGGGGCATCTTGCACAGGCGCGGCGACCATCTGGATCATCAGGGCAAGGGTCGCAAGGCCAAGCGTGGCAAAGACTGCGAAGGGCGTCCAGCCGGCTTCTCTGGCCAATCCGGTGGCAAGGGCCGAGCAGGCATAGGCGACGGAAAAGACGCCATGGTTCAGGTTCATCAATGAAACGCCCAGCCGCCCTTCGAGGATAGACAGGCGCGCATTCATGGAAACATCCAACGTGCCAGATGCCATGGCCGCAAGCGTCATCGCGATGGCAAAGGTAACGCCGTTCCAACTCAGACCGGGTGTCAGAAAGGCAAGCAGCATGGCGAAGGCCAGCACCGGCAAAACTCTGATCCCAAGCGCGCGTTCAACCCGGGGCGCCAGCCACATGGCCAACAGAGCGCCGAAGGTGGACACCAACATGGCCAGCCCGAAAGCGCCATCGCTCAGCCCGACCTGCGGCTTGAGATCCGGGACCAGCGCGCCGAACGCACCCCAGTATAGCCCAACCGAAGCAAAGGCCGCCGCAGGCCCGCGGCTTGTGTAAAGATCACGCAGCATCGTCATGGGTGCCGAGTGCCACGCATTGGGGTTCCGGTCCAGCCAAATTGCGCGAATCTGCTTGCCATCTGGGCCAATCCGGTCTACGCGCACGGCTTCACGCGGGGTGACAGCCTTGGAGGCACCCCGACAGACAAATTGGAGATATATCATGGCTGGTGAGATTCCTGATCTCGAAGCTACGGAACGGACGGGGACAGGCAAGGGCGCCGCTCGTCAAGCACGCCGCGACGGCATGGTTCCTGGCATTGTATTTGGTGGCGACGCAGACCCGCTTCCCATCAACATCCCGTTCAACACGCTGTTCAAGCGCCTGAAGGCCGGACGGTTCAAGTCCACGCTCTTCAACCTCAAGGTTGAGGGCCACGAAGACGTGCGCGTGATCTGCCGCGATGTTCAGCGCGATGTCGTAAAAGACTTGCCAACGCACCTCGACCTGATGCGCCTGCGCCGCACGACGAAGGTTAACCTCTTCATTCCGGTTGAGTTCCTGAACGAGGAAACGGCACCTGGCATCAAAAAGGGCGGCGTTCTGACCATCGTGCGTCCAGAAGTCGAGCTGCGCGTTACTGCCGGTGACATCCCCGAGAAGATCGAAGTCGATCTGACTGGTCTGGAAGTTGGCGACACTGTAACGATCTCGTCGGTAGATCTGCCCAGTGGCGCGAAGCCGACCATCGATCGTGATTTTGTGATTGCGAACATCTCGGCACCGTCCGGCCTGCGTTCTGCTGAGAACGAAGAAGAGGACGAGGCAGAAGCCGAAGAGGCAGCACCCGCAGCCGAAGAATAATCAGTTCGCCAATCGGCAACCTGATGGAAACCCCTGCCAGCCGGCAGGGGTTTTTCTTTGTCTTCTCGATTGAGTGGTGTGGATCTGTGGCCAAAGCCTTAGCAGGTGCAGTGCCGCACAGTTAGTTTACGCCGTATCAGACAAATCGTTCTGTGTGGCCGTCCACGGCCATGGCCTGACCGGTGATGGACGATGCGCCGGGAGAAGCGAGAAAGAGCGCCATGGCCGCGACGTCTTCGGCGGTTACAAAGCGCCGCAGGGCTGCACCTTCGGAAAAGCCTCGGCGCACGTCGTCTCGATCAACGCCCCGTGCCTGTGCTTCCATTTCGATGACGCGATCCATGCGCGGGCCTTCGACAGCGCCGGGACAAATCGCGTTCACGCGCACGCCGGCAGGACCCAATTCAGATGCCAGCGCCTTGGTCATCCCCACGATCCCCCATTTGGCAGCGACATAGGGTGAGCGTTGCGGAAACCCGAAAAGGCCGGATGTCGAACTGGTCAGAAGCAACAAACCGTGTCCTTGGGCGCGCATCACCCGCGCGGCCCAGCGGCAAGTCAGAAAAGCCCCATCGAGGTTGACTGAAACGCAGCGGCGCCAATCTTCAAAGTCCAGATCCTCGATATGCCCTGCGGGCCCGCCAATTCCGGCGTTCGAGCAAACAACATCTGCTCCGCCCCAGTCGTCTTCGAGCCCGGCAAAGAACGCGTCCATCGCGGTTTTGTCCGTAACATCCGCGACCACTGCACGAATTTCGGGGATGTCTTGGGCTATTGCTGTCACCGCATCGGGGTCGGCGTCGCAAACTGCGACTTTGTCCCCGGCGCGCAGAAAGGCTTCGGCCATGGCTCTGCCCAGCCCAGAGGCTCCGGCGGTTATAATGACGCGTCTGTTTTCTGTCATACCGATGTCAAAAGGCCTTTCGCGCGTTCAAAGCCGCCGTGATGGTTCCGTCGTCCAGATAGTCCAACTCGCCACCAATCGGCACACCCTGCGCGAGGGACGTCACCGAAACAGCGCCGCCCAGTTCGTCAGCGATATAGTGGGCGGTTGTCTGGCCATCGATTGTCGCGTTCAGGGCGAGGATCACCTCTGTTATCCCCTCGCTGGCCAAGCGGGATTTGAGTTGCGGGATTCGCAGGTCGTCTGGTCCGACACCATCCAGGGCAGACAAGGTTCCTCCCAAAACATGATAGCGCCCTCGAAAGACACCGGACCGTTCCATGGCCCAAAGGTCTGCAACGTCCTCGACGACGCACAAAAGGCCGGTTGCCCGAGCCTCGCTCTCGCAAATCTCGCAGATGTCAGAAGTGCCCACGTTGCCGCAATTCAAACATTCGCGGGCAGACCGTGCGACTGCCTGCATGGCATCGGCCAGGGGTTGCAGCAATGCGCCGCGTTTTCGAATGAGATGCAGAACAACCCGCCGCGCGGATCGTGGGCCCAATCCGGGAAGTCGAGCCATCAGATCAATCAGGGCTGCGATGGGGTCGTTTCTGCTCATGGCTCACCGCTCTTTGGGGCTGTGCTGGCCGCGCCGTTCAAAGGCCTTGTGACAGTATGTAGTCAATAAAGGCAGGCAGCAATGCCAAGATCACAACGCCAGCGGCTGTCGTGAAAGAGTATTCGCCATTTGGCGGAAAGGTCGACATGTTTCGAACAGTTTCGCGGTAGGCCAGCAGACCATCGACCCGGGATTGTACCTGATCGCCTTTGCCTTGCAGATCGTCCGCGTGTTGGGCCTGAAAACAATGCGCAAGTTCTTCTTCGATCTCACCCAGAAGGTCATGTTTGGAAAGGTGCAACCGCGTCGACAGGCTGAACAGAGGGACGACATAGGTTGCGCCGACCAACATCAGCGAGACCACCGAAAAGACGATAATAGCCAGATCGGGTTGCAAGACAGAAACGCGCAGGCCCAGAAAGGTGGAGCAGGCGATCACCGCGGCGGTCACGGTGGTTGTCGTGTTGATCATGGTGTAGCGGACGAGCTTTTTGCGCGGCAAAGGGAAGATCCGCAGATCTTCGCCGGTCCACGCGCGATAGGCTTCCCACCAATAGTGAACGAGCGCCCCGACAGCGAGCCCGATCGGAACGTTCACAAGCAAGAGCAGGATAACCAGTGGGCCGTCCAATCCCGGCTTGGCGTAGGCTTCGGCCGACCATGGCGCGATGGACCAGACTGATCCGGCGATCAGCAAGGTCAGGATTGCCGCGATCACGAGGTTTCCGCGCTGATTGAAAATGCGGTCCAGTACCGGCCCGCCGCTGCCGGGCGACATCATTTCGAAAAAGCCGCCAACCTGTCGCCCCAAAGCGCCAGCCAAAAACAGGGCCGCAGCGGAATTGGCGATCAACGTGCCGACAAAGAAGGCTTCTTGTGTTGATCGCTCAGGCGCAATGTTTCCGACCCGGACCAGGTAGAAAACCGCTGCGACCAAGGCCAGCAACAGCGCAATGGGCCCAACACGGAAAAAGCCCTTGGATCCGGGAAGAAACATCATGATCGAATTAGAATGGCAGCTTCATGTCCGGCGGCAGACCCATTGAATCTGTCAGTTTTCGCATCTCTTCCTGACTGCGATCCTGGGCCTTGGTCTGCGCGTCCTTGATGGCAGCAAGGATGAGGTCTTCCACGACTTCCTTGTCGTCACCGTTGAAAATGGAAGGATCAATATCGAGGCCCTTCAATTCACCCTTGGCTGTTGCAGTTGCCTTGACGAGGCCCGCTCCGGATTCACCGACGACCATCATTTCGGCGAGGTCTTCCTGCAGTTGCATCATCTTGCCCTGCATTTCCTGTGCCGATTTCATCATCTTGGCCATGTCGCCAAGATTTCCCAGACCTTTCAGCATCGTCTACTCCTGTTTGTATCAAAGCCGCTTTTCGCGGCGGAATGTGTAAGTCACGGCTGCAAGACATATTGCAGTCGAAGCCGCGATGAACAAGGTCGGAGGCGCAACGCATCCTTCGTTCACGGCTGCCGCGCGGATGGGATCATCAAGCCCCATGACCAAAGCGGTGATAAAGAACGACCAGAGCAGCGCTACGATTGCGGTTCCCATGGCGTGCCGGAAGACCAGTGCCATTGCCATGGCGGCGCACAAGAACAGCCCTGCCGGAGACAGGAACAGGCCAATTGCTTCGGAGATCATGCTTTGCGGGGTTCCGTCCCAGTCCGGGCGTGTCTTGTCGCAAACCTCTGCAGCCGCCGCCCCAGGAAGCAGGATCAAACCAGCCGAAAGGGATGCTGCGCGCCGCTCGGCTGCGCCGTCGCCCCGCCCACCATCCCGCTGGCAAATCAAACCCATCATTCCTCGAATGGATCCCATTCGTCCTCCACCTCGGGCAGAGCTTCGGCCTCGGCTTCGTTGGCAAGGTCCTGTGCGGTCCTGATTTCCTTGATCTGTGCCTTGGGGAACGCCTGCATCGCAGCCTTTACCAGTGGATGTTCAGCGGCCTCGGCATGCAGTGCGTTTTTTTCGGCATCGCGCACTTCGGCGATCGTCGGGGCATTACAATCGCCCACAACTGAAATACCCCAGCGATTGCCGGTCCACCTTTGCAGAGCAGAGCCGAGGCGCTGGGCGAGATCGGCGGCTGCATTTTCGGTAGGCGTGAATTCGATGCGCCCGGGTTGATAGGCCGCAAGCCTCAGTCCGGTTTCCACCTCGACCAGCAGCTTGACGTCCCGGCCTGCCCGGATCAGGTCGATCACGTGCTCGAAGGTCGGGTAACGGGCGAGGGCCTGATCTGTGGCAATGGCGGTCGCGGCTTGTGCTCCGGAGACGGCTGTGGGGCCGGAGGGAGCCGTATGTGTCGGAGCGGGCAGGGTGCTGCTGGTCGCCTGTACGCCGGAGTGACCGCCCTGCGAAAGGCCGCCACCAGATGGGCCGGGACCGGCGGGCGGCTGGCTGTCCTTGAGTTTGCGCACCAATTCCTCGGGTGAGGGTAGTTCGGCCACATGGGTCAAGCGGATGACAGCCATTTCCGCGGCCATCATCGCGCTGGGCGCTGCGCTGACTTCTTCGATGGCCTTGAGCAGCATTTGCCACATGCGGCTGAGGGGCCTCATACC
This sequence comes from Thalassococcus lentus, assembly GCF_028023555.1. Taxonomy (NCBI): domain Bacteria; kingdom Pseudomonadati; phylum Pseudomonadota; class Alphaproteobacteria; order Rhodobacterales; family Roseobacteraceae; genus Thalassococcus; species Thalassococcus lentus. Next base: position 1,006,406 of record NZ_JAQIOY010000001.1, read on the forward strand.
AAGGCCGCTTGCGAAGGCCAGACCGCGGTCGCGTTCTTCGGGGCCGATCGTCGGGTCTTCGGCGGCGTCAGGCGTGATTTTGACCACCGAAATCCAATGTGTCAGTTCGGCAAGATCGCGCAAGACAGCGAGAGGATCTGCACCATCGGCGTATTGCGACGAAAGCTCGCTCAGCGCTGTGGCGGCATCGCCGCGCATGATATGCTCGAACAGGTCCATGACCCGCCCCCGGTCGGCAAGGCCTAACATGGCACGGATCTGGTCTGCCCCGGTTTCTCCGGCGCCATGGCTGATCGCCTGATCCAGCAGTGAGGTCGCATCGCGAGCGGACCCTTCGGCGGCGCGGGTGATTAGCGCCAATGCCTCGTCCGAAATTTCAGCGCCTTCGGCCGTTGCGATGCGGCGCAACATGGCGATTTGGTCTTCGGGCTCGATACGGCGCAAATCAAAACGCTGGCATCGCGACAGGACAGTGACCGGCACTTTGCGAATTTCGGTCGTGGCAAAGATGAACTTGACGTGCGCGGGGGGTTCTTCGAGCGTTTTGAGCAATGCGTTGAACGCGCTGGTCGAAAGCATATGCACTTCGTCGATGATGTAAATCTTGTACCGTGCTGAGGCCGCCCTGTAGTGCACGCTGTCGATAATTTCGCGGATGTCATTCACGCCGGTTCGGGACGCGGCATCCATTTCCATCACGTCGACATGGCGGCCTTCCATGATGGCGACGCAATGTTCGCATTGACCGCAAGGATCCGTTGTCGGCCCGCCGGTACCATCTGCGCCGATGCAGTTCATGCCCTTGGCAATGATCCGCGCTGTTGTCGTTTTACCGGTGCCCCGGATGCCTGTCATCACAAAGGCCTGCGCAATGCGGTCAGCCTTGAAGGCGTTGCGCAGGGTGCGCACCATTGCTTCTTGTCCGACCAGATCGGCAAAGGTTTCCGGGCGATATTTGCGCGCGAGAACCTGATATTGAGGACTGTCGGTCATGCGATGCCTTTGCGAGTCAGAACCCACATAGCCTACGCCGGGGGGCAAGACGCGTCCACCGCCCAAAGCGATCACCAAGTCGGGTTGCGGCCCTTTTTTGCGAAGAAGATCGCCTGTACGGGCGCTTGTTCCGTAGGCCAGCGTTTGCTACGCTGGCCTAGCCCAATGCAGGGGGCTGCCTGGTCCGTGGAAAGCGTGGATACGCACCTGCCTGAAGTCCGAACGATTATCATATTCGGCTTTCCTGCCTGGTTTAACGGACCATCGGGCTTGCGAGGAGAGATCCGAATGACCCAATCCCAATCAACTGAACAATTGCGCCGTGATGCCAAGCGTTTGAAAAAGGCGTTTGATACCGGTGAAGCCGCCGCCCGACACCGAGTGGAAAGCCATCTCGGAGCGAGGGCAGAGATCAAGCTGGCAGATGCGTTGCATGTTGTAGCCCGTGAAACGCTTTTCGAAAGCTGGCCTGCCTTGGTAAAGGCCTCAGAGACACTTGGGCTGGATCGCGCCGCTGCGCAACAACGGCTGAAGTTTGCGCTATACCACGGTCAGAACGAAAAGGTTTCGGCGCTGCTGGATCAGTATCCAGATCTGAACAAGGGGGCCTTTGGCCTGTCGTGCGCTTTGTACGATCAGAGCGAAGTGGCGCGGATGCTGGCGGATGATCCGGGTTACGCGACGCGGCAGATCGGACCAAGGCGGCCAATTTTGCATCTGGCTTTCTCGCGGTGGCACAAAGCGCGGCCAGATCTGCAGGAAAGCATGGTTTCGGTGGCCGATATGCTTTTGGCAAATGGCGCGGACGTCAACGACGGATATCCGTTCCAACAAGGCGATGATCATCTGCTGTCAGCGCTCTACGGTGCCATCGGGCACGCGGACAATATGGTTTTGGGACGTTGGTTGCTGGACAACGGTGCGGACCCAAATGATGGGGAATCCCTGTATCATGCTACGGAGCTTGGGCATCATGATGGTTTGCGCATGCTTCTTGAGGCGGGGGCAAACCCGCATGGAACCAACGCGCTTTTGCGGGCGATGGATTTCCACGATCACACCGCGGTTGAGATGCTGATCGCGCATGGTGCCCAAGCGGATGATTTCAACGATGCCGAAATCGGAGGGGAGCAACCATGGGTATGCCCTGCGCTGCATCAGGCCGCTCGGCGGTCATCTGATGCCCGAATGACTGACCTGTTAATACAGGCGGGGGCGGATCCAAACCGCGTCTATCGCGGCGCCAACGCTTATGGTTTCGCGCGGGTTCATGGCAATCGCGCAGTTTCCCGAGCGATCGAGGCGATGGGTGCAACGGCCGAACTGACGCCGGAAGAGGTATTGCTTGCCCGGGCTGCGGATGGCCTTGAAAGTCCGGGTCAGTTTATCGATCCAGCCAAGCTGCCAGAGGCATACCGGCATCTGATCCGGGAAATTCTGCATCTGCCCGGGCGTCTGGGCCATGTCAAAAGGCTGGTGGCGCTGGGTTTGCCATTTGATGCGCCTGATTCCGAAGGGCTGACGCCTTTGCATGTCGCAGGCTGGGAAGGTTTGCCCGAGGTCATGCAATACTTCATCAATCTGCAGGCTGATCTGTCCCATGTGAACGGTTATGGCGGCACGTTGCTTTCGACGATCATTCATGGCTCGGAAAACAATCCCAGCAGGCAGGGCCGCGACTATCTGGAATGTCTGCGTCTGGCCCTGACGGCGGGCGTGGCCTTGCCCCGGCGAACGGCACTGAACGCCGGTCGGGCCGATATTTCAGAGTTCCTGCGCGACTGGGCCATGAAATATCCGGGGCAGGTTGTCTGAACCAAGCAATCGGTGAAAGTGGCGAATCGTTGGCCTTTGCGCCGTGATGTGTATCCTTTCCTCCGGACCATCTGGGAGGGACCAATGAAACTGCGTGGTTTGCGCGGTAGCCGTAATATTGAGGACCGCCGCCGTTCGAATGGCGGAGGCGGTGCCAAAATCGGTGGGGTGGGTTTGTTGCTCGTTCTGGCTGTCGGTTATTTTGCCGGCATTGATGTTACGCCACTGCTTCAACAGGGTTTGCCACAAGACCAGACGTCTGCGGGGCCTTTGACCGCGGAAGAAGAGCGCGCTGCGGAATTCACGTCACGGGTTTTGGGCACGACCGAACAGGTATGGGGACAGGTTTTTCCGGATCAACTCGGCCGTCCTTATGAGCCACCGGTGCTGGTTTTGTTTTCTGGTCAGACCTCGTCGCCATGTGGGGGTGCATCCGGGGCCACCGGTCCGTTTTACTGCCCAGCCGATGAGAAAGCTTATCTCGACACAGAGTTTTTCGCGACGTTGTCGCAAAACCTTGGCGCACGCGGCGACTTTGCGGCGGCTTACGTGATTGCGCACGAGGTGGCCCACCATGTGCAGAACGAAGTCGGTATTCTGGGTGAGGTAAACCGCATGCGCCAGCAGGTTTCCAAGGTGGAGGCCAATGCGTTGACGGTCCGCCTGGAATTGCAGGCGGATTGTTTGTCCGGGGTTTGGGCCCGGAACGTGAGCGGCCTTCTGGAGCCGGGCGATCTGGAGGAAGCGCTGAACGCGGCCCGCAAGATTGGAGACGACCATTTGCAGCGGCGCGCCGGGCGCTTCCCGCAGCCGCATACATTTACGCATGGCACATCTGAGCAACGGTCCAGATGGTTCGCCAGAGGCTATGAATTGGGGGATATGAATGCTTGTGACACATTCCGAGCCCGTCAGCTCTAGTCTGTCCGGCGATGCCACAACGATTGTAATTCATGCGCTGCCGGTGGGCGGTGGCATTCTGGCGCTTTCACCTTTGCCCGGCTGTGGCGGTGATTTTTCCGGGGATCTGGAGCATATTTCCAGCTGGACACCGGCTTGTGTCATTTCGCTTGTGACACAGGTCGAACTGGTCGCTGTCGGCGCGCAGGATTTGGGTCAGCATATTCAGGACAAGGGCACGCGCTGGGCGCATCTGCCCATTGAGGATTACGGCGTGCCGGGGCCGGAGTTCGAAGAACAATGGCCCGAGATCAGTGATCGGGCGCGGCGTGCCATGCTGGGCGGTGGACGTGTTCTGGTGCATTGCCGGGGCGGGTGTGGTCGGTCGGGAATGGTTGCCCTGCGCCTGATGATCGAAGCCGGTGAGGCACCTGATGAGGCGCTGGACCGTCTTCGCAGTGTTCGGCCCTGCGCTATTGAAACCGACGCACAGATGGAATGGGCACTCAAGGCCGAACGGCAGCCAGCGGTGTTTGTGCGACACAATGAGATCTCTTCGTAGCGGTTGAATGACCCCTGGCAAAAGCTGAGATCCCAAGACTGAAGTTCTAGAAACCTCACTTGAAATACAAACAAGTCGGCTCGAGCCGGGCAAGTCGTCTTTTGCGATAGGTTGATCTTTACAATGAACGAACGATCGTTCATTTTTCTTGTGATTTGTTTTGTCGGAGATTCGAGATGCTTGTGAAACGCAGAACCGTGATTGGTGGCGCCGCCAGCTCAGCGTTTGCTGGATTTTCAGCTTGGCCTGCGTTGTCACAAAGTCAAAAATATCCACAGCCCGTCGGCTATCTGAGAACGAACTGGAGCCGCGACCCCTATTCATTTGGATCGTATTCTCATTTGGCGCGCGGGGCCTGGAGTAAACACCATAGGCACTTGGGCACGCCAGTATCCGACAGAGTATTTTTTGCAGGCGAAGCGGTGAACCCAGATCGCAACAGTTCAGTGCATGCGGCGCTTGAATCGGGTCGTCAGGTTGCGGCCAAGTTGCTGGATCACACCCACAGGAAGATTGGCATCATTGGTGCCGGTATTGCAGGGCTTGTAGCCGCTCAGCTTCTGAGCGAGGCAGGGCGCGACGTTGAGGTTCTTGAGGCCCGAAACAGGATTGGGGGTCGAATTCATACCGACCGTAAACTAGGATTTTCTGCCGATCTTGGCGCAAGTTGGTTGCATGGCTCCGATGGCAATCCGCTTGTGCCCGAGATTGAACGTGCCGGCATGCACCGCGCGATATCGCTAGAAGACTCTTTGGCTATACGGCGCGATGGGGCGCTCCTGAACGCCGATGAGTTGCCAGACTGGTTCGAGGAGATCGCTCTTTTCAACAATCATGCGGGAACCGGAGCGGGGTCGTTAAACACTTGGGGTTATTTGCTCAGATCAGACTATTCGGGTGACGAATATCTGTTCCCTGATGGGTACGATCAAGTCCTGCAAAATTATGAAGGTGACTACGTTACGTCGCTAAAGGAAGTGGTTACGAATATCGACTACAGCGGTACTGATGTGCGGGTCGCCTCGACACGAGGCAATTCGGCCTTCGATGCGGTGGTTGTCACCGTACCGCTTGGTGTTCTGAAGTCCGATCACATTCAATTCACGCCTGCTCTGCCAACACGTCACCAAACAGCGATTTCAAAACTTGGATTTGGTACGCTGGATAAGATCTATCTACAGTTCGAAGACGATTTTTGGGATCGTGACGCTCATTTTCTTGTCACGCCATTTAACGACTTGCCACCGGGGTATTTCAATACGTGGGTGAATCTGTATCCGATCGCGAAAATTCCGGTTTTGGTTGCGTTTAACGGCGGACCGGTCGCGCTCGAACTGTCGTCGGAAACGGATGAGGCTGTTGTTGAGAAGGCGCTTCATACACTCTTGAAAGCATATGGTATTGCCGGATAACCAAGAAGAATGGATAGCCCTCTGAACAATCGCGAAATCGCATCTCGAAAGCGCCGCGAGCAGGTCTTGGATGCGGCTGCAGCCTGCTTTGTTGAAAGAGGCTTTCATCAGACGGGCATGCGAGAGATTGCCAAACGCGCAAGCGTCAGTTTGGGAAATCTCTACAATCACTTTCCTAGCAAACATGACATGTTGATTGGTCTGGCCGAGTTGGAACTGTCATCTGTTGACCCGTTTGTCGAAATGCTGATGCGAAATGTGCGGCCTTCAGTTTGTCTGCGGGAATTCACCCGGGCATATTTTCAACACTGTTCGGATCATGACGCGGCAATCTTGTACCTAGATATCGCGGCAGAAGCGATGCGAGAGCCCGATATCGCAGAGCGTTTTCTACAGGCGCGCTCTACACTTGCCGAGGCGCTGACATCCTTGCTCTTCAAGGGCGTCGAGAGCAAGGATTTTGGACCTTCCATTGTCGATACGAGCACCGCCGACCTCATTCTTGACTTGATAGAAGGCGCTGCTGCAAGAGGGTCGATCGACGCCAGCAAGCCGGACATGCTGATGGCAAGCATTGAGGCAATGGTATTTGCCGCCCTGAGGCATTGATCTGGAAGGTGCTCAGCCCAATCGCACAAAATGTCTACACGGGCTGTTTCTCTTGTTTCGCTACTCCCGCACTCCGGCAAAGCGCTCTTGCCACTCTGCGCGTTCGTCATCGGTGATCTTTCTGAAAGTTACCTCGGGCACGGCAAAGGCATGGCCAGCGGGCAAAGCAGCCAGTGCGCTCGGAACGTCATCGGGCCAGTTGCGGTCATCAGTTTGCATGGCGTCCAGCAATTGCTTGGACGCATCGGGGATGAAGGGCGCAGAAACCACAGCGTAGAGGCGGATCAGGTTAAGGGCGAGGCGGATTTGCGCTGCGGCCTTGTCCGGATCTGTCTTGAAGGTGGTCCACGGCGCGACTTCCTGCAGGTATTCGTTTCCAAGCACCCAAGCCGCGCGCAACGCAGCGGCGGATTTGCGAACCTCGATGGCTTCCATGTGCTGTTCGTATTCGCGCAGCTTGTCCGTCAGGGCGGCAATCAGCCGATCTTCGTCGGGACCATAAGTGCCAGCCTCTGGCACGGCTTCTGAAAATTTGGAGCGGCAGAACTTGGTCACACGGCTGGCAAAATTGCCCAGCACGTCGGCAAGATCCTTGTTCACGGAGATTTGGAAATTCTCCCAGGTGAATTCACTGTCCGAGCTTTCCGGCGCATGGCTGAGTAGCCACCAGCGCCAGTAATCGGCAGGCAGAATTTCAAGCGCCTGATCCATAAAGACGCCCCGTCCGCGCGAGGTGCTGAACTGGCCGCCGTCATAGTTCAGGTAGTTGAACGATTTGATGTAATCGACCAGCTTCCACGGCTCGCCCGAGCCAAGAATGGTCACCGGGAAGCTGAGCGTGTGGAACGGCACGTTGTCCTTGCCCATGAACTGCGTATACCGCACGTCGTCTGCGCCCTTGTCGGTACGCCACCAACGGGCCCAGTCGTCACCCTTGCCCGCTTCGACCCATTCCTGTGAACAGGCGATGTATTCGATGGGCGCGTCGAACCAGACATAGAAAACCTTGCCCTCCATGCCGGGCCAGGGTTCGTCGCCTCGCTGTACCGGAACACCCCAATCAAGGTCGCGCGTGATGCCACGGTCTTGAAGCCCGTCGCCATCGTTCAGCCATTTCTTGGCAATCGAGGTCGTCAGAACCGGCCAGCCTTCGCGGGTGTCGATCCATTCCTCGAGTTGGTCTTTCATTTCGGACTGTCGCAGATAGAGATGCTTTGTCTCGCGCATTTCCAGATCGGTGCTGCCGGAAATGGTCGAATGCGGGTTGATGAGATCAACCGGGTCCAACTGCTTGGTGCAGTTGTCACACTGATCGCCGCGGGCACTGTCAAAGCCACAGTTCGGGCAGGTGCCTTCAATGTAACGGTCGGGCAGATAACGACCGTCGGCCTTGGAATACATCTGCGTTTCCGAAACTTCGCGGATCAATCCCTGATCGGCCAGGACACCTGCGAAATGCTGGGTCAGCTTATGGTTTTGCGTGCTCGATGATCGCCCAAAGTGATCAAAAGAGAGGCGAAAGCCATCGGCAAGCTTGGCTTGCACTTCCCACATCTCGGCGCAGTATTCCGCAACAGGCTTGCCGGCCTTTGCGGCCGCCAGTTCTGCGGGCGTGCCGTGTTCGTCGGTTGCGCAAAGGAACAGAACCTCGTGACCGCGGGCGCGCAAGTAGCGGGCATACAGGTCGGCGGGCAACTGGCTGCCGACGAGGTTTCCGAGGTGTTTGATCCCGTTGATGTAAGGGATTGCCGAAGTAATTAGATGCCGTGCCATTTGCGTCGCCTTGAAGGGTCGTCTTTTCAGGTTTGATCACCCGATTACCGGAAGGGACGGGCGAGGGGAACCTTGGATTTTGCATGATGGGCCAGTTGCCCGGTTTCAAAGGGCGCCAACGGCCTTTCGAACCATGTCGCAATAGGTTGCGCTGACCTCGTCTGCCGACAATCGGCCGCCATCCCTGTACCACGTGGTAATCCCGGTCAGCATTGCGATGATTGCCATCGTGGTCAGCTTTGTGTCGTGAACCGAAAACACACCAGCAGCGACCCCATCGCGAAGGATTGTCTCAAGCCGGTTTTCATAAGCGCGGCGCAGGGACTCGATCACTTCGAAATTCTCGGCCGTCAGGTTGCGCAGTTCCATGTAGGAGATGAAAACAGCCTCATGCCTCTGCAGGTGAAACTCGATGTGAAACTTCACAAATGTCTCTAGCCGGTCCTGCGGAGATGCGGTGGTTTGATCCGGAGCGGCGGAAAGCAGCTCATCCATATGGCCCTTGAGAAGCGAAAAAAGCAGGGCCTGTTTGTCCGGCGTGTAATTATACAAAGCACCGGCCTGAACGCCGACCTTTGCCGCGATCTGGCGCATGGAAACCGCGGCAAACCCATGTTCCGCAAACAGATGAAGTGCCGCCTCGCGAATGCGCGGGCCGGTAATCTGAGCGTGACTGCCTTGTGTTCTTGCCATGAGCGGATCGTAACTGAACATGCGTTCAGATCAAGCGCAATGCTTGCCCCCGCGCGACGCTTGCGGCACAAGACCATCATGTTGTGTGTCCGCCGTCCGCATTGGGTTCCGATTGCCGCCTTGGTCTTGGCCAGCGCGTTTTCGGGATGCACCCAGTTTCCAGAACTGGATGCCGTTCAGACCCCGGGTCTGGAGGATGCGCCTTATCCCAAGCTATTGCCGATGGATGAGCTGCTGAAGGGACCGGAGCCGCGGGCCACCATCGAACAAATTGGACAGGTTACCGGGCGTGTGGCCGGCTTGCGCGCACGCGCTGCACGGCTTCAGGCACAGAGTGTCGGGCCAGTGGGCATTGATCAAAGAATAAAGCGTCTGCGCCAAAAGGCGGCTGCCCTGCGCGAACAATAATTCGGCAAACAGTTTCAGCAGCGACACCGCAGCAAGGCAAAGTGCGCAGCGCGCGCGCCTTGGCGTTGCACGGCCGCCGCATTCCCGATAACGGATGCACGATCAGAATTTGCGCCAAAGGAGCCGCGCCATGCCCAACCAGAACCCCAGCCCCCTGCGCCTCGGAATTGCCGGTCTGGGTACAGTGGGCGCCGGAGTGGTCAAAATCGTCCGTCAAAAGGCTGCTTTGCTGACCGAGCGGACGGGGCGATCCATCGAAATTTCCGCCGTATCGGCGCGGAGCCGCGACAAGGATCGCGGTGTCAATCTTGATGCCTATGCCTGGGAAGACGATCCTGTCGCACTCGCCAAGCGCGACGACGTGGACATCTTTGTGGAATTGATGGGCGGCAGTGATGGCCCTGCCAAAGCGGCGACCGAAGCCGCGCTGCGCGCGGGCAAGGATGTGGTAACCGCAAACAAGGCCCTGCTGGCACATCATGGGCAAGCTCTGGCGGAGCTGGCCGAGGCAAATGGCGCTGTTCTGCGCTTTGAAGCGGCCGTCGCGGGTGGGATCCCTGTGATCAAGGCGTTGACCGAAGGTCTGGCCGGGAATGAAATCGATCGCGTCATGGGCGTGATGAACGGGACATGCAATTACATCCTGACCCGCATGGAAGACGCAGGCCTGAGCTATGATGAAGCTTTTGCCGAAGCGGATGGCCTTGGATATCTGGAAGCTGATCCAAACCTTGATGTGGGCGGCATTGATGCTGGGCACAAACTGTCTTTGCTGGCTTCGATTGCCTACGGAACGCAGGTGAACTTCGACGCGGTAGAACTGGAAGGCATTGGCCGCGTCAGCATCGAGGATATTCGTCAGGCGGCGGATATGGGTTTCCGGATCAAACTGCTTGGCGTGTCGCGTCTGACGGGCCGCGGGCTCGAACAAAGTATGGCCCCTTGTCTTGTTCCGGCGACCTCGCCTTTGGGCCAGTTGGTTGGTGGAACCAACATGGTTGTCATCGAAGGCGATCAGGTTGGGCAAATCGTATTGCGCGGCGCTGGTGCTGGTGAAGGGCCGACAGCCAGTGCTGTTTTGGGCGACATCCTCGACATCGCGCGCGGCACGCGCCTGACCACGTTCGGACAGCCGGCAGGCACTTTGAAATCCGTCCCGGCAGCCAAGGCAACCACGCCTGCCCCCTATTATCTGCGGCTTGCCCTGTTCGACAAACCCGGTGCATTGGCCAAGGTCGCAAGCGTCCTGGGTGAAGCTGGCGTTTCGATCAACCGTATGCGCCAGTATGATCATAGCGACGATACCGCTCCGGTCTTGATCGTGACGCACAAAACGACCCGTGCCGCGCTGGAGCAGGCACTTGTCGGAATGACACAGACCGGAGTTGTTGACGGCGACCCTGTGGCGCTTCGGATCGAGCAAGTGTGAAACCCGCCATTTGCCTGGGCGCACGACGAAACATGCCGTTTGGCCATAATCCCTGATCGTTTGTCTGCGTGCCCTTGCCGTGATGGCTAGGGTCACGTTAAACCGCAGCCAAGCTTATTTACCTCGCAAGGACCCCTGACATGACCTCGCCAATCGATTTCAACGACCGTATGCTTTCTCTTGGTCTCGCCCGGGTTGCCGAGCAGGCCGCCATCGCAAGCGCAGACTGGGTTGGACGCGGGAATGAGAAAGCCGCCGACCAGGCCGCGGTGAACGCGATGCGCGAAGAGCTGAACAAGCTCGACATTTCCGGCGTGGTTGTCATCGGTGAAGGAGAACGCGACGAAGCGCCGATGCTCTATATCGGTGAAGAGGTCGGCAACGGCACAGGGCCGGGCGTGGATATCGCGCTTGATCCGCTGGAAGGCACAACGCTGACCGCCAAGGACATGCCGAACGCGTTGACCGTGATTGCCATGGGGCCGCGCGGCACAATGCTTCACGCGCCTGATGTTTACATGGACAAACTTGCCATTGGACCTGGGTATGACGCCGGTGTTGTTTCGTTGGACATGACGCCGACCGAACGGGTCGAGGCGCTGGCCAAGGCCAAGGGCTGCACGCCGCGTGACATCACTGTCTGCATTCTGGAACGCCCTCGCCACGAAAACATGATTGCCGAAGTACGCGCAACAGGTGCCGGCATTCGCCTGATCACGGATGGTGATGTGGCCGGTGTCATGCACTGCGCAGAACCGGACGTGACCGGTATCGATATGTACATGGGGCAGGGCGGCGCGCCAGAAGGTGTCCTTGCTGCTGCGGCACTCAAATGTATGGGCGGCCAGATCTTCGGCCGGTTGCTTTTCCGCAATGACGATGAACGCGGCCGCGCTGCCAAGGCGGGTATCACTGATCTGAACAAAATCTACGCCCGCGACGAAATGGTTACAGACAACGTCATCTTTGCGGCCTCGGGCGTGACCAGCGGGTCGCTCCTGCCGGGCATCAAGCGCGAAGTGGGCTGGCTGACAGTCGAAACTCTGTTGATGCGGTCCAAAACCGGTTCGTTGCGCCGGATGGTCTATCGCAACCCCACCGCGTGATCGCGCAGGGCGCATTGGCCTATCTGGGTGTCGAAACTAGTTTGACGGGGCGGCGCTGGGTCGGCCCTTCTACAGAAATTGAGCGGCAAGCCGAGGCCATGGCGCAGCGCAGCGGGTTGCCGCGCGCGCTCTGTGCGGTTCTGGCCCGGTTGGGTGTGCCAGCCGAAGAGGCGCAGACTTATCTTGAGCCCAAGCTGAGGGACCTTCTGCCTGATCCCCGGGTTCTGCGGGATATGGAAACCGCGGCTGGCCGATTTGTGGCCGCTGTGACGTCTGGCCAGAAAATTGCGATTTTTGCTGACTATGACGTGGATGGTGGAACTTCGGCGGCGCTTCTCATTGATTGGCTTCGCCAGATGGGCTTGCCCGCGACACTGTATGTGCCGGACCGGATTGATGAGGGTTATGGGCCCAATCCAACAGCGATGCGTGAGCTGGCCGCAAACCACGATCTGATCGTTTGCGTCGATTGTGGAACCCTTTCCCATGACGCCATCGCGGCGGCCAAAGAGGCCGATGTCGTGATCCTTGATCACCATCTTGGCGGCGAAACTCTGCCAGATGCCTTGGCGGTCGTGAACCCCAACCGACAGGATGAAGACGGCAGTCTAGCCCATCTTTGCGCAGCGGCCGTGGTGTTCCTGATGTTGGTCGAGGCCGGCCGACAAATGCGTGAGGCCGGTCAGAAAGGCCCGGACCTGATGCAGATGCTGGATCTTGTTGCGCTGGCAACTGTGGCCGATGTGGCGCCGCTGCGCGGTGTCAATCGCGCCTTGGTTCAGCAGGGACTGCGCATAATGGCAGGCCGTCAGCGGCCGGGTCTTGTGGCGCTTTCTGACGTGGCGCGTCTGGAAACCGCACCGTCATCCTATCATCTGGGGTTTGTTCTGGGCCCGCGCGTGAACGCGGGTGGCCGCATTGGTCAGGCGGATTTGGGCGCGCGCCTGTTGGCAAGCGACAACCCCCACGAAGCGCGTGCCATGGCTGAACGGCTGGATGCCTTGAACACTGAGCGCCGCGAAATCGAGGCATCGGTGCGCGCTGCTGCACTGGCCCAAGCTGAAGAGCGTGGTTTGGACGCACCATTGGTTTGGGCGGCCGGAGCCGGATGGCATCCGGGCGTGGTCGGGATTGTGGCTTCGCGGCTCAAGGAACTAACCGGGCGCCCCGCAGTCGTGATCGGATTGGACGGGGACGAAGGGAAGGGATCGGGTCGTTCTGTTGGCGGTGTCGATCTGGGCGCATCTGTGCAACGTCTTGCGGCCGAAGGTTTGCTGCTCAAGGGCGGTGGTCACAGAATGGCGGCGGGTCTGACGGTCGCCGCTGATCAGCTTGAACCTGCGATGGAGCGGCTTTCGCAGTTACTGGCCAAGCAAGGGGCTGGGCAGGGTGGCGCAGCTGATCTCAAACTGGACGGCATGTTGATGCCTGGCGCGGCGACGGTTGATCTGCTTGAGCAGTTGGAGCGGGCGGGTCCGTTCGGTCAGGGCGCACCGGGTCCACGCTTTGCGATTGCTGATGCGCGGATCTCGTTTGCCAAGCAGGTGGGAACCGGTCATTTGAAGCTTCGCTGTGACGATGGGATGGGCGCAGGATTGGATGGGATCGCCTTTGGCGCATTCGACGGACCGCTTGGTTCAGCCCTCGTGAATCACGGCGGCAGCCGGTTTCACTTGGCCGGGCGGTTGGAAATCAACGAATGGGGTGGCCGCCGTCAGGTACAATTACGACTGGAAGACGCTGCCAAAACCTCTGATTGATCTGCTAAGGTTCTGAGAAACATTGGGAATGCAGCCTGTATTCCCGTTGTGAAAAACATCGCGAAAACCGTGCGAAAATCGTAACTTTGCACTTGCAAGCAGCCCCGGCATTTCATAGAACGCGGCTCACGCCAAGGATGGCCCGTTCGTCTATCGGTTAGGACGCCAGGTTTTCAACCTGGAAAGAGGGGTTCGATTCCCCTACGGGCTGCCACCTTGGTTTTTCCCAGACACGACTGAGCTTTTACGCGCTGATTGGCCTGCGCATTGTGTTCTGCTTTGGCTGAGCCTTGCAACGGCACGCCTGCTGGGCGAAAGTTGTGATCGGTAACATCAACGAGGCCTGCGTGTCCCATACGGATAAACCATCTAGATCTGTGACCATGCGGGATGTTGCCCGTGCTGCCGGTGTGTCCCGGATGACGGTTTCGCGTGCGCTCAAAAAAGACAGTCCTGTTTCCAAGGAAACACGCGACCGTATTTTGCAGGTCGTGCGTGATATGAATTACGTGCCGGATCAGGTGGCTGGCAGCCTCACGACGCGCAAGACTGGTTTCGTTGCCGTGCTGGTTCCGTCTTTGAACAACCTTCACTTTGCCGAAACGGTCCAATCGCTGACCGAAGAGCTTGAGACTCTGGGTCTGCAAATCCTGCTCGGACACACGGACTATTCAGCCGATCGCGAAGAAGATCTGGTGCAAGTCATGTTGCGCAGGCGACCCGAAGCCATCGTGCTGTCCTACGACGGCCATTCGGAGCGGACCCGGAGCCTTTTGAGCGATGCTGGTATTCCGGTTGTCGAGCTTTGGGAACGTCCCGACGAGCCAATTGGCCATACCATCGGGTTTTCGAATTTTCAGGCGGCAGGCGACATGACGCGGGCCCTGATCGATCTTGGCTATCAGAACATCGCGTTTCTGGGCGAAGCGGCTGATGATTGGACGCGCGGATCGGAACGGCGCGCCGGTTTTCTTGCGGCGATGGACAGTGCCGGGTTGAAAAGCCATCGGATTGTTCAGGCAGGTAAGCCGCCCATGTCTATCGAAGACGGTGCCGGGGCCGTGCAGGAGCTGCTGGACCGGTTTCCGGATACGGACTGTATATTCTGCGTCTCGGATGCGCCTGCCTTTGGTGTGCTGTCGGCATTGAAGGCCAAAGGGATCAGCGTGCCGGACGAGATCGGGGTGGCCGGTTTTGGTAACTTTGAAGTGTCTCGGTTTTCTGAACCGACAATTTCCACAGTGATCGTTGATCCGAAACGAATCGGCTCAGAAGCAGGCCGCTTGATTGGGGCATTACTGGCCTCTCCAGAGGCGATCGGGACCAATAAAAGAATTGACATTCCCGTCGTCCCAGAGCTGCGCAAAAGCACCAAGTAACTGAAATGATACTGAAATAGGGTGTCGTCCTTGCAGTTTTGGGGGTGCCGGAATTTTCTTGTGTTACCGGTCACAATATAGCAATGTGACCGGTAACAAAGCTGCTTTGCCGGCATATTCGTGCCGGAATAGGGAGGAAGCATGCCAGAAATACGTCTGGATAAACTGGTCAAACGGTATGGCGAAGTCGAAGTTCTGCACGGCGTGGAGCTTGATATGGCAGACAATGAATTTACCGTTCTTGTTGGGCCATCTGGTTGCGGGAAATCGACCACGCTGAGAATGATCGCCGGGCTCGAAGATGTTTCGGACGGCGAGATATTTGTCGACGGTAAACCGGTCAGCCATCTCGAGCCAAAGGATCGCGATCTCGCGATGGTGTTTCAGGACTACGCGCTCTACCCGCATATGAATGTCGCGCAGAACATCTCGTTCGCGCTGCGTCTGGCCCGCCGGCCCAAGGCCGAAATCAATGCCAAGGTGCGTGAAGTGGCGGAGATGGTCGGCCTGACTGATTTCCTACACCGCAAACCGGGTGCCCTGTCCGGCGGGCAGCGCCAGAGGGTTGCCATGGCGCGGGCGCTTGCGAAAGACAGCAGCATTTTTCTGTTCGATGAACCGCTGTCCAACCTCGATGCCAAGCTGCGGGGGCAAATGCGGGCAGAATTGGCCCTCATGTCGGCCCGCGTTGAGAAAAACATGATCTACGTCACGCATGACCAGATCGAGGCCATGACGCTGGCTGACCGGATCGTCGTTATGCATGGCGGATACATCCAGCAACAGGGCACGCCGGAAGAGTTGTTCAAACGTCCGGTAAACAAGTTTGTAGCCGGATTCCTTGGCATGCCGCCGATGAACTTTCTCAACGGGGAACTGTCCGAGCGTGACGGTGCGGTTTTTGTGCAGGGAGCGGGTTTCGATCTGCGATTGTCTGACGCCAAAGCCGCTGTCGCCCGCGCCCATTCCTCGCGCAACGTGGTCCTTGGGGTGCGGCCGTCGGACCTGACTTTCGACAGTGCCGCGCCATCGGATCAGGCGCTGCAACTGGGGGTCGAAGTGTCCGAATACGTCGGCGCCCAATCCGTCTTGCTCTGCAAGGCCGGGCCGGACCGGGTGACCGTCGAGGTGAACTCAGAAACGCCCATGGCCATTGGCGAAACGCTGACATTCGCAGTGAACCCTGAGCGGGTTCATCTGTTCGATCAACAATCCGAAATCGCAATCTAAAGCATGAAATGGGAGGATAGAATGCTCAAGACAATCAAGGCCAGTGTCGTGGCGACACTCATGGCAGGGACGGCTTTTGCCAATCCATATGCCGACTACGAGGGAACGACGCTTATCGTGAATTTCCCGGCGCATCCGCACTATGACGCGGTGATGAAAATCCTGCCGGAATTCACCAAGGAAACCGGCATCGAAGTCGAAGTTGACCAGTTGCCCTATCTCAAGATGCGCGAACGCCAGACGCTTGAGTTGGGTCAGGAAGAGGGTGAATACGACCTCATCGCCTATGTGGTGTTTTCCAAGGCTGACTATGTCTACGCAGATCAGCTCGAAAACCTTGCCAAATACGTGATGAATCCCAAGCTCAGCGATCCTAATTATGATGCTGACGATCTGATCGACGGCTACGTGTACAACATCGGTTTTGCCGGTGGGAACAAAGGCTACCTTGAGGGAAAAACCGGGTCTCTTTTCGGCATTCCGTACGGTTCGGAAACCTCCGTTTTGGGGTACCGCAAGGATATCTTTGACAAGCACGGTCTCGACGTTCCGCAGACCTACGACGAAATGCTCGACATCGCCTGCAAAATTCCTGAGCTCGAGCCGGGAATGGGCGGATTGTCGTCACGGGCTGCATCGGGCCATCACGCGTCGCATGCATTCTTGCTACACCTTGCGCCTTTGGGTGGACGCGTGTTTGACGATAGCTGGAACCCGATCGTGAACAATGCGGCCGGTGTGAAAGCGGCGGAAGCGCTCAAGACTATTGTGGATTGTGGCCCTGAAGGCGCGACAAACTTTGGTTTTGGTGAGGCGCTGGGCGCCTTCCTGAATGGGGACACTGCGATGTTCCTCGACACCACCGTTGTTGCCGGCCAGATCGACAATCCGGACAAGTCCAAAGTTGTGGGCAAAGTCGGTTGGGCGCTGCATCCAGAGGGTGTTCGCCGCGGCAGCCAGACAGGTGGTTTCGGGATTGGTATCCCGGCCAACGCGGAAAACAAGGAAGCTGCCTTTCTGCTGATGCAGTGGCTGACATCCAAGAAGGGCGACAAGCTTGTTGCGCTGGCAGGCGGAAACCCATCGCGGTTCTCGACCCATGCGGACGCGGACGTGAATGCCAAGTTCCCGCATATGGCCACTTTCGGCGAGGCGCTCAAGCATGCCGATCCTGACTGGCGTCCGATCATCCCTGTATGGGGCAAGATCAATGCGGATCTGGGCACAACCCTGTCCAAGGTTTTGACCGAAGATCTGGACATTCAGGACGCTCTGGATGGCGTGGCAGAACGCACCAAAGCCGTGATGGAAGAGGCCGGTTACTACACCTGGCAGTAAGTTCCTCCTTGCCGGGGCGGTGTATGATCGCCCCGGTTTTTTGACCCGACACACAGGTCGGGCCGAGACAGCATTCTACCCACCACCGGAGCCTTACCCATGTCTCTTGCTAGGGCCAATCGCCTGACACCGTGGATGTTCCTCGCCCCAGCGGCGGTCATCATGGCAATCGCCTTGATATACCCCTTGGGTTACATGATCTGGGGTAGCTTCCGGGCCTGGGATCCAAGCCAGACCATCGGCGAAGCCGAATTCGTCGGTCTGAAAAACTATGTCACGCTTTGGAACGACCCGAACTTCCGCGAAAGTCTGGGGGTCACGTTGAGATTTGCCTTTGTTGTCGTGGTTGTCGAAATGGTGATTGGCGTCGGTCTGGCGCTGCTGCTGGATCGCGACATACGGGGCATGTCACTGCTGCGGACCATGTTCATTTTGCCGATGATGATCGCGCCGGTCGTTGTTGGTCTGATGTGGCGGTACATGTACCACCCCACGGTTGGCACGTTTAACCGAACGCTTGAAAGCATTGGGCTGCCGACCGTTGACTGGTTGGGCCAACACGCATTGCTCAGTGTTATCATTGCGGACATTTGGCAATGGACGCCCTTTATCTTCATTCTGTCATTGGCGGCGCTGCAATCATTGCCGCGATCCGCGCTGGAGGCCGCACGCATCGATGGGGCGACGGCGTGGCAGCAGATTTGGCACATCAAGTTGCCTCTGATGATGCCAGTTCTGATCGTGACAGGGCTGCTGCGGCTTATCGATGCCTTCAAGGTACTTGAAGTGATCCTTGTCCTGACCGAGGGCGGTCCGGGGCTGTCCACAGAAATTCTGGCTCTGCGCATCAGTCGCACTGCCACCGAGTTCCGCGAGTTGGGCGTTGCCGCCGCCATGTCGAATTACCTGCTGATCCTGCTGCTTCTTCTGACCATGGCGATGTTTGCCTTTACCCGCTGGCAAGAAGCACGTGCCGCCCGCATCCGGGCTGCTTCGGAGGATGACCAATGAGTCAGTCATACGAAAAACAAAACCCGGCCTTCTATGCGGTCATTGCCTTGTTGGTCTTCATGTCCGTTGGCCCGGTGCTGCTGATGTTCATCAACAGCTTCAAGCTGGACGTTGACATTATTTCTGGCACATCTGGCCTACTGTTCCTGCCGACCATCCAGAACTATGAAACCGCATTGTGCGATGTGCTTTGGTACGAACCGGAACACCTTGATTTCTGCTCTCTGAAGTTCGGCGGGGCCTTTATCAACTCTCTGATTATCGCGCTGGTTTCGACCATGCTGACATTGGTGATCGGCTGTATGGCCGCCTACGCGCTCGTCCGCTTCCGCTTTATGGGACGCGATACCGTCAGCCTGACGACGCTCATGGTGCGCATGGTGCCGCCCGCGGTTTTGCTGGTTCCGGTATTTGGGCTTTGGAATAATGAATTCTGCCTCGACAAAGACGGCTTGATCGGCGGCGCAATCCGCGATGCTTTCGGCGGACGGGGTGATGTATGCCTCGCTGGGACGCATTCCGGCATCATCCTGATCTATGTTGCCATGAACCTGCCTTTCGTCATCTGGATTTTGCAGAGCTTCATCGTGCAGGTGCCCAAATCACTCGAAGAGGCCGCGCGCGTGGATGGGGCGGGCCCGTTTCAGGTGTTTTTCAAAGTGGTCCTGCCCCTGATCAAACCCGGTCTTGCGGCTGCAGCAATCTTTACGTTTCGCATCGCGTGGAACGAATACCTGTTGGCCTCGGCGTTGTCGGACAGAAACACAAAAACGGTGCCCATCCTGATCGTGAACAACATGTCGGAATTCAACGTGGAGTGGGGTGTCATCATGGCGACGGGTATGTTGCTGGCGATCCCGCCCATCATCTTCACGCTGTTGGCCAGCCGCCAGATCATCACCGGTATGACGGCAGGGGCGGTCAAAGGCTGATGGATTGGCTGCTTGCCCCCTTTGACCCGGCGCGCGCGCATGAGGTCGGGTTTGCCATCAGTTGGCACGCACGGGTCATGACTTTGGCCTGGGGAGTGCTGGCGCCACTGGCCGTGATCGCTGCACGGTTTTTCAAAGTGCTTCCGGGGCAAGACTGGCCAAAGGAGTTGGACAACCAAGTCTGGTGGCGCAGCCACTGGATGGGTCAGGTCGGTGTCGTGCTGTTGTCTGTTCTAGGACTTGCGCTGGTTCTGGGCTCTGCAACGGGCGATGGAATGCACGGGCGCGTCGGGTATGCCGTGCTTGGTCTGTTGGTTATTCAGGTGGTTTTGGGTGTTTTCCGTGGCACCAAGGGCGGGCCTACAGCGCCCGCAGAGGATGGCAGCCTGCGCGGGGATCACTATGACATGACACCGTGGCGGATCATGTTCGAATGGAGCCACAAGATACTGGGATACGCAGCAGTTTTGCTGGGAATGACAGCCATCGTGCTGGGGCTTTGGCAGGCAAACGCGCCAAACTGGATGTGGTTGACGATCGCCGCGTGGTGGCTGGCGTTGTTCGTCAGCTTTGTTATCCTGCAAAGGCGGGGACGCGCAGTCGATACTTATCAGGCAATCTGGGGGCCGGATCCTTCGCATCCGGGCAACAGGCGTGTTCCCATTGGATGGGGCATTCGGCGAATGAGGCAAGGGGGCAAACATGTACGGGGTGATTGAAGGAACCGGCTTTGAAGTGATCGAGCCAGATTTCGAAGCCTGCGTGATTGGGCATGCCCGTGTTGAACGTTTGTGGACCGGGGCGCGTTGGTCCGAGGGCCCGGTCTGGTTTGCCGCCGGTCGGTATCTGCTGTGGTCAGATATCCCGAACAACCGCATTTTGCGCTGGGATGAAACAGATGGATCGGTTTCCACGTTCCGCGCGCCGTCCAACAATTCGAATGGCCATACCGTTGATCGGCAGGGGCGGCTGGTGTCCTGCGAGCATTTGGCGCGCCGGGTGACCCGAACGGAGCACGACGGCTCTGTCACTGTTCTTGCGGATCAGTATCAGGGCAAGCGGCTGAACTCCCCCAATGATGTTGTGGTGAAATCGGACGGGTCGGTTTGGTTTACCGATCCCAGCTATGGCATTCTCATGGACTATGAAGGTGATCGTGCCGAAAGTGAGATCGGCGCGTGCCATGTCTACAGGGTTGCTCCGGACGGAACCCTGTCAATCGTGGCCGATGACTATCTCAAGCCAAACGGCCTGGCATTTTCGCCGGATGAAAGCCTGCTTTATATCGCCGACACCGGCGCGACCCACCACGAAAATGGCCCGAAACATATCCGCCGTCACGCTGTGCATCCGGATGGGACGTTGTCGGGCGGTGAGATTTTTGCGGAATGCACCAATGGTTTGTTTGACGGTTTTCGTCTGGACCGAGATGGGCGCATTTGGAGTTCCGCTGCCGATGGTGTGCACTGTTACGCGCCGGATGGTCGTTTGATCGGTAAGGTCCTGATCCCGGAATTGGTGGCCAATGTCTGTTTCGGCGGGCCCAAGCTGAACCGGTTGTTCATTTGTGGCACCACCTCGCTCTATTCGGCCTATCTCAACGTGAACGGTGTCTCTCCGCTATGAATTTCGTCGTGGAAACCCGGTCTTTGACCCATACCGGCGTGTTGGCGATGTTGCAGGCTGCCGTGGCCAAGGCAGAAGACATTGGTCAACCGCAATGTATCGTCATCGTGGACGCCAGTGGTGAGCCATTGGGCGAAATCCGCATGTGCCGGTCCAAGTTTTTGTCGCGTCGCAGCGCGTTGTCCAAGGCGCGGACAGCGGCGTCTATCGGGGCGCCGTCCGATGCAATTCCAGAGCATGTGCGAGATCAGATTGCAGCCGCAACACAGGGCCAGGTCACCGGGCTCGGGGGGGGACTGCCAATCATTGTCGAAGGTGTGCTGGTTGGTGGAATCGGCGTTGGATCAGGCTCGCCAGAGCAGGACATCGCGGTTGCGCGTGCTGCTCTGGCTGTCGTCGGGGCAAACGGTCACGAGAACTGAATCTGCACCTTGATTGCTTGCGAACGATCGGATGCCAGATCGAAGGCTTCCACTGCGTTTTCAAGACCATGTGCGTGGGTGACCAGCGGCTTTACCTTCAACCGTCCGGCCTGCATCATTTCAACCGCTTCAAAAAACTCGGCATGAAATCGGAAAGACCCCCGCAGTTCGATCTCCTTGGCTGTCATGGCCTGAACGGGTAGCGTCATGTCGCCGCCCAGCCCAAGCTGCATGATAACCGCGCCGGGCCGTAAGGCAGGGATCGTTGCGGCAAGGGCAGCAGCCACTCCAGAGCATTCAAACAAGACGTCAAAGTTGCCTTTGTTGGGTGCATATTGGTCGAGGGCGCCCGGATCTTCGGCAACGTTGTGAACGGAATCTGCTCCAATCTTTTGAGCCATTTCCAGCGTGAAGGGGGCCACATCAGTTGCAACGATTTCGACGGCGCCACAGGCGCGCGCCACCAGAACAGCCAACTGACCAATTGGGCCACAGCCTGTCACCAATACGCGTTTCCCCATCAGATCGCCCGCGCGTTTGGCTGCGTGCAAGACAACCGAAAGAGGCTCCGCCATCGCGGCCTCTGCCGCGCTGAGACCGGCGGCCGGGGCGCATTGTCGTGCATCCGCAACCATGTATTCGCGAAAGGCGCCCTGAATATGCGGAAACGGCATCGCCGAGCCGTAAAAGCGCATGTCCATGCAATGGTTCTGCATGCCCTTCTGGCAATAGGCGCAGGTGTAGCAGGGCCGCGAGGGCGATACGGCCACCAGATCGCCAATCTGGACGGTTTCAACACCAGCCCCCAACGCCTCAATGGTTCCGGACACCTCATGGCCGAGGATCATCGGTTCTTTCAAACGGACCGTGCCGAACCCACCATGATTGTAGTAGTGCAGGTCCGAGCCGCATATCCCGCCGCGCTCCATCCGGATCAGAACTTCGCCGGGCCCCGGGCTTGGCATCTCCTGATCTTCCAGCCTGAGATCTTTGGCGGCGTGTGCAACGATTGCTTTCATGGCGGTTCTCACAGAACTGGGGTTGGCAGCGGGTGGCCTTGGAAATGTGCGGTCAGGTTATCCCGCAATAGCTGACCCATGGCGCGCCGTGTTTCGACGGTGCCACTTGCATGGTGCGGCTGCAAGAGAACATTTGGCAGCTCAAGAAACCGAGGATCGAGGGCGGGCTCGCCTTCAAAGACATCCAGAGCAGCAGAGCCCAGCGATTTGCTGGACAAGGCCGCAATCAATGCGTCTTCGTCGATGTTGGATGCGCGCGAGATGTTGATAATCATGCCATCTGGTCCGACGGCTTCGATCACCTCTTTGCCGACGATGTGCCTTGTGCCCGCAGACGCTGCCAGTGTCACAAAAAGAAAATCGCTGGTCTGGGCGAGTGCTACCGGATCCGGTTCAAAGGTCCAGTCCGGGGCGTAAGCTTTGGCGGAAATGTCTGAGTAAGAGATTTGCATGTCAAAGCCGGCCAGACGTTTGCCGACTTCAAAGCCGATGCGGCCAAGTCCAAGGATACCTGCACGGCGACCACAAACCCGGCGCTGCAATGGGTATAGGCCTTGATCGGCCCACGATCCGTCGCGGACCCATTTTTCTGCGCCAACCATTCCGCGAGACTGACAGAGCATCATCGCAATACCCAAGTCGGCAACATCGTTTGTGAGCACATCTGGCGTGTTGGTCACGCGAATACCGCGTTTCCTGCAGGCTTCCAGATCGACCGCGTCATAGCCGACCCCGTAGACACTGATCAGTTCCAGAGTTGGGCAGGCATTGATCATGTCTGAGTCGGCCCCCAATTCACCCCGAGTGGCAATTGCGCGAATGCTTGGCCCGTGTTCTTTTAAGTAGGATTGGTAATCCTCTGCTTCGAACAGGCGTTTGGATTCAAAGGCAAAATCGATTGGCTTCTGATCCCATTCGGGATAAGGGCCCACCTGCAAGATCACCGGTTTAGACATATCTGCGAATCCTTGTTGACAATTTATGTGACCGGTAACATGGTATCGGTAACATTTACAAGCGCAAGGGGTGATCCGCTTGCGCTGAAGCATGGGGAGGCTGCCAATGAGCGATCTATCGTTGTTTTCACTCAAGGACCGCAGAGCGCTGATTACGGGGTCATCACAGGGTATTGGATTTGCGCTTGCACAGGGAATGGCCAATGCCGGTGCAAAGATCGTTTTGAACGGCCGGGATGCAACGAAACTGCAGGCTGCGTCCGGGCTGATCCCGGGTTCAGAATCCCTTGCTTTTGATGTCACGGACCATGACGCAGTTCGAAAAGCTGTTGACCGGTTCGAAAAGGAAAGCGGCCCGATCGATATCCTGATCAATAACGCCGGCATGCAACATCGCACAGCGCTTGAGGATTTCCCCGCCGATGCCTTCGAACGCCTGCTGCAAACAAACATCGCCAGCGTCTTTCATGTGGGCCAAGCGGTTGCGCGGCACATGATCGAGCGTGGGTGCGGCAAGATCATCAACATTGCATCGGTTCAGACGGCTTTGGCCCGCCCCGGAATCGCACCGTATACCGCGACCAAGGGCGCGGTCGCCAATCTGACCAAAGGAATGGCGACGGATTGGGCCAGGCTGGGTTTGCAATGCAATGCGATCGCGCCGGGCTATTTCGACACTCCACTGAACGCGGCTTTGGTTGCTGATCCGGAATTCAGCGCATGGCTGGAACAGCGCACGCCAGCCGGACGGTGGGGCAATGTCGAAGAACTGGTCGGCGCAGCCGTTTTTCTGTCGTCGGACGCGTCCAGTTTCGTGAACGGGCACACGTTGTTCGTTGACGGTGGAATCACGGCATCCCTCTAATGCGGTGTTATGTTCTGATGGGGGTATCGGGGTGCGGCAAGTCCTCGGTCGGGCGCGCTTTGTCCGTGCTGTGCAATATGACGTTCATCGATGCGGATGATCTGCATCCACAAGAAAACGTAGAGAAAATGGCCGCTGGCCACGCGCTGACCGATCAGGACAGGATGCCCTGGCTGGCCATCGTGGGGGATACGCTTGCAAACACACCGGGCCCGGTCGTGATCGGCTGTTCCGCATTGAAACACCGCTATCGTGACGTGATCAGAAACCGCGTTCCAGAGCCGGTCCGGTTCCTGCATCTCGATGCACGCCCTGAAATCCTTCAGGCGCGGGTCAATGCGCGCCGGGGTCACTTCATGCCCGTCTCGCTGCTGCAAAGCCAGTTCGATGCGCTTGAGGGGCTGGCCGCCGGAGAGCTCGGTGCGCGGATCAACATCGCACAGTCCTATCCGTCGGTGATTGGGCAGACGGAAAGTTATGTGAAGGAGACAATGATATGAGCGATTCAATTGCCTTGGTCGGGGCAGGCGCCATGGGCGGTGCAATTGGTCAGCGATTGCTGGAAGTCGGGCGCAGTCTGACTGTTTTCGATCTGGACCAAGAACGGGTGGCGGCGCTGGTCGCGAAAGGCGCGCGCCCGGCCAAGTCTGCCGCTGAGGCTGCGCAGGGTGCTCGCGCAGTTATCACCAGTCTGAATGCTTCGAAAATCGTTGGGTTGGCTGTGTTTGGCAAAGACGGGATCAGTGATGGCGCTGCGCCGGGGACGCTCATCATCGACATGTCGTCGATCGATCCTGAAGCGACACGAAAATTCGCACGGATGGCTGAGGAGCACGGACTTGGGTGGGTCGATAGTCCTCTGTCAGGCGGTGCGCCCAAGGCTTTGGTTGGCGAGCTGACCCTGATGATGGGTGGCCTGCCGGACCACGTTGAACAAGCGCGTGAGGTGCTGGGTGATGTGGCTTCGAACATCACGCATATGGGTGGGCCGGGCGCTGGCCAGACAACGAAAATCATCAATCAGGTCTTGTGCGGATTGGGGTTTCTGGCGATCGCAGAAGCCACGCAGCTGGCGCAGGATGCCGGTGTGGATGCTTCCAAAATCCCCCAAGCGCTTGCCGGCGGTCGTGCTGACAGTGCGCTCTTGCAGGAATACATGCCGCGTATGGCCAGCCGTGACTATCGCCGGACCGGGCGGATCGACAACATGGTCAAAGATCTGAACATGGCAGCGGACTTGGCGCGCGGAACGGGAACGTCGATGCCAATGACGGCGCTCTGCGCAGAAATTCACAGAATGCTGACGGCAGCCGGACTCGGCGGAGAAGATCAGGCGGCCGTGATGGAATTTTTTCAAGGAACCAAGCAGGAGATAGCATCATGATAACCCGATTTGCATTGTTCGAGGGGTCTGTGAAGCCAGGACAGACCGAAGCATTTCGCAACGCTGTTCTCGAACGGCTCGTCCCGCTTTGGAGGCAGTTTCCCGGAAACACCGATGTCCGTGTCATGTTTGGCCAAGACCGCGATGAAGGCGCGCCCGAGTTTCCTTTGATCCTTGCAATCAGTTATCCGGATCTGGATGTTATGAATGCTGCGCTAGAGTGCCCGGCTCGATTTCAATCCAAAGAGGTGACGGGTGAGATTGTTGCGCAATACTTTGACGGCCGTATTCATCATCACGTCACACAACTGAACGCTTACGCAGGCTGAGAAACAGGGGGAAGGATGCGCGGACGGGTAACGATGCGCGATGTGGCCCGTCAGGCGGGTGTGTCGCCGATGACGGTGTCGCGCGCGCTCAAGCAAGATGGCAGCGTGAACGCCGCCACGCGTGCAGCCGTGCGCGATGCCGCCGAGCAGCTGGGCTATGTTTATGACAGTACAGCACAGGCGTTTCGTGCGCAGCGCAGCGGATTTCTTGCGGTCACGCTGCCCTCAATCAACAACGCGAATTTCGCAGCGACGCATCGCGCGCTGACCCGTTCGCTGGCCAACACGGAATTGCAGCTGCTTCTTGGGGTCACCAACTATCGGCTGGATGAGGAAGAGCGTCTTGTGCGCCAATTGCTGGCGCGGCGACCCGAGGCGATTGTTTTGACCGGGGGCCACCACACCGAGGCAACCAGAAAACTGCTGCAGTCCATGGATGGGCCGGTTTTTGAAATCTGGGATCAGCCACATGATCCTGTTGACCACGTCGTCGGGTTCTCGAACGCGGACGCAATGACCATGATCGTTGAGCATCTGGCCGAAACGGGTCGGAAAAAATTCGGGTACCTCGGCGCCATCGGTGACAGTGACCGGCGCGGCGCAGAACGTCGCCGTGGTGTCTTGGATGCGGTCAAAGTTTTGGGGCTGCCTGACGTGACAGTGCTTGAGGCCTGCGAAGCGCCTATTTCGATGACAGCTGGTGCGCAAGCCGTCGAACGGTTTGCACGGGACATCCGGGAATTGGACGCGCTGATTTGCGTGTCTGATCCTGTGGCCTTTGGCGCGATTTCTGTTCTGACCCGATTGGGCGTATCGGTGCCGGGGGACATTGCAGTTACCGGGTTCGGTGCATTCGAGGTTGCGGGTCTTTCAAATCCGACGATCACAACTGTGGACGTGGGCGCAGACCGCATCGGCACAGAACTTGGGCGACTGGTTCAGTCGGTATTAGAGGCAGACAGGGATTCCACGCCGATAAACCTACAGTTAACCCCGACGCTGATACGCGGTGGATCCAGCTGAACGATCCGCTGCGGCGGTCAAATATTTTCTGCGATCAGGATTTCTGTGCGGATGCGTTCTTGGGATGCAAGCGTTGTCCGGTTCTCGCATTTCGCTCGTAAAATTCGCACGGCGCTGCGCACCAGATGTCCGGGGTCTTGGTGGATAACGGCGTCGACCGTGCCATCCTTTAGGGCGTTTTCCGTCGAGGGTGTGCGTTCATGGGCGATGGTAACGCGCCCTTCGGTGGCATTGAGGACGCGCGCGACCTCGATCGGGACGCGGGCTTCGGCACCCATAAAGTACAGTCCAACGACATCATCATGGGCTTTCAATGCATTGCGAAGAACATGTTGTGCGCGCCCGGGGTCCCCGTGTGTTTCGAGCGTGGGGAGTATCCGTAGATCAGGGTAGTCACGGTTTATGATGCGATCAAAGCCCAAGCGGCGTTCGAGGCTGTCCCGGGACTGGGTGGTTTCGGTCAGCGCGACGATTGATCCTGACCTCCCACCGAGAAAACGCCCCATTAAACGACCGGCGGTCGCGCCTGCGGCACGGTTTTCGATGCCGACGAAGCCTTCTTCGCCCTCTTCCTGTTGGTTGGCTACAAACGGAATCGTACGAATGCCACGTTCACGCATTCTGTGCAGGGCATCGCGAATCTGGGGTGTTTCCGGTGCCATGATCGCGATGCCATCCAGATCTTCGGGCGAGAGGCGCGAAAGAGTACGGGCGGCGCGGTGGGGATCGTGGTCATCAATTCGAATGACGTCGGCTTCGATCATTTCGGCGCGACCGGCTTTGTCGAATTCGCGGATGCGATCGACAATTTCTTCCAGAAATTCGTCGCCCGAGCGGGGCAGGGCAAAGACAAACCGATAGCCACGCTGACGGGCCAATGTCGCAGCAACTTGATTGCGTTCGAAGCCGATTCTTTCGATCGCCTCGTTGACGGCCTTTACGGTCTTTTCCCTCACGCCCGTGCGCCCATTGAGCACACGGTCAACGGTAGCAAGGCTAACACCAGCTGCTTTGGCGAGATCTTTTGTCGTTGGTCTCATTGGCATGAAAAGCCCTGATTTACTGAGAGAAACTAGCCTATCATCTCCGCTTCTGACCTCAAGGGCAAACAAAAATGAGGTGCGTACCTCAAAAAATGCTTGAACTGAGGTACGTACCTCATTTACCTATTTTGCCAGTCAAGCTGCGGCAGGAGGGTCGCAGTGGACCAATCGGGAGGAACTCCAAATGAAAACCAAACACCTTATGTCAGCGGCCGTATCGGCGCTTGTTGCGGGGGGCGTGGCCAGCAGCGCAGCTGCCGAAGACCTGACCCTTTGCTGGGCAGCATGGGATCCGGCGAATGCTCTGGTTGAGCTGTCGAAAGACTTTGAAGCAAAGTCCGGGCACGACATGAGCTTTGAATTCGTGCCTTGGCCGAATTTTGCAGACCGTATGCTGAACGAGCTGAATTCCGGCGGCCAGCTGTGCGATCTGATGATCGGCGACAGCCAGTGGATCGGCGCAGGCGCTGAAAATGGTCACTACGTGAAGCTGAACGGCTTTTTTGATGCGAACGGCATCACTATGGACGACTTCATCCCGGCAACAGTGACCGGCTATTCCGAATGGCCCAAGAATACGCCGAACTACTGGGCTCTGCCCGCATTTGGCGACGTTGTTGGCTGGACCTATCGCAAAGACTGGTTCGAGCGTCCTGAGATTCAGGCTGAGTTCAAGGAAAAATACGGCCGCGACCTTGCGGTTCCTGCGTCACTCGAAGAACTCAAGGACATCGCGCAGTTCTTCCAGGGTCGCGACATCGACGGCACAACTGTCTATGGCGCAGCGATCTATACAGAGCGTGGGTCCGAAGGGATCACCATGGGGGTTACCAACGCGCTCTATAACTATGGTTTCCTCTATGAAAACCCTGACAAGCCTTACGATCTCGAAGGCTTTGTGAACTCTGACGGTGCCGTCGCAGGTCTGGAATTCTACAAAGAACTCTACGACACAGCGACACCTCCGGGTTCTTCCAACTGGTACATGGGCGAAAACATCGACGCCTATAAATCCGGTCAGGTTGCTCTGCAGATGAACTTTGCCTTCATCTGGCCTGGTGTCGAAGCAGACCCCAATGTTGGCGGCGGCAAGTCTGGCTACTTCCCAAACCCAGCGGGTCCATCGGGCCAGTTCGCTCAGTTGGGTGGTCAGGGCATTTCCGTTGTTGCCTACTCGGAAAAGCAGGAAGCTGCACTGGAATACATTCAGTGGTTCGCGCAGCCTGAAATTCAGTCCCGTTGGTGGGAACTGGGTGGCTATTCCGCTCTGAAAGCAGTTGTTGAAGATCCGGGTTTTGCGGCAAGCCAACCTTATGCTCAGACCTTCCTCGACAGCATGGCAATCGTGAAAGATTTCTGGGCTGAACCGGCCTATGCGGATCTTTTGCTGCCTATGCAGGAGCGCGTGCACAACTTCGTCATCGCTGGCGAAGGAACCGCCAAGGAAGCTCTGGATGGCCTGGTCCGCGATTGGACCGAAGTCTTCGAGGACGAAGGCAAGCTCTAAGCTTCTTCCTGGTGGGTTTCGACAAAACCCGCACTTCTCCTGGCGGCGATCATCGTCCGCCAGGAGCCTTTCCATAGAATACCAAACAACCGGGTCATCCGGGCGCCATGAGGCAATACAATGACTGACACACCCGTCGACAAGGTCGCAAAGGCCACGCCAGAGACAATGGCGCGCCGCATTCGCGGCTTGTCGGATCGTACAATCGCCTGGATATTTGTGGCGCCGACAATCTTCCTGTTGCTGGCCGTCAACATCTTTCCACTGATCTGGACGATCCGGCTGAGCTTTACGAACTATCGCGTGAACCGACCAAACCGCGATGTGGAATGGGTGGGGCTGCGCAATTATGAACGCATTTTGTCGGACCCGGACATCTGGGCGACAATGCAGGCCACCGCGCATTTCCTCATCTGGACGATCGTGCTGCAGGTTCTGATCGGTTTTGCCCTGGCATTCCTGATCAACAAGAAATTCAGAGGCAACGACATGTGGACGACGATCATCGTCTTCCCGATGATGTTGTCGCCTGCGGTCGTCGGGAACTTCTGGACCTTTCTTTACCAGCCTCAGATTGGTTTGTTTAACTACGTCGTTGCCTTCTTTACGGGCGCCGATCCCGCAAGCTTTTCGATGATCGGGGACGTGCATCTTGCGCCGTGGGCAATCGTGATTGCCGACACATGGATGTGGACACCATTTGTAATGCTGATTTGCCTCGCGGGTCTGCGGTCAATTCCCGACAGCATATACGAAGCTGCGGAATGTGACCGTGCCAGCAAGTGGCGCCAGTTCTGGACGATTACCATTCCGATGGTTCTTCCGTTCCTGATGTTGGCTGTGCTGTTCCGCGGCATCGAGAACTTCAAGATGTTTGACCTTGTCGTCCAGCTGACGGGTGGTGGCCCAGGTAATACGACCACATTGACCTCAATCGATCTCAAGCGTGAAGCGTTTGAAAAATGGCGGACGGGATACTCCTCAGCCTACGCCGTAATCCTGTTCGTCACCGTCTTTGGCCTTGCATCCATCTACGTCAAAGCCCTCAACAAGGTAAAAGAGAGATGAGCTTTTCCGTCACAGAACCCACCAAGGGAACCAAGTGGTTCGCCGGTGTGCTTGTCGTTGGTTACGCGCTGATCACCATTGCGCCGCTACTCTGGATCATCGCGACCGGTTTCAAATCTGGTCCTGACTCGATTGCCTATCCGCCAAAGGTGTTCTTTGAGCCATCGATGGAAGGATACGTGAACCTGTTCACTGACCGGACGCGCGCCACGCAGGACATGTTGGAGGCCGCTGGCGAGCCAAAAACATGGTATGACAAGATCGCCCGCGAGCAGGGCACCATTATCAACGGACCATCGCGCTATGGCGAGCGGTTCCTGAACTCGGTGATTATCGGCTTTGGATCGACCGCGCTTTGCATGATCCTTGGCACCGCGGCCGCCTATGCATTCAGCCGGTTCCGCGTGCCGCTCAAGGACGACTTGCTGTTCTTTATTCTGTCCACCCGGATGATGCCGCCGATCGCGGTCGCCATTCCGATCTTCCTGATGTTCCGCCAGCTTGGTTTAAACGACACCCATCTGGGCATGATCCTACTTTACACGGCGGTGAACCTTTCCCTGTCGGTCTGGTTGTTGAAAGGCTTCATCGACGAGATCCCGATTGAGTACGAAGAAGCTGCCTTGATTGATGGCTACACACGGTTCCAGGCCTTCTACAAAGTGGTCTTGCCTCAGGCCGCCACAGGCATCGCCTCGACCGCAATCTTCTGCCTGATCTTTGCATGGAATGAATACGCCTTTGCGGTTCTGCTGACCTCTGGGACAGCCCAGACCGCACCACCGTTCATCCCGACGATCATCGGGGTCGGCGGCAAGGATTGGCCCGCCGTGGCCGCAGGTGCCACCATCTTCCTATTGCCTGTCATGGTCTTCACCATCCTGCTTCGCAAGCATCTGCTGCGCGGGATCACATTCGGAGCAGTACGTAAATGAGCAGCTTCATCACCGGTTTGCTGCGGTTTCGCCGCGGTCCTTGGGAAATGGTCGCTTCGATCCTCATTGCGTTGGGCGTGATCATGTTGATGCAACCCTTTGCAATCGCCCTCTACACCTATTCGTTCATCATCACGCTGATCGGAACAGTCATGTTCATCATCGTCAGCCACTTCCCGGAGTAACCCAATGGCACAGATCAGAATTGAAAACGTGCGCAAGGAATTCGGGGCGTTTACCGCGGTTCAGTCGTCCAGCTTTACGATTGAGGATGGCGAATTCTTTATGCTTCTTGGTCCATCCGGCTGTGGCAAGACGACCACGCTACGCATGATGGCGGGATTGGAACTGCCAACATCGGGCCAGATATATATCGACGGTGAAGAGGTGGGCCAAAAGCCAGCCAGCCAGCGTGACATCGCCTTTGTGTTCCAGATGTTTGCCCTCTACCCGCACATGAATGTGCGCGGCAATATCAGCTATCCACTCAAGAGTCAGGGCATGGGCGCGTCCCAGATCAAGGCCAAGGTGGGCGAAGTCGCTGAAATACTGGGGATCACGGATATTCTGGACCGACCCGTCGGCGGTTTGTCTGGCGGTGACCGCCAGCGGGTTGCTCTTGGCCGCGCCATTGTGCGGGATCCCAAGGCTTTCTTTATGGATGAGCCTTTGGGTGCCTTGGACGCCGAGTTTCGGGAACACATGTCCGAAGAATTACGCGCGCTGCACGACCGTATGGAGGCCACGACTGTTTATGTGACGCACGACCAGCTGGAAGCCATGCAAATGGGCGACAAGATCGTGGTCATGAACCATGGAGTGGTGGAACAGTTCGGTGTGCCTCAGGATATCTATGATTGGCCCGCGACAAAATTCGTGGCCCAGTTCATTGGATCTCCTCCCATGAACTTTCTTGATTTCAACGGGATGATTGGCGCGGGCCACAACGAAGTTCGGCTGAATGAGGTCTCGATCAGGGTGCCGGACAGCATCGACGGAGCCAATGGCAAACTGACTTTGGGCGTGCGTCCTGAGCACATCAGACTGGATGACGGTGCACCCTACCGCGGCAGGGTTCTGGCCACAGAATATCTGGGCACTACGCAGATCGTGACGCTGGATACAGCGAACGGCATGGTCAAGGCGCGGGTTCCCAGTTCAGACAAGATCCGTGTGGGGGCCGCGACCGGATTGGCCTTTGATGAACGCACCATCACGGTGTTCGAAAACGATCATGGACATGCCTTGCGTTCGCAGGCCAACGAAGGAGTGTTGACCCATGGCTGAAGTGCAGTTGAAGGGTGTGACCAAAACCTTTGGTCCTGATGTCGCGTTGAATAACGTTACTATGACGATCCCGGATGGGTCCTTTGTTGTTCTTTTGGGGCCAACCGGCGCCGGAAAAACCACAACACTGCGCATGGTGTCGGGACTGGACAAGCCGGACTCAGGCCAGGTTTCGATCGGCGGACGTGATATGGCAGGGCTGACACCCGCGCAGCGGAATGTCGCGATGGTGTTTCAGCAGTATTCGCTCTATCCGCATTTGACCGTGCGTCAGAACCTCGAATTTCCACTTAAGTCTCCGCTGCTGAAAACACCGCAGGCGGACATAGACCGCAAGGTCGAAGAAACGGCTGAAATATTGCAGATCTCTCACAAGCTGAACAACAAGGCGACGGCCCTTTCAGGTGGTGAGATGCAGCGAGTTTCCATCGGGCGCGCTCTGGTTCGTGATCCTTCCGTTTATCTCATGGATGAACCACTGAGTTCATTGGACGCCAAGCTTCGCGCTGATTTGCGGGTTGAACTGAAATCAATTCAGGCCGACTCGGGTGCCACTCTTCTCTATGTGACGCATGACCAGATCGAGGCGATGACCATGGCAACCCATGTCGGCGTGCTGGACAACGGATCGCTGGTTCAATTCGGCGCGCCAAGGGAAATCTACGAAAACCCCGTCAGCATCTATGCCGCCAGCCGCTTGGGTCAGCCACGGATCAATGTACTGCCGGCAGACATTTTCGGCGGTGCGCCGTCTGGCGCTCTTAATATTGGGCTGCGTCCCGAACAAATCATCCAAGGGGAAGGTGAGGACAGTTTCGTGCAAAGGGTCGAACATCTGGGAGATCAGACCCGCCTTCATCTGACGTTCAAGTCGCATGACATCATAACCGTCACGGATGCGCACACCGAACTGAAATCGGGCGACATCGTTCAGATACGTCCCCATAACCCGTTCTATTTCGACGCCTCCGGCGCGCGACTGGCCTGAGGGAGGAAACCATGGCCCAATTCATCAATGATAAAACCACGGCAGTAACAGAAGCCATCGATGGGGTATTGCAGGCATCAGGCGGCGATCTTGCCCGGCTAGACGGCTATCCCCACATTCGCGTCGTTGTGCGCACCGACTGGGACAAATCCAAGGTGGCTTTGGTTTCTGGCGGTGGATCCGGGCATGAACCTGCCCATGCGGGTTTTGTCGGAGAAGGTCTGCTGACAGCCGCTGTTTGCGGTGATGTCTTCGCGGCGCCATCGGTGGACGCCGTTTTGGCCGGTATCCTGGCGGTCACAGGCCCTGCAGGCTGTTTGCTGATCGTCAAGAACTACACGGGCGATCGTCTGAACTTTGGTCTGGCGGCAGAACGCGCGCGCGCCTTTGGTCTGAAGGTCAACATGGTGATCGTGGACGACGACATTGCCCTGCCGGATCTGCCGCAGCCGCGTGGTGTCGCGGGCACGTTGTTCGTGCACAAAATCGCAGGGGCCATGGCCGAGAGCGGTGCAAGCCTCGAAGATATTACCGTTGCGGCTGAACGGGTTATCGGCGGAACGAAATCCATTGGCATGTCGCTGGACACCTGTACGGTCCCCGGATCACCCAAGGAAATGCGGATTGGTGAAGGCAAGGCAGAACTGGGTCTTGGTATTCACAACGAGGCTGGTGTTCAGCAGATCGACTATCACAATGCCGAACAAGCCATGGCCGCGACCTGCGCCAAGCTGGCGGCGGTGATGCAGAACAAGCCCCATGTTGCCCTGCTCAACAATCTTGGCGGTGCTTCAGTTCTTGAGATGTCGATCCTCGCGAACGAATTGGCAAAGTCGTCGATCTCGAAAAACCTCAAACTGATTGTCGGGCCCGCAGCCATGATGACATCGCTGGATATGCGCGGTTTCTCGATTTCGGTTTACCCGCTCACCGCCGAAGATCACGCTTGGTTGTCTGCGCCCTGCGGTCCCTCGGCCTGGCCCGGTTGCAAGGCAATTGCGCCTGTTCGTATCGAAGAGTTGCCAGATGGGCTGCGTCCCATTCAGCCAATTCCATCAGAGCACAAGGACACGGCGGCTTTCTTGACCAAATGTTGCCAGATCCTGATCGAAGCCGAAGCAGACCTGAACGCGCTGGATGCCAAATCGGGTGATGGCGATACCGGCTCGACCCTTGCAGGTGCAGCTCGTGCGCTGATCGGTGCGTTGGACCGGCTGCCTCTGGCGGATCACACCCAACTCTACCGTGCAATCGGGCAAGAGTTGACCCAAACCATGGGCGGCTCATCGGGCGTCCTGCTGGCAATCTTCTTTACTGCGGCAGGGGATGCGGCATCCAGTGGCCTCAGCATGGTGGCCGCATTGAAAGAAGGTTTGGCGCGTATGCAGCAGATCGGCGGCGCGGAGCTGGGCGACCGGACGATGGTTGATGCGCTCAAGCCTGCCTTGGATGAACTGGACGCCAAGGGCTTTGCCGAAGCCGCCAGCGCGGCGCGGCAGGGCGCGGCCTTTACTGCGACGATCACCAAGGCCAAGGCTGGCCGTGCGTCTTATATCAGTGCGGAACAGTTGAGCGGACACGTGGATCCCGGTGCCGAAGCGGTGGCACGTCTGTTTGAACAGTTGGCTTCATGACAGGGCAGGCCCGCGTATCACTGACCGCGTTCATCGCGGACGAACAGGATGATCCGCATCTCGGGGCATTGGTCGACGCTGTGGCCAGTGCCTGCTGGTCCATCAGCCGGATTGTCAGAAAAGCAGCGCTGGACGGCAACCTTGGTACGACCAACTGCCACAACGTACAGGGCGAAGATCAAAAGCCTTTGGATATTCTGGCCAATGACGAATTTTTCCGCGCGCTGGGACAGTGCCCGCAGGTGGCGGCTGTCCTGTCGGAAGAGGTCGGTGAAGTCATATGGATGAAGGCGCCTAAGCGTGGAGATTTTACCCTGTCCTGTGACCCGCTCGACGGGTCTTCAAATCTGGACGCCAATCTTTCGGTGGGGACGATCTTTGCCGTTGGACAGGTTGCCAATGACGGCGACAGAACGGTGCTGAAGACCGGTCGCAGCCTGCGCTGTGCAGGCTATGCGGTCTATGGCCCAAGCACGATGTTCGTGCTGGCGCTGAACGGACAGGTCAATGGCTTTACGCTGGACGAAGATGCGGATGATTTCGTTCTCACGCATCCCAATCTGAAGATCCCGCCCGAAACCAGTGAGTTTGCCATAAATGCATCTCGGCAGGCGCATTGGGATGATGCTGTCACAGACTATGTCGAAGGCTGCATCGCAGGTGAGCAGGGGCCGCGTGCCAAGACGTTCAACATGCGCTGGACCGCGTCTATGGTCGCGGATGTGCACCGTATTTTGACGCGGGGCGGGGTCTTCCTTTACCCTGCGGATGCGCAAAACCGATCTCAGGGCGGAAAGTTGCGGCTGATGTACGAAGCTATTCCAATGGCGATGATCGCCGAAGCCGCCGGTGGCGCTGCCACGGACGGCATTGCGCCCATTCTGGACATTGAACCCCAAGGACCGCATCAGCGTATTGCTGTTGTTCTGGGCTCTTCCAGCGAAGTCAGCCTTATCGCGGATGGCTACCGATAGGCGGCTTGGTGGTTTTGCCTTTGCGTTTTGACATCACCGCAGGCCATTGTGCATCCGGAAAACGCCCTTTTCGGCGCAGGCCACACTTGGATCATCCCAAGCAATAGTCTGGGCGTGTAGGCTCTCTGCCTTTGGGCTCCGGGTACGGCGATCGGCGAATAGGCAACCTCTTTTACAAGCCGTCACCATCTTTTGGTGACACCACCGGCCGCAGACCGAGCATCTTTTGGATTTGACCCAGCCCCCTGAAATCAGGCCACTGAGGTGTTAGCAATCCGTCCAAGCAAAGGATGGACTATGAAACGCAGATTTAGTGACGAACAGATCATCAGCATGATCAAAGAGTACGAGG